>NZ_CP051461.1:1607500-2350895 GCF_012584515.1 Polaromonas vacuolata | reverse complement strand
GCTTACGGTGTGATGAATGCGCGCAAACAACGCGTCATGGCGGCCCGGGTAATGGGTGCTTCGCGTTGGCAAATTTTTCGCGATGTGCTGGTTTGGGAAAGCTTGCAGCCAAGCTTTGTCGGATTGCGCTCGGCCGTGTCTATGACCTTGGTGATTGTGATTGTGGCGGAAATGTTTATTGGCGCGGACAGCGGTTTGGGTAACCGCATTATCAATTCGCAGCAGGTGCTTAATGTGCGCGATATGTATGCTTCGATTTTGGCTGCCGGTGCTTTGGGCTACGGTTTGAATATTTTATTTTTATTGGCTGAGCGCCGTATTGTTCACTGGAGTGGAAGATGAGTAGAGTTCTTAACGCGCCTTTTTCTGCGGATATTCCGGTCGCGCCATTTCGGCCAGGGCCGGCTGGCACGCATATCACCATTCGCGGCTTGACTAAATATTTTGCTGGCTGGCCGCTGTATGAAAACTTTGATTTAGATATTCCTAAGCACAAAATCGTCTCGGTGTTTGGCCCTAACGGCTGCGGCAAATCAACCCTGATTAATATGATTGCCGGGCTGGTGCCAATTGATGCTGGTGAGATTTTATTTGACGGTAAATCGCTCAAAGACACGCGCATTGGCTACGTTTTTCAAAACTACCGTGAAGCGCTTTTCCCGTGGATGCGCACCATAGACAACATTGCTTATCCGCTTAAATTAGCCGGGCAATCCAAGCTTGAAGTCGATAGACGCATGGCTGAGTTGGTGGCTTCCTTTGATGTGAAGTTTGATTTAAATCGCTTTCCTTATGAGTTGTCGGGTGGCCAGCAGCAAACCGCTTCCATCATGCGGGCGCTGGCACCCAAGCCTGAGGTGTTATTTTTAGATGAGCCGTTTTCTGCGCTGGATTTTGAAATGACGCTTTTCATTCGTGAAAAGTTGCAAGAAGTTTTTATGCAAACCGGCACCACCATGCTGCTGGTATCGCACGATTTGGAAGAAGCGGTTTACCTCGCCGACGAAGTTTTGCTACTGACTAAAAGGCCAACCAAAGTCGCAGAAATACTGCGCTATGACGAGCCGCGCCCACGCACGGTTGAGACCTTAACTGAACCCGGTTTTATCGCTGCAAAAAAACGCAGCCTAGAGATTTTCCAACGTGAAGTGAGGCGTTAAATGGCAGATCAAATCCCCCGTCAAACATCAGACTTTGAGATGCTTGCTTATGTCACTAACAGCGCTGCACTGCTGGGATTATCGCTAGCACCAGCGCAGGCTGAACGCGTGGCCCAGCAACTTGAGCGCACGGCTTTAATGGCTCAGCAACTCGATGCGCTCAAACTCGCGCCGGATCATGAATTGGCTGAGATTTACTGCCCGCTAGCGTTTCCATTGCAGGCCACGCAAGAACAGCAGGACAAATCGCTATGAGCCAAACGTCATCTGAAAAACCTATGAACGCAATGGCCTTAGCCCAAGCCATTAAGACCGGCCAGCTCAGCGCGCGCCAAGCGCTCAATGACTGCATGGCGCGTATTGATCAGAGTGATGGTCAAGTCAACGCATTCACCAGTCGCCACCACGATCGGGCTGTGAGGGAGGCTGATGCGATTGATGCTCTGCGCGCCAGCGGTGCGGCTTTGCCGCCATTAGCGGGCGTGCCTTATGCCGTGAAAAATCTCTACGACGTGGCCGGCGAAATCACCTTAGCTGGCTCCATCATCAACCGCCGCCATGCGCCGCAGCAGAGCGATGCTTTTTTGGTGCGGCAAATGCAGGCTGCCGGTGCGGTGTTGGTGGGTTCCTTGAACATGGACGAATACGCCTACGGCTTTACCACCGAGAACACGCACTACGGCCCAACCCGCAACCCACACGATAAAGTTGCGAGTCGGATTGCTGGTGGTTCATCGGGCGGCAGCGGCGCTGCGGTTGCGGCCGGGCAGGTGAGTATTAGCTTGGGCTCGGACACCAACGGCTCTATCCGCGTGCCGGCTTCCCTTTGCGGTGTTTGGGGGCTTAAACCTACTTTTGGCAGGCTTTCGCGCCGCGGCAGCTACCCCTTTGTGCACAGCCTAGATCACCTCGGCCCGTTTGCGGACAGTCTGGAATCCTTGGCGCTGGCCTATGACGTGTTGCAAGGCCCGGATGCGCTAGACCCGGGTTGTCACGCGCTTCGCGTGCAGCTCGCCAGTGGCGAATTAGGCCGCGGCATGCAAGGTCTGCGCGTGGGTATTTTGGATGGCTATTTTCATGACAACGCAACTGCTGCTGCGCGTGAAGTGGTGGCGGCTGCGGCTAAAGCTTTGGGCGCTGTGGATACCGTAACTTGGCCAGATGCGGCACTTGGCCGAGCCGCGGCTTTTATCATCACCGCTAGCGAAGGCGGCAGTTTGCACTTGGACGATTTGCGCCAGCATAGCGCTGAATTTGAGCCACTTTCAGTTGACCGCTTTATTGCTGGCGCCTTGCAACCCGCGCATTGGTATTTAACTGCGCAACGTTTTAGACGCAGCTACCGTGATCGCGTGAATGCTTTGTTCAAAGATTGGGATGTGTTGTTAGCACCCGCCACGCCGGTCAGTGCGCCTGTGATTGGGACTGATTTTTTAGATATCAATGGCACGCAGCATCCTTGCCGTGCGGCCATGGGTTTGCTGACTCAGCCAATTTCGTTCGCCGGCTGTCCGGTAGTCGCCGCACCGATGTGGCCGACATCAACAGACAGCATGCCAATCGGTGTGCAAATTATTGCTGCGCCTTGGCGCGAAGACTTAGCCTTGCGCGCAGCGCTTGTGCTGCAAACAGCCGGCTTGGCAAAACTTAAAACGGTTAATTTTTGATATGACAACCCACAGCCACATGGAGATTAATCTGCCGCAGGTGCTTGCAGAAGTGCAAGTGCAAAGTGAGCGCTACGAGCAGGCCTTGGTGAGTAATGACGTTGCTGTGCTCGACGAATTATTCTGGAACAGCCCACACACGCTGCGCTATGGCGCTGGCGAAAATCTTTATAGCTATGCAGCCATCTGTGCGTTTCGTGCCAGCCGACCAGCGGTGGGGCTGGCGCGCACCGTGCTACGCAGTGTGATCACCAGCTACGGCCAAGACATGGCCACTGTCAACCTAGAGTTTCAACGCGACGGCAGCGCACGGCCGGGCCGGCAAAGCCAGACTTGGCTGCGTACAGCGGATGGTTGGCGCGTGGTCAGTGCGCATGTGAGCAATTTGGCTTGAACGTTTAATTCGAATTTTTTATGCCTTTTTTGAGGCGGCATAAAGTGTCTTAATCAACTAACAAAATCGGCTCAATCGCCTCGCCCTGTTCCAATATTCGTCCAATAACAACAGTGTGCGGATAGCCTAATTCTTTTAGCTCAGCAATACAGGCTTGGACTTTATCTGCCGGCACGCTAGCGAGTAATCCACCCGCGGTTTGCGGATCAAAAATCAAGGGATAGCGCTCGTTTTTAACAAACGCTTCTTGGTTGCGCAATGCACGACGCAAGCGCACATTGGCCGGTTGCAGCGAGCTCACAATGCCGGCATTTACGCATTCCAGCGCACCGTCTAACAGCGGCAATGCAGACAAACTCAGCTCGGCGTCAACGCCAGAAGGTTTGGTCATCTCGACCAAGTGGCCAAGCAAACCAAAGCCAGTCAAATCGGTACAAGCTGTCGCACCATATTTACGCAGGCAAATTGCACCTATGCGGTTGGACTGCACCATGGACTTTAGCGCCGCATCAATCCAGCGACCGCGCGCGGCCAGTCTTGCGTGAGCAGCAAACAAAGTGCCAGTGCCTATGGGCTTGGTGAGTATCAACACGTCGCCAGCTTTCATGCCGCCTTTGGTCAAGATCTGATCGAGGTTTTCGTCAATCAAGCCGTTGATGGCAAAACCTAATGCCAATTCGCTGCCTTCTCCGGTGTGGCCACCAACCAAGGCACAGCCGGCTTCATTGAGCACCTCAACTGCACCCGTCATCATCTGGAACAACACGTCTTCAACCTTGGCTTCCAAGCCCGGCGGGACGGTGGCAATCGCGGTGGCGGTTTGTGCTTCGCCGCCCATGGCAAAAATATCGCCGAGCGCATGATTCGCGGCGACCTTGCCAAAGATGTAGGGGTCATCGATAAAGGAGCGGAAAAAGTCAACCGAATGCACCATGGCTTTGCCCGGTGGCACGCGCACTACGGCGGCGTCGTCGGGGGAATGCAGGCCAATTAGTACGTCTTCACGGTCAATCACATGCAAATTGCCCAGTGCTCGGCTCAATACGCTGGCGCCGACTTTTGCCCCGCAGCCGCCGCAGCGCATGGCAATCGCAGAGATGGTTTGCTGGGATTCTTCTTGGCTCAGTGCCAAGGAGGTGGTTGCGCTAGCTGCGCTTTTAGAGCTTGCGGCTTGGCTGTGCTCGTCCATGGCTTCGAAATCAGAGAACTTGCGCATAAAGCGCTGGTCAATCCAATCCTTCCAGCGCCAGACCCAAGCGCCGGCAAAACCGATGGCACCGCGTGACGCTACCGCATAGCGGTCGCCGGTGCTAATTAATGCCAACCAATTGGTTTGCGGGTGGTACGGTTTTAGCGGTTTACCTTGCAGGCTAAGGCGCATATTGTCGGCCAGTGGTCTGGCTTGGCGCACGGCAAAGACACCGGCTTTTGGCAGCGGGTAGTTTTGCATTGCCGCAATATCGCCAGCTGCAAACACGCGTTCGTCGTTAGTGCTTTGCAAGCAATCGTTGACGATTAAAAAGCCACCTTTGTCCAGATCTAAGCCGGTTTTTTTAAGCCAAGGCGCACCGCCGGCTTGGGTGACCCACATGATTTCGTCGGCTGTGACGATTTCTCCCGTGGCGCATATCAGCGTATTGGCCTCAACCCGGGTGACCTCGCTGCCTAAATGCATGGCTACGCCGCGCTCGCTTAGCACGCGCGTAAAGCGCTGTTTGACACCGGCATTGTGGGTGGGTAAAACTTCGGCATCGGCACCCAGCAAAATAAATTGCAACAGTTTGGGGTCGCGGCCCAGCGCTTTGAATTCATTGAGCAAGCGGTATTGCATGGCCAGCAGCAATTCCACACCACCTGCGCCCGCGCCCACCACTGCAATACGCAGTGGGCCTTGGGTATGCTGACGCACCCGCGCTAGCAGCGCCAGCCAGCGCTGGTTAAAGGCATAAATGGGTTTGACTGGGACAGCGTGCTGCTCTGCGCCCTCGACCCCAGCGAGTTGTGGTGTAGAGCCTATGTTGATGGACAGCAAGTCATACGGCACGGCTGGGCGATTGCGGCACAGCACGCGCTGACCGCTGCGGTCTAGGCCTATGACTTCGTCGCGGTAAAGCCGTGCGCCGGCAAATACTGCCAGCCGGCCTAGGTCTATGTGAACGTCGTCATAGTCGTAATGACCGGCCACGTAGCCGGGCAACATACCGGAGTAGGGGGTGTGCACATCGGTGCAGATCAGGGTCAAACGCACGCCGGGTTCTGGCTTCATGGCAAAGCGTCTGAGCACGCCAACGTGACTGTGGCCGCCGCCGACTAAAACGATATCGCGGGCTATGGCTTGGGTTGATTTTTGCATCAGGTAATTGTGTTCGAAGAAGTATTGAGTAAATTAGCCACCAGTTTTAGCAGCGACGCTTGCTCTGTTTCAGGCGCGAACAAGGCGGCGCGTTGATGGCTTTGCGCTTGCAGCGTTTTTAGTAAATCGCTGTCATCGTTGTTGTTGCTTTGGCTGGCTCGGGCTTGGCGTAGCAGACTGACCAGTTGCTCGGCGTTGTTCCAGTCAAAATAGCCGGCGTAATCTGCGCCCAACATGCCGCGATTGCCATCAATGTTGGAAGCCAACACGGGTGTGTTGCTGCGCACGGCCTCCATCACCACATGGGCGCCGCCTTCCATGCGGCTGGTGTGGACTAATAAATGGGCTTGCTGAATCCGCCGCCGTGTCTGCGCGTGACTGAGACTGCCTAGCCAACGGTAATGTGGACAATCCGCTGCCGTGGCTTCGGCCAGTTGACCCAGGTTTGCGTCAAGCGGCGCACCAATGTGGTCAATCAATATGCCTTCGTTTGGCGCGATTAGCCGCGCTGCATTCATCAGCGTTTCCGGGGTTTTTTCATCCCGCAAATGGCCGACCATCACGACCCGCAGGTGGCGCTGGGTTTTGACCAAAGCACGGCGCTCACTGGTGGATTGAAACATCACCATGGCGCGCTCGCGCAGCGCTTCGGGTAGTGCCTCTGGGCCACATTCTTGCAGTACTACCAAGCACTGCGCTAATTCCAGGGAATGCGCAGCTTGCGCGTCTTCGTGGATGTCGCGGTACAAATCTGTGCCGGTTAAAACCACGGCCAATCCAGGACTGCTGATGTTTGCCGCTTGGCTAGGCGCATGCGCTTTAGCCCAAGCGGCAATTGAGCTTGCCGAGCGCCGTGCGTGCAAAGCCAGCATGACTTTGTCGTGCTGAGCTTCGGGTCCATCCGGCCAATTCTGGCTAATTCGCACTTGGTAATACGGGCTGAGCATCTTTTGCCAGCGGTTGGCGGTTTGCCAATTGCCGTTGTTCGCGGCTTTCAATGCAGGGCTGATAATGACAATTTTTTGTTTCATAGAATGTCGTGATGATGCCAGTTTCAGCAAAGCCCTCCACTAAGCCATGGCAGACCGCCCATGCTGCACGCCATGCTAGTAGCACTGAATTAGCCGCTTTACTGCGCGCTACCCGTGCCCGCAGCTTGGCATTACTCGACTGCTATGAAGTCGCTTTAGGCCACGCATTGCCCGTCCCGCGCAGCCCGCAGCTCAATCCGCCTAGATGGGAGCTTGGCCATCTGGGCTGGTTTCAGGACTATTGGATTGCCCGTAATCCCCAGCGTGCCTTAGGGACGGCGTATGACTCAGCTTGCGTTCACAGCGCGCCGCGCTCGCTGGTCAATGGTGTGACCGATGATGATTTGTACAACTCTAGCCTTATCTCACACCAAGCGCGGTGGGATTTTGCTTTGCCCACCATAGATGCAACGCGTGCAGATTTGCAGGCCGGTTTGACTAGGACTTTGGCCTTATTAGCGCAAAGCCCAGAGGACGACCAAGCGCTTTACTTTTTCCGTTTGGCGCTGCTGCATGAAGACATGCACTGCGAAGCCGCGGTCTACATGGCCCAAGCCATGGGCTTTGCACTCTCGTCTGACTTGCTTGCTAAGCCAGTTGCGCGCCCAATCGATGGCCCAGCCACATTCACGCTGCCTGCGGGCAATTGGCAATTAGGTAGTGATGGGACTGGCTTTGCCTTTGACAACGAACTGCCCGCCCATAGCGTCGCGATACAACAGCGCGAGATGGACAGTCAGTGCGTGAGCTGGTCGCGCTTCTTGCCGTTTGTGGAACAAGGCGGTTACACCGATAAACGTTGGTGGTCGGCCCAAGGTTGGGACTGGTTAGCGGCAGAAAAACTCACCGCACCGCTTTACCTGAGGCTTCAAGATGGCGGCTGGCAATGCCAGCGCTTTGGTGTTTGGCAGGCGTTAGACCTCAATGCCCGCGCCGTGCATCTCTCGTTTTTTGAAGTTCAAGCTTGGTGCAGCTGGGCCGGTTT
The DNA here is from genome assembly GCF_012584515.1 of Polaromonas vacuolata. NCBI lineage: Bacteria > Pseudomonadati > Pseudomonadota > Betaproteobacteria > Burkholderiales > Comamonadaceae > Polaromonas > Polaromonas vacuolata. Next base: position 2,343,305 of record NZ_CP051461.1, on the reverse strand, counting down.
GTCCTTGCCTACCGAGGCCGAATGGGAATGCGCAGCCATGACGCAGCCAGAGTTTGTGTGGGGCGAAGTGTGGGAGTGGACTGCTAGTTCATTTCAGCCTTACCCGGGCTTTGAAATTCACCCTTACCGTGATTACTCAGCGCCTTGGTTTGACGATCGACCCGTGCTGCGTGGCGCGAGCTTGGCGACTGCACCCAGCTTGGCACATCCACGTTTACGCAATTTTTTTACCCCTGAACGCAATGATATTCATGCTGGGTTTCGTACTTGTCGGTGATTGAGCGGATCTAAAAGCTGAATTTGTAATATCTAACTTCTTGTGGCGCGCGCATTGGTGTGCGAGCGAAGTTTGTATTTCAACGCCAGTTTTTTGGCATTGGGAAACGGTTGGCGATTGTTCAATCTATTACGTATGCGGCTTGATGAAGTGCTTTTGTAGCCCACTGATTTAAGCTTGTTCCCGCTGCCTCAGCCGCAATCAATGCGGCGCTATGCAGCTCCGGTGGTACGCGTAGCAAGATTTTTCCATTGGCCGGTTTTTCTACCGGTTTGCCAATCTTCGCGCAGGTCTCAATATAGTCGTCGACCGCCTCTACAAAAGCTTGACGGAGTGCTACAACCGTATCCGCATGATAGCTAATGCTGTCTGTAATGCCGAGCAGACGGCCGACGAAAATATTGTCTTTATCGTCGAATTCAATTCGTGCTGTTTGTCCCATATGGGTCATGGTGTTCATGGCCTTATTCCAATAGCGGTTAAAAAATGACTAGCGTCTTCGACTTGCTACTGTTTGGCCTCTTTCGCCGGATGCGGTCGGTGGAAGGTGGCTATTTTTGACCCCTGTACAAAGCGCACTCGTGAACCGCGGCCTTTTATAACTAAATATCCTGCAGCAATCAGCAATCAGCAATGACTCAATACGAGCCTATTTCATTGATGCCGTAGTAGGTTTTGTAAATAACGCATCAAGAGTCTTGAGTTGTTTGCGGTTCATGCTATCAATTTAGCTAGCTGCAAAGTTTTTGTAATAATTTTTTGTTATCAATTTGTGCTTTCAGCGCTTGTAGCAGTGAACTCAGTTATCTCAAAGTCATGCTCGGCGCAAATTGAGCACTAAAAAATTGAACCCCAAAACATGAGCGGCTCAACATCCCATCTTCTTGAATTAATTCCCTGCTTAAGCAAGCCCTTGGCATTCACGCTGTAATGACGCTTGTTTTTAAATTCTTTAACTCAAAAACACATTTACTTCATGTCAAAACTCAACCTAGCCAACACACTAAAAACACTGGTTTCCAGTGCTTTTTTGTTCTTAGGCGCTATGACCGTCCTGCCAGCGCAAGCGCAGCAAGCCCAGCAAGTTCTTAAAATCACCGCCATTCCTGATGAGTCGCCGACTGAGTTGGCGCGCAAAGCCGGTCCGTTGGTGAAGTATTTAGAACAAAGACTGGGTATGAAGGTTGAGTTCACGCCAGTGTCTGACTACGCAGCGGCAGTTGAAACGCTGGCTAATAAGCAAGTGGATATGGCTTGGTTTGGCGGCTTTACTTTCGTCCAAGCTCAACAGCGCTCGGGTGGCAAAGTAGTGCCTTTGGTGCAGCGTGAAGAAGATACAAAATTTCGCTCAGTGTTCATCACCAGCGACCCAGCAATCAAAACATTGGCTGACCTCAAAGGCAAGACTTTGAGCTTTGGCTCGCAGTCCAGCACCTCTGGCCACTTGATGCCGCGCAGTTTTTTGCTTGAAGCAAAAATCGATCCTGAGAAAGACCTCAAGCGCGTGGCTTACTCTGGTGCGCACGATGCCACTATCGCTGCAGTTGCGGCCGGCAAGGTCGATGTGGGTGCGCTGAATATCTCGGTGTGGGAAAAATTCGTACTGGATAAAAAAGTTGATCCAGCCAAAGTGCATGTGATCTTCACCACGCCGACTTACTACGACTACAACTGGACGGTGCATGCCGACATGCCAGCCGCGCTGAAAGAAAAAATCACCAAAGCCTTTCTCGACCTGGCCCCCAATACCGCTGAAGGTAAAGCCATTCTTGATTTGCAGCGCGCCACGCGTTTTGTGCCCACTAAGGCCGAAAACTACAAAGGCATTGAGACGGCAGCGCGCAGCGCCGGTCTGCTCAAATAATGCGTGTGTTTGTTTCGATTGGATGTAGCGCATGAAGCTTGATTTGCATTCCTGCTCAGCGCGCCATCCGGCAGCAGTGGCAGCGGCGTCTGATGCGTTAACTCGCATTAGCTTGGCGCTAGCGAGTGGCGAGCAATTGGCCATTATTGGGCCGTCTGGCGCGGGTAAAACCACGTTGCTGCAATTGCTAGCCTGCGCCCAAAGGCCGGAGCAAGGCAATTTTGAAATGGATGGAGTTGACCCTTGGCAACTCGGTAGTTCGGCGCTTAAACGCCAGCGCGCACAGGTTTTTTTAGCGCCCCAAGTACCGCCACTGCCACCACGGCAACGGGTAGTCAGTGCTGTGCTAGCTGGCCGTTTGCCAGAGATGAGTTTGTGGTATTCGCTGCAAAGCTTGTTTTACCCGCGTGAGACGGATTTGGCTGATGCCGCACTGGCGCAGTTTGATCTGTCAGAAAAACTCTTTGAGCGAGTTGACCGGTTATCCGGCGGTGAGCGCCAACGCGTAGGTCTGGCCCGAATGTTGGCGTCTAGTGCTTCGCTGCTACTAGTTGATGAACCACTCTCTGCGTTAGACCCTGAACGTGCCCGCCAAGCTTTGCAAGCGATTTGCGATGCGGCCCGTGAGCGTGGCGCAACCTTGGTAACGTCGCTCCATCATGTGGAGATGGCTTTGGCGTATTTCCCGCGCATCGTCGGTTTGCGCGGCGGTGAATTGGTTTTTGACTTGCCATCCGCAGAAGTCAGTCCCTCGATTTTGCAATCGTTATACGCGAGTAATCTTGAAGAACTCACAGGTCCAGCGCCCAGGATGGATGACGTGCCCGCGCCACGCGCACGGGTAGCCATGCAATGCCGGTGAGCTCTTTCAAAAGTAATACGCAACCACGCCGCACCGACCCTGCTTGGCGCAGCCGGATTTTTTGGTGTCTAGCTGGGCTGGTTATCGCCTGGCCCATGCTGGTGCTGGCTGAATTCAAGCCTTGGGTACTGTTTACGCCAGAAAGCCTCACGCCTACGTTGCGCTTTGTGGGGGATTTTTTCCCGCCCAAGGTAGAGCCTGATTTCTTGTTGTTGGTGCTCAAAGAAACTTGGCGCACGGTAGCCATTGCAACAGCCGGTTTAACCCTGGCCATGTTGCTGGCGATTCCCTTTGCATTGCTGTCGGTGCGCACCTTGTCGCTGTCTGCGCTGTCTGGCCGCGTGGATGTGTTGCCGGCGTCGCTGCGTCAGCTAGTGCGCTGGATTTTGATTGTGCTGCGCAGCGTGCCAGAACTTATTTGGGCCTTGATTTTTGTGCGCGTGGTGGGCTTGGGTCCAACCAGTGGCGTGTTAGCGATTGCACTGACTTACTCCGGCATGCTGGGCAAGGTCTACGGCGACATCATGGAGTCTAGCGACGCCCAACCGACCCAGGCCTTGATGCGCAATGGCTCAGGACGACTACAAGCTTTTTTCTATGCCTTGTTGCCGCAAAGTGCCGCTGAACTGACCAGCTATACCGTCTACCGATGGGAGTGTGCGATTCGATCTTCAGCCGTGCTGGGCTTTGTGGGCGCGGGTGGCTTGGGTCAGTTGATGGATTCTTCTATGAAGATGTTTAACGGCTCTGAAGTGGCCACCATGCTGCTGGTCTTTATGGCCTTGGTGTGGCTGTCCGATAAAGTCAGCGGTTGGCTGCGTGAGGGCTTAGCATGAACCGGCCTTTGCCCCCACCCATGTTTGATGCACGCTGCCGGGCTTGCTGGTTTGTGCTGGCCGTTTTGCTACTGGTCACGATTAGTTTTTGGTCCTTGGATTTGCAATGGGCGCAGTTTTTATTACCCGAATCATTAGGCCGTATGCGCCGCTTCGTGGTCGAATTGCTGGTGCCTGATTTAGACCCGGTATTTCTCATCCAGATTGGCTGGGCAACCCTAGAGACCTTGGCCATGTCTGCTTTGGGTACGGCCCTAGCCGCTATAGCTGCATTGCTTCTGGCTATACCAGCGGCCAAAACCCATGCCGATGACAAGGCGCGATGGCGCTCAGCCACGCGTTTGTTGCTCAATGCTTTGCGCAGTGTTCCTGAGCTGGTGTGGGCCGCATTACTACTCATTTCTGCTGGCCTTGGCCCTTTGGCTGGAACCTTGGCACTCGCACTGCACACCACCGGTGTTCTAGGTCGGCTGTTTGCCGAAAGTTTAGAGAACGCGCCCGATGGTCCAGCCTTTGCGCTTAGGTTGCGTGGGGTTTCAAGCGCTGGTGTTTTTACCTATGCCACGCTGCCGCAGTTGTTACCTCAGCTTATCAGCTACACGCTGTATCGCTGGGAAAACAATATCCGCGCCGCTGCCGTTCTAGGCGTGGTCGGCGCCGGCGGTTTGGGTCAGATGTTAGCTTTTCATATGGGTTTGTTTCAAATGGACAAGACCAGTACGGTGCTGCTGGCTATGCTGCTGTTGGTGGTGTTAGTCGATGGTTTAAGCTACCTAAGTCGACGTGCGATGGCGCAATAGTTGGGTGCTAGTTGCGCATTAATTAGGCATTAGTTAGGCATTGGTTGCGCATAGAAAACGCATGAACAGCACATTATTTGTTTATGCTTAAGGTCTGATTTTTTGCCTACACTTCAGCCTACATCAGCTTCTGACTTGCAATTTTTATGGCCGTCTTTTACTACCAAGCTTCCAAGGAAAAATCATGAACCAAGCACTGGTTGGCGTTATAGGCGGCAGCGGTCTTTATCAAATGGATGCGCTCGAAGATGTGCAGGAAGCGGTGATCAACACGCCGTTTGGTATGCCGTCCGATCCGCTGGTGATTGGCCGCGTACATGGTGTGCCTGTGGCTTTTGTGGCGCGCCATGGTCGTGGTCATCGTCTGCTACCTTCTGAGGTGGCTTATTGCGCCAACATTTATGCGCTCAAACAACTCGGTGTGCGCTATGTGTTATCAGTGTCTGCTGTGGGCTCGCTTAAAGAGGACTTTCGTCCCTTGGACATGGTGCTGCCAGACCAGTTCATAGACCTGACCCGAGGTCGCGAAAGCACTTTTTTTGGCCGTGGTGCGATCGCTCATTTTTCGATGGCGCAACCGGTTTGCGCAGCGACTGCCGACATTTTGGCGCGTGCTGTGCGCCGCGTTTTAGAGGACGAGCCTACAAAGACAAGCCGTAGCCTTGCGCTGCACACCAGTGGTACCTATGTTTGTATTGAAGGGCCGCAGTTCTCTACACAAGCCGAATCGCACTATTACCGCAGCATGGGCGCAGGCGTGATTGGTATGACGAATATGCCAGAAGCCAAGCTCGCTCGAGAAGCGCAAATGGCCTACAGCACACTGGCCATGGTGACAGATTTTGACTGCTGGCACCCAGTAGAAGCGCATGTCACGGCTAGCTTAGCCATGGCCAACCTGACACAAAACGCCAGCCGTGCGCAACATGTTTTAGCGGAGGCGATTCGTTTGTTAGGTGCTGAGCAGCCCATCAGTTTGGCGCACAGCGCGATGCAAAACTCATTGCTCACACACCCAAACGCAATGTCGCCGGAGACACGGGAACGTTTAGCCGCATTGCTGGTCGGATTTACAAGTTAACTTCAAAAACTGGAACCCTATGCACGACATGTTGCCCTTGCTTAAGAAAATCAGTTTTCCTGCGATTCGCCGAGATAAGTTAGATACCTTGCAGGTAAATCTGGGTTACAAATGCAATCAAACCTGCGTGCACTGCCACGTTAACGCCGGCCCGAATCGTACTGAGATGATGGACGAGGCCATGTTGGCACTGGTGCCAGAAGTGCTGGCTGCTCGCGGCACAGCGACATTGGATTTAACGGGTGGTGCGCCAGAATTAAATAATGGTTTTAGACCACTGGTACTGGCCGCAAGAAAGCTAGGCGTGCGCGTGATAGACCGTTGCAACCTGACGATTTTGTTTGAACCCGGACAAGAGGGGCTGGCCCAGTTTTTGGCAGATAACCAAGTCGAAGTCGTAGCCTCCATGCCATGTTATTCGGCCGTCAATGTCGAGAAGCAACGCGGCGACGGTGTGTTCGATAAAAGCATTGCAGCTTTGCAGCAACTCAATGCACTGGGTTACGGCAAACCCGGCACAGGCTTGATTTTGAATCTAGTCTTTAACCCGCAAGGCGCATCACTGCCGCCAAACCAGCAGCAACTGCAAGCCGACTACAAACGCGAACTGCTGACTCACTTTGAAATCGTGTTCAACGATTTGTTCGTGGTGACAAATATGCCGATTCACCGCTTTGGCTCGACCATGGTGTCCAAGGGCACTTTTCAGACCTATATGGATTTGCTTAAAAGCAGCTACAAAGCAGAAAATCTAGCCGGCGTGATGTGCCGCAGCACGGTAAGTGTGGACTGGCAAGGCTGGCTATCAGACTGCGACTTCAACCAGCAATTGGGTTTGCAGCTAGGCAACTTAGGCACGTTAGGTGTGCGTAGGCATTTGCGTGATTTGCTGCACACCGATTTGCAAGACCAATCGATTCGCGTGGCCGGACATTGCTACGGTTGCACGGCGGGGCAGGGTAGTAGTTGTGGTGGGGCGCTGGAGTAAAAAGCGTCGGTTAACTTTTTAGCAAATTTGCTAGCCAAATTGTTAGCTGTGGCGGTTGGCTAATTTAAAGTTTTCTAGTGGCGTCTTTATTTTTCAGTAATCGGCTAACTTGCTCGAAGTTGTTAAATACCAAGAACTTCGAATTGTTGTCGTAAGTAATAAACTGATAGACCATTCGCTCTACCTAGCATTTTTTTTGTAATTTTGCTAACTTAGAGCGTAGACGCCAAGGTCTACTTCAAGTGGCTACTGGACTCAAAAAATAAAGAGTGAACGATATTTTTATTGTCTGTATTTGGGATCTTGGACTGTTCCTGCTTATTAACTTAGTCAAAATTTCGACACTCCATTTCCCTAGTAATTTCAATTTACATACAGACAAGTTGTCTATTTCTTAGCTATAAACCGCACAAACGCCGCCGTCACATTCGCCCCCTCTTCGCTGCGCTGAATCGCGTAAACATCCGAATTCATTTGTCCCGTTTTTAACGGCACCACGCATATTTTTTCGGCGTAAAGATGGCTGATCGACTTTGGTATTAATGCCATCCCCATACCGGCGGCGACTAAGCTGACGATGGCGGGTATTTCTGCTACTTGCTGTACGACTTTTGGCGTGAAGCCTGCTTGCATGCAGCAGTCGCGAATATGCTGAGAAAACGCAGATGTCTCAAGCTTGAGTGCAACAAAGTTTTCGCTGCGTAGATCAGCAAGGTCAAGTCTTTTGCGGTGCTTAAGCGGGTGATTCGGCGGTAGTACGGCGACTATTGGGTCAGCCCATAAATGCGTGCTGCGAAGTTGTACGTCATTGACCAACGTGCGGGAAATGCTTAAATCCAAGTGCCGCTCGCGCAATGCTTCGAGCTGCACAAATGGACCTAATTCATGCAGCAGTATGGATACGTCAGGATGCTGTTGGGAGTAAGTCGCTATTAGTTCTGGCAGTGGTCCAAAAAAATGTGAACCCGACAATCCAATATCCAGTCTGCCGGCCAGGCCACTGTCAATGGCGGCGGCGCGGCTGACTGATGCGTCTACCCGTTTCAAGATGGCGCGTGCATCTTTTAAAAAACCATGACCTGCACGTGTGAGTTCAACTCGTCGGCTGGTGCGTGAAAAAAGTTGTGCGCCTATTTCTTCTTCTAACTGGCGTATTTGTAGGCTAAGCGGTGGTTGTGACACGTGTAGGCGCTCGGCTGCTCGGGTAAAGCTTAGTTCTTCTGCTAGCGCTAGAAAATAACGAAGATGGCGCAATTCCATGGTTTGATACTTTTAAAGTCTTAATCGACACTAATAATATATTGGAAATCATGATGCTTCAGCGTTAGTCTGCCTGTTTAACCTTGCGACTTTAAATTCGCAATGGGTCACACCAAGGAGATCTTCTAGATGAACCGCACTTATCGCATCGGCCAAATCGTGCCTAGCTCTAACACCACCATGGAAACTGAAATTCCCGCCATTCTTCGCATGCGTGAGACGGTCGAGTCTGAGCGGTTTACATTTCATTCCAGTCGCATGCGTATGCAAAAAGTGACTAAAGAAGAGTTAGCTGCAATGGATAAGGATTCAGACCGCTGCGCTTTGGAGTTGGCCGATGCCAGAGTTGATGTGCTGGGCTATGCCTGTCTGATCGCCATCATGAGCATGGGTAATGGCTACCACCGTGTTTCTGAAAAACGCTTGCATGAACGCACGATTCAAGCCGGTGGTCCCGCACCCATAGTCACAAGTGCTGGTGCTTTGGTTGACGGTCTTAAAGTGTTGGGCGCTAAACGCGTGTCGATACTCACGCCGTATATGAAACCGCTCACGCAATTGGTGATCGACTATCTGGCTGCTGAGGGTATTGAAGTCGTCGACAGCATCTCGCTAGAAATTCCAGACAACCTCGAAGTCGGGCGCCAAAACCCCAGCGCACCGATTGAAATTACCAAGCGTTTAAACACCAAGGGCGTGGACGCCATAGTCGCTTCTGCTTGCGTGCAAATGCCCTCGTTGTCATCGATTCAAGCAATCGAAGATCGGGTTGGTTTGCCGGTGGTGTCGTCAGCAGTTTGCACCACTTACATGATGCTCAAGCGACTGAATCTACGCACTTATGCGCCGGGTTTTGGCGCTTTGCTGTCGGGCAAATACTGATTTTTTAAGTGACTGCCTTCGTCTAACATCTAAGTTCAAACAATAAACAGGAGACATCAGTATGAAAAAAAATATCCTCACCAAGGCCCTGACCGGTCTACTTTTTGCAGCTCTACCGCTGACCGCTGCATTGGCTGACAGCATCACGCTAAAGGCTTCACATCAATTTCCCGGTGGCAAGGGCGACGTAAGAGATGAAATGGTGCAAATGATTGCCCGCGACGTGGCAGCAGCCAAAGTTGATTTGACGATTAAAGTTTTCCCCGGCTCTAGCCTTGTCAAAGCACAGGAGCAGTGGAAGGCGATGCAGACCGGGCAAATCGATATGACGTCGCTGCCATTGGACTATGCATCTGGCTTTCACCCTCAATTTGGCGCTACTTTGATGCCTGGTTTGGTAAAAAGTCACGCCCATGCCCAACGTATGAATAGTTCGCCTTTCATGCAAGACATCAAAGCCATTATTGAAAAAGGTGGTGCAAAAGTTCTGGCCGATTCATGGTTGGCTGGCGCTTTTGGCGGTAAGGATAAATGTATTCGTGCACCAGAAGATGTCGTTGGTATGAAGATGCGCTCGGCCGGTGCAACCTTTGCGCAAATGTGGGCTGGCGCCGGTGCTTCGATTGTGGCGATTCCGTCGAGCGAGGTTTATAGCGCCATGCAACAAGGCGTAGCTCAAGGTACAGATACCTCTACCAGCAGTTTTGTGTCTTTCCGAATGTATGAACAAATGAAGTGCATCACTGCGCCAGGCGAGAACGCGCTGTGGTTTATGTATGAGCCCGTTCTTATTTCTATGCGCAGCTGGAACAAACTTAACGATGTGCAAAAGGCGGCCTTGATGAAAGCGTCTAAAAAAGCTGAAATTTATTTCAATACTGAATCCCAAAAGTTAGATGACGCGGATTCAAGTCTGAAGTGCAACTTTGAAATTAACCGTACGGGTGGGTGAGATGTGAGAGCATCCAAGCTTCCCGACTACCAAGTCAAAGTTGCCCAGAATGATTTACACACACCTCACCCGTGACGAACGTTACCAGATTGCAATCCTCGCCAAAGCAAACTTCAATCAAAGTGAAATTGCAAAAATGATGGACCGTGATAAATCGAGCATCAGCCGTGAGTTGCGTCGTAACCGCGGTCTACGAGGCTATCGCCCTAAGCAGGCAAATGACAAAGCCCAAGAACGTAGACTTGCCTGCGCCAATAGTCCTAGAGTTGCTGACTCGACATGGGCTGTAGTGGAGGAAAAGTTGGCTGAGGCTTGGAGCCCCGAGCAAATCAGCGGCCACCTCGAAGCTAGCCACCAACCCGGTGTTAGCTATGAGAGCATTTACCAGTACATCTACGCTGACAAACGCGCGGGCGGCACCTTGCATAAAACACTGCGTTGCCAGAAGACGCGAAAAAAACGCAGCAGTGGCCGTGAACGGCGCGGCACCATCTCTCACCAGGTCTCAATAGAACTGCGACCCGACATCGTGCTTGAGCGTGCGCGCTTTGGCGACTGGGAGGCTGATCTGGTGATTGGTGCCGGGCAGAAGCAAGCACTAGTGACGATTAATGAGCGTGTCTCTCGCTATTCAATAATTTTCCACGTGCCATTCAAAACAGCGCAAGCCGTAGGGGACGCGTTAATCACTTTACTCAAACCGTTCGCTCATTGCGTGCACACTCTCACGACTGATAACGGCAAGGAATTTGCCCAGCATGAACGAATAGCTTCTGCGCTGAGTGCAGATTTCTTTTTCGCCCATCCATACGCCTCGTGGGAGCGTGGGGCGAACGAGAATATGAACGGTTTGATTCGCCAGTTTTTCCCAAAGGGGATGCGCTTTAATTGCATCACCGACGATGACATTGCTTTAGCGATGCACAGGCTCAATCATCGTCCTAGAAAATGTTTAGGGTATCGAACGCCGCATCAGGTTTTTATGGAACAGTTAGAGTCCTATCAGCATACGGTTGCACTTCAAGCTTGAATCCGCCTGACGAAATGGTCAGTACTTTTAAAAAGAATAATGTTGAGGTCATTACATTGACCAACGAGCAAGCAGATGCCTGGCGCGCTGTTGCGCAAAAAACTTCCTACAAACTTTTTGCAGACAAAGTTCCTGGTGGCAAAGAGTTGATCGAGAAGGCGCTCAGTGTTAAGTAAGACTATTAATCTGCGGCCATTACCAGCTTGGGTGGCTGCTGTTCATGGAACTTCACGCTTTTTCGGCGTGCTCTCTGCGTGCATGCTGCTGCTAGCGGTTGCTGTAGTTTGTCAAATGGTTTTTACCCGGGCTGTGTTGGGGCAATCATCTATTTGGCAGACTGAATTCACTACTTTTTGTATTTTGGGTGCTACTTTTTTAGGTTCACCCTTTATCTTGCTGACCCGAGGCCATGTCGGTGTGGACATTGTCCCCATGATGGTTGCCGGTCGGGCCAGACTGTCACTTTATCTTTTGGGTAGTTTTATTGCTTTAGGTTTTTGTGGTTTTTTTCTGTATGCCTCAATTCCTTGGTGGCATGACACGTGGGTAACGGGGCAAACGACTTCCACTATTTGGCGCGCCAAGTTATGGATTCCTTACCTTGCCGTTCCCGTAGGCCTTTTTATATTGTGTTTGCAATACTTAGCTGAGATTTGGCTAGTTTGTACGCGCTACGAAGAGCCGTATGGAATGGCGCCGGGAGTGAACTTATGAGCCCGCTCTGGATTGGTATTTTGGTCTTTGCAGTCACCCTTTTGGTGTTGGCAACTGGTCTGCCGATAGCTTTTGGTTTGGGTGCTGTGGCGCTACTGTTTATGGTTGGCGGATTCAAGCTTGAAGTGCAACCGTATGCTGATAGGACTCTAACTGTTCCATAAAAACCTGATGCGGCGTTCGATACCCTAAACATTTTCTAGGACGATGATTGAGCCTGTGCATCGCTAAAGCAATGTCATCGTCGGTGATGCAATTAAAGCGCATCCCCTTTGGGAAAAACTGGCGAATCAAACCGTTCATATTCTCGTTCGCCCCACGCTCCCACGAGGCGTATGGATGGGCGAAAAAGAAATCTGCACTCAGCGCAGAAGCTATTCGTTCATGCTGAGAAAATTCCTTGCCGTTATCAGTCGTGAGAGTGTGCACGCAATGAGCGAACGGTTTGAGTAAAGTGATTAACGCGTCCCCTACGGCTTGCGCTGTTTTGAATGGCACGTGGAAAATTATTGAATAGCGAGAGACACGCTCATTAATCGTCACTAGTGCTTGCTTCTGCCCGGCACCAATCACCAGATCAGCCTCCCAGTCGCCAAAGCGCGCACGCTCAAGCACGATGTCGGGTCGCAGTTCTATTGAGACCTGGCGAGAGATGGTGCCGCGCCGTTCACGGCCACTGCTGCGTTTTTTTCGCGTCTTCTGGCAACGCAGTGTTTTATGCAAGGTGCCGCCCGCGCGTTTGTCAGCGTAGATGTACTGGTAAATGCTCTCATAGCTAACACCGGGTTGGTGGCTAGCTTCGAGGTGGCCGCTGATTTGCTCGGGGCTCCAAGCCTCAGCCAACTTTTCCTCCACTACAGCCCATGTCGAGTCAGCAACTCTAGGACTATTGGCGCAGGCAAGTCTACGTTCTTGGGCTTTGTCATTTGCCTGCTTAGGGCGATAGCCTCGTAGACCGCGGTTACGACGCAACTCACGGCTGATGCTCGATTTATCACGGTCCATCATTTTTGCAATTTCACTTTGATTGAAGTTTGCTTTGACGAGGATTGCAATCTGGTAACGTTCGTCACGGGTGAGGTGTGTGTAAATCATTCTGGGCAACTTTGACTTGGTAGTCGGGAAGCTTGGATGCTCTCACATCTCACCCACCCGTACGGTTAATTTCAAAGTTGCACTTCAGACTTGAATCCGCGACATGTAAAGACCGCAGCGTATTGAATTAGCGACTAGCAATAAAACATAGAATCACTTTATGTGTCAATTGCTTGGTATGAATTCTGCCATTCCCGCCGATGTGCGGTTTTCTCTCACTGGTTTTGCTGCCCGAGGCGGCCTGACTGACCACCATGGAGATGGCTTCGGCGTCGGATTTTTTGAAGACAAGGCCTGCCGGCTTTTTATGGATACCCAGCCGGCATCGACTTCTCCAGTGGCCGAACTTCTCAAACACTACCCGATCAAGTCACGTAACGTGATTGCGCACATACGCAAGGCGACTCAAGGCAGCTCACAGAGACTTGAAAACTGTCATCCTTTCACGCGTGAGCTTTGGGGTCGACATTGGTTGTTTGCGCACAATGGAGACTTAAAAAACTATGCACCAGCGCTTGATGGAGTTTGTCTTCCCGTAGGCGCAACTGACAGTGAACGGGCTTTTTGCGAAATCCTGCAAACCCTGCGCGCTAGCAGCCAACGTGAGCCGTGCACTCCTGAGCAGACGTTTGAAACCTTGTGCCAAGTCACCCAAAAAATCGCTTGCCATGGCGTGTTTAATTTTCTGCTGTCTAACGGACAGACCATGTTTGCGCATTGCTCAACACGGCTTTGGTATTTGCAGCGCCAATGGCCTTTTTCAAACGCACAACTTGTTGACTCGGAACTAAGCATGGATTTTGCCCTGACCAATGTAGCTAACGACAAGCTGTGCATCATTGCTACCCAGCCTTTGACACGCAATGAGTGCTGGCAGCAACTAGAGGCCGGGCAGTTGCTTTGGATAGAAGATGGAGAGTTGATTCAAAAAGTTCAGCTTGAAGTCAGCGAGCAAGTGAAGTTTCAAAACGCGGCTAACTTAGCCTGCGTTTAATCCAAAAACCAGTCAATATTGCTGTTCAAAAAGACTAATTTTTCGCTTAAGGGTTTTTCTACAGTGTAAAAACCAATGCGGTGGCAAATGCCTGAAGATTTCAAATTCCTTTTTTGATACGCTTGGCTGCCTCAAAAACCAGGCCTGGTCCTTTGTAAATTAGCCCGGTATAAATTTGCACTAAATCTGCACCGGCTTTAATTTTTGAAAGTGCGTCTGCGCCGCTCATCACCCCGCCCACGCCAATAATTGGAAAAGCTTTCCCCAGTGCTGAGCGCAGCTGCCGAATGACTTCATTGCTAGATTCGAGCAAAGGCGCACCACTTAAACCACCGGTTTCTTGGGCGTGCGCCATGCCTTGTACGGCCTCGCGGCTGAGTGTGGTGTTGGTGGCGACCACACCATCCATACTATGGCGTTTAAGCGTTGCGGCTATGGTTTGCACCTGATCATGGTCTAGATCGGGCGCAATTTTTACGAATATCGGCACGCGTTTGCCATGCTGTGTGGTCAGTATTTCGCGGCGTTCAGCGATTTTTCCGAGTAGAGCGTCTAGTGCTTCATCACTTTGCAAGGCGCGTAAATTTTTGGTGTTGGGGCTGGAGATATTCACCGTCACGTAGTCAGCATGCGGGTAGACGCCGTCAAGGCAAATCAGGTAGTCATCAGCCGCATTTTCAATTGCAGTGGCGGCGTTCTTGCCGATGTTTAAACCCAATATCAGTGGATTTTTTAATATATCTTTGCGTACGTTGGATTTTTGGACATTCGCCAGAAAAGCTTGCAGGCCTTCATTATTAAAGCCCAAACGATTAATCATGGCGCCTGCTTCAGGCAGTCTAAACATGCGGGGTTTGGGGTTGCCTGACTGGGCTAGGGGAGTGACAGTGCCGACCTCGATAAAGCCAAACCCCATAGCGGCTAAGCCGTCAATACAGCGCGCATTTTTGTCCAGTCCAGCGGCCAGCCCTAAACGATTGGGAAACTTTAGGCCTGCAATTTCAACCGGATCATCGACCCGGCTGGCGCAATACGCCAAGGCCAGCGGCGTGCCCTGACTGCGCGCTAAGCCGGTCATGGTGAGTTCGTGGGCTGTCTCGGGGTCAAGACTAAATAAAAAAGGACGGGTCAGGGCGTAAGGTATCAGGGACATTGGATAATTTGACTTGTGTTGGGCGGTTATGCATTGTCGCAAAACCCTGAGCTTGACGGCCCTCTTGTCTTTTTTAATCCATTATTTTTAACCGAAAAAATTAATCCTCATGACTCAAGACGAACTTAAAACGCTGGTCGGTCAGGCCGCCCTTCAATATATTCAGGCCGGCAGCATAGTCGGTGTTGGCACGGGGTCTACCGTGAATAAATTTATCGATGCCTTAGCCACCATTAAAGACAAAATTGCTGGCGCAGTATCGAGCTCAGTCGCTTCGACCGAACGTTTGCAAGCCCTAGGCATCAAGGTGTTTGAAGCTGGCGAGGTTGATGAGTTAGCCGTTTACGTAGACGGTGCGGATGAAATTGACAACGCTGGCAACATGATTAAAGGCGGTGGTGCTGCGCTCACACGCGAAAAAATCGTGGCCGCTCAGTCGCTGCAATTTATTTGTATTGCGGATGATTCAAAGCTGGTTCAAATGTTGGGGCATTTTCCTGTGCCGGTTGAGGTTGTGCCAATGGCGGCAAGACGCATTACGCGTCAGTTCGAAGCTTTAGGCGGCTCAGCAGTGTTGCGCTTAAAAAATGGTTTGCCGCTGGTGACGGATAACGGTCAACACATTCTCGATGTGTCGGGCTTGAGCATTGCAGATCCGCTGGCTTTTGAGTCGCAGGTTAATCAGTGGCCTGGCGTGGTGACAGTGGGTGTATTTGCATTTCAGAAAGCTTCGATCTGCCTGCTCGGCACAGCCGATGGCGTTAAAACTCTGAATTTTTAAAATTTAAAATCGGATGCCGCTGGGATTGTTCGTCGCCGGTGTTACGGGTGTTATGCGCCTAGCTGGACTTGATGCGGCTGATTTTGGCGCGACACTAACACTGGTAATTTTTACCAGCGGCGTGGCTGGTATTTGGCGATAACTAGCGGGCAATTGCGAGACTGCGGGATAACCTGCTGCGTTTAGAAACTGCGTCCATTCGACTTCGGCGTAGCCCTTGAGTTGTTGCCCTCCCAGAGTAGCAAAAGGCAGGCTGTTGTCTCCACTCAAGCGCTCTAGGGCTTGAATATCTTCGGTTGTTGAAATAGTTTTTTCGGTAAAGGGAATACCGCGCCCGACCAGCATAGCGCGTGCAGCAGCACAGGCGCTGCATTGATTACTGGTGTAGAAAGTGACGGGGTATTTGATCGCTACTTGCTTGAGCGCATACGGCAGCATATTGATAGCTGTATTGCTGTCTTGACCAGCCGAATTTTCTGCCGTCACAGCTTGGACTGTGGCATTGCTTTGGCTTGAAGGCGCTTGGTCAGAAAAAGTGACTTTTCCGTCTGCACCGACAATACGAAATATTTGTTGCGCTCGTGCCGAGCTATTAACTGCGGCAAAAGTTGCTAGGCTAAGGCTAAGGACTAGAAGTTTTTTTAGCTGTGAACGCATACAAGCTCCGAATTTTATTTTTCAGAATAGTAGAGCATTTTACGTTTTTACAGGTTAATTTTCGGCGTTAACTTCCAGCCTTAGCGCTTAGATTTTTCGGATTAGCTTGCCATGCCTTGGTGGCGCAGCAAGGCGTCAATTGTCGGCTCGCGGCCACGGAAGGCTTTGAACGACTCCATGGCCGGGCGACTACCGCCGGCTTCCAAAATAGCGGTACGGTATTTCTTACCTGTTTCAACACTGACTGTGCTTTGACCCGCACCGGCACTTTCTTCGAAAGCGGCATAGGCGTCGGCTGATAACACCTCGGCCCATTTGTAGCTGTAATAACCGGCGGCATAACCACCAGAAAAAATATGGCTAAAGGTGTGAGCAGTTCGGCTATAGGCCGGCGCTTGAATCACGGCGACTTCTTGGCGAACTTCATTTAACAGCAGCATCACGTCATCAGATGGCTGATGCGAAGTGTGCAGCAGCATGTCAAACAGCGAGAACTCGACTTGGCGCAGCGTTTGCATGCCGCTTTGGAAATTTTTGGCTGCCAGCATCTTGTCAAACAGTGGCCGCGGCAGGGCTGCACCGGTCTCGACATGGGCTGTCATGTGCTTTAGCACATCCCATTCCCAGCAGAAGTTTTCCATAAATTGACTTGGCAATTCAACCGCATCCCATTCGACGCCGCTAATGCCAGAGACATCGCGCTCGTTAATTTGCGTCAGCATGTGGTGCAAGCCGTGGCCGAATTCGTGAAACAAGGTGGTCACGTCGTCATGCGTCAAAAGCGCTGGGTTGCCGCCTACGCCATCGGCAAAATTGCAGACCAAATGGGCCACCGGTGTTTGCAGTTTGCCGTTGTCTGGGCGCAACCAACGGGCGCGTACGTCATCCATCCAGGCGCCGCCGCGTTTACCAGTGCGTGCAGGTTTGTCGAGATAGAACTGACCGACTAATTGGCCGGCGCGCTCTATGCGGTAGAACTCGACACCGGCTTTCCACACCGGCGCTTGATCTTTGCGGATGGAGACTTCGAACAAGGTCTCCACAATTTTGAATAAACCCGCCAGCACTTTAGGTGCGGTGAAGTATTGTTTGACTTCTTGCTCGCTAAAAGCGTAGCGCTCTTCCTTGAGTTTTTCGCTAATGTAGGCGTAGTCCCAAGTTTTTGGTTCCGTCAGTTTTAAATGACTGGCTGCGAAGGCGCGCAGGTCGGCAACGTCTTTTTCGGCATACGGCTTGGCGCGTGAGGCGAGGTCGCGTAAAAAAGTGATCACTTCTTCTGGCGACTTGGCCATTTTGGCGGCGACTGAGACTTCGCCGTAGTTTTTGTAACCCAGCAACTTGGCTTCTTCTAAGCGCAGTGCGAGGATTTCTTGGATGATGGCGCTGTTATCGAATTGGATAAAAGCTTGCGCTGCTTGGTCACTTGCGCGGGTGCTGTAGGCGCGGGAAATGGTTTCGCGCAAATCGCTGCTGTCGGCAAACTGCATCACCGGCAAGTAGCTAGGCATCATTAAAGTGAGCTTGTAGCCGTCCTTGCCTTCTGCTTTAGCTTGTTCGCGCGCGGTTTCGATCACGTCGGCTGGCACGCCAGCGAGCTCTTCTAGGCTTGCGTAGTAAGCATATGCGTTGGTGGCGTCGAGTGCATTTTCACTAAACTTTTGGCTTAGCTCGGCTTGGCGTTCTTGAATTTGTGCAAAGCGTTCTTTGTCTTGACCGATGAGGTCTGCACCTGAGAGAACAAAATTGCGCATCGCATTTTTGTGCGCTTGGGTTTGTTCCGGGTTTAACTCGGCGGTGTTGATGGCTTTGTATTTTGCAAATAAGCGCTCGTCGGCGCTCATGCGGGTTAGAAATTGCGTCACCTTTGGCAGCACTGCGTTGTATGCGGCGCGAAGCTCAGGCGTGTCTACGACGCTATTGAGGTGGTTGACTGCGCCCCAAGCGCGACCGAGTTCTTCGGTCGCTACATCTAGTTCTGCAGAAATCGCCGTCCAATTGGCGGGGAAATCCGCGGCTGTAACCACTTCAAGTGCAGCCTCGGATTTTTGCAGTAATTGATCCATCGCTGGAGCCACACCATCAGGTGTGATTTTGTCAAACAGCGGGAGGTCGGAAAAGTCTAGAAGAGGATTTGTCATCCTCAATAGCTGTGGGCAGCAAGCCGGGTTTTAAAGGTCAGTCTTGCGATCTTTTCTTGGCACTGCGTAATTGGGGCTTTTTCGCGCGTTTGATAGTGCCGCCTGGTGTTAAGCGCTGATTACCCAGCACGCGCAGGGTTCGCACTTCTGGGCGCTGACCGTAACGTGAGCTGTTTTTCAGCACTTTGATGTCGCGCGGACCCGGCATGCGGTCTTCGTCAATTTTCTTTTCTTTCTCAGGAATCGGGCGCCACAGCACCAACAGTTTGCCGATGTGCTGAATCGGCGCTGCGTTGAGTTCATTGCTCAGTATTTGAAAAATTTGTTCGCGACTTGAGCGTTCGTCGGATTGAACCCGTACCTTAATCAGGCCGTGCGCATTGAGCGCCGCGTCGGTTTCTTTTTTGACAGCGTCGGTTAAGCCGTCGGAGCCTATCATCACAACCGCATTGAGATGATGTGCCTCAGAGCGGTGGTCTTTGCGCTGGGCGGGGGTAAGTATTATTTGAGCCATTCGTCAATTATCGGTTAATAGCGCGGACTAAAAGTGTATTTGTGCCAATAGACGACAATCTGCCCCATGAAAGCAAACACAAAGACTGGCAGCGCTACCCCTCACGGCGGCGCAAAGCTGGCTATTAACACCTCTAACAAGCCTGCAAAGCCTCTGGCAGCATTGGTTAAGCCGGCCAAACCGGCTAAGACTGGCGGCAAAGTTAACAAGGCTTGGCTGCACGAGCACATTAACGATCCCTACGTTAAACAGGCTAAGCGCGAGGGCTATAGAGCGCGTGCCGTCTATAAGCTCAAAGAAATTGATGAGACCTTAGGCCTGATCAAACCGGGTAATTGGATTGTTGACTTGGGCAGCACACCTGGCGCTTGGAGTCAGTATGTGAGGCGCAAGCTATCACCAACCGGTGCGGCGACAGGGGAACTCAATGGCCGAATTTTGGCGCTTGACTTGCTTCCCATGGATCCTATTGAAGGCGTGGTTTTTATTCAGGGCGACTTTCGTGAAGCCGAGGTTTTGGCAGTACTTGAGCAAGAATTGAAAAGTGGCAACAATCCACGCAAGCTCGACGCCGTGATTTCTGATATGGCCCCTAATCTTTCTGGTATTGAGTCAGCAGACGCTGCGCGCATCAGTGATTTGGTAGAGTTGGCAGTTGACTTTGCCAACCAGCATATGAAGCCTGACGGCACATTGGTCGTCAAACTTTTCCACGGCGGAGCATATGACCCCATGGTTAAGCTTTTTAAGGAAAGTTTTAAAGTGGTTAAGCGTATGAAGCCGAAAGCTTCACGCTCTGGATCATCGGAAACTTTTTTGGTTGGTATCGGTTTGAAAAAATAATTTGCATTTTCAACAACTGTCCCGATCTATTCATTAAGCATAATCCCATCTTGGTCTAGTGCCTATAGAGTTCGGTCGAATCGGTTTAGGCGCGCTAAAGGCCTAAAATCACTTCACGTGACATTAGTCGAGTTTTGAGTTCTAACATCGGAGTCATCCTTGAACAATCAGTGGTTTTCTAAAATTGCAGTCTGGCTTGTTATAGCCATGGTGCTTTTCACCGTATTTAAACAATTTGATACGCGTACCGCAGCCGGAGCATCTGCTCTTGGCTATTCCGAATTTCTCGACGAGGTGCGCGGTAAGCGCATTAAAACCGCGACCATCTCCGAAGGTCAAGGCGGCACTGAGATCTTGGCAACAACATCCGACGACAGAAGAATTCGCACGACTGCGACTTTCCTCGACCGTGGTTTGATTGGTGACTTGATTGCAAACGACGTTAAATTCGATGTCAAACCGCGTGAAGAAAGCTCTTTGCTCACCACCTTGTTGGTCAGCTGGGGCCCAATGCTTTTGCTAATTGGTGTTTGGATTTACTTCATGCGCCAAATGCAAGGCGGTGGCAAAGGCGGTGCGTTTAGTTTTGGTAAATCCAAAGCCCGCATGATGGATGAAGCGACCAACACGACTACTTTTGCTGACGTTGCCGGTTGCGACGAAGCCAAAGAAGAAGTCAAAGAGGTTGTCGACTTCCTGAAAGACCCTGCACGCTTTCAAAAGTTAGGCGGACGTATTCCCCGCGGTTTGTTGCTAGTTGGTCCTCCGGGCACTGGTAAGACTCTGTTGGCTAAAGGTATTGCTGGCGAAGCCAAGGTTCCTTTCTTCTCAATTTCTGGTTCTGACTTTGTCGAGATGTTTGTTGGCGTGGGTGCATCCCGTGTCCGCGACATGTTTGAGAACGCTAAGAAAAACGCACCGTGTATTATTTTCATCGACGAAATCGATGCAGTTGGTCGCCAACGTGGTGCCGGCTTGGGTGGCGGTAATGACGAGCGCGAACAGACTTTGAACCAGATGTTGGTTGAGATGGACGGTTTTGAAACCAACGCCGGCGTGATCGTCGTTGCAGCAACCAATAGGCCCGA
The DNA here is from genome assembly GCF_012584515.1 of Polaromonas vacuolata. NCBI lineage: Bacteria > Pseudomonadati > Pseudomonadota > Betaproteobacteria > Burkholderiales > Comamonadaceae > Polaromonas > Polaromonas vacuolata. The sequence continues at coordinate 2,322,496 of NZ_CP051461.1, read as the reverse complement.
TATTTTGGACGCCGCACTGCTGCGCCCAGGTCGCTTTGACCGTCAGGTTTATGTCACGTTGCCAGATATCCGTGGCCGTGAACAAATTCTTAATGTGCACATGCGCAAAGTCCCACTGGGCCAAGACGTTAACCCGGGTGTAATTGCTCGCGGCACGCCCGGTATGTCAGGCGCTGACTTAGCTAACCTATGCAACGAAGCTGCTTTGATGGCTGCACGCCGCAATGCGCGTACGGTTGAGATGCAAGACTTTGAAAAAGCCAAAGACAAAATTTTGATGGGCCCAGAGCGCCGCAGCATGGTCATGCCAGAAGAAGAGCGTCGCAACACGGCGTATCACGAGTCTGGCCACGCATTGCTCGGCAAGATGTTGCCTAAGTGCGACCCAGTCCACAAAGTCACCATCATTCCACGTGGCCGCGCATTGGGTGTGACCATGAGTCTGCCAGCACAAGACCGCTACAGCTATGACAGAGACTATATGCTCAGCCAAATCAGCATGCTGTTCGGTGGCCGAATTGCTGAAGAAGTTTTCATGCATCAGATGACAACCGGCGCTAGTAATGACTTTGAGCGCGCCACTGGATTGGCCCGCGACATGGTCACTCGCTACGGCATGACCGAAGCTTTGGGCACCATGGTTTATGCTGAGAATGAAGGTGAAGTTTTCTTAGGTCGCTCAGTGACCAAGACCAACAACATGAGCGAAGCTACGCTGCAAAAAGTTGACGCCGAAGTTCGCCGCATCATTGATCAGCAATACGCCGTTGCGCGCACACTGATTGAAGACAACCAAGAAAAAGTTCACGCTATGGCCAAGGCTTTGCTTGAGTGGGAAACCATTGACGGTGAACAGCTTGACGACATCATTGCCGGCAAGCCTCCACGTCCACCTAAAGACTGGACACCGCGTAACGCTTCAGTTGGCGGCGGTAGTGGTCCTGATGGCGGCAGCCCTCCCGCTGTAGCTGCTGAGCCACCTGCAGCGCCAACGCCTACTGCGGCTTGATGCTGGATTAAATTATTAGTGTGTTGATGCACACCGACCCGGGCTTGTCCCGGGTTTTTTTTTCGTTTTCGTAAGCCACCATATGATTCAAAACTCCAGCACTCTGGCTGCTGTTTGGCAGACTGCTCGCTTTCAGATTGATTTAAGTTCACCGCGCGTTATGGGCATAGTCAATGCCACGCCGGATTCATTTTCTGATGGCGGTCAGTACTACGCGCCAAGCCAGGGACTCGAATCGGTTTTTGCGCACTGTGAAAAACTCGTCGCTGATGGTGCGGATATTTTGGATATCGGTGCTGAATCGACTCGCCCCGGTGCAATTGCAGTATCACTTGAGGAAGAATTAGCCCGACTATTGCCTGTTTTGCGTCATGCGCTCACCCTGGGAGTGCCGGTTTCAGTGGACAGCTACAAGTCGCAAGTGATGCAGGTGGCGCTAGATTTAGGCGCTGACATCATTAACGACATTTGGGCGCTTAGGCAGCCCGGTGCGTTGTCTGTTGTCGCTGCCCATCCATCTTGTGGCGTTTGCTTAATGCACATGCACCGCGAACCACAAACCATGCAGATCCAACCCATGCTGGGTGATGTATTACCTCAAGTGTTGGATTTTTTGACGCAGCGCGCAGTTGCGCTAAAAGCTGCTGGCGTAGATTCCGCTCGCATCACGCTCGACCCCGGTATAGGTTTTGGCAAAAGCGTAGCGCAAAATTTTTCCTTGTTAGCGCGTCAGCACGAACTCCTTGTTGCCGGCTACCCACTCTTGGCGGGTTGGTCGCGTAAATCATCATTGGCCAGTCTTAGCAATACTCAGCCAGCTAACGGCCTGCCTGATAATGCAGAGCGCATGCTGCCCAGTGTTGCGGCGGCTTTGCTAGCGGTTGAACGCGGCGCACGTATTGTTAGAGTACATGATGTGCAGCAGACCGTTCAAGCGCTCAAAGTTTGGCAGGCAGCTCGCTAAAAAAATTACAATCGTTATAAAAACAGGAGGCCAGCATGAGCTTGGACAGAAAATATTTCGGCACTGACGGCATTCGCGGTACTGTGGGTCAGTCGCCCATCACACCGGACTTTGTACTGCGCTTAGCGCATGCTGTAGGCCGGGTTCTTAAGCGTAGTCAAGCCAGACCTACAGTTTTAATCGGAAAGGACACGCGTATTTCCGGCTACATGCTTGAAAGCGCGCTTGAATCTGGCTTTAACTCAGCGGGTGTTGACGTCGTGTTGTTAGGCCCCTTGCCCACGCCTGGCGTGGCCTATCTCACGCGGGCTCAACGGGCTAGTTTGGGCGTTGTTATCAGTGCCAGCCACAACCCGTTTGCCGATAATGGCATCAAATTTTTTAGCGCCCAAGGCCGCAAACTCGATGATCAATGGGAGTGCGAAGTCGAGGCTGCGCTGATGGAAGAGCCGGTTTGGGCGGATTCCGCCAGCCTAGGAAAAACCCGCAGGCTAGATGACGCAGCTGGCCGCTACATCGAATTTTGCAAAAGTACTTTTGCCAGCGACCTGTCGCTAAGAGGTCTAAAGATTGTGGTCGACGGCGCACATGGGGCGGCCTACAACATTGCGCCCAAACTTTTTTACGAGCTTGGTGCCGAAGTCATCTCTATTGGTTGCTCGCCGACCGGTATGAATATCAACCACGAAGTCGGTGCCACCCATCCAGAAGCCTTAATCGCAGCGGTACGGGCGAATAAAGCGCATTACGGTATTGCACTCGATGGTGATGCGGATCGCTTGCAGTTAGTCGATGCTAGTGGACGTTTGTTTAACGGCGACGAAGTTCTCTATCTCATGGTTAAAGAGCGCCTTGAGCGCGGTGAAGCGGTTCCCGGTGCGGTGGGCACATTGATGACTAATATGGCGGTGGAATTGGCGCTGCAGGAAAAAGGCGTTGAATTTGTACGCGCCAATGTTGGTGACCGTTATGTGCTCGAAGAGATGGAAAAACGCGGCTGGCTGTTGGGCGGTGAAGGCTCAGGACATTTACTGGCTTTGGATAAACACACGACTGGTGATGGTTTGATCAGTGCTTTGCAAGTGTTGCAAGCTTGCGTGCGCAGCGGCCAGAGCATCGCTGATTTGCTTGAAGATGTGGTGCTGTTTCCGCAAACTCTGATTAACGTCAGACTAAAACCCGAGCAAGACTGGCGTGCCAGTACTGAGCTGGCAGAGCAAACGCTGGCGGCAGAGACCGCATTGGCCGGCAGTGGCCGTGTGCTCATACGCGCCAGTGGTACCGAGCCGCTGCTGCGGGTAATGGTCGAGGCGCGTGACGCGGCTATGGCCAAGCTCTGGGCTGAGCGCATAGCCAACACTATTCGCAGTTGATTTTTTAGCTTGGGTGAAATGGGTTTAATCGTCTATCCCGCACCCAGTGTTAACCGCAAAGCCAGTGCTGCTAACGTCAGCAGCAGCACTGGAAGCGTCAATACCAAGCCCGTTAAAAAATAGTAACCCCAGCCGATTTGCAAACCTTTCTTGGCTAGCACATGCAACCAAAGCAAGGTCGCAAGTGACCCGATGGGGGTTATTTTTGGCCCTAAATCACTGCCTACGACATTGGCGTAAATCATGGCTTCTCGGACTGCGCCGGTGGCGCTGCTCGCATCTATCGACAGCGCAGCGATCAGCACCGCCGGCATATTGTTCATGATGGACGAGAGCAGGGCGCTTAAAAAACCCGTGCCTAGCGTTGCGGCCCAAACGCCATGGCTGGCCAAAAAGTCTAGCAAACGCGTAATCGGTGCGGTCAATCCCTGACGGCTCAGACCATAAACCACCAAATACATACCCAGTGAAAACACCACCACTTGCCATGGCGCGCCATACATAACTTTGCGCGTACTGATATGTTTGCCGCGCGCAGCTACAGCAAGTAGTAATGCTGCGCATACCGCAGCGATTGCGCTGATAGGAACGCCCATGGGCTCGATCACAAAAAAGCCCAGCATCAAAAGGCCTAGCACCAGCCAGCCGGCGCGAAAAGTGTTGATGTCACGGATTGCCAGCACTGGGTCTTTGATTTGACTAAGCGCATAAGTAGCCGGAATATCACGTCGGAAAAACAGCAGCAGCACAGCCAGAGCCGACAGCACAGCGACCACACTGACAGGCACCATGACTGAGGCGTAGCGCATAAAACTGATATTGAAATAATTCGCTGAGACGATGTTGACTAAGTTTGACACGACCAAGGGCAAGCTTGCGACATCTGCGATAAAGCCTGCCGCCATGACAAAGGCCAGTGTGGTGCGCTGCGTTAAACCTAAGGCCAGCAGCATAGCCATGACAATTGGCGTGAGTATCAGAGCCGCGCCGTCATTGGCAAAAATGGCCGAAACAGCCGCACCAAGCAGCACTATGAGCGCAAACAACCATTTGCCATTGCCGCCAGCACTGCGCGCAACATGCAAAGCCGACCACTCAAAAAAACCAGCTTCATCCAGCAGCAAACTAATGATGATGATGGCAATAAAAGTGCCGGTTGCGTTCCAGACGATGTCCCAAACTACTGCAATGTCGCCGGGCTGAACAACACCGGTTAACAAGGCCAATGCTGCCCCCGCAGAAGCACTCCAGCCAATGCCTAGGCCACGTGGTTGCCAGATCACCAGTGTGAGAGTGGCGATGAAAATGATGAGAGCTGTGAGCATGATGAGTTGGCGTGGAAAAACGTTGCTGAAAAACGTTGGTAGTAGACAAGGTGTTGACGACTAATTTCGTCGTGCGCTTTTAGGTATGAATCGTTTACGGTTTGACGGTGGATTTTATTTTCGTCGTCGTTGACGACTTAGCTGATTTGACTAACTCAGTTAATGCTTTGTCGGTTTCTTTTTTAGTCGTCTTTGCTTTGACTTTTATTTTTGGCTTTGGCACCTCGTCAGCGCTTATGCAGATCGCAGTTTTGCTGACCTCACAGGACTGACCTTCGCAGCAGTTCTCGCTTAGGTAAGTTAGCAGCGCTTGCACTTGCAAAAAATCTACCCGGTAAATCAAATTACGCCCCAGCGCTTGACTGCTCAAAAGTGCGGAGTTAGTTAACTCTTTGAGGTGAAACGACAGGGTGCTGGGCGCAAGATCTAGCTGTTGTGCAATCGCACCGGGTGTGAGGCCTTGACTGCCGGCAACAACTAAAGCGCGAAATGTGCGTAGTCTTTGGGCTTGGGCCAGTGCCGCTAATGCTTTAACGGCAGCCGCCTCTTCCATGCTGAGTAGTGGGCCGCTCTGGTCTTGCGGTGCTGCTGCAAGCGTTTTCTTCGGTGCGATTTTTTTTACAGACTTTGACTTTTGCGTAGTGGGTATTTTGTTTTGCGCTTGTGTTGTCATTGTTCGACTATAGTCGAAAGATCGAAGCATTTATTTTTAACCACCTCTAAACGCAAAATCTACAAAAATATTTCACCAATGACTAGCATCACCATTTATCACAATCCACTCTGCGGCACGTCGCGCAACGTACTCGCGTTGATTCGCAATATCGGCCAAGAGCCGAAAATCATCGAGTATCTTCAAACGCCGCCTACTCTAGAAAAACTGCGTGAACTAATCGTGCAATCAGGCCTGAGCGTACGCGAAATCATGCGAGAAAAAGAGGCCAACCCTGCAGAGTTGGCGCTGGATGACGAAGCCTTGCTGTTGGCTATGTTGGCTCGCCCGATACTTATTAATCGACCCATAGTTGTGACCACGCTGGGCACGCGCTTGTGTCGTCCTTCTGAGCGGGTGTTGGATATTTTGCCGCTGCCGCAACATGCGGCATTGACGAAAGAAGATGGACAAAAACTGGTTGATGCCAGTGGTAAACGCATTCTTTAAGTACCATTTTTCAACGGTTCGTAGTTCGACTTAGCAATGCTATATTTGCCCCGAGCAACTTGCTCCAATGCTTTGTATGCTGTGTCACAGATAAGCCATTAAACTGACACGCCGCCGTCATTCCAGTCTTGCAAACTACATGAACTGAAAAGATTCATGGAGCACATGCAATGAAACTGGAAACCCTATCTCTCTGCAATAACGCATCTTCAAGCCGCAATCTCAGCAGCGGTTTGCAAGATCTCAATCTGCAATGTCAACGTATTTTGCGTTGCACCGCCAAGGCCATGAGTAGCAGTCCTGGCGGCTTACGCTTCAAAGCTGGCACCCGTCCCTGGTTAGACGGTTTGTTGTCGGCACAGACTTTTGATTCCCAAAAATTTGTCAATACTGCACTCGCTAACGACTGAAGTGGCACAGAAATTAGCCCCTTGCAAGGGGCTTTTTTGTAGCCCTGTCATGACTAAAACCTCTACTCTTTAGGAGCGAAACATGAAAGAACTGCCGAATCCAACCTTTGCATTGTCGCCAGTCGCTATGCCACGGGGGTCGCTTTGTCCAAGCCATCATGCAATCCATGCAGCCTCTCAGCTCAAGCCTGTCGCGGGCAAAATTTCTGTCAGCTGGGCCAAGCATCAAGATGAAGTCAGGCAGGCACAACGCCTGAGGTATCAAGTCTTTGCGCTGGAGATGGGCGCAAAAATTCCGTGCAATATCGCGGGCCATGACATCGATTTGTTTGACGACTTTTGTGAACATTTGCTGGTGCGTGATGAGGCCAGTGGCGGAGTCATAGGCACTTACCGCGTTCTCACGCCGACGCAGGCCAAGCGCGTCGGCAGCACCTATAGCGACACCGAATTCGATCTGACCCGGCTGCGCACACTGCGCTCACGCATGGTCGAACTTGGTCGCAGTTGCGTGCATGCTGATCACCGGCATGGTGGTGTGATTTTGGCGCTCTGGGGTGCATTGGCTGAGTTCATGGGGCGCAACCAGTTAGACACCATGATTGGTTGCGCGAGTATTCCTATGCGGCACATGGGTGTGCCCAGTGGTCATGCAGCCGCTAGCATCTGGCGACAAGTCAGCCAGACCCATCTCGCACCGATTGAATACCGTGTCACGCCGCGCTTGGCCTTGCCTGTTGATCAACTAGACGGCTCACTAGACATAGAGCCGCCGGCATTGATTAAAGGCTACTTACGCTTAGGTGCCAAAGTATTGGGTGCGCCGGCATGGGACCCTGATTTCAATTCGGCCGATTTGCCCATGATGATGCGCATCCAAGATTTACCGCCGCGTTATTTAAAACATTTCTCTGGCCGCTTAGATACTTTTGAAACTGGTAGCAACCACCGGGCTGGCTGATATGCGGGCCAATTTTGACGCCGCCATAGGTGCTTTATTTGATGCCTCAGGTGTCAAAGGCATGGGTTCTATTGAGCATGATGGTAATGACGATGAGAGCGCTGTGCGTAAGCGCTACCGCACAATATTTATCTCTGACTTACATCTAGGCACGCCTGGCTGTCAGGCTAACGCTTTGCTGGATTTCTTAAAAGCCCATCCTAGCGAGCGTCTTTATCTGGTTGGCGACATCATTGATGGTTGGCAATTGCGGCGCAAATGGTATTGGCCGCAAGCACACAACGACGTGGTTCAAAAACTGCTCAAACGTGCGCGCAAAGGTTGCAAAATTATCTTTGTACCAGGTAATCATGACGAGTTTGCGCGTGGCTTTATTGGTCACCAGTTCGGCGGCATTGTGGTGATGGAAGAGGTCGTGCATATGACTGCTGATGGCCGTCAACTTTGGGTTATCCACGGCGACTATTTCGATGCAGTCGTGCAGTGTGCCAAATGGCTGGCTTACCTTGGTGACAATCTTTATGAGTTCACTCTCAAACTCAATCGCCATCTCAACCGCCTGCGTGCCCGCATGGGTTTGCCTTATTGGTCGTTGTCGGCGTATCTCAAACAAAAAGTTAAAACTGCGCTTAACTATGTTACTGACTTTGAAGTGGCAGTTGCCAAGGAGGCGCGCCGGCGCGGACACCAAGGTGTGGTCTGCGGTCATATTCACCGTGCTGAGATGCGCGAAATTGACGGCATTCTTTATTGCAACGATGGCGACTGGGTCGAGAGTCGAACCGCGTTGGTAGAGAACTTCGATGGCAGCTTAGAGCTGCTGCACTGGCACAGCGACAGCGACCTCTCAAGTTTCGTCGTAACTCGAACCCAAAACTCAACCCAAGCCACAGCCACTTTATGAAAATTGCTCTTGTTACCGATGCTTGGCAACCCCAAGTCAATGGCGTGGTCACCACCTTGGTTGAGTTGGTGCGTGAGCTTGAACTGTTAGGCCACACAGTGGCCGTAGTTCATCCTGGTATGTTCAAGACAAGACCTTGCCCCGGTTATGCTGGTCTTGATTTGGCGGTTTCACCCAAGCGCGTACTGAGTCAAACACTAGATGCGTTTGTGCCCGATGCCATTCACGTGGCGACAGAAGGACCACTGGGCTGGGCCGCACGCAGTTATTGCATTAAGCGCGGTCTGCGTTTTACCACTGCCTTCCATACCAAGTTTCCCGAAATACTCAAGGCTGCAATCGGGCTACCGCTTTTTTTAGGCTATGCGCTGTTTCGGTATTTTCACAAAGCCTCATCTGGCGTGATGGTGCCTACGCTAGGCGTGCTACAGATGCTAGAGCGGCGCGGTTTTAAGCAGCTCAGAAGTTGGACTCATGGGGTTGATACGGCGCTTTTTTCTTATTCGCCTCAGCCCTTGGTACATCCACTTATGGCGGAAATGTCGCGCCCAATAGCGTTGTTTGTGGGTCGTGTTTCGTATGAGAAAAATATCCAAGCATTTTTAAAACTCGACATGCCGGGCACCAAAGTTGTCTGCGGTGTAGGTCCGCTGGAGTCCAGTCTCAAGCTGCGTTTCCCAGACGTATGTTGGATGGGCGTATTGGCTCGTGATGAGTTGGCCAAGGTTTATGCCGCCGCTGATGTGTTTGTTTTCCCCAGTCGCTCGGAAACTTTTGGTTTGGTGATGCTAGAAGCCATGGCCAGCGGCACGCCTGTCGCGGCCTATCCGGTAGATGGGCCGTTGCAAGTGCTAGGTGTGAGCCTGGATGACTATGCACTAGGCCTCGGTGGCGCGCTAAATCTTGACTTGCAAAAAGCCTGCACGCAAGCCTTGGCCTTGCCACGCGAGCAGGCTAGGGCGCGCGCTATGGCCTTTAGTTGGTCGCAAGCCAGTGGTTTGTTTGAGGGTTTTCTAGTCGCCGCTAATGGCCAAGCCAAGAGCACCGTTGCGGCTGAACGTTTAGCGACAGATCTTTCAGCGCAGGGCTAAGCTAAATGACAGTTAATCGTTAAAATTAAAAACTACTCACTCTGAAATTCAAAAGTTTAGTTTTAACTTTTTACCGTACTTCATGCTCCCTGATTTACCTTCTTCTTCACTTGCCTTGCTAGCGCCTACCAAAGCAGATTTTTTACCCGTTAAGTTCTTAGACCGTGACGGCTGTATTTTGGCGTTTAACGAGCGAGTGTTTGACTGGGCCAAGCGTGACGAAGTCCCGCTATTGGAGCGCCTACGCTTTTTGTGCATAGTGTCTTCCAACCTCGATGAATTTTTTGAGGTACGTGCAGCGCCGCATTTAATCGCGGCAAAAGCCAATGAAACCAAGGGTCTTTACACCACGAAAACCTTTGAGACGCTCTCAAAGTCTGCGCATGACATGGTAGCGCGACAATATGCGCTTTATAACGAGGCCTTGCTGCCGGCTTTTGAGCGTCACGGTATCCGTATTGTCTCGCACGGCGAGCGCAATGCGGCACAACGTCGCTGGGTTAAATCTTATTTCGCCCGCGAGGTCAGGCCGCTGTTGATACCGGTGGGCTTGGACCCTTCGCACCCGTTTCCGCAAGTGGCGAATAAGTCGCTCAATTTTATTGTTCGCCTCAGCGGGCTAGATGCTTTTGGGCGCGCTAATGATATTGCGATTGTTAAAGTGCCGCGTGTGTTGCCGCGCTTTATCGCCTTGCCGGTTCAGGGTTCGTCAACCGCTTCAAACTATTCTTCAAAGCCCGCGTATGAATCTGAACGCTTGTTTGTCTCGCTCTCTAGCGTGATTCGCAGTCACCTCGACGAGTTGTTTCCAGGCCGTGTAGTGGGTCAGTTCTCGCAGTTTCGGGTCACGCGCCATTCTGACCTCGCGGTTGATGAAGACGATGTGGCCAACCTGCGCACGGCGCTACGTCAAGGTCTTGAATACCGGCATTACGGCCAAGCTGTGCGGCTTGAAGTCTCGGCTGGTTGCTCTGAGCATCTCTCGGCATTTTTGCTAAAGCAATTTAATTTGCCTGTGGCAGCGCTTTATCGTGTGCACGGGCCTGTCAACTTGGTCAGGCTGACACAACTGATTGACCTGATTGATGATTCTTCTATGCTGTTTCCTAGCCACCGGCCTAGCTATCCGGCGCAGTTAAATATCGGTCAGTCTTTTTTTGAACGCCTCAAGCAAGGAGATGTCTCCATACATCAGCCGTTTGAGAGTTTTGACGGCGTGTTGGCTTTCTTACGTGAGGCGGTGAACGACCCACAAGTGTTGGTCATAAAGCAAACGATTTACCGCACCGGTGCCGATTCTGTTTTGATGGAGTTGCTGCGCGAAGCGGTGCGCCTCGGCAAAGAAGTGACGGTAGTCGTTGAGCTCAAGGCGCGCTTTGACGAAGAGGCCAATATCAATTGGGCCGAGATGCTCGAATCGATTGGTGCGCAGGTGGTGTATGGCGTAGTGGGTCTGAAAACCCATGCCAAGATGCTGCTGATCACACGGCGCGAAGGCAAGCGCTTGGTGCGCTACGGTCATTTGTCTACCGGCAACTACAACTCGCGCACTGCGCGTCTCTACACCGATATCAGCTATCTCACGGCCGACCGACAGCTAACCGCAGATATGGATAATTTGTTTGTTCACTTGGCCAGCCAAAGTCGGCTACCAAAGCTCAATCATTTGCTGCTCGCGCCGTTTGAGTTGCAACGAAAGTTGATTGAAAAAATCGATCAATTAGGTTTGGCCGCATTAGCGGGAAGGCAAACCCGTATTGTTGCCAAGATGAATGCCCTGACTGACGAAGACTTGATGAACGCGCTGGTCAGAGCCGGTCAGTGCGGCGTAAAAATTGACTTGATTGTGCGCGGTGCTTGCATGTTGCCCGCAGGTCTTCCTGGATTGACCGACAACATTGCCGTGCGCTCAGTGATAGGGCGTTTTTTAGAGCATTCGCGAGTATTTTATTTTCGCTGCGACGAGGACGAAACCTTATTGCTCTCCAGTGCCGACTGGATGAATCGCAACATGTTGCGCCGCATCGAACTGGCTTGGCCTGTGGTTGATGCAGACCTGCGTCAACACATGATTGATGAATGTTTGGTGGCCTATCTAAGGGACAGAGTTGATGCTTGGGATATGCGCGGCGACGGCAGCTATCAGCGCGTCTGGCCACTCCCTTCAGAGATAAGCCATTGTGCGCAGGCGGCATTGGTCGCGCGTTACTCCTCCCCGTATAAAGGCTGAAATCACAATGGATTTAATCCTATGGCGTCATGCCCAGGCTGAAGATATGACCTTAGATGCAACGCTTTCGCCGCAAGCACAGCAGCAACTTGATTTAACCCGCTCGCTTACCTCTAAGGGTGAAAAGCAAGCCACACGGATGGCTCTTTGGTTGGATAGACAATTGCCTGAGGGCTGCCGTATTTTGGTCAGCCCAGCGCGCCGCTGCGAACAAACTGCACAGGCGCTGGGGCGTAAATATCGTTTAGTTCCAGAACTAGCGCCCGGCTGCACGCCAGGTCAAATGCTAGCGGTGGCGCAGTGGCCGACGGCGAAAACACCCGTGCTCATCATTGGCCATCAACCTACATTGGGCCAAACTATTGCGCAGCTCTTGGGTATGCAAGAGAGTGATTGCGCGGTGAAAAAAGGCGCGCTTTGGTGGCTGCGTTATCGTGAGCGCGAATCCTTGGTAGAGACGGTAGTGGTCACTGTGCAGTCGCCTGAACACATTTAGACCAGAGCCAATCCCACTTAGTCCTAGGCTTTATTCGCGCGCCGGACGTCCGGTTTTGATCGCGGGTACTTGGTCTAGAGCGCTTAAAAATGCGGCGTCGCTTAGTGCGGCCAAGGCCTTGATGCCGGCGCGCAGTAATTCACTTTTCTTGACTGGACGAGTCAGCTGGTTGGCACGCAGTTTGAGGTCGTCTAGCACCAGGTATTCCGTTTTTGGAATGGTAAAGCTGTCGCGCACTAATTTGGGTTTTTTGGGTTTTTCTAACTTGGCTTTTTCAGCTAATTTTTCAGCTGACTTTGCTTGCAATTTAGGCGCTGGTTTAGCGCTAGGCTTTGCCGCCGTTGTTTTGCTATCAGCTTTCAAGCGAATTGCTTTAACGATGCTTGCCTTGGGTTTAAGGGCTGGCTTTTTTACAGCAGCTTGAGCCGTGAGCGTTTTCTTGGCTACTGGTTTCACTTTCTCTTTTGCTGCCACACGCGGTGCCTTAGCTGGCTTGGTGGCGACGGCTGCTTTTCGCTGTGTTGCTGTGACTGGTGTGGCTACAAAAGCGGCTGCTGGCGTGACTTCTTCTTGCATGGTGGTCATGGTTTATGCCTTTTGAAATAAACAGAATAAACAGTTTATACCATTTAAATTTAAGTGTGAAGTACTCATTTTTTCAGCCTTTTTACGGACACAATCAAGCCATTTTTAAAGCACTGACAAAAGCAATGTCCAAGGCGTTTTCTGCCAAGCCAGTACTTCTTCTTGTAGCAGGTGAGCCGATTGCGGAAATGTTTGTGCCCAGCCAGTTCTGCAATTGAGAACGAATAACCGAGTGGACTTGTCGCCGACGTCGAGTCGCAAGCCTTGAAGATCAGGCTCGCGTCTGGCGTGGCAGAGTATGACGGCTAAGCGCAGACACAGCAGTTGCTCAATAAACAGTCGGTCTTCAAAATCAGCCTCTAACTTTCGTAGCTTGCCTCTGTGGCCTAGCACCAGCAAACTTAGGCGATGCAACTCAGGCAGCGCAAAGCCAGGTGCATCGGCGTTGTCCAAAATATAGCCGCCGTGCTTGTGATAGTCGCTGTGCGAGACATGGCTGCCGATTTCGTGCAGTTGCGCCGCCCATTCGAGTTTGCGTTTGTGTAGGTCACTGTTGCCGTCAGGCAAGTTGCTGCCGCACATGGCAAACAACTGGCCTGCGACTTGACTGACGCGTTTGGCCTGCGCTGCATCGGTTTGGAATTTTTCGGCCAAACGTTGCACCGTGCTCAAACGCAAGTCTGTGTGTTCATGCTCGCGGTCTAACAAGTCGTGCAGTGCGCCATGACGCAATGCGCCTTGAGCGGCATGCATGGTTTTAATGTCTAGCAAATCAAATACGGCCCTCAAAACGCTCACACCGCCGCCTATGACAGCGCGTCTGTCATCACGCATGCCGTCCATTTTTAGGCGGTCTGCGCTTTGCGCTTTGAGCAGGCGCTCAAGCAGCCAGTCCAGACCTTCTCGCGTCACCATACCCGCAGGCCAACCGCCGGCAGTCAGCACATCGCAGACCGCGCCAATCGTGCCGGAGGCGCCATAAGCGACGTCCCAGCCGCTGCTGCGGTAAACATCAACCGCTTCGTCAAGAATCGCTTTGGCCGCTATTTCTGCGGATTCAAAAGCCCGTGCAGTAAATGCCCCAGTGGGGAAAAACTTCATAGACCATGCGACGCTGCCGACGCGGTAGGATTCTGTGGTGTGGGCCTGCATGGCGCGACCCATAATCATCTCTGTCGAGCGACCACCAATGTCAATCACCAACCTACGCTCATCCGATTGCGCTAGTAAATGTGCTACGCCTTGGTATATCAGCCGCGCTTCTTCGCGCCCGGGGATGACTTCAATGGGGAAGCCCAAAATAGCATGGCCACGGGTGATGAATTCATCCCGGTTTCTGGCCTCTCTTAGGGTCTGCGTGGCGACTGCTCGCACATGCGCCGGATTAAAGCCGGCGAGTCGCTCGCCAAACCGAGCCAGGCAGTCCCAGCCGCGCTGCATAGCGTCAAGGCTAAGGTTTCTGTCTACATCGAGGCCATTGCCTTGGCGTACGGTTTCTTTGAGGTATTCGATGCGGTGTATTCGACCGTGGTCGTAACGACCAATTTCTAGCCTGAAACTGTTGGACCCAATATCAACAGCGGCTAGTAACGTTCCATTTTCCATATCAGCTGACTCGTTTTGTTCGTGGTCAGCATAGCATTCAAATGTGGCGATCAATTTCGAGTTAAATAGGCTGGTTTACGCAAGCCGGCCAACATGGGGCAATCGGCAATATCCGGTTTTAATAAAAAAAATAGTCTTTGTTACGGTTATTTACTTATTCGTAATTGCGACAATTGTTCACATCAGTTTTATTTATTCCTTGTTCAGTGGAATCAAGATGCCATAGGCGATGTGAGTCAAGCTATTGCTTGTAGTCATGTTAGCTATGGCAATTGGCGTATGACATTTTTATGACAGTCATTTAGCCGCGGGTAAAAACTAGGCGACGTTGACGGCATGGCGCTGATGGCTTAGTTTTTTGCGCTCTATTCAGTGTTGATTTGAAAGCGACTTTTTAAATACCGTGAGGGTTTGATGCAATGGCGGAAAGCCTAAATGTCACATCTTTGTCATAAACGGCTTTTATAGTAACGCTGTTTTGTCTATCAATCGATTAACTCTAAGGGTGTCCCAATGAACGTGAGCTTCAAACTTTCCTTGACCGGTATTGCTGCCATCGCTGCGCTGAGCTTTAGCAGCTTGTCTAGTGCACAGCAAATAACGGGTGCAGGTGCAAGTTTTCCTGCCCCGCTTTACTCGAAGTGGGCTTCTGATTACAACAAGGCTACCGGTGTCAAAGTCAATTACCAGTCCGTAGGATCTGGCGCTGGCATTAAGCAAATAGATTCCAAGACAGTTGATTTTGGCGCTTCCGATATGCCGCAAACCGATGAAGTGTTGGCTGCAAAAGGTCAGATCCAGTTCCCTGCTGTGATTGGCGGCACGGTTCCAGTGGTCAACATCAAGGGTATAGCACCCGGCCAAATGAAGTTAGATGGCCAAGTGTTGGGCGACATCTACTTGGGCAAAATCACGAAATGGAATGACCCCGCCATCGTGGCACTCAATCCAGGCTTGGCTTTACCAGACGCTGCGATTGCAACGGTTCGCCGCGCCGATGGTTCAGGTACAACTTTTAACTTCACCAACTATCTCAGCCGCGTGCATGCTGAGTGGAAAACCAAAGTCGGTGAAGGCACAGCAGTTAACTGGCCAGTCGGTGCCGGCGGCAAAGGTAACGAAGGCGTTGCCGCTTTTGTGAACCGCCTGCCTAACTCCATCGGTTACGTCGAGTACTCGTATGTCAAGCAAAATAAAATGACTTACACCTTGATGAAAAACCATGATGGTGTTTTTGTCTCGCCTAATGACGCGTCGTTTGCCGCTGCCGCTGACGGTGCGCAATGGAATAAGTCTTTCTACCAACTGATCACTGACCAGCCCGGTAAAAATGCATGGCCTATCTCTACTGCTACTTTTATCTTGCTGAACATGAAGCAAGAAACACCTGCCAATGCGACTGAAGTCTTTAAGTTCTTCAACTGGGCGTATAAAAATGGTGGCGCTAGCGCTGCTGCTCTGGACTATGTGCCAATGCCTGCCAACGTGATTGGCACGATTGAGAAATCATGGGCCAAAGTCACTGATATGTCTGGTAAATCAGTCGCCACTAAGTAACTCCATAAGCCCGTAGCGAAACTCAATTTACAAGAGACTCTATCTGTGTCAATTACACTTCCGGCGAAAGATATACCTTTGCAACTGTCTGCACTATCCTCCGCAAGCGCTATGACCAATCCGCCTCCTGTTAAAAAAACTCGCTCCGGGCCTATGGCCGACCGCATCTTTGGCTGGGCTGCCAAAGGTGCGGCAATTTTTACCCTGTTAATTTTGTTGGCCATATTGGCGTCACTCACTGTGAGTGCTTGGCCGGCCATCCATGAGTATGGTTTCGGATTTTTGACCAGTACCACCTGGGATCCTGTGAAGGACGAGTACGGTGGTTTGGTGATGATTTACGGCACCGTCATGACCTCCATCATTGCGTTAATCATTGCTGTGCCTGTGAGCTTTGGTATTGCTTTATTTTTAACTGAGTTGTCCCCGGCCTGGCTCAAACGCCCGCTGGGTACGGCTATTGAGTTGTTGGCAGCTGTTCCGTCTATCGTCTACGGTATGTGGGGCTTGTTGGTGTTTAGCCCGGTGCTATCGACCTATGTGCAGCAGCCGCTGCAAAGCGCGTTTGGTGATGTGCCAGTTCTTGGCGCACTGTTTTCTGGCCCGCCGGTGGGTATCGGCCTTTTGTCGGCCGGTATTATCTTGGCCATCATGATCATTCCGTTCATCGCTTCAGTGATGCGCGATGTGTTTGAAGTCACGCCCAGCTTGCTTAAAGAATCAGCTTACGGCTTAGGCGCTACGACTTGGGAGGTCGTCTCGCAAGTCGTATTGCCTTACACCAAAGCTGGTGTAGTGGGCGGCATTATGTTGGGTTTGGGTCGCGCCATTGGTGAGACCATGGCGGTCACTTTTGTGATTGGTAACTTCAACCAACTGGACAGTCTTAGCTTGTTCCAAGCGGCTAACAGCATTACCTCCGCCTTGGCCAATGAGTTCGCCGAAGCCGGTCCTGGACTGCATCAAGCCGCATTAATGTATTTGGGTTTGGTTTTGTTCTTTATTACTTTTGTTGTGTTGGTGCTGTCCAAGGTTTTACTCTCGCAACTCAAGAAAAATGAAGGGGTCAAGACATGAGCGCCGTGCTGCAATCGGCTCGCGAAGCTAAATTCGCGCGACGTAAATTAATCAATCGCTTAGCTATTGTGCTGGCGCTTGGCGCTATGCTTTTTGGCCTGTTCTGGCTGTCTTGGATACTTTTTGAAGTGGTGCGTTTAGGCTTTGCTGGCCTGACTATGGACACCCTCACACAGATGACGCCACCGCCGAATGAGTTGGGCGGTTTAGCGAATGCGATTTACGGCTCGTTTTTGATGGTCATGTTGTCGGCTTTGGTCGGTACACCGATTGGTTTGATGGCCGGTATTTATTTGGCTGAGTTCGACACCAAAAGCTGGCTTGCTACCGTTACCCGTTTCGTCAACGACATCTTGCTTTCTGCACCATCCATAGTGATTGGTCTTTTTGTCTACGCCGTTGTTGTGGCACGCTTTAAGACTTTTTCTGGCTGGGCCGGCATGATTGCGTTGGCTCTGTTGGTTATTCCTGTGGTGATTCGTACTACCGAAAATATGCTGCAATTAGTGCCTTCCGGTTTGCGCGAAGCCGCTTACGCACTGGGTGCGCCAAAGTGGAAAGTGATCTTGAGTATTACGCTCAAAGCCGCTAGAGCTGGTGTTGTCACTGGCGTCATGCTGGCCGTTGCCCGTGTGGCTGGCGAGACCGCGCCGCTTTTGTTCACCGCACTGAATAACCAGTTCTGGACTTCCAGTATGGGTGAGCCCATGGCTAGTTTGCCCGTAACCATTTTTAAGTTCGCTATGAGCCCGTATGAGAATTGGCAAAAACTGGCTTGGGCTGGTGTGCTTCTTATCACCATGGCGGTGTTGGCTTTGAATATTCTTGCCCGTGTTTTGACACGCGCCAAAACCTGATCTTACAAAAAAATTCCACTCATGCAAGTTTCTACACCAAGCGCTACCAAGCCGAAGATTGACGTTAAAAATCTGGATTTTTATTACGGTAAATTTCACGCACTCAAAAATATTAATCTTGAAATTCCTGAGAAAAAAGTCACCGCTTTTATCGGCCCTTCAGGTTGTGGAAAATCAACTTTGCTGCGGGTTTTTAACCGCATGTTTGAGCTCTACCCTGAGCAGCGCGCCGAAGGTGAGATATTGCTCGACGGCGAGAATTTGCTGACCTCTAAAAAAGACGTCGCTTTAATTCGCGCCAAAATTGGAATGGTGTTCCAAAAGCCAACGCCTTTTCCAATGTCGATTTACGACAATATTGCTTTTGGCGTTAAGCTTTTCGATAGCCTCAACAGCAGCGATATGGATGAGCGTGTGGAGTGGGCACTGCGCAAAGCAGCGCTATGGACTGAGGTCAAAGACAAACTCAAGCAAAGCGGTTCTAGCCTCTCAGGCGGCCAACAGCAACGCTTGTGTATTGCTCGCGGTATTGCGATTAAGCCAGAAGTACTGCTGCTCGACGAACCTTGCTCGGCGTTAGACCCGATTTCAACCGCTAAGATTGAAGAGTTGATTACCGAGCTAAAAGACGACTACACCGTGGTTATTGTGACCCACAACATGCAGCAAGCTGCGCGCTGCAGTGATTACACTGCCTACATGTATCTGGGTGATTTGGTTGAGTTTGGCGTGACGGAAGATATTTTCTTCAAACCCAAGCGCAAAGAAACCGAAGACTACATCACCGGCCGATTCGGCTGATAATTTACGTTTGATGCAAGCGCGGCTGAGGCCGACAATTTCAACGGATTTCAAAGAGTAAACCATGCCTGAAAAACACCTATCTACCCAGTTTGACAGCGAGCTTAATGCTGTTTCATCGCGCGTCATGGAACTCGGTGGACTGGTTGAGTCCCAGATAACCAATGCGTTTTATGCGCTTTCTCAATACAGCACTGAGAGCGCCAATTTAGTTATCGCCAACGAGCCGCGCGTTAACGCCATGGAAATTGATATCGATCGCGAGCTCTCTTCCATCATCGCTAGACGTCAGCCGACGGCGCGCGATCTGCGCCTTTTGGTCGCGATTTCAAAAACCACGGCGAATCTTGAGCGTGTTGGTGATGAAGCCGACAAAATTGCTCGTATGGTCAAATCCATTATTGACAGTGGCGCTACCCGCACCTTGCCGACATCGGGTTTGCGGTTGGCCTGCGAGTTGGCCTCGGGCCAGTTGCGCAAGTCGCTAGATGCTTTTGCGCGCTTAGACACGGCGATGGCAGTGACAATTCTCAAAGAAGACAACCTGATTGATCAGGAGTTCGACGGCTTCGTTCGCAAACTCATCACCTACATGATGGAAGACCCACGCACTATCTCCACCAGCCTTGATTTGCTGTTTATTGCCAAGGCGATTGAACGGGTCGGAGACCATGCCAAAAATATTGCTGAATTCATCATCTACATCGTCAAGGGTGCGGATGTGCGGCATATTCCCATGGCCGATGTTGAGTCCGCTGTTAAGTAATTCACGGTCATATTAATGAAACAACTGCCACGCGTTTTGATTGTTGAGGACGAGCCTGCAATCGCTGAATTAATTGCTGTCAATCTTTTGCACGGCGGCTTTGATCCGGTGCTAGCGCAAGACAGCGTGACCGCTCAGCGTGAGCTTGATGCTAACTTGCCCGATATCATCTTGCTGGACTGGATGCTACCCGGTCAAAGCGGTGTTTCATTGGCGCGGCAATGGCGCAAACAGGCGCGCAGCAAAGATATTCCCATCATCATGTTGACCGCTAAAGGCGATGAGCCGGACAAGGTTGAAGGCTTGGATGCGGGTGCCGATGACTACATCACCAAGCCGTTTTCGACCCAAGAATTACTGGCGCGTATTCGGGCTGTGCTGCGTCGGCGTGCGCCTGAAGCGATCAATGACACAGTCAGCGTGGGCGCTTTAATGTTGGACGCCTCTACGCACAGAATTTCTTTTAAAGATCAAGACCTTAAGCTTGGACCGACTGAATTCAAATTACTTCACTACCTGATGAAGAATGCCGAGCGCGTGCATAGCCGCAGCTCACTGCTAGACAAAGTCTGGGGTGACCACGTGTTTATAGAAGAACGCACTGTCGACGTTCATGTCAAGCGTCTGCGTGAAGCACTGGGTGACGCTGGTGCAATGGTCGAGACGGTACGCGGTGCGGGTTACCGTTTAACCAATCAGCTGCCTGGTGCTGCGCTGCCCAATCGCAGCAACCTTTAAGCGACATGATTAGCCGCTGGCTGGGTTTTGTTGCTTGCATGTTGGTGGGTGGGGTTGCGGGATTTTTACTTCAGGGCCGCGCCGGTGAAATTATCGGTATGGGCCTCGCCGCTACTTTGTGGATGGCATTCGATAGTTTTTGTTTGGCCCGTTTGCTGGCGTGGCTGCGTTTAGAGCAAGCCAATGAATCAACCACTGTGTTGGGCGATAGCGTGCCGCGTATGCACGGTATTTGGGGCGAAGCTGTGGGCCGTGCGCTTAGGCTGGTGAAAGACCGCAATGAATTGCTGGTTGAGAGTCGCGGCCGTTTGAATGAGTTTTTATCTGCTATTCAAGCCTCGCCTAGCGGGGTTGTCTTGTTAGATGCGCAAGGCCGAATTGAGTGGTGCAATTATTTTGCGACCCAACACTATGGCTTCGATGCTCAGCGTGACTTGCTCCAGCACATCACCAATTTGGTCAGAGAACCAGCCTTTAAAGCTTATATGGCAGGCAATGATTTCACCCATGATGTGGTGATTGCTGGCAGTGCCAGCACGCCAGCGCGCCGCGTCAAACTGTCTGTGCATGCGCATGCTTACGGTAGAAATCAAAAGCTACTGCTTTCCCGTGACATCACCGCGCTGGAGTTGGCGGAAACCATGCGACGTGATTTTGTCGCCAATGTCTCGCACGAAATCCGCACGCCTTTGACTGTCTTGTCAGGCTTTATTGAAACGCTGCAAAACCTTCCACTCAAAGAAGCCGAACGGGAGCGTTACCTAAGGTTAATGGGGCAACAATCGCAGCGCATGCAGATTTTGGTCAGCGATTTGTTAACCCTATCGCGCATCGATGGCAGTCCGCAACCCGGTGCTAGTGAGTGGGTCTTGGTGGGTGGGCTACTGGTGCAGTGTGAGCAAGAAGCAAAAGCTTTGTCGTCCGTGATCTCACCTTTGGGTCATCAAATTCATTTTGATGCGGGTCCAGTGTCTGAGATTTCTGGCGTGCAAAACGAGTTGTTCAGTGCTATGTCTAATCTGGTCACCAATGCAGTGCGCTACACGCCAGGTGCTGGCGTAGTTAAGGTTAGCTGGTCTGTATTAGCCGATGGTCGTGGTCAGTTCATCGTCAGCGACAGTGGGCCTGGCATAGAGCTTGAACATTTACCGCGCCTGACTGAGCGTTTTTACCGAGTTGACCGCAGTCGCTCGCGGGAGACTGGCGGCACGGGTTTGGGACTGGCCATCGTCAAGCACGTGGTGCAACGGCATAACGCTGAATTAGTCATTCACAGCCAAGTCGGGCAGGGCTCAAGCTTTTCAATCATTTTTCCTGCAAGCCGTGTGCGCCAAATGCCAGTTTTGTTGAGGGCGGCTTGATTCGATTCGACTGAATCGGACTCAATAGATCTATGGATCGTGATGTGTTTATCTCGGCCTGGTCTTTAATTTAAGCCAGCACACTCTTTACGTCGCTAGGTTGCCGCTTCGCTTGGTGTTCATATCGCTGACAACAGCGCGCCACAATAAAAGCAAAAAGCAAAGCGCCACCAGTGCTAAAGCTACTGTGCTGGTGACCCAAAAACTCACCGCTGCTTGCGTCGCTGGTCGGCCAAACAAACCTTTGTAGGCCATCAGATAGCCGCCATATAAACCCATGCCCCAGAGCAGCACGCCATATAGCGCTAAGGGCTTGAGTGTGATGCGGTAGCAGCGCAGCAAAAAAGAGCAGAGTGCTTGTGTCGCATCGGCCAGATGAAATAACGCAACCCAAGCTAGCAAGGTCGCGCCCATGCGCACGATGTCGGGAGACGCTGAGTAAAGGCCTGCAACCGTTTGCCTAGAGATAAAAAGCGTTGCTGCTAAGAGTAGCGATATCAGCATAGTGGTTTGGAGGCTGATGATCACAATCCGCTTGGCCTTGTCCGGATGTCCTGCACCCAGCCAATAGGAAACCCGTGCGCTGCAGGCTATCGCCATTGATAGCGGCACCATATAAAGGATGGCGCCTACGCTAGCGGCTATTTGGTGACTGGCTGATGCGGTAGTACCCAAGCGCGCGATAAATAAGGCCATTAACGTAAAGGAGGTGATCTCCACCATGTAAGCCAGACCGCCCGGAATACCTAGCCGAGCAAACTCACCGATTTGACGCCAATCTGGCTTTTCCATAGCCTTCCAGATACGAAACGGCGTATAGAGTTTTTGCGTGCGTAGCATGATTAGGCCAAGCGCCATCAGCGTATAGCTCACAACCAATGTGGCCCAAGCGCAACCTACTGCGCCCATGGGCTCTATGCCAGCGCCACCACCCACTAGCCAGATAGACAAGGGTATTTTTAGGCCTAGTGCGCCTACTTGTAGCCACGTCACTAACAGCGGCTTGCCAAGAGCCTGGTTAAAGCTGCTGTAGACACGAAACAGCAAGGCTGGTGCAAAAGCAAAGGCCAATACTCGGAGATAGCTTTCGACTTCTCCCAGCATCAAAACTGGCACTTTCGCCCAGCGCAGCAAAGGGCCAGGAAACAACAGCGCCGTCATGCCAGTCAGTGTGATCAAAACGCATAAATAAAGGCTTTGGCGTAGTGACTTGCCCATGTCTTCAAAGCGGTTCGCGCCGCGCATCTCTGCCCAGATAGGCAACAGCGCCATCACAATGCCCAGCAGGCCGACAAACACGCTGACGTAGATTGCCGAGCCCACGGACAAAGAAGCCAGTGCGGCATCGCTGTAACGACCAGCAATCACGGTATCGGCAACGCCATAGGCCATTACCGCAAGTTGTCCTACCAGCACGCTGCTAGCGTGCTTAGCAATGGTTTTAATCTCTGTCATTTGGGTTGAGGTCTAGTCTGCGCTGGCAAGCTCACGCGCTTAAATAGCAATAGTTTGTCGCTGCTGTCCGCTGGCCTGCTGACGGTGGCTTGAAAAGCCCAATCTGGCAGATTGACGGTATTACCCAAGCTGTTTTGGGAGGCCGCATTGACCAATAAATAAGGGCAGACGGCTGTGTTGGTGGCTTGCTTGAGTTCTAGCTTGCCATGGTATTGAAGTGCGGCGGCGGTTGCACTGGGTAGGCCGTATATTTCTACGCAGGATTGCTGCTCTACTAGGCTTGCCACTTTGCGTGAGAGTGGAGCGTAGCTGCGCGCATAGTCCAGCAAGGGCAACCAGAGTGTCATTAACAGCAGCCAGCACAAAGTAGCGCCGCCAGCTGGCAGAACCAAAGACTTCCAGATCGCCGCGCGCTGCGCACTGGCTCGCCATTTCACTAGCCAGGTCCAAGCCAGCGTTGCGATTAGTGCGGGCAAAAATAACTTGAGTGAAAAGCTAGGCTCAAAACCCGGCGCTAATTTCGCCACATTGGCCGCCGGCTGCTGCGGAATACCGGTTTGCATGGCTATCCACACTACCCAGATGATGGTGGCGCAGCCGGTGAAAAACAGCAGGGTGAACCAGTCGATTAGTGACGCGGCGCTGCGCTTAAAGGTCGGGAGTGCAAAAGCGGCTAACGCAGCCAGTGCGGGCAGGCTGAGCAGCAAGCTGCGGTCAGATGCAGTCGTGGTCAGCGTAGCGCCCACGGAAACGGCGACAAACCACAGCGGTAAGGCGACATGGCGGCTACTCAATTGGCGCCGCCAGCGCCACAGGGTCCACAGCGCCAGCGGCCAAGCCGGCCAAGTAAACCAGAGCAGCAGTCGGCCCATTTTTTTCCACTCGCCGGTCAATGGTAAGCCGTTTTCACCCGGTAGTTCTATGCGCCAGCGCCACAAATTCAGTGTGTGAGCCAAGATGGCGATCAACAGGGTTAGGCTAACGATAAGTACGATCCAAGCCCAAGATTGTCGGCTACTGGTTTGGCTCTCATACTCATCAAAGCTTTTTCTTGTGTGGCCCCATTTAAGATGCATCCATTCCACCACTGCGCCGCCGCTGCCGAGTAGCAGTGCCAGTGTTGGTGCACCGCTTAAGGTTAAGCCGGCAAGGCCAATTAAAAGGCCAAGCGCGGGGCCAAGAATGGTAGTGGCGTTGCGATAGGGACTAGACGCCATGGCGTAAAAAATCAGCGCAGTAAAGCCTAGTTGCGCTAATGCCGGCGTTGTTTCGTGTGACAGTTGAGCTAAGCCTAGACAGGCAATTAACGCTAAAAGACCGGCGTCGGCAATAGCGCGAGCATAGTCAGCCGGATTGGCTTCGCCGCCAAAAGCAAAAGCTACTGGCTGGGCTTGCGGGCTGCGTGCCAGATAGTAAACCGCATACCAACTCGCCAGCAGGGTTAGCGCTAGCAGTGCGATGAAAGGCAGACGCACCGCCATCGCTTGATCCATCCAGGGCAAGGCCTTAATCGCTAATGCACCCAGCCAGTAGGGCGCTAGTGCATCAAAGCTGCTGGCTTGACCCATGATTTGCGGTGCCATCCAGTCGCTAGCGCCATTGGCTAACTCGCGCATCATGCCAAAGCCGGCGATGTCCTCGTTTTTCCAAGGTGCACGGCCAAAAAATCCTGGCAGCACATAGGCCAAGCAAAATAGCAGCAGCACCAGCCTAGGCAGGCGGCGCACAGCTGATTGGGCGATGATGGCAGGTGATGGAGTGATCAAAAACGTCAGTAGGTTGTGCTTGGCGCGTGGTGGGCTTGTCTAATGCAGTAATAGGGGCTTATAAGCTGCGGTGACTTTAACTCAGGACAAAAAAAAGCAGCCTTTAAAAGGCTGCTTTTTTTGCGCTTGGGTGAAATCAATTCACCGCAAGCTCTGGCCGTTTTAGGCTGCGACTTCTGGCGTAGCTGCTTTTGCCGGTGTCTTGCCGAAACGGTTGCGGAAACGCTCAACGCGGCCACCCATGTTGTCCACAGATTTTTGTGTACCCGTGTAGAAAGGATGTGACTCGCTAGACGTGTCGAGCTTGTACAGTGGCAATTCGCGACCGTCTTCCATCTTCACCATTTCTTTGGTGTTGACGCATGAACGTGTGACAAATTTAAAGCCGTTGGACAAGTCCGTGAAACAAACTTCGCGGTAGTTAGGGTGAATGCCGGTTTTCATAGTATTTCCTTAAATCAATTCGTGTTGGTAGCCACTTGAACCCGTTCCAAGCACTTTCCATGCGTCTCGCATTGTAGCTCGAATTTTGCCTTGATTAACCGCCGCGGCGCATCATGTCAAAGAACTCGTGATTGTTTTTCGTGGCCTTCATGTTCTTGAGCATTAATTCCATGGATTCGATCTCGTCCATGTTGTACATGAACTGGCGCAAAATCCGTGACTTCTGCAAAATCTCTGGTGCCAACAGCAACTCTTCTTTACGCGTGCCTGAGCGGTTCAGATGAATCGCTGGAAACACGCGCTTTTCGTAGAGACGGCGATCGAGATGAATCTCGCAGTTGCCCGTGCCTTTGAATTCTTCAAAGATCACTTCGTCCATTCGGCTGCCGGTATCGACCAAAGCCGTGCCAATAATGGTCAAGCTGCCGCCTTCTTCAATCTTGCGCGCCGCGCCGAAAAAGCGCTTAGGGCGTTGCAATGCATTGGCGTCCACACCACCGGTCAGCACTTTGCCTGACGATGGCAGCACGTTGTTGTAGGCGCGTGCCAAACGGGTAATGGAGTCCAGCAAAATCACTACATCTTTGCCGAGTTCTACCAAGCGCTTAGCGCGCTCAATCACCATTTCAGCCACGTGAACGTGGCGTGCAGCTGGCTCGTCAAACGTCGATGAGATGACTTCGCCGCGCACGCTGCGCTGCATCTCGGTCACTTCTTCGGGGCGCTCATCAACTAACAACACCATCATCACCACTTCTGGGTAATTGGCCGTAATAGCATGGGCGATGTTTTGCATCATCACGGTTTTGCCAGATTTTGGCGGTGCTACCAGCAAGGCGCGTTGGCCTTTGCCAATCGGCGCAATGATGTCAATGATGCGGCTGGTCAGGTTTTCTTCGCCCTTGATGTCGCGCTCTAACTTGAACTGCTCGCGAGGAAACAGCGGCGTCAAGTTCTCAAACATCACCTTGTGCTTATTGTCCTCTGGCAGGCCGTCATTGACCTTGTCGAGTTTGTTCAAAGCAAAGTAGCGCTCGCCGTCTTTGGGTGTACGAACTTCGCCTTCGATCTGGTCGCCAGTGTGTAGGTTGAAGCGGCGAATTTGACTAGGGCTGATGTAGATGTCGTCAGTGCTAGCGGTATAGCTGGAGTCTGGTGCACGTAAAAAGCCAAAACCGTCTGGCAACACTTCAAGCACGCCGTCAGCGACTATGGTTTCACCGGTTTTAGAGCGCTTTTTAATGATGGCGAACATCAGCTCTTGCTTGCGCATGCGACCGACATTTTCAATCTCAAGGGCTTCAGCTTGCTTGAGGACTTCAGACACATGCAGTGCCTTGAGCTCGTTTAAATGCATGGAATTACCTGCGTAGGGATGCTCCTTGCGGAGATCATTTTTTTAAAAGATACGGGGAATTTTGGGGATTTGCCGTAGGTGATTGATTTGAATCACTTGCCGGAAACTCGAACTGATTGGGAATATGTCCAGTCAGCGAGTGAATTAATTATGACAGGAAAAAACGTTGTCAAAAATTCTTTAGCTTGCAACTCTAAGAGGGCCTGAAGTAATTGATATTTTTTCAGTTCACCGGCGAGAGTATTTCGCTTTTTACCACTCAACTGCAGAGGCTGTGTTGGCCTCCACAGTTCGGGGAAACTAAACCAATTTAGACCAATTGTTGGTCGATAAATGCGGTCAATTGCGACTTGCTCATAGCGCCTACTTTGGTGGCAGCGAGTTGACCGTCCTTGAAAATCATCAAGGTCGGAATGCCGCGAATACCAAACTTTGCAGGAATGTCGCGGTTCTCGTCGACATTCATTTTTGCAATTTGCAGGCGGCCTTCGTAGCCGGTAGCGACTTCATCAAGAATAGGTGCAATCATTTTGCACGGACCGCACCACTCAGCCCAGTAATCCACCAAAACTGGTTGAGTTGATTTCAGTACGTCGGTTTCAAACGTGGCATCGGTGGTATGTTTAATCAGTTCGCTGGCCATTTTGGCTCCTTAATAACTTGTTTCAGATAAGACTTTAGCTGAGATCATTGTGTCAGAAACCAAGTGCCAACGTCGGGTAATGCCAGTATTGCTCGGCTATGAGCGTGATAGTTAGCAACTCTGAAAGCCCATTTTTGTCACCCACACTCACAGCCCCCGAACTCAGTGCAACCCATCCTGTTGAGGATTGCTGGGCCGAAGCGATGCGCTCCCTGTCCTTAATAATTGACGCCAGCGGGGTTCATCCCAGCCGCACCGTGGTTCTGCTGCCGTATGCGCAGCTCATGTTGCAAGCGCGCCAAGCTTGGTCTGTGCATGCCTTGCGTGCCGGTGCTGCATCGGCTTTTGTGCCGCGTTTTGAGACTTCTATGAACTGGGCCGCGTCCTTGTCGGCAGATCAAAGTGGCTTTGTGCCTGCTGCTGGCGACATCGCACAAGACGCAGCACTCGACTTGCCGACGGCGGCTGGACTACTCCAACAAGCCGGGCTGGGTGCTTATCAACATTTGGCCGGCCGTCTTGCCGAGGCGGCATGGTCTTTGTCGCGCGTAGCCGCCGCCCAACATCCTGATCAACGCATGCGCTGGGGTCAGCAGTTATCTGAGCAGCTAGGTCAAAGCATGGCTTCTTCGGTATTGGCGCTGGAGCTGGCCGTTGCCAGCATTGCGCTGGTTTGGGCCGCCTCATCAGCGTATGCGACGGATTGCTTATTTGAGGCCGAAGTCGACTTGCTGGTGCTACTCGAAGGCTTTCAAACCGAGGCTTTGTCGGAGTCACTCAAACTGCATTTTGGTGAGCGCGCGCAAAGCATTAAACTCGGCGCGCCTGAACATGCCGGTCAATTAGGTCTGCATGCGGCTGGAGATATGGAAGACGAAGCCCAGCGCGCCGCGGCCTGTGTGATTGCGCACTTGGCAGAGGGCCGCAATCCGGTCGCACTGATTGCCCAAGACCGGGTGCTCACGCGCCGCATTCGCGCCATGCTGGCCGAGCGCGGTGTTGTGCTGCGCGATGAAACCGGCTGGAAACTCTCGACCACTCGCTCGGCCGCTGGCGTGATGAATTTGCTGCGTGCTGCGCCTTGGGACGCCTCCAGCGATGCGGTGCTGGAATGGCTTAAAAACGCACCAGCTTTTTCTGCTGATGTGCTGGAGCCGGCTGAAGTCTGGCTGCGCAAAGCCGGTCTGCGCTTATGGCGAGAATTGCCACTTCAGCAAGAGGAACTCGCACCATTGCTAGCGCAACTAGAGCCCTTGCGTAAAAGCTTGCAAGCGCCACGGCCGCTACCGGCCTGGCTGCGCAGCTTGCGCGGCGCTCTCCAAACTAGTGGTCAGTGGATGCCTATGCTGGTCGATGTAGCAGGCGCTGCCGTGATGGAGTCGATTCGTTTGTTTGAAGGCGACGATGCGCTGGTAGAAGACTCGCCGCGTTTATCGCTGGCTGAATTTACCAGCTGGGTCAATCAAGCCTTAGAAGCTGGTAGCTACACACCCGGCCACCCCGCGCAATCTCAAGTCACGATATTGCCGTTAAGCCAATTGTTAGGTCGGCCCATGCAGGCCGTGGTCATGCCTGGTTGCGATGAGATTCGCCTTCAAGCCTCCCCCGAGCCACCCGGCGGCTGGACGCCGGCGCAGCGTTTGCTGCTAGGCCTGCCGTCCCGCGACGAATTGGCGACAGCGCAGCGCAGCGCTTGGCAATATGCACTGTGCATGCCGCACATCGATTTGCTTTGGCGCACCAGCGAAGCCGGTGAGAGTTTGACACCTAGCGCATTGGTGCAGCTCTTGCTGCTGCGTTCCCCGGCCTTCGCGCCAGACCCGCGCAGTGAGCGCCGCTTACCCGCTCAGCCAACCTTGAGGCCACTGCCGCGCGGTCAAGACCTGCCCGTGAGCCGTCTCTCGGCCAGCGCCTACGAAGATTTGCGCCGTTGCCCTTACCGCTTTTTTGCCTTGCGCCAACTGGGACTTCAGGCCTCGGATGAATTAGAGGGCGAGTTGGGTAAACGCGATTTTGGCAATTGGCTGCATACGCTGCTGAACTTTTTTCACATCGACCTTCAGCTTGCACCAACCCAAGATTTAACGCTACGTATACATATGATTGACCAAGCCGCCGATAAAGCCATGCGAGAGTTAAGACTCAGCCAAAGCGAATTCTTGCCTTTCGCCGCCAGCTGGCCGCGTGTGCGTCAAGGTTATCTTGAATGGCTGGCTGAACACGAGGCCAGCGGCGCAGTATTTGACGAGGGCGAAGTCTGGCGCGACGTGGCTTACGGAGCGGTTACTTTGTTTGGAAAAATTGACCGCATAGACCGCATGCCAGACGGCTCACGGCTTTTGATGGACTATAAAACCGAGCCGCGCAGCACTACCGCGCAGCGTATAAAAGACTGTCGAGAAGACACCCAACTGCCTTTTTATGCCGCCCTGCTAGAACAAGATACCTTGGCCGCAGCCTATGTTAATTTGGGTGAGAAAGAAGCCAGTCGCAGCTACCCGCAGCCGGGCATAGTCGAGTTGCGCGATGAGATGATTGAGAGTTTGTTGAGTGATATACAGCGCATCCAAAATGGCGCAGTTCTGCCTGCGCTAGGCGAGGGAAAAGCCTGCGCCTACTGCAACGCCAGAGGCTTATGCCGTAAGGATTTTTGGCAATGAAGCGAGCTGACTTATCGACTTTTTCTGACGCCGCAACGCCGATTAATATTTCCGCCATACCTATGACTCAAGCCGCTTATTTTCATAACGAAAAGCCTGTCAGCGCCCAAGCCTTCTACGCCATCGCCTGCGATCCACGCCGCAGCGTAGCGGTCGAAGCCTGTGCGGGTGCTGGCAAAACTTGGATGTTGGTATCGCGTATTTTGCGCGCCTTACTCGAAGGTCAATCCGCGCCAGTTGTGCCGACCTCAGGCCAAACACCCAATCTTTTGCAAGGCCCGGTGCAGATTGAGCCACATGAAATTTTAGCGATTACTTTTACAAAAAAAGCGGCCGGTGAAATGCGTAAACGCCTAGATGACTGGTTGCTAGAGTTTGCCCATTCCAACGATGAAAAATTGCGTCAAGAACTCATAGTGCGCGGCGTCTTATCGCAAGAAAACGAGACCGCTCCAAACGCTATGCGCGACCAATTATCTAAACTTTACGAGCGTGTTTTGGTGGGCGGTCGCGCTGTGCAGATTCGTACTTTTCACAGCTGGTTCGCCGCACTGCTGCGTAGCGCGCCGCTAGCTGCGCTGCAGCAGCTTGGCTTTCCTTTGAACTACGAATTGTTAGAAGACGATGCGCCGGCGAGGGCTTTGCTTTGGCGACGTTTTTATGCGGCTTTGTTGCTCGACGCTAAAGCCAAGTCTGACTTTGAATCTGTCGTTACTAGCCACGGTCGCCATCAAGCCGACAAGGCCTTGCAGGGCGCACTTGACAAGCGGACAGAGTTTTTGTTGGCTGACGCATCGGGCATTCTCGAACAATCGGTACTCACAGTTGGCGAGCAGTTCCCAGAGTTTGATGGCTTGAATCATCCCGACGATTTACTCGCTCAGGATGCTGCAAGTCGTCAGCTGATGTTGGACGCAGCCAAGGCTTTGGGCCGGGCCTCAGCTAAAACTTTCTCTGCCAAAGGCGTGGATCTCGAGCGGGCGATAAGTGTTGGCGATATGACCGGCGTATTGTCGGCATTGCTCACGGATAAATCCACGCCGCGTAAGTTCGGCGAAAACATAATCGGCATAGAACAAATTCGCCAAGCCCAAGAATTGGCGCTGCGCATGCTGGCAGCACGGCAACAGTTTCAAGCCTGGGATTATCAACAACGCATGACGCGTTTGTCGCGATTGCTGTTGTCTGAATTTGCCGAACTCAAGCGCGACCGCGGCTGGGTCGATATGAATGACGTAGAGCGTGCCGCGCAAACCATGCTGGGCGATGCCGTGCTGTCGGGTTGGGTAGAAGAGCGCTTAGATGCGCGCATCAAGCATTTGTTAATAGATGAATTTCAAGACACCAACCCGCTGCAGTGGCAGGCTTTGTCAAGCTGGTTAAGTGCTTATGCCGGCGCTGGTAATGCGCCCAGTGTTTTTATTGTTGGCGATCCCAAGCAAAGTATTTACCGTTTTCGCCGCGCTGAGCCGCAGGTTTTTATTGCGGCAAAAAAATTCATGCGTCAGGCGTTGGGCGGAGAATTGTTGGAGTGCGATCACACCCGGCGCAACAGCCAAGCAGTGATTGAAAGTGTGAATGAGGTTATGCAGCAAGCCGTTAGGGAAGATGGTTTTACCGGTTTTCGTGATCACACCAGCGCATCGAATCAAACCGGCAGCGTTGTTCGACTGCCGCAAATTGCTCGCAGCAGCGCGCAACAAGTCGATGAACATGAGGGCCCAGATGGCTGGCGCGATAGCTTGACCGTGCAGCGTGAAACGCCAGAAGAAACGCTCAGAACATTAGAAGCACGCCAAGCCGCGGCTTGGATTGCTAGCCAAGTTAATGCTGGTTTGCCAGCCTCTGAGATCATGGTGTTGTCGCGCAAACGCGCAGGATTACTGCCACTCAGAGACGAGTTACGCGCCCTGCATATCGCCGCCCAAGTGGGTGAGAAAACCGAGCTTGGCGAGTGCTGCGAAGTACAAGACATCATCGCGCTTATCGATGTGCTGGTCTCGCCGCGCCACGATTTATCACTCGCGCGTGCGCTGCGCTCACCGCTGTTTTCGCTGGATGATTCCGCACTGGTTCAAATTGCGCTGGCGCGCGCAGAAACCAAGGCGTCTTGGTTTTCGCTACTGCAAAACACTGCGTTTGAAGGGCAGTCCTTTGACGGCCTAGGCGCTACTTTGCAGCTTTATCAGGGTTGGGTGCAAAACTTAGCGCCGCATGATGCGCTGCAGGCAATTTTTCACCACGGCGATGTGTTGGCGCGCTTTGCTGCTGCGGCGCCCCAAGCCGAGCGCGCTTCAGTATTGGCTAATTTGCGCGCATTACTGGGTATGGCACTGCAAATTAATGGCGGTCGCTATGTCACGCCTTACGCCTTGGTGCGGGCTCTTAAAGCCGGCGGTGTGCAAGCGCCGGCCTCGGTCAATCCGCTGGCTGTGCGGCTGCTCACCATACATGGAGCCAAGGGTTTGGAAGCCAGCGCCGTCATGCTGCTGGACACCGATACTGTCGAGCGCAATGCCGAGAGCATGAGTGTGCTGGTCGACTGGCCGGGCGAGGACAGCGCGCCGCGTAAATTCGTATTTTTGGTCAGTGAGTCGCGTCCACCGGCTTGCGCCTTGCCGGCCTTGGAAGAAGAGCAGGCTGCGCGCAAGCGTGAGGAACTCAACGCGCTTTACGTGGCCCTGACTCGAGCCCGCTTGACGCTGGCGATTTCCTCAACCGAGCCGCATCAAACCACCACCCACAGCTGGTGGCAGCGCTTAATCAATATTGCCGAACCGATGGCAGCGCCGCCATTGGCAAACCCCAGCCCTAAAGATGTGGCCGCTTTTGAAGAAACGCTGTTGCTGGCTGATTTGCCAGCGCTGCCAGATTGGGCAGTATTAGATTTAAGCGCCAACACACAGACAGAGCCCGACAGCGACAGCGCGCGCATGGGCAAGGCCATGCACCGTTTACTTGAATGGGATGCAGTGCTAGACCAGTCGCCAGCAGCACTCAAAGCACTGAGCGCAGTCACGCGGGAGTTTTCACTGTCCGCCGAACTCGCGCTCAAAGCCAGTGCCATGGCGCTTTGCATACGCAGCCGGGAAGCGGCTTGGGCTTGGGATAACACACGTCTGAAGTGGCAGGGCAATGAAGTCGAATTGCTGCATGCAGGTCAAACCTTGCGACTTGACCGCTTGGTGCAGCGCCAAGATTTAGGTTTTGAAGGCCAGTGGTGGGTGCTGGACTATAAGTCGGCGCATCAGCCGCAAAATGATCCTGTTAAGTTGGCGCAACTTCAAACTTATCGCCTTGCACTGCAAGAAATTTATCCAGGTACGGTGATTAAAGCGGCCTTTATTGCGGGTAATGGGGCGTTGTTAGAGATTGCTTAAGCCTGCTTGCGCCAAGCAAGCAGCGATAATCAACAACATTGTTAGGCAAACGGCATGCAGCACCTGTCGCCACGCGAATTTCGCGCCTTTCCTCATCCTTTATTAAAACCAGCAAGACCTGACCACTAATCGCTTAAAACAGCGTTATTGCCAGCTTACCAAGCCAGGCTTGCACCGATTGAAAACGCTTTCCTTTGACCACTACCATTTCCCAAACCACCCCGACTTCTACCTTGCGCATTGCCGTCATAGGCGGTGGTCCAGCCGGCTTGATGGCCGCAGAAGTGCTGGCTGGCGCTGGCGTGGGCGTTCATGTTTATGACGCTATGCCGTCTGTAGGCCGCAAATTTTTGCTGGCGGGCAAAGGCGGTTTGAACCTCACGCATTCCGAGAGTTTTGAGCCCTTTATGAGCCGCTACGCTGAGCGCCGCGCCGATCTTGAACCTCTGTTGGCCAGTTTTGGTTCGGCTGAAATTTGTGCTTGGGCTCAAGGCTTGGGTGTGGAGACTTTTACCGGTAGTTCTGGCCGCATTTTCCCCAAAGACATGAAAGCTGCGCCTTTGCTGCGCGCATGGTTGCAGCGCTTGCGTAAGCAGGGCGTACAGTTTTCTATGCGCCACCGTTGGGTTGGTTGGGACGCCGATGGCGCGTTGGCGTTTGATGCTCCACAAGGCCGGCTGAATGCACAGTTTGATGCGGTGTTGCTGGCACTAGGCGGCGGCAGTTGGACCAGGCTTGGTTCTGACGGCGCGTGGATACCCTTGCTGGCTGAGCGCGGCGTGCAAGTCGCACCACTACAGCCATCGAATTGCGGTTTTGATGTTGGCCGTCCAGTTGCGGTGCAAGAACAACAAGAGGCAGCAGAAGGCGAAACCCGGCGCGAATTTCTCAAAGATTTAATTGGCCAAGGCCATGCGCCACAAGCCGGCTGGACCGAGCATTTCTCTAGCCGCCATGCCGGTCAGCCGTTTAAATCTGTGGCCATTAGCTTTACCGATTCCAAGGGCCAAAGCTTTAACCGAAAAGGTGAGTTTGTCGCAACGGCCACCGGCGTGGAAGGCAGCTTGATTTACGCCGCTTCTAGCTTGCTGCGCGATGAAATTAGCGCTAAAGGCAGCGCCACTTTTATGCTGGACTTGATGCCGGATAAAACCTTGGCGCAAGTGCTGGTAGAAGTGCGTTATCCGCGCGGCTCGCGCTCGCTGTCTAGCCATCTTAAGAGCCGCCTCAGTTTAGACGGTATAAAGGCCGCCATACTTCACGAAGTACTGAGCAAAGAAGCCATGCACAAGCCGGTAGAGTTGGCTCAAGCGATTAAGGCTTTGCCTTTGACGCTGCTGTCTGCCCGCCCTATTGATGAGGCCATTAGCAGCGCCGGCGGCGTGTTGTTTGAAGCCATGGACGCACAATTTCAGCTCCAACCAGCACAAGGCAAAACGCTGCCGCAACCGGTTTTTTTGCGCTGGCGAAATGCTGGACTGGGAAGCGCCAACCGGTGGCTACTTGCTCAGCGCCTGTTTATCCAGCGGCCGCAGTGCTGCGCAAGGGGCACTCAAACACCTAGGTCTTTGATTTTTTATTCCTCTCACCCATAGAAAGGCTTGCAAATGATTGTGCGATTTAACATTGACCCCTGTGAAGATGGACTCTACGAGTACAGCGTAAGCTTCGAGGGCGAAGACCTTTACAGTGATATCGGGCTCAACTCCATGGAGGCCTGCATAGACGCGGCCGTCGAGGGTTTAGGTCAGGATGCGATTGCTGCAGAACTGTCTTACAAAGGCATCATCAGCGGCACCTATCCGCTGGCGACACTGGCGGTGGCCGCAGCTCAAGTTGCCGGTCATGCCTTGAACACCACGCTGTCGATTGAGGAAGCCGGTGAGGAATTTTAAAAGTCCTTAGTCAGTCTTTACAGCGGCCAGACCAGTAGCAGCATAGGGACACTGATCGCCACTACCAGCAACTCCAGCGGCAGTCCTAGCCGCCAATAGTCGCCAAACCGAAAACCACCGGGCCCGAGTATGAGGGTGTTGTTCTGGTGGCCAATGGGTGTGAGGAATGAGCACGAAGCACCGATCGCTACGGCCATTAAAAACGAATCCACACTCACACCTAACGCGCCAGCCGTACCAATCGCAATTGGGCACATCACCGCGGCCGTAGCGGCGTTATTCATCAGGTCAGACAAACTCATGGTGACCACCAGTATCAGCGTCAACGCAATGATGGCATTGCCTTGCGCCACGCTGTCGAGCAAAAAGCGGGCAATTAAATCAGCGGTACCGGTGCTTTGCATGGCGCCGGCAACAGGAATTAGTGCTGCCAGCAAAATAATCACTGGCCAGTCTATGGCTTCGTACACCGCTCTGAGCGGCACTGTCCGCAAGGCCATGCTGGCTAATACGCCAATGGCAAAAGAAACTGCTGCTGGTAGCAATCCAAAAGCCGCGCTGCCGACTGCAAACAACATGATGGCACTAGCCAGCCATGCCTTGCGTTTGTTGGGTATGCGTAAGTCGCGTTCTGCCAGTGGCACGCAGCCAGAGTCAACGCCGAACTCGGCCAGGGCATCGGCTTGGCCTTGCAGTAGCAACAAGTCTCCGGCTTGGACTGTCATAGTCCTGAGCCGACTTTTTGAGCGCGAACCTTCTCGTGAAACGGCTAATAGGTTCAGTCCATATCGGCTGCGTAGCCGCATGTCTTGGGCTGAGAGACCAGCAATCACGCTAGCGGGCAACACCGCAAACTCCATCAGCACTATGTCTTGCTGGGCGAGGGCTTTGTCTTCTTTTTCCTCGCTGTTTTTTT
This sequence comes from Polaromonas vacuolata, assembly GCF_012584515.1. Lineage (NCBI taxonomy): Bacteria > Pseudomonadati > Pseudomonadota > Betaproteobacteria > Burkholderiales > Comamonadaceae > Polaromonas > Polaromonas vacuolata. Next base: position 2,286,708 of record NZ_CP051461.1, on the reverse strand, counting down.
CTTCGTCTTTGTCTTGAGTTTTTTCTTTGTCAGTTTTTATGTTTTTGTTTGATCTGATTTTTTCAGAGTTTTCTTCGGCATCTTCTTTTTTGGGTTTGACGGACTCCTCCAGCTTTAGACCCAGTGCCGAGCTCAATTCACCGAGTGCATCTACATCGGCCTCTATCGCCAATATATCGTCAACTCTGACCCGAGTGCTTGGCCGCGGCGCGGATAGATAGACTTCGCGCCTGACCAGTCCTAGCACTTGTGCATCGGCGTTCTCTAGGGCCACCTCTATTTCGCGCAGTGTCATGCTGGCGGCTTTTCCGCCTTCAAGTACGCGCAATTCGGTCATGTAACTGCCGGTCTCAAAATCGCTATTACTTTGCGTTTTGCGCGCTGGCACCAGCCGCCATGCAAGTACCAAAAACACGATGCCTATGACGGCAACGGATAGGCCTATGGGGGTGAAATCAAACATCGAAAAACTGCCAGCACCACTTTGGGCTCTAAAGCTAGAGACAATTAAGTTGGGCGGCGTGCCTATGAGCGTGGTCATACCGCCCAAAATAGTGCCAAAGGCCAGCGGCATTAGTACCCGCCCAGGGGGTAAATCCAGCCGATTAGCCAGTTGTAAAGCCATTGGCATGAGTAAAGCCATCGCGCCTACATTGTTCATAAAGCCAGAAAGTAGTGCGCCTAGACCTACCAGTGCTGCCAAGCTGACAGTAGTGCCTGCATTGGCCGGCATGGTGTGCCTGACCAGTACATCGACTGCGCCAGTCAATTGCAATCCGCGGCTTAGCACCAGCACACAGGCTACGGTAATGACCGCAGGATGGCCAAAGCCGGAAAAAGCCTGTTCTGGCGCAATTAGTCCACCCACTACGCTGGCTAACAACGCAAACATGGCTACCATGTCGTGACGCCAGCGGCCCCACATAAACATGGCGACAGTGCTGCCGAGAATGGCAAGAATTAGGATTTGGTTAGTGTTCATTATTTTGCAAGCTGGCCGGGAAAGCTGCAGTTTAGGGCTGACTTTGACGAAATTCAGAACTATTTATTAACGCTCTAAATTATTTATCAATGGCTTTGTCGTCAGAGTTTGTGTGGCGCTAGCTTTAAGCTTTGAGTAAGCCCGCTGCAGAGATTGTGAAAATAATACCAAAGCATTTTCAATGTGTGCATTGCGATCAGCTGATAATTATTTTGGATGAATCTGTGCGCGTACAAACGCGTATGTGCAGCGATTTAAACAAGCTACAGTCCCATTAATTTTTTCTTATTTATGGCAATCTCAAACTCAATATATTGGTGGCGCGTCATCACGCATTTGGGATCAGCCAGCATATTGCTACCGATATTTTTTTTGCATTTCTTGGGTTTATTTCTAGTTCAAAGAAAAGTCGCCTACCGCTGGCTGTTCGCGCTGGGCTTGGCGGTCTTGCTGACTCTGATGAGTAAATGCTTGTTTTGGGGCTGGGGCTTAGGTATTGCCGCATTGGACTTTACCGGCATTAGCGGCCATACCTTGTTGGCAACAGCGATTTTTCCTGTGTTGTTTCGGCTTTATATTTCCAGCGATTCGCGGTTTAAGTGCCAGCTTGCGGCGTGCTTAGGAATTTTATTTTCAGTCGGCGTCGGCTGGTCGAGAATCATTTTGGGTGCGCACAGCTTTAGCGAAGTTTGCTTGGGTTGGGCCTTAGGTGCTGCCGTGTCTTTGTTCGTACTCAACGCAATTGAGAAACCACTGAGTCTTAACTGGGCAGTGCGACTTTCGCCTTTGCTTTTTTTCTTGGCTTTTAATTCTTATGCGTCGCAAATAGTGCCGTCTCATGCTTGGGAAGTTAAGCTGGCGTTAGCGCTGTCAGGCCGTGATCACCCGTTTAGGCGTTAAGAATTAAATGTATGTGCTGCGGCTTGAACTTTGAGCCTCAGTATTTTGGAAGTTCACACGTTTGGTTGACGGTGTGCTGGGACTCGCTTGAACAAATTAAAAATTTCAAGGATGTCGATGTATGAGGTGACGAACCTTGACCCCGGCACTGGCTCTACAGTTAGGGCTGCTTGGTTCCCCATCTGACCCGGTTGGCCGCTTCACCATGCGGGAAGGCTCGTCACCGTATATTGTACGGGACTTCGGTTTGCCCTCGGCTGATTAAAGGTCATGACGACGCATTTTTTCTGTCATCTCATGTCAAGTCGCCGCAATCTAGAATATCGCTATGTCCTATCTAGTCCTAGCCCGCAAATACCGTCCCAAGAACTTTTCGGAAATGGTGGGTCAATCGCATGTGGTCCAAGCCTTGGGTAATGCGCTAACTACTCAGCGCCTTCATCATGCGTATATGTTTACCGGCACCCGCGGCGTTGGTAAAACTACCATATCGCGTATTTTGGCTAAGTCGCTTAACTGCGTGGGCGTGGACGGGCAGGGCGGTATTACCGCTACACCTTGCGGTGTTTGCCAAGCTTGCATTGACATAGACAGCGGCCGCTTTGTTGACTACACCGAGCTCGATGCCGCCTCTAACCGCGGCGTTGATGAGATTGCGCAGTTGCTTGAGCAAGCGGTTTATAAACCAGTGCTTGGTCGCTTTAAGGTCTTCATGATCGACGAAGTCCACATGCTGACCAACACCGCATTCAATGCCATGCTCAAGACGTTGGAGGAGCCGCCTGACTACCTCAAGTTTGTATTGGCTACAACCGACCCACAAAAAGTGCCGGCGACAGTGCTGTCCCGCTGCCTGCAGTTCAACCTGCGGCCTATGGCGCCAGAAACTATTTTGGAGCATCTCGGCCATGTGCTGGGCATAGAAGAAGTCCCGTCGGATACGCAAGCCTTGCGCTTATTAGCGCGTGCCGCACGGGGTTCTATGCGCGACGCACTCTCGCTTACCGACCAAGCGATTGCCTTTGGCTCGGGTCAGTTGCACGAAGCTAGTGTGCGTTTGATGCTGGGCAGTGTTGATCGCAGCTACGTGTTTGGACTGCTTGATGCGCTTGCCCGGGCCGACGGCAAAAGCCTGGTCGAGATTGCCGAGGTGTTACGCCTTCACGGCTTAAGCGCTGCCTCAACATTAGAGGAAATGACGACTGTGCTGCAACGCATGGCGGTGCTGCAAGCTGTGCCATCCATGATGAGTCAGGCATTAGAGACAGCCGCCGATGCTGATAATAGCGCCGACCCCGAGGCCGGCGAAATCGCCCGCCTAGCGCAGTTGCTACCGGCCGATGAAACCCAGTTGCTCTACAGCCTGTGTTTGCACGGCCGTGGAGAACTCGGCTTAGCACCTGACGAATACGCCGCCCTGACCATGGTGCTGCTACGCCTTTTAGCCTTTAAACCCGCAGGAACTGTCGCAGTTCCCCGCGCCGTAAGCAGCGCGATCGAGAGCAGTGACAGGAGCGCCGCTGAGCCGGCAAAAAAGCCTGATCCTGAGCCTGTACGGGCTCAGGCGGCACCAGTTAGCGCACGCACAAGCGTAGCAACGCCCTTGTCAGTACCGCCTTGGGAAGATGTCGCTGTAATTAACGCGTCGCCTGATATGGCGAAACCGCACCAGACTGAGGCGCAGAGTGCGCCGACTAACAACGCACAGAACAACGCGCAAAATAACGCGCAAAATAACTCGCAAGACGAGCCGCCGGAGATAGAGTTCACGTCGGATTCAGATTCAGATTCAGATAGCCATCTACAACCGCCAATAGATTCAGAGCAAGACTTCGAAGAAAATCCAGAGCCACAAACTCCACAAACGCCAATAGCTGCATTGGCACCATCGCCACCTGTTCGCGTGCGCCAAATGTCAGAACCGGCCCCGCTGGCCGCACTGGTGGCGACAGCACTCGGCGCAATGTGGGCCGAGTTAGTCGGGCAGTTAACACGCAGCGAAGCCATTACGGCTTTAGCGCGTGAGATTGCTTTGCAGTCAGAGCTGGTTTCGCATGAAGCGCCACTCAATTCTCTGGCAGAAGAAGGCCATAGCCTGTGGACAATTTGCGTCGAGCGTCAATCCTTGATTCAACCGTCCGCCTGCGAGAAATTGCAAACCGCGCTGCAAGTACTGCTTACTCAGCCGCGCTTAAAACTAGCCGTTAACGTAGGTGCAGTCGGTGATACGCCGGCGCGTCGTAACAACGCGGCCTTGCAAGAGCGCCAACGACTGGCCGAGGAGATCATTCATCAAGACCCATTGGTGCTTGAATTAATGCGTGACTGGGGTGCAAAAATTGTCCCCGGCAGCATCAAGCATCAGTTGCAGGCTACTACTGAAGCTGCGCGCGGCGGCACTGGCCTACCGATATGATCGAGAAGTCATTGCAAACAGCAATCAACGCATAACGCGTGGCCGGCCCCGTCGACACGCAAGACCTATCACTCTTAAAAGGAAAAAACATGTTCAATAAAGGACAACTCGCCGGCCTCATGAAGCAGGCGCAGACCATGCAGGACAATCTTAAAAAAGCCCAGGACGAGCTCGCTTTCATCGAAGTAACTGCCGAATCCGGCTCCGGCTTGGTGAAAGTCACCATGACTTGCAAGCACGACGTTAAGCGCATCGAAATTGATCCTAGCTTGCTCACCGATGACAAAGACATGATTGAAGACTTGGTCGCCGCTGCCTTTAATGCCGCAGTCCGAAAGGCTGAAGAACTCAGCGCCGAAAAGCTAGGCAAGCTCACCGCTGGTATGCCTAGCCTGCCGGGTGGCATGAAAATGCCTTTCTGATTTGGCCGATTCCAATGCCCTTGAAGGCTTGGTACAGGCGCTGCGAAAACTCCCTGGTGTTGGCGTTAAATCGGCGGCACGTATGGCTTTTCATTTGCTCCAGCATGACCGGCATGCAGCACTGCAAATAGCCCGCGCGCTAGAGCATGCAGTCTCTAGCATCAAGCATTGCGATTTATGCAATACCTTGACAGAGCAGGACATTTGCCGCACTTGCTCAAACGCCCAACGTGATCGCAGCAAGCTGTGTGTGGTGGAAACGCCGGCCGATCAAGCCGCGCTAGAACGCACGCTGGCTTACCGCGGTCTTTACTTTGTGTTGATGGGCAAACTCAGTCCGCTAGACGGCATTGGTCCGCATGACATTGGCTTGCAAAAGCTGTTTGACCGGGTCGTTCCGAAAGACGACGCAGGTCTGCTCATGCCGGTCGAGAGTCGTGAGGTGCAAGAAGTTATTTTGGCGACCAACTTCACTGCAGAAGGTGAGGCCACAGCGCACGTGATTAGCCAAGCACTCAAAAGCCGCGGCGTACAAGTTACCCGGTTGGCCCGAGGTGTGCCTGTAGGTAGTGAGCTGGAATATGTGGATTTGGGCACGATTGCCCACGCGCTGGTTGACCGGCGTTAAAACCTAAAGCGTTTAAAGCGCAGTAAAAGGCTGGAAAAAAATGACCTTTAACCATTTCACTTGGGCTTATGGCTGTTTGCTATTGGCCGCACTGTTGCCCGTAGTGTGTGCTGGTATTTCGAAATACGGCACGTTTGGTAAGTCGCGCCAGCAAGGCGGCTATGACAACCACAACCCGCGCGCTTGGTTGGCGCTGCAAACCGACTGGCGAGCGCGCGCTAATTCAGCTCAGGCCAACACCCACGAGGCCTTGCCTTTCTTTTTTGCAGCCGTCATTGTTGCCCATCAATTGCAGGCCAGCCAGCCATTGGTAGACGCATTGGCCGTGGCTTTTTTAGTGCTGCGCGCCGGCTATATATTGGCCTATGTATCGGATAAGGCAAATTTGCGTTCAGCGATTTGGGCTTTAGGCCTGCTTGTCAATATTGCAATTTTGTTTGCGGGGTTTCGCTAAAAAGCTAACGGCTTTAGTCGGCGTTGGCATTGGCATTGGTTAAGGCGAGAGATGCGGTTTAAATGTAAGAGGATGGATTTCTTAATTAATAAGAGTACTTATTAATTCGTAGAGCCGGCTGAATTTCAGTCTTGGGTATAAACCCTCGCGGGATGATACCGATGTTTATTGCTTCTTCGGTGGTCTACGCTAGTAGTAATTCGTAAAGTATTGCGGCGTCTAAACGCTGCGGCTTCGCTTTTGCTACTTCCACCCGTAGAAGGACTCTCGATGAATGCATTTCCCTCTCTTTCCCGCCGTCGTTTTGCGGCTGGCGCTGCATTGGGTACTGCGGCATTGGCTTTGCCCAGACTGTATGCACAGCCCAAATTAGAAAAAAACAAGGTTTCTATTGCTGTCGGTGGTAAGGCCGGTTTTTACTATCTGCCGTTGACAATTGCTGAGCAGCTCGGCTACTTCAAGGCTGAGGGCCTAGATGTTGAAATTAGCGACTTTGCTGGTGGCTCGCGTGCCTTACAGGCCGTCGTCGGCGGCTCTGCTGATGTTTGCGCTGGTGCCTTTGAGCACACCGTTAATTTGCAGTCAAAAAACCAAATATTTCGCGCTTTTGTATTGATGGGTCGAGCGCCGCAGATCGCCTTTGGTGTGTCTTCTAAAACCATGACCGGCTTTAAGTCACTGGCCGATCTAAAGGGCAAGAAAATTGGTGTGTCTGCGCCGGGCTCTTCAACCAATATGATGGCGAATTTATTGCTCTCCCGAAGCGGTTTAAGCGCTTCAGATGTGAGCTTTATTGGCGTAGGCACCTCCGCTGGTGCACTCACGGCAATGCGTTCAGGACAAATTGACGCTATATGTAATATCGATCCAGTCATGACCATGCTGGAGCAAAAAGGCGATGTCAAAATTATCAGCGACACGCGTACCCTCAAGGGCACGTTAGATGTTTTTGGCGGCATGATGCCCGCCGCCTGTCTCTATGCTTCGCAAGAGTTTGTGGAGAAAAATCCCAACACTTGCCAAGCCATGGCCAACGCCATAGTGCACGGTCTGAAATGGCTGCAAACGGCCGGACCTGCGGACATCATCAAAACCGTGCCAGAGAGTTATTTGCTGGGCGATAGGGGCTTGTATTTGGCGGCATTTAATAAAGTCAGAGAGTCCATCTCGCTCGACGGCATCATGCCCGCAGAAGGACCACTCACAGCCCTTAAAGCACTGGAGAGTTTTGATTCCAAAATTAAGGCCGACAAAATTGATTTGAGTAAAACCTACACCAATGAATTCGCTAAACGGGCAAAGGATCGTTTTAAGGCTTAAGCTTTTTTCATATTTTTAGATGTTTTGGATTTGAACTTCCTTACTCTAGCCCTATCGTTTTCACGGATTTAGAGTGATTGCATGAATGAATTTGCACTGGAGTTGCAGGACGTTTCCTGTACATTTTTTTCAAACCCCAGGGTTAAAGGTCAACCTATTCAGCGCTACAACGCTGTGGGCGACACCACGTTACGCATTCGAGCTGGCGAGTTTGTCTCTTTGGTCGGGCCGACTGGCTGCGGCAAGTCAACATTGCTCAATATTGGTGCTGGTCTGCTCGCGCCATCGACTGGTAGCGTCAAGGTTTTTGGTGAACCACTAAACGGCATCAACACTCGGGCTGGCTATATGTTTCAGGCCGATGCGCTCATGCCTTGGCGAAGTGCGATTGACAACGTCATGGTCGGTCTGCAATACCGCGGTTTGCCAGATGAGGAGGCGCGCGCTCAAGCCCAGGCTTGGCTGGAGAGAGTTGGTCTAGGTAGTTTTGGTGAGCGCTATCCTCACGAGTTGTCTGGCGGCATGCGTAAGCGCTGCGCACTGGCGCAGGTGTTGGCTTTAGATCCGGATATTATTTTGATGGACGAGCCGTTTAGCGCGCTCGATATTCAAACCCGTCAGTTGATGGAAAACGAGGTGTTAGACCTTTGGGCAGCGAAGAAAAAAGCCGTGCTTTTTATCACCCACGATTTAGACGAGGCGATTGCCATGAGTGACCGTGTGGTGGTGCTGTCGGCTGGCCCGGCGACGCATCCGATTGGTGAGTTTGTGATTGATTTGCCTAGACCTCGCGATGTTTCCGAGTCGCGTATGCAGCCGCGCTTTGTGGAACTGCACACGCAGATCTGGGGGGTTCTCAGGGACGAAGTACTCAAGGGCTACGCCCAACAATTGACCAAGGCGGCTTGATCATGTGGCGTTTTATAAAACCTTCGAGTAGCAACCTGCGCGCTTGGCAATTCGGTTTGCTGGCGATTTTTTTAGTGACATGGCAAATTGTTTCGCTGGATAAGCAAGCCGCCTTTTTCATGGGCGAGCCGTTGCAAGTGGCCGGCCGTGTTTGGAGTTGGTTTATGCCGTTTGGGATTGCGCCCAACAGCTTGTTTCCCGACGGCTTGGACGGCCGCGCTGATATTTATATCCACCTAGGCACGACCTTGCTAGAGACCGTGCTGGCCTTTGGTATTGGCACCGGCTTGGGATTGGGCGCCGGTCTTTGGTTGGCTTTGGCGCCGACTGCGGGCGCAATTTTGGACCCCTACATCAAGGCGGCTAATTCCATGCCACGGGTAATTTTGGCGCCGATTTTTGCGCTTTGGTTTGGTCTTGGTATTTGGAGCAAGGTGGCGCTGGCCGTGACTTTGGTGTTCTTTATTGTTTTCTTTAACGTCTATCAAGGTGTGAAGGAAGTCAGTCCCGTGGTGCTTGCTAATGCGCGTATGTTGGGCGCGAATCAGCGTCAGTTGCTGCGCACGGTGTATTTGCCAAGCGCCACTAGCTGGGTGTTTTCCAGTTTGCACACCTCTGTGGGTCTGGCCTTTGTTGGCGCGGTAGTGGGTGAGTATTTGGGCTCTGCGCGTGGGGTGGGTTACTTGATTTTGCAGGCAGAAGGCACGTTTGATGTGAATACAGTGTTCGCTGGTATCGCCGTTTTAACGGCATGCGCTTTAGTGCTTGATGGGCTGGTGACTCGGGCGGAGAAAAAACTCATGCGTTGGCAACCGCGCAGCGGGACTACCCAAAGTCTGTAATGGTTTGAGCGCTGAGCGCTGACAACCTAAACTACTCAGCCACCTTTTGTTTTCGGCTTGCACTTGTGGCTTGAACTTGTGGCTTGCATTAGTGGCTTGCATTAGTGGCTGGTATTTGTGGCTTGAGCTTGTGGCTTGAGAATAAATTCCTGCTGTCCTACAGCTTGGGTTTGAGCACACCGCTAAAGTTTGTGTGTACAACCTAAGGAATGAATATGAACCTCTCCATGAGCATTGGCCCCATAGTCTCGCTGATAGCCGGTGTGCTGATTCTCGCCATGCCGCGTTTACTCAATTACATCGTTGCCATTTATCTGATCCTGATAGGACTTGTCGGTTTGTTTGGCGTCAGTGGCATACGAATCTAAAGACTTTTTTAGGCTAATTTTTTATTGGCGCTAAAGCTTGTGTAGAAACGGCTTTAGCGCCGTTTTCTTTTGCTCACGGCGTGTTTGCTGTGGGTTGATCTTGATGTTGCGCTTTGTGCTTTGATCGGCAAAAACACTATCACTTGGCTGCCCAACTTAAATTTGGCATCAGCCTTGACGTCGTTCCAGTCTGCGACGCTTGTTGCAGTCACGCTAAAGCGTTTGGCAATGCTGGCAACTGTCTCGCCTTTTCGCGCCTTGACACTGCTGCGGTGCGTGATAATTTCTGGTGCTAATGTCATCTGGCCGGTGTCGGCCACATGGCTGGTCACGTCATCATCCATTTTTGCTGAGCGTGGAACTAGCAGTGTCGAGCCAGCTTTAATCAACATACGCGGAGGAATATTGTTGATGGCGCGCAAATCGGCTTCTCGCATGCCGGTACGTCTGGCTGCATCTGAAGTGCTTAGCGTCAACGGTGCCGTCCAAGCTGTCCAGCTCGCGTATTGGCCCAGTGAATAGGCGTCGAAATTGCGTTGAAATACCGTCGCACTATCCCACGGCAGCAGTATTTGCGGCGTGCCTGCGGCCAGTATTACCGGCCGGTGCGCTGAAGGGTTGAGGGCTTTGAAGTCGGCAATATCCACATTCGCCAGCTTTGCCGCTAACGCCACATCAATGTCGCGGCTGATCTGAACTTGCTGGAAGTAGGGATGGTTTTCAATCAGCGGTAGCTCGGTCTTAAAGGCATCTGGATTGGCGATGATGTTCTTAATTGCCTGAAGCTTGGGCACATACAGCCGGGTTTCGGCGGGCATATTCAAGTCAAGATAACTGGTCCCGAGTCCGGCTTTTTGATTGCGCGCAATCGCCCGACTCACGCTGCCTTCGCCCCAGTTATAAGCGGCCAATGCCAAATGCCAGTCGCCAAACATGCCGTAGAGTTTTTGCAGGTAGTCTAGTGCTGCCCGGGTCGATGCCAGCACGTCGCGTCTGTCGTCGCGAAAAGCGTTTTGCTTGAGGTCAAAGTAACGCCCAGTAGCCGGCATGAATTGCCACATGCCGGCAGCGTTTGCGCTGGAGACCGCTTGCGGATTAAAGGCGCTTTCAATGAAAGGCAATAGCGCTAACTCAGTAGGCATCTGGCGGCGCTCTAACTCTTCAACCACATGAAACAGGTATTTGCTGGAACGCTCTGTCATGCGCGCAATATAGTCGGGACGACTCGCATACCACTGCTCGCGCTCGGTGACTTGTTCAGTTTGCAAGTCCGGCATCGCAAAGCCACGTCGAATACGCTCCCACAATTCCTTGGGCGGCTCGATTGAATAAATCGGTCTACCTATGATGCGGCCAGCAGTTATTTTTTGCAGTGGCCCGACTGGGATTAATGTAGGTACTGTTCGCGTTAAAGCCGCCTGGCTGGTCAGCACTGGATCAGATTCTAAAGCTGCTTGAAAGCTGGTTTTATCTGGTTGCGTAGCGCAGCCAGCAAGGCCTGCTAGCAGCAGTGCAAAGAATGGCGTTAGCAAACGGGTCAATGCTTTGTTTGAGAATTTCTGGGTGCTTGTGGACCAGTTGCCAAACGTAAATTTTGTTGTCATTTAAAAATTATTTTTCAACTGCCTGATCACGGCGAATACAGAAATGTCGTCTTGCGCCGAGGCGTCAACTCGTTTCGCTAGGGCTTGCAGTACTGGCTCACGAGTGCGTAAAAATGGGTTAATACTCAACTCCATTCCCATGGTGCTGGGTAAGGTTGGTTTGCCAGCTTCTCGCAATGCCATGCATTGTGACTGGTATTGAGATAGTTGAGTATTTTCGGGCTCCACGCTGCAAGCAAAGCGTAAATTACTCAAGGTGTATTCGTGGGCACAGCAGACTCGCGTGGCGGCTGGCAAAAGGGCAAGTTTGTCTAACGACGCCAACATTTGGGCTGGCGTGCCTTCAAACAAACGACCGCAACCGCCGGAAAAAAGCGTGTCGCCACAAAAAAGTATCGGTAAGCCATCCATGTTGTGGGAGTAAAACGCAATGTGACCAGAGGTGTGACCGGGCACATCGATGACGGAAAACTCCAGTCCAAGTCCAACAACTGTGTCGCCTTCCTTAAGCGGCGTGCAGGGCTGGGGCATGATTTCGTTGGCCGCGCCATAGACTTTTGCACCGCTGGCTTGGCGTAATTCATCGACGCCGCCGCAGTGGTCCATGTGATGATGGGTGAGTAGAATTGTTTCTAGCTGCAAATTTTGACTCTTGAGTATTTGCAGCACCGGCTCAGCCTGACCTGGATCGACGATCAGGGCGCGCTTGCCGTCGTGCAACATCCAAATGTAGTTGTCGTTGAAGGCTGGAATGGGAATCAGATTAAACATGCGGTGGTCCCTGATATGAAGTCTCAAATTATAGATTTGTCCGATTGGCTTAAGACGCCGCCTGGCGAGTACTTGCTGGCCTGGGAGCGTGAGCAGTTCGATGCGGCTGTCAGTGACGTGTTCGGCTTTCATGCTTTGCAGCTAGGCTTGCCTGAGCTGCCTGCGCTGCGTGCCAATCGAATGCCGCATCGCTGGCTTTCAACGCCAACAATCACGTTAACACCTAACCGAGAAACGCTAAAAACTACGACCGCAGTGTCTGCACTAGGTTCCCCGCTTGAGGCTGCATTTGTTTGCGATGCTGCGGCTTTACCTTTTCCTTCGGCCAGTTTGGACCTAGTCGCGCTGCCGCATACCTTAGAGCTTAGCGACGATCCGCATAGCGCTTTGCGTGAGGTCGAGCGGGTCTTGGTGCCCGAAGGTCGGGTTGTGATTTGCGGGCTCAACCCAACTAGCTTGTGGGGCATGCGCCAGCGCCGCGCACATTTTTATAGCCGCTTAGGCTATGACAGTTTGTTTTTGCCACAGGCTGGCGATTTCATTGGTTACTGGCGGCTGCGTGACTGGCTTAGACTGCTCGATTTTGAGGTAGAGTCGGCAAGCTTTGGCTGCTATAGACCGGCCTTGACCAGTCCTAAGTGGTTGTCTCGTTTTGAGTGGATGGATACGCTGGGCCCACGCTGGTGGCCGATTTTTGGCGCTGTCTATTTCGTCGTTGCGGTTAAGCGCGTGCCCGGGGCCAGACTACTGGGTCAGACTTGGAAAAAGCGTAAGGCGCTCAGCGCAGTACCGGCTGTAGCAGCGAGCCGTGGACACAAGGTCAGTCAGCGCTAATTCTTGGCGTAACGCTAGGTAGCGTTGTTTGTCCAAGCTGACAGCGCTTTAAAGCATTTTTTAATCTGTTTGAATCAATATTATTTATGAACCATCTGGCCGTAAACCCAGCACCGCAAACGCCGCCTGTAAGTACGGCAGCTCCCGCTCTAGACCGGGTAGTAATTTACACCGATGGCGCTTGCAAAGGTAACCCCGGACCGGGCGGCTGGGGCGCCATTCTCAGCGCACCGGGTTTTGAAAAAGAAATTTTCGGTGGCGAGTTAGGCACAACCAACAATCGCATGGAAATGATGGCCGTGATAGAAGCTTTGAGCGCGCTTAAGCGTCCTTGCAGTGTCACGCTTTATCTCGACAGCGAGTATGTGCGCAAGGGCATTACCGAGTGGATTCACGGCTGGAAAGCTAGGGGCTGGCGCACAGCGGCGAAAGCGCCGGTGAAAAATGTCGATCTGTGGCAGCGCCTTGATGCTTTGATCAGCAGTAGCAGTCACAAAATCGAATGGCGTTGGGTCAAGGGGCATGCGGGTGACCCCGGTAATGAGCGCGCCGACGGTTTGGCTAATAAGGGCGTGGAGCGCGCCTTGGGTCGAATATAGGGCGTGCATAGGGTAGATTTAATGCCGGTTTAGTTGGGTTTAGTTGGGTTTAGGACGGTTTTAAATCCAGGCTTTATCAATCCTAAAAGCACACAAATAATACGTATACTTACTTTTTTGGGCTTGCTGGTTGTGGGTTTTGAATCTGTCCAGCTTAACTTTTAACTGTGCAATTATTTAATGGCTTCCAAAGCAATTTACACGCTGATTGCGTTTACCGGCGTAGCGCTTGCTTCTGCTGTGGCTTGGTCACTCCAGCGCTCCCAAGCACCGGTTAGTAGTGCAAGCACAATTGCCGCCGCAACGGCAAGCAGTGCCGCTGCGGGCACTGCCCCCAGCGCTGGCAAACCGCCAACCGTGGAAGCGGCCAAGGTTGAATTCGCCAGATTAAGTGAGGAAGCTCAGGCCATAGGTAGCTTGCGTTCGCGCCGCGGTGTGGTGCTCAGGCCCGAGGTCAGTGGGAGGGTTACCCAATTGAACTTCGTTGACGGTCAGCGTGTGCGCAAGGGTCAACTGATGGTGCAACTGGACGACCAGTTGCAGCAGGCTCAGGTGCAGCAAAGCCAAGCTGAGTTGTCTATTGCAAAAGCAAATCAAAAACGCAATCAAGAATTAGTTGAGCAAGGCTTCATCAGTCAGCGCTCCTTAGACGAAAGCTCGGCTAATTTGCAAGTCGCCCAAGCCAAGCTGGCCTTGTCACTAGCTGCCGCTGCGCGCTTAAAGATACTTGCGCCTTTCGATGGCATTGCCGGCATACGTTTGGTTAATGTGGGCGACTATCTCAAGGACGGCGCGGACATCATCAATATCGAAGATATTGATGCGGTGTTTGTTGACTTTCGTTTGCCCGAACGCTTTCAAAACAAGCTCAAAAATGGTCAGACAGCTTTGCTCAATATAGATGCGCTGCAAGGTGAGAAATTCACCGCCACGATAGCGGCGATAGATCCGCTGATTGACGCTAATGGACGCTCAGTAAGTGTGCGGGCCTGTATTGACAACCGCCGATTGCAACTGCGCCCGGGTATGTTTGCCCGGGTCAACACGGTGTTTGCGGTACGCGAGCAAGCCATGGTGATTCCTGAAGAAGCATTGCTGCCGCAGGGCGGGCGCCAGTTTGTGATTCGTCTGGTTGACAAAGCCGGGCAGGGCGAGCCGGGCCAATCGCCTAAGTCTGGACAAGTCTCACAACGAGTAGAAGTCAAGCTCGGTCTGCGCAGCCCAGGCCGGGTGGAAATTTTGCAGGGGCTTGAGACGGGTGATACGGTGGTCACCACCGGTCAGCAACGCTTGACGCGCGATGGTATGGCAGTCGCTGTAGTGGATGTGGCCGCGCGCGCCGCGCGCTCGGGCCTTGCCGGGCCTTCGGCTCTAGCTTCTGCTGCACTTGCGCCCGGCGGTGTGAGTCAATCCCAGTCAGCACAAAAAAATGAATCTAAAAACATCTTAGACAACCAAGCCAAGTCAGATACCAAGGCGGACAAAAACGTATTAGAAGGCGCGACTTTAAAACTGCTTTCTAAAGCGCTTAAACCCGTCGGAACTAACCCCTGCAAATTGCCGGCTTAATGCCTTGATGGCTGGATGGCTTGACGTTTAGTAAACCCACTGACACTGTGACACGCTATGCAACTCGCTGAAGTCTCTATCCGCCGGCCGGTGTTCGCCACCGTGCTCTCGCTGCTCATATTGCTGATTGGTATGGTGAGTTTTAACCGCCTCAATGTGCGCGAGTATCCCAAGATAGATGAGCCAGTTGTCACTGTGAGCGTGAACTATTCGGGCGCTTCTGCCGAAGTCATTGAGTCGCAGGTAACCAAACCGCTAGAGGACTCGATTGCCGGCATCGACGGCGTTGACGTGATCACCTCAATTAGCCGCGCCGAGCAAGCCCAGATCAGTGTGCGTTTTAGATTGGAAAAAGATGCAGATTCAGCCGCTGCCGAAGTGCGCGACCGTACCTCCCGAGTGCGCAATAAACTACCGCAAACCATAGACGAGCCTGTCATTGCCAAGGTCGAGGCGGATGCTTTTCCGGTGATGCAGATTGCTTTTTCCAGCGAGTCTATGACGCCGCTGCAAATCACTGACTTGGTCAACCGCATCGTTAAACCGCGCCTGCAAACCGTTACCGGCGTAGCCGATGTGCGCATTTATGGTGAACGCAAATACGCCATGCGGGTGTGGTTAGACAGCGACCGACTGGCGGCTTACCGCTTGACCACGCAAGATGTTGAAGACGCGATACGTCGCAACAACTTAGAGCTGCCCGCCGGCCGGATTGAGTCGCGTCAGCGGGAGTTTAGTGTTACCTCGCAAACCTTTTTGATTAAGCCGGCGCAGTTTGCCGACATCGTGGTCAAGTCTGTCAATGGTTTTGGGATCAAGATTCGCGATGTTGCAAGGGTAGAGGAAGCGCCTGCCGATGAGCGTACTGCCGTGCGTTTGAATGGCCGCTCGGCAGTCGCCATTGGAGTGATTCGTCAAGCCACTGCCAATCCCTTGGACTTATCCCGCGGTGTGCAGGCCGCGCTGCCCAAATTAAGAGCAGATTTGCCGCCTGAAATTTTGGTCGATATTGCCAACGACACCTCGGTCTTTATTGACCGTTCGGTAAGCAATGTCTACCGCACGATTGTCGAAGCTGTGGTCTTGGTAGCGCTGGTAATTTTTGTTTTTCTGCGCACGCCGCGTGCCTCCATCATTCCCATCATCACGATTCCGGTTAGCCTGATTGGCACTTTTACGCTGATGTCGTTAGCCGGTTTTTCAATTAATACATTGACATTGCTTGCGCTGGTGCTGGCTATTGGGCTGGTGGTTGATGACGCTATCGTGATGCTAGAGAACATTTTTCGCCACATCGAAGAAGGCATGGACCCGTTTTCAGCCGGCATAAAGGGTGCGCGTGAAATCGGTTTTGCCATCATCACCATGACGGCGACTTTGGTCGCCGTGTATGCGCCGCTGGCTTTCACGCCCGGCCGTACCGGGCGTTTGTTTGTGGAGTTTGCGCTGGCGTTGGCCGGTGCGGTGGTGGTCTCGGGTTTTGTCGCGCTGACGCTCACGCCTATGCTGTGCACTCAATTGCTCAAACATAATCCCAAGCCAAACCGCTTTGACCGCGGCATGGAGCGCGTGTTGACAGCTATGTCAGAGCGCTATGGCCAAGCTTTACGCTGGTTGGTGACGGCGCGCTATCAAAAGCCGGCTGAAAAATCGGGCTTACCGTCGCGTGTCATGACTTGGCTACTTCAGGCGCGTTGGCTAGTGCTAGCTGTGATGCTGCTCAGTGCGCTGGCGATTGTTCTGGTTTATCCGACCATGAAGTCAGAGTTGTCCCCACTAGAAGACCGGGGCGTGATTCTGGCCACCGTCAATGCACCCGACGGCGCGACGCTGGCTTACACCGACCGTTACGCGCAGGCGCTAGAAAAGCTAGGCCAGCCGTTTCCAGAGTTTGACCGTATCTATGCCAGTGTTGGTAACCCCACAGTAGGCCAAGCCAGTGTGGTTTACCGCACGGTTGATTGGGATCTGCGTAAACGCACCACGCAAGAAATGGCGTGCGAGTTAGCACCAAAATTCAATGCTTTGCCGGGCGTGACTGCGTATCCGATTACACCGCCTTCACTCGGACAGGGGTTTCGTGAGCGGCCGCTGAACTTTGTGATTCAGACCTCGGACAGCTATCAAAACCTCAATGCTGCCGTGCGTCAGATGTTGGACGAGATAGCCAAAAATCCCGGCATAGTTTCGGCCGATGTTGATTTGCGCTTGAATAAGCCAGAACTACGAATCGAAGTGGAGCGCGACAAAGCTGGTGATTTAGGGGTGAGTGTCGATGCAGTCGCTAAAGCGATTGAGACCTTGCTAGGCGGGCGCAATGTCACACGTTACAAACGCGGTGCTGAGCAATACGATGTGATTGTTCAGACCCAAGCCAGTGGCCGAACCACGCCAGAGGATATAGACCGGATTTATGTGCGCGGCCGCAACGAGGCCATGGTTCCACTCTCGGCTTTAGTCAAAGTCAGCGAGAACGTCTCGCCGCGAGAGCTCAATCACTTCGGTCAGCGCCGCTCGGTATCTATCACCGCCAGTTTGTCGCCGGACTATTCTTTGGGCGAGGCGCTCAAATTTATGAATCTCACCGCCGCCAAGGTGCTCAAAAGCGGCTACAGCACGGATTTGAACGGCACCTCGCGTGAGTTTCGAAATTCTCAGGGTGCGTTAGCGATTGTGTTTGTGTTGGCGTTATTGTTTATTTTCTTGGTCCTAGCTGCGCAGTTTGAAAGCTTTATTGATCCGCTGGTCATCATGCTGTCCGTGCCGCTGTCTATGGTGGGTGCGCTGTTTGCGCTTAAGTGGAGCGGCGGATCGCTTAATGTGTATTCTCAAATCGGCCTGATCACGCTGGTGGGTTTGATCACCAAGCACGGCATTTTGATTGTGGAATTCACCAACCAATTGCGCGGCGATGGCATGGAGATGATTGATGCGCTGGTGAAAGCCTCAAGCCAGCGGCTGCGCCCGATTTTGATGACAACCGGCGCCATGGTGCTGGGGGCTGTGCCACTTGCCTTGGCCCACGGGGCTGGCGCGGAGAGCCGGATTCAAATCGGTTGGGTGATTGTGGGCGGCATGTCACTGGGTACCTTGCTGACTATTTTCGTCGTGCCGACCATGTACACGCTGTTTGCACGCAAGGCAATCCCCGGGGCTAACAAAGCGCTGGTTAGGGAGGCGGTGCAAGGGCATGGCGCGTAAAACCGAGGGTCAGTTTTGTCTTTACCTAGCCTTTTAGAAGGCGTGAAGCGTATGCCAAATTTTGACTAAGCGGCATTGCTTGTCTTGCGAAGTTTTCTCATCAATCTAGCCGAAGCTAGTTCGTTCTGAATGCTGTCTTCACGGGCTGTCCAGCACTGCTCTAGGTGCTTTTTGTTTGAGTCTTTAATCGCTGCGCGCTGACAGTTTTCCTGTCTCAATTAACCAACTTAATTTTATTTTTGGCGCAATCTTGCACGCCAACGCGGCGCATCGCTGATGCCAAGCCGCCCAATTCCCTGGATGTTTTTCAATATTTGCTGAGGCTGTTGTCAACGCTATCTTCGGCTGGACGCTGGCCGGTCGGTTACCTTATGTAGCAATAGAGTGTTGATATTTGATGGAATTTAAGCTTTTGTAAGTTTGGCGTCATACATAATACTAATGCGAATCAATCTTATTCAAAGATAACAATTCTTAATAAAGCATTTAAATCCGATGACAAAACCTAAAGCTTGCTTCCGATTACGCTCACCACAAAGACTACATCTCTTGCACGCCATTGCCATTGCGACAAGCGCTTTAGCCATCACGGAAAGTGTCACCGCGCAAGAAAGTACTACGGCTCGCAGAGCAGTCGCTGCGCCCAAGTTAGGTGAAGTTAATATCATCGACTTTCGCGGTCAGCAGGTCGATAGCTTGAAGTACACCCGCTCTCTAAAGGACACGCCGCGCATTATTTCTGTATTGCCTAGCGACTTGCTTGAAGAGCAAAACGTCACTTCTTTAAAGGATGCTTTGCGCAATATTCCTGGCATTAGCTTGCAAGCCGGTGAAGGCAATCCGCCCGGTGGCGATCAACTCAAGATTCGCGGTTTTAATGCGCGTGATGATATCAATGTCAACGGTACGCGCGACTTGGGTAACTACTTTCGTGATCCTTTCTACATTGACCAGCTGGAGGTGGTGAAAGGCCCGAACTCAGCGTTTTCTGGACGCGGATCAGCTGGCGGCACGATTAACTTTGTGACTAAAAAACCCAGCTTGGAAGCCTTTAACCGCGCTGAAGTAAGCGCAGGTAGTGATAACTACTTTCGCGCCACGGCCGATTTGAATCGACCCTTGAGTGAAGACAGCGCGGTGCGTATCAACCTCATGACGCATAGTTCCGACATACCAGGCCGCGATGTCGCCGACGAAAGTCGCTACGGCTTGTATGCCGCTTACACATGGGGTTTTAACGGTCCAACCCAGATCACAGCTGATTTTTTGCACACTCAGCAAAACGATATTCCAGATGCCGGCTTACCAATGGATCGCGGCAATGTGTTGGGCAACGGCGGCGTCTTGCCGCCGGGACTGAACTTCAACAACTTTTATGGCCATACCGACGACTATAAAAAAGTCTCGGTTAACAACCTGGGTTTGACTGTGCAGCACAGCTTTAATTCGGGTCTGGTGCTGCGCAACCAGACGCGTTTAAGCCGGGTTGGCAACGATTCGGTTACCTCCTCACCACGGATTGTTGACGCAACCACCGCACGCGGTGATACCAAGCCTCGTGACCAGACGGACAAGGGCTTTAATAACCAAACCGACTTGCTGTTTAGTTTTGCTACCGGCAGCGTCCAGCACGATATGGTGACGGGTCTGGAGCTGTCGCAGTACAGCTACTCCAACCAACGTCGTCGAGACACCAAAGGCCCAAGCACTTCGCTTTACAACCCCGCCCAACGTGTGATTGGCGCGGCTGCGCCGGTCTATGACGGCTCGCTCTACCGCTTCGAGACTAAAGATGTTGGCGTCTACGTTTTGGATACGCTGGCACTTTCACCAAAATGGGAATTAAGTCTAGGTGGGCGTTGGGACCGTGTAGATGCAACAGCCGTGCGCAGCGGTTTTACTGGCGCCAATGTTGCTTCTAACACCACGCATCAACGCCAAGATGAGGTGTTTAGTTACAGCATGGGTATGGTCTACAAACTCAATCCCGCGACCTCGCTTTATGCTGCTTATGGCAGTGCTTTCAACGTCGCAGGCTCTTTTGACCGCAACCAAGTGCAACTCGCTGGCGGCGGCGCTACTGAGGCGATTGTGGGTGCAGGCTTTAATACGCCGCCCGAAAAAGTCAATTCGATTGAGCTCGGTGCTAAGTGGGATATTGGCTCAAACCTCGACCTCAACGTGGCGGTGTTTCGCACCGAAACTTCAGAAGGTCGGTTTCCCGCAGCAGTTGCTGGTGATGTAACCATTCCTAATGTTGGCTACCACATCAATGGCTTTGAAGTGCTGGCAGCAGGTAACGTCACCAAGCGCTGGAAGCTCTATAGCGGCTACACATTTTTGCAGTCTCGCGTGACGTCTTCACCCGCCAACTCTTTTGCGGTGGGTCAAGAGCTGGGCGGCACGCCCAAGCATTCATTCAATATCTTCAGTACTTACGACGTGAATCAACGTTGGACTTTAGGCGGTGGTTTGCAGTACGTGGATGAGCAAACCAGTGGTGTTCAGCCGGGACCTACGGGCAGATTAAAGGTAAATATTCCTAGCTACACAGTGGCGGATTTGTATGCGACTTACAAATTTTCACCCCGTACGCAGCTGCGCTTAAATCTCTATAACGCTTTCGATAAGCGCTACATACAACAACTAGCTGAAGGCGGTGCCCAAGGCATTCCGGGCAAAGGGCGACAACTGATTGCCACCTTGCGCTACGACTTTTAAAGTAAAACATGCTGCTAACGCTAGAAAACTTGTTGACCAGCCAAGAGTTGGACACAGTACGTGCCCAACTCGTCAACGCACCTTGGGCGAGCGGCTTGAGCGCCGGGCCGCAAGCCCTTGCGGTCAAGCACAACTTGCAACTGCCCGATAGTTTTAGCGGCTTGGCCTTGCTGCGGCAAACAGTGATGCGGGCTCTTAACCGCTCAGCGTTGCTGATGTCGGCGGCACTTCCTTTTAAAGTGATACCGCCCAACTTCAACCGCTACACCAGCGAGCACAGCCACTACGGCTGGCATAGCGACAGCACCTTGCGCTATCAGCCAGACGGCAGTGTGCTGCGTACCGATATTTCTGCAACGCTGTTTTTATCCGACCCAGCTAGCTACGACGGTGGTGAGCTGTGCATCCAAGACACGCATGGTAAGAAGCGCATCAAGCTAACGGCTGGAAGCTTGGTGATTTATCCGTCAGGCTCTATCCACGAAGTCACGCCTGTCACTCGTGGTGAGCGCTTAGGCTGCTATCTTTTTATGCAAAGCGTTGTCAAGGACACCGAATGCCGGCGTCAGCTCTACGAGATGGACATGGCCTTGATGGATTTACGCCAGCGCTTCGGTGAAAAAGACCCCGCGCTTGTTCGCTTGACCGGTCTTTACAACAATTTGTTGCGGCGCTGGTCTGAGTGTTAAATGCTTGGTTAGCTAAAAGTTAGCCAACGCATTGGCTTAAATAGCCCCGTCAAACATCAGCACATCGACCATATCGCCAACGCCAAAATTGCCTTGATCGTGGTGCAGCACCATCAAGCCGTTGGCTTGAGTCATGGAACTCAAAACGCCTGAGCCTTGATTGCCTGTCGTTTTAACTTGCAAGCTGCCGTCTGCCGCGGTCGAGACCCAGCCACGCTGGTATTCAGTCCGGCCAGCTTTTTTGCGAATGGCTTCCAAGCTTTTGGCTTTGAGTAGGGGTTGTGCGGTTTGCGTGCAGCCCATCATTTGCAGCAAAGCAGGGCGTACAAAGGCGAGAAACGTCACCATCACCGCCACTGGGTTTCCCGGCAGGCCGAACAAGATGGCGCTCTTAGCTTGGCCCTCAATCGCAGTTTTAGCGATTTTGCCGACTGCCATGGGTCGGCCAGGACGCATGGCGATACGCCAGAAGGCGACGTCACCGAGTTTTTTCATCATGGTTTTAGTGTGGTCGGCCTCACCAACGCTGACACCGCCAGAGGTAATGATGGCATCGGCTTGCTCGGCTGCCTGTTTAAAAGCTACCTCCAGCCGGGCTGGATCATCTCTCACCACACCCATATCTAAGACCTCACAGCCCATGCGCTTGAGCATGCCAAAGACGGTGTAGCGGTTGCTGTCATAGACCGCGCCTTCGCGCGGAGCCTCGCCTAGTGAGAGGATTTCATCGCCAGTCGAGAAGTAAGCCACGCGCAGTGGTCGAAAGCAAACTACGCGAGACAGTCCAAGCGAGGCAACCAAACCCAGTCTTGCCGGTGTCAGGCGCTCACCGCTCAGCAGCGCTGGCAGACCTTGCTTGAGGTCTTCTCCACGCAGGCGTCGGTTGTCGCCAGCTTTGAGAAGTCCTGGGGCGATGACGATGGTGTCGCCATCAATGCGGACCATTTCTTGCGGCACGACGGTGTCTAGGCCGGCTGGAATAATGGCGCCGGTCATGATTTTTAAACACTGGCCAGCGCCAATGCTTGCGCGCCAAGCTTTTCCAGCTAGCGCCGTACCCATGACTTGCAAACGCAGATCAGCACCCGGCTTTAATTGACTGGCGTCAAAGGCGTAGCCGTCCATTGCCGAGTTGTCATGCGGCGGCACATCAAAAGGTGCGATGACATCTTCTGCCAGTACTCGGCCCAAGGCATCAAATAGCTGTGTTTCCATGCGTTGCTGCACGGGTGTGACCAGCGCGGCTAAAAACTCCAGTACGCTGTTTGCTGGCAAAGCTTGTGGGTCATAGCCTTGCAGCTGTGCGGCGATCTGGTCTAGGGTTTTCATGCGGTGGCAGGGGTTTCTAGCAGGTGCAACTCAGCCAGCGTATTGGCGTTGAAAAAGGCACGCTTATCGTCACTTGGTAAATTAAACGGCACTTGCACCGTCTTGTGTTGGGCTGTCCAAGCGTCTATTTTTCGTCCACCTGCATGGGTAAATTGAAGCAAGCTTTCAAGCATGTCTGAGCGCATCAGGCAAAACACCGGCTGTGGCCTGAGTTGTCCATCTTCTTCGGGTGCGCTGGCGACTGCAAAGTCGGCATCTTGCTCAGCGAAAGCTTGGGCCATACGCTCGACCAGATCGCTGGGAAACAGCGGTGTGTCGCAGGGCACGGTCAGCATATAGGCGGTTTCGCAGCGCTCTAGTCCGGTGATAAAGCCAGCCAGCGGGCCGGCGTATTCACCTAAACCGCCGCCGTCTGGCCAAACTGGTGAGCCAAAGGATTCATAAACCGATAGATTGCGGTTGGCGTTCAGCATGATCTCGCCAACTTGTGGGCCTAGCCGCATCAAGGTGTGTAATGCTAATGGAATCCCGTTGAAGTTTTGCAGGCCTTTGTCAGCCCCGCCCATGCGCATGCCGCGACCGCCAGCCAGAATCACGCCGGTAATGGCTTGTGAATGCAGGGGTGCGTATATTTCGTTTTCAAGCATTTCAGCCTCCTATGTAACTCATCTCGACGCGCTTGGCGCCGCTGCCCGGTGGGCTGCTGTCTGCGGGCAGAGCCGCTCTAAGCTCGGAGTATCGGTCATCACGCACGCCCCAAATATGGCCTACGGCTGCGGCGATTTGATCGTCCGCATAGTTGCCGCGAAGCAGGGCGCGCAAGTCGTGACCTTGGCTGGCAAATAGGCACAAGAAAAGTTTGCCCTCAGTAGACAAACGGGCGCGGTTGCAACTGGCACAAAAAGCTTGGGTAACGCTGCTGATCACGCCAATCTCGCCGCCGCCGTCTAGATAAGACCAGCGCTGAGCGGTTTCGCCCTCGCTATTGGCATCAATCGCGCGCAGAGGAAACTCAGTTTGCAAGCGTTCTATGACTTGGGCCGATGGCAAGACTTCGTCCATGCGCCAGCCGTTGCTGGCACCTACGTCCATGTATTCGATAAAGCGCAGCACGCTACCCGTGCCGCGGAAATAGTTAGCCATTGGCAATATTTCGTTGTCGTTGGTACCGCGTTTAACCACCATATTGACTTTAATTGGCGCTAAGCCAACACGTTGCGCGGCCTCAATGCCGGCGAGGACATCGGCGACCGGAAAGTCGACATCGTTCATTTTGCGGAAAGTCGCGTCGTCCAGCGCATCCAGGCTGACGGTCACGCGTTGCAACCCAGCATCTTTGAGAGACTGGGCTTTTTTTGCCAGAAGCGAGGCGTTGGTGGTCAGCGTGATGTCTAGCGGTTTGCCCGACGGCGTGCGCAGTTTGGCCAGCATCTCAATGAGGACTTCAAGGTGACGGCGTAGCAGCGGTTCACCGCCAGTCAGGCGAATTTTCTCTACCCCGTGGGCGACGAAAATTCTCGCTAAGCGGGTGATTTCCTCAAAACTGAGCAAAGACGACTGCGGTAAAAAAGCGTAGTCCTTGTTAAAGACTTCACTGGGCATACAGTAGCTGCAGCGAAAGTTGCAGCGGTCGGTAACGCTAATTCTCAGGTCGCGTAGCGGTCGGCCTAAGGTGTCGCCCAACAGGCCGTTGGGCGCTTGAAATGTGCTGGGAATGAGTGGCGTGCTGCTGGCATAGCGCAGATCGGCGATGGGAATTATTTTTGCTGTCATGGTCCTGTTCGGATTTTGGTCCAAAGATCGAATTTACCCCATCGCGGCCCACTTCTTTAGCCAAACTGGTGCATGACCTTATGGCTGTGCTGTCAATAATGAGTGATTAATTTTAGACGCAGCGTCCGCCATCGACCTCTATGCACACGCCGCTGATAAAGCTGGCTTCATCACTGGCTAAATAAAGGGCAGCGTTGGCAACGTCCAAGGCGGTCGAAAAACGTCCTAGCGGTATGCTGGCGCGGAATTTTGAAAGGCGTTCTTCATCCAGCGGGCCACCGGCAAATTCCGCTGATAAGCCAGTTTCGGGGTTGAACACCGGGTTAATACAGTTCACACGAATATTGTCTGGGCCAAGCTCTGCAGCGAGTGACTTTGACGTCGTGATGACAACCCCTTTTGAGCCGTTATACCAAGTCAAGCCCGGGCGTGGCCGCACACCAGCCGTCGAGGCAATATTGATAAAACTGCCGCCGCCTTGGCTTCGGAAAACCGGTGTTGCATGGACGGTGGCTAGGTAAATACTTTTGACGTTAATTGCGTAGCACTTGTCGAAATCGGCTTCGCTTACATCGAGCGCCGGTTGATTCTTGTGTGTCCAGCCAGCGTTATTAATCATTACGTCTAGGCATCCGAAGCGCTCAACGGCAAAGGCGACCAAGGCTTTGACTTGGGCTGAGTCGGCCACATCGGCTGCAAAAAAAGCCGCTTTACCGCCCGCTTCAATGATTGAGGCAACGACTTTTTCGCCTAGTTCACGGTTGATGTCGTTAACCACTACTTGCGCGCCTTCAGCGGCTAATCGGCGGGCAATGCCTTCGCCTATACCGCCGCCTGAGCCAGTAACTATGATGGATTTATGCTTGACTCGCATTGATTTTTCCTAGAAAAAGTGAATGAAAAAATGGGAATTGGCGCCAAAAAAGACTTGGCTGTGTTGACTATTTAGAACCGCTTAATCTGCCAACAGCGGCGCTGCGCAAAGCCTGTGTCTTAGTAGGGTTGACCGGATTTGAAGTTGGTCAGAATGTATGTGCTGGCTGTATTTTCAGCCTGTGGCTACTTTTGTTGCGATCTCAGTCATGTCGCAACGCCACCGTTTTAAGAGTGGTAAAGCCATACAAGGCTTCAAAGCCTTTTTCACGCCCGTAGCCAGAGGATTTCACGCCGCCAAAAGGTAGTTCTACACCACCGCCAGCGCCATAGTTGTTGATAAACACTTGACCACTTTTGACGCGCTTAGCCATGCGGAACTGGCGCGCGCCGTCTCTGGTCCAAATACCGGCGGCTAAGCCAAAGCGCGTTGAATTGGCGAGCTCTACCGCATGCGCTTCGTCTCTGAATGACATGGCGCAAAGCACCGGGCCAAACACTTCTTCTTGTGCCAAGCGATGCCTGACAGGCACGTCGCGTAGCAAGGTCGGTGCTTGGTAAAAACCGGTGTCAGGTGCTTCGTCAACGACTGTGCCCTGAGCCACCATAGGTATGCCGGCTACCTGCGCATCACTGAGGTAATCCCAGACACGCTGTTGCTGACTTTGGCGAATCAAAGGGCCAAGGTCTAAGTCCATGCTGGCAGGACCTACGCGCAGACTTTCAAAGGCTTGGCCTAAGCGCTCGAGCAGCGGCTCGTAAATCGCAAGGTCTACCAAAAGCCGTGAGCCGGCTGAACAAGTCTGGCCCGCATTCTGCACTATACCGTTGATGATGGCGGGAACGGCGGCGTCTAAATCGGCATCAGCAAACACGATTTGAGGACTCTTTCCGCCAAGCTCTAAGGTCACTGGGCAATGCCGCTCTGCGGCTACTTGCTGTATCAATGTGCCTATGTTTGGACTGCCGGTAAAGCTGATGTGGTCTATGCCGGGATGACGAGCTAGCGCATCGCCAACCTCATGGCCGTAGCCCGTGACTATGTTCAGTGCGCCGGCTGGAAAACCGACTTCTGCGGCTAGTTCGGCGACCCGCAGAAGCGACAGGCAGGCGTCTTCTGCGGGTTTGACTACACACGCGTTTCCAGCCGCTAGTGCCCCGCCCACGCTGCGGCCAAAAATTTGCATGGGGTAGTTCCAGGGAATGATGTGGCCGGTTACGCCGTGCGGTTCGCGCCAAGTCATGACACTAAACCCGCTTTGATAGGGCAGGGTTTCACCATGCAGCTTATCGCAGGCGCCGGCGTAAAACTCAAAATAGCGTGCCAGTGCGGCCGCGTCGGCTCTGGCTTGTTTCACCGGCTTGCCGCAGTCGCGTAACTCCAGCATGGCTAACTCTTCTGCGTGGGCGGCGATTTTTGTGGATAAACGCATCATTAGCCGTCCGCGTTCTGCGGCGCTTAGGCCTTGCCAGACCTGCTCAAAGCAACTGCGTGCAGCTTTTACCGCCGAGTCAATGTCTGCTGCATTGCTGCGCTGAATTTGGTCAAACTCCATGCCGTCTGACGGGTCTATAACTGGGATGGATTTGCCTGAAGCCGACGGCAGCAAGCGATTGGCGATAAAGTTAAATTGCATGAACTTTAGTGTGCGCGTGAAAACCCTTTAAGCCTATTCGGGCTTGTCTCTAGAGATGTACTTTTATCAGCTATTTGTGAACTATCGCTGTTTTTCACCCGTCTCACTTTTTTATAGTGAACCAGCAATGCTATTTGAAGCACTGCTTGCTTTGCTTTGCTTTACTTCACGGCGGCCGGCGCGCTAATCGCTGCGGGTTCCATCACCGGCATGCTGTGCGCGGCTGGCGCATCAACGCCATGGAACTTGACTACCAAAGGCACTATCAGTAAAGCCACAATATTGATGATTTTGATCAGCGGATTGATGGCCGGTCCTGCTGTGTCTTTGTAGGGGTCGCCCACGGTGTCACCTGTGACAGCGGCCTTGTGTGCGTCAGAGCCTTTGCCGCCGTGGTGGCCGTCTTCAATGTATTTTTTGGCGTTGTCCCATGCCCCGCCTCCAGTACACATAGAAATCGCTAAAAAGAGGCCAGTGACTATGGTGCCCATTAGCATACCGCCCAAGGCCTTGGGACCTAACAACAAGCCCACGACTATGGGCACGACGACGGGTAGCAGAGAAGGAATAATCATCTCTTTAATCGCCGCTGTGGTCAGCATATCGACGGCGCGGCCGTACTCGGGCTTGGCCGTGCCTTCCATAATGCCTTTGATTTCTCTGAACTGACGGCGTACTTCTTCAACCACTGCACCAGCTGCGCGGCCTACCGCTTCCATGGCCATGGCGCCGAACAGGTAGGGAATCAAGCCACCGATAAAGAGGCCGACTATGACTAATGGGTCGCTAAGGTCAAAGCTGACGGCGCTGCCATAGCTTTCAAGCTTGTGGGTGTAATCGGCAAACAGTACCAGGGAGGCTAGGCCTGCTGAGCCAATGGCGTAACCCTTGGTGACGGCTTTAGTGGTGTTACCCACCGCGTCTAAGGGGTCAGTTACAGCGCGAACACTGCTAGGCATATCGGCCATCTCAGCGATGCCGCCGGCGTTATCCGTAATGGGTCCATAGGCGTCTAGCGCCACCACAATGCCGGCCATGCTGAGCATGGCCGTCGCTGCAATCGCAATGCCGTACAGACCGGCGAGTTTGAAAGACACGAGTATGGCGATGCAAACAAATACCACCGGCCAAGCAGTAGAGCGCATGGACACGCCCAAGCCGGCAATGATGTTGGTGCCGTGGCCTGTCGTAGAGGATTTAGCGATGTGTTGGACTGGCGCGTACTGGGTGCCGGTGTAGTACTCGGTAACCCAAACCAACGCGGCGGTCAGCATTAGGCCAGTAGCGCAAGCACCAAACAAGCGGAGTTGACTGCCGGTGGCGGCAATCGCGTCGCGCGGCATCATGTTGGTGGTGACGAAGTAAAACGCAATCAAAGAAAGAATGCCGGAAATTGCCAAGCCTTTATAAAGCGCTGGCATGACGTTTTTCATACCGGGTGAGGCTTTGACAAATAGACAACCAATGATGGATGCAATGATAGAGACAGCACCTAGCGCCAGCGGATACAGCACGGCGTTGACCGGTGCTGCGCTTACCAGTAGTGCGCCCAGCACCATGGTGGCGATAAGGGTGACGGCATAGGTCTCAAATAAATCGGCAGCCATACCGGCACAGTCACCCACGTTATCGCCCACGTTGTCGGCGATCACTGCGGGGTTACGCGGGTCGTCCTCAGGAATACCAGCCTCCACCTTGCCGACCAAGTCCGCTCCCACGTCTGCGCCCTTGGTGAAGATGCCGCCGCCAAGACGCGCAAAAATGGAAATCAGGGAGGAACCAAAGGCAAAACCAATTAATGGGTTTAGTAGCTGTGACAGAGACTTACCGTCTGCCAAACTGCTGCCGCTGGTTAAAAACCAGTAAAAACCCGTCACACCCAATAGGCCTAAACCGACCACCAACATGCCGGTAATAGCGCCACCGCGAAAGGCGACATCGAGCGCTGGGCCAATTCCGCGTGTGGCGGCTTGTGCGGTGCGCACATTAGCGCGTACCGAGATGTTCATACCGATAAAGCCGCAACCGCCCGAGAGTACCGCGCCAAGCACAAAGCCGATGGCGCTTTTACCGTCAAGAAATACGCCGATAAGAACGGCCAGAATTACGCCGACGATGGCGATGGTTTTGTATTGCCTGGCCAGATAAGCGCTGGCGCCGGTTTGTATAGCGGCAGCGATTTCTTGCATGCGCGAATTGCCGGGGTCTTGAGATAAAATCCAACTGCGGGTTAAAAGGCCGAAAATCACCGCGATAAGTCCGCAGCCCAGCGCTAAGTAAAGCGCGTTATTGCCTGTCATGAGTAGCATGAGTATTTCCTCTTGTTGTCGCTTGAAAAGGGTGGCCAGTTTAAAGGTTGCCGCCCTCGCTGCGTTGCTTCCTCATGATGACAACTTGTTATGAGTCACGATTGGCCAACTTTTGCAATTTAACAAGAAAACCCCACTCGTAGGCGGACTGTAAGCCGGAGATCGCTAAAATGCGGGTAAATCCCGAGTGATCAACCGGGTAGTGTTGTAGCAGCTGGCTCGCCGGCACACACTGCACACTTTCTTTTTCCTCTCACAACCCAAGAGTAAATATGTCCCTTGAAAAAGTTTTCCCCGGCAAGAACGCCCCCGAGTCTTTCAACGTGATCATCGAAATTCCGATGAACGCCGATCCGGTGAAGTATGAAGTGGACAAGGCTTCGGGAGCCATCTTCGTGGACCGTTTCATGAGCACAGCCATGCATTACCCCACTAACTATGGTTATGTGCCTAAGACAATTAGCGGCGACGGCGACCCTGTCGACGTGTTGGTGATCACGCCAGTGCCCCTTATTCCAGGTGTTGTGGTGAATTGCCGCGCTATCGGTATTCTTAAAATGACGGACGAAGCCGGTGAAGACGGTAAGATTTTGGCGGTACCAACCGACAAGATTTTGTCGATTTATTCACACTGGAAAAAGCCGGAAGACTTAAACCAGTTACGCCTTAAAACCATCGCCCATTTCTTTGAGCATTACAAAGATTTGGAAGAGGGCAAGTGGGTCAAGATTTCGGGCTGGGAAGGCCCTGAGTCAGCCAAGAAAGAAATTACCGACGGCATGGCTAACTACGCCAAAGAAAATCCGGGCGAAAAAACTGAGTAATCAAGCTTGAGCAAAATTCGTTTTGCGATTGCTTTTTAAGCAACCGGTTTTTCGCTTGGTGCTAAATTCGCACTTAGAAAAACCGGTTGATTAAGTTTAGCGATGAATCAATCTTTAAACTCTTTTCAGCCTGTCAAGACTGATCACTAAAAGGCGCATTGAGCGCCTTTTTTGCGTCTTCGTTGACCAATTTTCCTGAGGCTGGCAAAGCTGTAGGTGCTGATGCTGTTTTAAAAGGACTGCGTTTTTCCAAGTCGTCCATATAGCTGTCTATGCCAGCGCCTTCGCGCTCTAGAAATCTTTCCACTGCATCGGCAAACGAGGGGTGGGCCAACCAATGTGCGCTGGTGGTTTTAATCGGTAGCAGTGCTCTGGCCATTTTGTGCTCGCCTTGCGCGCCGCCTTCAAAGCTTTGCAAACCATGTTCTATGCACCATTGCAATGGCTGGTAGTAGCAAGCTTCAAAGTGTAGGCAGTCGACGCGCGCTAACGCACCCCAATAGCGGCCATAGGCAGTGTGATAAGTCAGTGGTTTATGGTCACTTTTATCCGCCGCAGACTGTGGTGCTGCGCTTAGGGCGATCAGACTGCTGGCAATGGCTTGTTTTGCGCCGGTTTCTGGGTCGGTAAATTCGGCGATAAACATCAGCCAGTTCTGCGCCATGCTGTCTTGCATGCGCTGAAAAAAATCACGACTCAAATAAGGCTTGTTGCCGTGTTCGTAATAAGTTTGCTCGTAGCAGCGGTAGAAAAAATTCCAGTCTGCGTTGCTAATGTCTTTGCCTAGCGACGTTCTGAAGCGAATGCCAGCATCGTGGACCTTACGTTTTTCTTGGCGAATTTTTTTGCGCTTTTCTTGACTAAGCGACATTAAAAAACTGTCGAAATCTTTATAGCCGGATTGAATTGGTTGACTTTGCGGTGCGCTATCTCTGCGATCTTCGTCTTGCGTGACTAAGGTGTTGGCTGCTTCAGCCGCAGCGGCAGACTTATTTTTCCAGTGAAACTGCACCGTGTTGCGCAGCATTAGTCCAGCTTGTTCACAAGCTACAACGTCCTCGTCGTCGGCAAAAAGCAAGTGCAACGAAGATAGTTTTTCTTCCGTGCACCAAGCTATAAGCGCTTGAACTAAAAGCAGTCTTTCGCTGGCATTACGCGCTAACAGGCGAGCGCCTGGCACTGGTGTGAAGGGCGCAGCTACTAGCGCTTTGGGGTAGTACTCCAGGCCGTGCTGGGCGTAGGCATTGGCCCATGCCCAGTCGAAAACGTACTCGCCATAGGAATGGGTCTTGAGGTAAAGCGCGCAAGCGCCAGCTAAATTTTCACCGTGCCAGAGTGTGATGAAACGCGCCGTCCAGCCGGTTTCAAGGCTGGCGCTGCCGCTCTCGTGCATAGCGGCGAGGTATTCGTGGCGCATGAAGGGATTTAATGCGCCTTGGGGACTTTGTCCCGCGAGTAGTTCGTTCCATAGGGCTGCATCTACCTGCAACGGTGAATCCAGCACGCGGATGACATAATCGTTTGAGATATTTTTCACGTATTTTTTTCGGGGTTCAGATTCTTTTATGCTATTAAAAATTTGCGTTGCTCAGCTTAACTTTTGTGTTGGCGACCTGTCTGGCAATGCACAAAAAATCATAGCTGCGGCGAAAAGTGCCTACGCAAATGGTGCTCGCTTATTACTCACGCCTGAGCTGGCAATTTGCGGCTATGCCGCTGAAGACTTGTTTTTACGCGCGGCATTCACTCAAGCTTGCGATGATGCCGTGAATCTGGTGGCCCGCGAGCTAGCCGGGTTAAAAGGCCTGATTGTGGTGCTCGGCACGCCAACGTCAGGCAACAGCGGTAGTGGCGACGAATCTGATGCCGGCCTGCGCACCAAAAGTATTGCCGTGCAGCAACGTCACAACGCGGCGCGTGTGATTTGCGAGGGTCAGGTCATGGCCACCTACGCCAAGAGAGAGTTGCCCAACTACCAAGTGTTTGACGAACGACGTTACTTCACACCCGGTCAAGGTACTTGCGTTTTTAGCGTTGGCACGGGTGACGCTGCGATCCGTATCGGTTTACTCATTTGCGAGGATGCTTGGTTTGACGAGCCTGCACGCTTAGCGAAAGAAGCCGGCGCAGAGCTGCTGCTGGTTATGAATGCCTCACCGTTTCACGCCGGCAAAGGCGTAGAGCGCGAAGCCATGATGTGCAAACGTGCCTTGGCCACTGAACTACCGCTGGTTTATGCGCATTTGGTGGGTGGGCAGGACGAGATTGTGTTCGAGGGGCGAAGCTTTGCCTTGCAGGCCGATGGCCAACTCGCCGGTCGTGCACCGAGTTTTAAGGAAGACCTTTTTGAGGTAGAAATCAGTCGTCTGCCAAGCACTCAGGCGATTAATTTATCCGCCCGCATAGCGCCCTTGCGCCGCTTGGATGCCGATCTGTGGGACGCCCTGGTGTTGGGCGTGCGGGACTATTTGGGAAAGAACGGTTTTCCGGGTGCGCTCATAGGCCTGTCAGGCGGTATAGATTCAGCTTTGGTGCTGGCGATTGCGGTGGATGCTTTGGGCGCTGACAAGGTCAGGACGGTGATGATGCCGTCGCCCTACACCGCAAATATTTCTTGGATTGATGCACGTGAGATGGCCAAGCGCATGAATGTGCGCTACGACGAAATATCAATAGTGCCGCAGTTCGAGGCCTTTAAGACGTCGCTGGCGACAGAGTTTGCCGGCCTTGAAGAAGGAACCGCAGAAGAAAATATTCAAGCCCGTATCCGCGGCGTTTTTCTCATGGCTTTATCGAATAAATTTGGCTCCATCGTGCTGACTACCGGCAATAAGAGCGAGATGGCGACTGGTTACTGCACCTTGTACGGCGACATGGCGGGCGGTTTTGCAGTGATTAAGGATGTGCTTAAGACGGCCGTGTTTAGGCTGGCGCGCTGGCGCAATGAAAACGATCCCTACGGCACCGGGCAAAATCCAATACCCGAGCGCATCATCACCCGGCCACCAAGCGCTGAGTTGCGCGCTGAGCAAACCGATCAAGACAGCTTGCCGCCTTATGAGGTGCTAGACGAGATTCTTGAGCGCTATATGGAAAACGACGAATGCATAGAAAGTTTGCTTGCCGCCGGCTTTGACGCCGCTGTGATTGAACGCGTGACGCGCTTGATCAAGCTCAACGAATACAAGCGCCGTCAGTCGCCAGTGGGCATACGCGTGTCGCACAGAAGCTTTGGCAAGGATTGGCGTTATCCCATTACCAGTAAGTTCCGCGCTTGATCGCGTTACTATTGTCGATTCAGATTTTTACGGAGTCAGTCAATTGAAACAAATTACCGCCATTGTCAAGCCTTTTAAACTCGAAGAAGTCCGCGAAGCGCTGGCCGAATGCGGCGTCACGGGTCTAACCGTGACCGAAGTCAAAGGCTTTGGCCGTCAAAAGGGGCATACCGAGCTCTACCGCGGTGCGGAGTACGTGGTTGACTTTTTACCCAAGGTCAAAGTCGAAGTGGTGGTTAAAACTGAGGATGTCGAGCGCTGCGTGGATGCCATCGTGCAAGCTGCGCGTACAGGCAAGATAGGCGACGGTAAAATTTTCATCACCGCTGTCGAGCGTGTCGTGCGCATTCGCACTGGTGAGGAAAACCAAAACGCCATTTAAGCGTTTTTTAGTTGCTGATTAACGATGCTTTGACTTTCGTTAACGGCAACTTTGATCCGATTTAAATTTGTGCTAAATCTTGACGGATGTTGGAGCGTTTGGACGCTTCGATCAAGTTGGATAATAAAAAATCTTCATCTGAGCTGCTCTGTATCAGTGCCATCAGACTCTGATCCATAAAACCAGCCGTCACTGCCGATTGAAGAAACACCAACAAGCTGTCGTAGTAACCACCGCTGTTGAGTAGACCAATCGGTTTGTCGTGGTAACCCAGCTGACGCCAAGTCCAGACTTCAAAAAATTCTTCCATAGTGCCTATGCCACCGGGCAAGGCTAGGAATGAGTCGGCGTACTCGGCCATGATGCGCTTACGGTCATGCATGGTCTCCACAATGAGTAACTCGGTGCAGCCATTGTGGGCCCATTCTTTTTCAACCAATGCCCGCGGAATTACGCCAATCACGCGCCCGCCCGCTGCTAACGTTGCGTCCGCCACAATGCCCATCAAACCGTTGTGACCACCGCCGTAGACCAGTTGGCCTTGATGTTTACCTATCCACGTGCCGACCGCTTCGGCCAGCGCTGCAAAGCGCTCGTCTAAGCCGCTGCGAGAGCCGCAGTAAACACAGATGGAAAACGCGGGAGTCGCTGATTTCTCTAGTGGGTTGGGCATAGTGTTATCGGTATCAGTCATTGGCCAAACCTTTGGTAAAGAGCCATGCCCCAAGTTGCGCCGCATAGCAGCAGGCTCAGTAAAACTGCCGCACTGCCCATATCTTTGGCGCGCTTGGATAAGTCATGCCATTCAGGGCCTATGCGGTCAATAGCGGTTTCGATGCCAGTGTTGAGTAGCTCGACGATCATCACCAGCAGAACTGTGCCGGCGAGCAACACCGTTTCGACCCAACTGCGTCCCAGCCAAAAGGAGGCCGGCAGTAAAACACAGGAAGCCAAAGCCTCTTGCCGGAAGGCGGTTTCGTACCAACCGGCTTTTAGCCCGGCAATTGAGTAACCAAACGCATGCAGAACGCGGTTAAAACCGCGGCGGTTTTTTTGCGCGGTGACGGATTCTTTAAGCTCTTTTTTTTGCACTTGTCTTAATTGTGGCAAGGAGTTTTTCTTCGACCTAGCGGTGCGTATTGGTTCAGTCATATGTGTATTGTGGCGCGTGACTATGACGCGCGGATCAAACCGTTTTAAGCCCATAGACCTGAGAATTATGGCTTGGGCTTTTTGGGGGCGCGCCAGCTAATTAGCTGGGTGCCTGACCACGCATCGTGCCAGAACTGCTGGTTTGGATGGAGCTTGGCCAGCAGCGCCCACAAAACTATCCAGCCCAGTATTAGTATGACGTTTTGCGTGCCCTGCAAGCCCGCAAAATAGCCCAGTGCCATAGGCGGTAATAGCCATACCCAACTCAGAACGTAGCGCAGCATGGCGCGCTTTCGACTGATGGCTTGGCCTGCGTTATCCACCACCCGAATATCCCAAGTCTTCATGGCCAGCGTCTGACCGCGCTGCCAGAACCAAACAAAATAAATGCCAAACACCAAAAACAAAAAAGCTTGTTGTTGGTGCCGGTTGTCCATTGCATTGCGGGTTTGAGTCAGGGTGCTGAATAAGTAATCGGCAATGAATGCAACTGCAAACATCAGCAGGCTTTCGTATAACCAACAAGCCATGCGGCGTGTAATTGACGGGGAGGCAGGAGTGTTAACTGTCAATGTGGAGTAGCAAAGGTTTTGAAGGCTTGGCGCCTCGGTGATTTTAGTTAATGCAAGACCGAAAAACCGATGGCGCACTGCATTTGTCTGATGATTGCGCCAACTAAAAAACTGTATTTAGTTTTTTGGTGTGATGGTCGGGCCAGGCAAAGCTTCTGGAGTGGAGCGGCTATCTGTGCTTACAGCTGGAACAGGTTTGCTTGGTATTGGTTGTTGCTCTGTGTCGTTGTTGCGTGTCGGCCTCGGTGGCAGCGCTGCTAATTTTTGGGGTGCAACAGGTCTTACCGCAGGGGCTGCGCCGATGTGGCGGTCGGCAGCGGCTTTAGCGGCCAGTTTTTTCTTTTCTTCAGGGCTTAGGGCTTGATAGGTCTGCCATTGAGCATTTTTTTCTTCAGGGCTTAATTGCTTGGAAATCTCTTTGGTTTTTGCAAAATTAAGCCTTGCTTCGGTGCGCTGTTGCGGGCTCAAGGCTATCCATTCGTTCATGCGGCTGTGTAGCTTGAGCTGATCTTCGGACGAGAGCTGCGGGTAGTTTTTGGATATTTCCAACCACTTGCGCTTTTGCGCTTCACTCATACCCGTGTCCCAGCTCTGGCTGAGTGGCATTAGCGATTGCCTCTGCATGGGTGTGAGTTCTGCCCACACAGGTTTGGTGATGTTGGTTTTTACTGGCTTGGCGTTGTTGCTAGAACTGTTCGTATTAGCCGCCATGCCAGTGCTTGGCTTGAGTTCTTGCGCGAGGCTCGGTGATGTCCCGGTAAACAATATCAATAGCGTTAAACCTAAACCTAGTAGGGCGTGTGACCGCACAGTAGACAAGCCACCAGAAGTCTTGTCGTAAACGGTTGGCCACATGAAAACTGTGTTTGCAGTTAAAAGGCCATCAGACATAGTCATGGGTAAATTACTGAACCTGTGTTGATGACTTGAGGAACTGAAGAAAACCCGGATCTGCAAAGGCTGCTGGCGGTAACTCGTCGGTTAGCAATGCGGAATCGACTTCGGCGACTTCTTGCGCCCGATTGTCGTTTTGAATTGAATTAATGCTGAGTAAACCCACGACCAGCGCCACCAGTGGCAAAACTGATCCAATCCGACCCCACCAACTAAGGCGTTCGTCCCGACCCCAATTGAGTGCTGCCGTGCCGCCGTTGTTGTTAACCACCGATTTGGCCGTTTGTAAAACTTCTATTTTGCGTGCTGATACCGCTCTGACTCTGGCGGCTCGAAGACGTTCGGAGATGTCGTATGGGAGCGCAGTTGCACTGAGCGAAAGATAAGACGCAGTTTTCAGAGCGAAGCGATCTTGAAGAATTTCTGAGCGATTTTCTAGCGAATTAGTCATAGTTTTATACCTTTGGCGTTCAAGGCTTTGCTCAAAGCCCCTATTGCACGAGAACAGTGTGTTTTGACGCTGCCTTCAGAGCAACCCATGGCTGCAGCTGTTTCAGCTACGTCCATCTCTTCCCAATAACGCATCAGGAACGCTTCTCGTTGACGAGCGGGTAAATCCATTATGAGTGTTTCTATTTGATTAAGGGTCTGACCTCTCTCAATAGCGTCTTGAGAGCTTTCTGTTCCCTCTGAGTTGGTCAAGGCCTCTAAAGTTTCCAAAATATCAAAATCACCGTCATCACCGGCTGATTCAAAATCACTCATATTGGAGAAAAGGGCATTTCTTGTCTTGCGACGGCGAAACCAGTCCAGCGTGGTGTTGGACAAAATGCGTTGAAACAGCATGGGCAGTTCTGCAATCGGCTTATCACCGTAGTGCTCAGCGAGTTTCATCATGCTGTCCTGAACGATGTCTAGCGCCGCTTCCTCGTCACGCACGTGGTAGATGCTTCGTTTAAAGGCACGTTTTTCAACGCTTTTCAGGAAGTCAGAAAGTTCTTGTTCAGTTGCCAACGGTTGGTGTTTCCGGGTTTTTCAGCGCGATTTAAAATGCTTTGCCGCTGTTTTTAAATTCAGTTGTATTGGAACTTGCCAAGATTTGCGTATTCAATATATTTAAAGGTAGCTCAAAATTATCGCACCAAGGACAACTGCACTTGAGTTTTAGCGCTTTGCGCCGACAAGCCTGTGTGCAATGTCATAATGCGTGTTGCACTTTAAAAAGCAAACGGGTCATGGCTCGGCGAATTATGTCTTCGCTTATGGTCTTGGCCTCAAGTCACGATGCAGTTTCACAAGAGCGAGCAAAGTGGCACCCAAGTTATTTCGTTAGAGAAATTCACAAAGGTTCATCATGGAAATGTCCAAGTCGGAAATTACTTCCGCAACAGCAGTTACTGCTACAAACTCAAATACTCAGTCTCAAGAGCTGCGCGGCGCCGAAATTTTGATTGAGGCACTCAAGGCCGAAAACGTCAAATTCATTTGGGGCTATCCCGGCGGCGCAGTGCTGCATATTTATGACGCGTTCTACAAGCAAGACTCCATCAAACATATTTTGGTGCGTCACGAACAAGCAGCAGTCCACGCTGCCGATGGTTATGCACGTGCTACTGGCGATGTAGGCGTCGCATTAGTTACTTCTGGGCCTGGTGTGACAAATGCCATCACTGGCATTGCTACGGCCTACATGGACAGCATTCCAATGGTCATCATCACCGGCCAAGTTCCGACCCACGCGATAGGGCAAGACGCGTTCCAAGAGTGCGATACGGTAGGCATTACGCGTCCGATTGTTAAGCATAATTTCTTGGTCAAAGATGCCCGTCATATGGCTGATGTGCTCAAGAAAGCTTTTCACATCGCCAGAACTGGACGGCCTGGCCCGGTAGTTGTAGATATCCCAAAGGATGTCTCTTTCAATAAAGCAGTTTTTACCGGTTACCCCAAAACCATAGAGATGCGCTCTTACAACCCCGTGCGCAAAGGCCATGCGGGTCAGATTCGCAAGGCTTTGCAGTTGCTGCTTGCCGCCAAGCGTCCATACATTTATACCGGCGGTGGTGTGCTACTCAGCAATGCATCGGCAGAGTTGCGCACGCTAGTCGATATGCTGGGCTACCCTTGCACCAACACCTTGATGGGTTTGGGTGCGTATCCCGCCAGTGACCCTAAATTTTTGGGCATGCTGGGCATGCACGGCACGGTTGAAGCCAATAATGCGATGCAAAACTGCGACGTGTTGCTCGCGGTTGGTGCCAGGTTTGATGATCGTGTGATCGGCAATCCCAAGCATTTCGCGCAAAACGAACGCAAGATCATTCATATTGATATTGATCCCTCTAGCATTTCAAAGCGCGTCAAAGTTGATGTGCCGATTGTTGGCGATGTCAAAGACGTGCTGACTGAACTCGTAGCCATGATTCGCGAGTCCGGCTTGAAGCCCGATGCCGATGCATTGGGCGGCTGGTGGGACACGATTGCCGCTTGGCGCAAGCGTGATTGCATGAAGTACAGCATGGGCTCGTCCGACGTTATCAAGCCGCAGTATGTGGTTGAAACGTTGTGCAATATGACTAAAGATGCTGACGCCTACATCACCTCTGATGTGGGCCAACACCAAATGTGGGCTGCCCAATACTACAAGTTTGAAGAGCCTCGTCGCTGGATTAATTCCGGTGGTTTGGGCACTATGGGTGTTGGAATTCCCTATGCCATGGGCGTGAAGATGGCCAAACCTGATGCAGAGGTGTATTGCGTCACCGGTGAAGGTTCGGTGCAAATGTGTATTCAAGAGTTATCGACTTGCTTGCAATACAACACACCTATCAAAATCGTCTCCTTAAACAATCGCTATCTCGGCATGGTCAGGCAGTGGCAGGAAGTCGAATATGCTGGTCGCTACAGCAGCAGCTACATGGACGCCTTGCCCAATTTCGTCAAGCTTGCTGAGGCCTACGGTCATGTCGGCATGTTGATTGAAAAGCCAGAAGACGTAGAGCCAGCATTGCGCGAAGCACGAAAACTCAAGGACCGCACGGTCTTTATGGATTTCCGTACCGACCCTACTGAAAACGTTTACCCCATGGTCAAAGCCGGTAAAGGCATTACTGAAATGCTGTTGGGCGCAGAAGACTTGTAAACGTAAAAACGAATTCAAAGCGTTTTAAAATCCACCTATTTTTTCAACCGTCATCTGACGAATCTATTGCCCGCCAAGCCTGCACATTACCGTGTGCGGGGGAGGGCGGCGAAAAGAGGAATCTTTCTTATGAAACACATCATTGCAGTTTTGCTAGAGAACGAAGCCGGCGCTTTGTCTCGCGTAGTTGGGCTGTTTTCAGCGCGTGGCTACAACATTGAGAGCTTGACCGTAGCGCCTACCGAAGACCCAAGCTTGTCGCGTATGACGATTCAAACGGCTGGCTCGGACGATGTGATTGAACAAATCACAAAACACTTAAACCGTCTCATCGAGGTGGTTAAAGTAGTTGACCTGACTGAAGGCGCTTACACCGAGCGTGAACTCATGCTCGTAAAAGTAAGAGCGGTTGGCAAAGAGCGTGAAGAGATAAAGCGCATGGCTGATATTTTCCGCGGCCGCATCATAGATGTGACCGAGAAAAGTTACACCATAGAGCTGACTGGCGATCAGTCCAAGAACGATTCATTCTTGGCGGCCATTGAGCACAGTGCCATTCTTGAGACGGTGCGTACCGGTCCTAGTGGCATCGGCCGTGGTGAGCGCATTTTGCGGGTTTAAGTTTAGATTTTTCAAGATCTCCGTGCGCGCGTTTGGACAGGCTCAACGCGAACGGATTAAGCAGAAGTGGCGACAAGTGTTAATCGTTCGCCCAGAGCCTGTCGACGGGCGTTTCGCCAGTATCCCTTTGACCCTTTTTTAAATATATCCGGAGAAGAAGATGAAAGTTTATTACGACAAAGACTGCGACCTGAGCCTGATCAAGGGCAAAACTGTTGCCATTATTGGTTACGGCAGCCAAGGCCACGCCCATGCCCAAAATTTGAACGACAGCGGCGTCAAGGTCCTTGTTGGTCTGCGTAAAGGCGGCGCTTCATGGGATAAAGTCGGCAAAGCTGGCTTGAACGTCGTTGAAGTATCGGAAGCCGTCAAAGCTGCCGATGTGGTGATGGTTTTGCTGCCAGATGAAAATATCGCAGCCGTCTACACCAACGACATCGAGCCAAACATCAAGCAAGGCGCTTCGCTGGTATTTGCCCACGGCTTTAACGTGCATTACAACCAAGTCGTGCCACGTGCCGATTTGGATGTCTGGATGGTCGCTCCTAAGGCTCCTGGCCACACTGTGCGCAATACTTACACTCAAGGTGGTGGTGTGCCGCATCTGGTGGCGATTCATCAGGACAAGAGCGGCAAGGCCCGTGATCTGGCACTGAGCTACGCAATGGCCAACGGTGGCGGCAAAGCCGGCATCATTGAAACCAATTTCAGAGAAGAGACCGAGACCGACTTGTTCGGTGAGCAAGCCGTGTTGTGCGGTGGCGCGGTTGAATTGATCAAAATGGGCTACGAGACTTTGGTCGAAGCTGGTTACGCACCAGAAATGGCTTACTTCGAATGCCTGCATGAACTCAAACTCATCGTCGACTTGATTTATGAAGGCGGCATCGCCAACATGAATTACTCGATCTCCAACAACGCCGAGTACGGCGAGTATGTGACAGGTCCTGAAGTCATTAATTCGCAGTCCCGCGAAGCCATGCGCGCTGCGCTCAAGCGTATTCAGACTGGCGAATACGCCAAGATGTTCATCTTAGAAGGCCGTACTGGCTACCCAAGCATGACAGCTCGCCGTCGCTTGACCTCCGAGCATTCGATTGAGAAAGTCGGCAGCCAACTGCGCGCCATGATGCCTTGGATTGCCAAGAACAAGCTGGTTGATCAGACCCGCAACTAATCTGTTTTTCTAGCCGATAGGCTTTGGCCACTAGCCGCGCAAGGCATTTGCGCGGCTTTTTTATTTTCTAAAATTGCATTTTGGCTTTGTTATGCTTATGTGTAGTTGCACCTAAATTTGTGCGCAGCAGCTGCGCCACAGGAGATTTCTTTTATGCATGATGGTGAAGACACCGATCCGGGCGCCGACGGCGTTGTGATTCGAAAGCGCCGTAAAGGCATTTACATTCTTCCCAATTTATTCACGCTCGCCGCTTTATTTGGTGGTTTTTATGCAATTGTGATGGCCATGAATGGCCGTTTCGATCAAGCCGCCATTGGCGTGTTTTGTGCCATGGTGCTGGATAGTTTGGATGGCCGTGTGGCCCGTATGACCAATACTCAGAGTGCTTTCGGCGAGCAAATGGACTCTTTGTCTGACATGGTTTCCTTTGGCGCTGCGCCTGCATTAATCGCTTATGTCTGGGCTTTGACCAGTCTTGGCCGTTGGGGTTGGATTGGTGCTTTTGTTTACTGCGCCTGCGCTGCGCTGCGCCTGGCGCGTTTTAACGTCAACACTGCCGTGGTTGATAAACGCTTTTTCCAAGGTCTACCATCGCCTGCCGCAGCGGCTTTGGTCGCTGGCTTTATTTGGCTGGTAACGGATTACGGCGCAACTGGCTTTGAAGTGCGCTGGTATACCTTTGGTTTGATGCTGTTTGCTGGCCTGTCTATGGTTACCAATGTGCCGTTTTATAGCTTTAAAGATGTAAGCATGAAGCGCAGCGTGCCCTTCGTCGTGATTGTTTTGATAGCACTGGGCATAGCGGTTATTAACATTCACCCGCCTACAGTGATTTTTTGCCTCTTTATTGGCTATGGGTTTTCTGGTTACGCCATTTATGCGTGGCGAAAATTTAAGGGTCAACAAACCAGCGTGATCTCTACTTCGACCGATGAGCCCGAAGAGCGCGGGCTACACAAATAAACTGTGCTATATTGTTCTTTATGAACTTTCTGCTTTTATCGCTACTACTACCGGCCAATGGGCGGAGACAGTAGCGCACGCGCGAAACTTTCCATCAGCCCGTTTGCACCTGCAGCGGGCTTTTTTTTTGCCAGGACTGCAGGGACCACACCCTTTAACCGATTCGTTCAAGAGACTGACTTTTACTATGATGTTGAAAAACCCCGCTAGCAAATACCGCGCTTTTGCACCCGTGCCGCTGACTAACCGCACGTGGCCCGATGTTCAGCTCACACGCCCGCCAATTTGGTGCAGTGTGGATTTACGCGATGGCAACCAAGCGCTTATCGAGCCCATGGACATAGAGCGAAAACTGCGCATGTTCAAGACCTTGGTGGCGATCGGTTTTAAAGAGATTGAAGTCGGTTTTCCTTCCGCATCTCAGGTCGAGTTTGATTTTTTACGCAAGCTGATTGATGACAACTTGGTTCCTGATGATGTGACGATTCAGGTTCTCACCCAAGCTAGGGAGTCATTGATTCGCCGCACTTTTGAAGGTCTGCAAGGCGCGAAAAAAGCGATTGTGCATTTGTATAACGCGACCGCACCGGTGATGCGCCGAGTCGTGCTGGGCATGGATCAAGACGGCATAGTTGAGCTCGCTACCGGTCAGGCCCGATTGGTCAAAGAATTGTCTGCCCTGCAAACCGATACCCATTGGACATTTGAGTACTCGCCCGAGATGTTCTCCGGCACTGAATTGGCGTTTTCTAAACGTGTGGTCGATGCAGTTACCGAGGTTTGGCAGCCTACGCCTAGCCACAAATGCATCATCAATTTGCCTTCGACGGTAGAGCATAGTACGCCGAATATCTTTGCTGACATGATTGAGTGGATGCACCGCGAACTCGACAGACGAGACGCGATTGTTTTGTCGGTTCATCCGCACAATGA
Source organism: Polaromonas vacuolata (assembly GCF_012584515.1). Classification (NCBI taxonomy): domain Bacteria; kingdom Pseudomonadati; phylum Pseudomonadota; class Betaproteobacteria; order Burkholderiales; family Comamonadaceae; genus Polaromonas; species Polaromonas vacuolata. The sequence continues at coordinate 2,243,617 of NZ_CP051461.1, read as the reverse complement.
CCGCGGCACTGGCACCGCTGCCGGCGAGTTTGCCGTCATGGCTGGCGCTGACCGCCTTGAAGGCTGTTTGTTTGGCAACGGCGAGCGCACCGGTAACATGGACATCGTTAACGTCGCGCTGAACATGTATAGCCAAGGCGTAGACCCAGGGCTGGATTTTTCTGACATTGATGAGATTCGCCGCACTGTCGAATACTGCAATCAATTGCCCGTGCACCCGCGTCACCCTTACGCTGGTGACTTGGTCTATACCTCGTTTTCTGGCTCGCACCAAGATGCGATTAAAAAAGCGTTTGCGGCACGCCGCGAAGGCGATATTTGGGATATGCCCTACTTGCCACTCGACCCTAAAGATTTAGGTCGTAGCTACGAAGCCGTGATCCGCGTTAATAGTCAGTCTGGCAAGGGCGGTATCGCTTATCTGCTGGAGAGTGAGTTCGGCCTTGAACTACCGCGCCGTCTGCAAATTGAGTTCAGCCAAGTCGTACAAGGCGTGACAGATGCGAATGGGAAAGAGCTTTCCGCTAAAAATCTACATGCTTTGTTCGAACAAGAGTTCAGTCTGCGAAGCATCGCAGCGCCAGTGCATAAAATCACTAAAGCCGAAGACAGCGATGAGCTTGTCTGGGTGAGCGCGGATATTTGTATTGACGACACTAATTTGAGCATTCAAGGTCAGGGCACTGGACCTATAGATGCGTTTGTTGAAGGTTTGTCTAAAGCTACCGGTCAATCGTTACGCGTACTCGATTACCGTGAGCACGCCATAGGCGCTGGTGCGCATGTACAGGCCGTGGCTTATCTTGAAATGCGTATTGGTGAGTTGACGCTGTTTGGCGTCGGCATGGATGCGAATATTGTTTCGGCCTCGTTCAAGGCCATCTTGTCTGGTCTGCACAGAGCCCAGATACTGACAACTTCAAAGGAGACTGTATGACGGATAAATTAATCATATTTGACACGACCTTGCGTGATGGAGAGCAGTCGCCCGGCGCCTCAATGACGCGGGACGAAAAATTGCGTATTGCACGCCAGCTCGAACGCCTAAAGGTCGACATCATTGAAGCCGGTTTTGCAGCCAGCTCAAACGGTGACTTTGAATGCGTTAAAGCTATTTCTGAGGCGATTAAAGACGCCACAGTCTGCTCTTTGGCTCGCGCCAATGATCGCGATATATCGCGTGCGGCTGAAGCGCTCAAGCCAGCAAAATCTGGACGTCTGCATCTATTTTTAGCCACTAGTGCGCTGCACATGGAGAAAAAACTGCGCATGACGCCTGACCAAGTGTTCGAGCAGGCTAAGTCTTCTGTGCGATTTGCACGTAACTTAATGGATGACATTGAATTCAGTCCGGAAGACGGCTATCGCTCAGACCCCGATTTTCTGTGTCGCGTGCTTGAAGCCGTCATCAAAGAAGGCGCGACCACCATCAACGTGCCCGATACGGTGGGCTATGCGATTCCCGAGTTGTATGGCAATTTCCTCAAGAACTTGCGCGAGCGCATTCCTAACAGCGACAAAGCGGTCTGGTCGGTTCACTGTCACAACGATTTAGGTATGGCCGTTGCCAATTCATTGGCCGGCGTGATGATTGGCGGCGCACGCCAAGTCGAGTGCACTATCAACGGTCTGGGCGAGCGCGCCGGTAACTGTTCGCTCGAAGAAGTGGTGATGGCGATCAAAACACGCAAAGACTATTTTGGCCTCGAGCTTGGGATAGAGACAAAACACATCTTGGCCACCAGCCGCATGGTCAGTCAGACCACTGGTTTTGTGGTGCAGCCGAACAAGGCGGTTGTCGGTGCTAATGCGTTTGCCCATGCCTCAGGTATTCATCAAGACGGTGTGCTCAAAGCGCGCGACACCTACGAAATCATGCGTGCTGAAGATGTTGGTTGGAGCGCCAATAAAATCGTGCTCGGCAAACTCAGCGGTCGCAACGCTTTTAAGCAGCGGTTGCAGGATTTAGGCGTTGTGATGGAGAGCGAAGCCGATATCAACAGCGCTTTTGCACGTTTTAAGGAATTGGCTGATCGCAAAAGCGAGATTTTCGACGAAGATATTTTGGCTTTAGTAAGCAGCGAGACCGTTGCCCAAGGTAAGGAGCAGTACACGTTTGTATCTTTGTCGCAGCACAGCGAGACTGGCGAGCGACCACAAGCAACCGTGGTGTTTGCGGTTGACGGCAAAGAAGTCACTGGGCAGTCAGATGGGAATGGACCGGTTGACGCCTCCCTCAAAGCCATAGAGATGCATGTCAAGAGCGGTGCTGAAATGGTGCTGTATTCGGTCAACGCTATAAGTGGCTCTACTGAAAGTCAGGGCGAAGTCACAGTGCGGCTGCAAAACAGTGGTCGAGTAGTCAATGGCACGGGTGCAGATCCTGACATTGTTGTGGCGTCAGCAAAAGCCTATTTAAGTGCGCTGAACAAGTTGCAAAGTAAAGCCGATCGCGTAGCTGCACAGGGCTGATATTGACGTTTGTTTTTAACGCCGCTTTGACCTGTCCCAGCATTGAAAAAAAGTTGTTTAAATTCAATAGCTTGGACTGGCATTGTGGTGTGATTTGTGAATTGACTGATAAGATGTCCTTTAAGTATTAATCCGTAAGACAATCGCAACACTTTTAGTGTTGTACTTTTTTACTTTTTTAACATCTGTCAAGCTCTTCCAACGCCGAAACACCATCATGCCTATCAAAATTCTCAATCACGTCCTGAAAACCGCTGGCTTTCTGACGCTATTGACAGCTTTGCTAACACCTTTCGCACAGGCGACAACTGCTAGTAGCGCTGCTGCTAAAAGTTCACACCATAGCAAAACAGCTTCACAGAAAAAAGTAAGTGCCAAAAAGCGCGTCAGCACTGTAGTAAGCGCCAAGCGCCGAACAGTTGTGGCCCACGCGGTTGTGCCGGCTGTGCAGTCGTTTGGCCAAATGGCTGGTCTGCATAATTCTCCAGATCCACTAGATCTGAAGTCCAGCGTGGCGCTGGTCATTGATCAAGATACACGCGAAGTGTTGTTCAGTAAAAATGACCATGCCGTTCTTCCTATTGCTTCACTGACCAAACTCATGACGGGTGTCATAGTTGTTGGTGCGAAGTTAAATATGGATGAAATGATCACCATCACTCAAGATGATGTGGACACAGAAAAAAATAGTCGCTCAAGACTAAGTGTTGGTGCTACCTTGTCGCGTGCAGAGATGCTGCATTTGGCGCTGATGTCCAGTGAAAACCGTGCTGCGCATGCCTTGGGTCGTACCTTCCCGGGCGGAATGACGGTGTTTGTTAACAATATGAACGCTAAGGCAAAACTGCTGGGTATGCTTGATACCCGGTATGTTGAGCCGACGGGTCTTTCCAGCCTAAATCAGTCCAGCGCGCAAGACTTGGCCACCTTGGTCAATACTGCGCATGGCGACGCCACCATGCGCGAGTTGACTACTTCTCCCGGCTATGAAGTGGCACTCGGAAAGCGCACGCTTCAATACAACAACACCAATCGGCTGGTGAAAAATCCGCAGTGGGATATAGGTTTACAAAAAACCGGCTTTATCAATGAAGCCGGCCAGTGTTTGGTGATGCAAACAAAAATTGCGGGTAGAAAATTGATCATGGTGTTTCTCGACTCGGCTGGCAAGCTAAGCCGTATCGGGGATGCAGAGCGCGTGCGCCGCTGGGTTGAGAGTAACCCGGCGATAGACCGTAAGTACAACTTAAGTGCTTCAATCAAGTAATCGACTAGCGGTCTGACGAATTCTTAGCCTTTTAATAAAAAAGCCGGTCAGTGACCGGCTTTTTTATTACCCCCTTGACTTGTAGCCTAAGGCTGCTGATATTTCGTTTGCCGTGGCTTGCAGTTTGTCAAGCCAATGCTCTTCGAGTCTGTCCGCTGGCGCTGAGATAGACAAGCCTGCAATTAGCTTATTTTGATCGTCGTAAATACCCGCGGCCATGCAGCGCACACCCATCTCTAGCTCTTCGTTGTCGCGTGCAATTCCGTATTGCCTAGCTTTAGACAGCTCGCGCTCTAAAACGGGTAACTGCGTGATGCTGTTGCGCGTCTGACCGGGTAAGCCAGTGCGGCTGGCGTAGGTTTGTAGGCGATGTGGATCGTCAAAGGCTAAAAATAGTTTACCGACTGAGGTCAGGTGCAGCGGAGCTCTACCACCAATGGCACGAACAACCTGCATACCAGAGCGCTCGCTGTAAGCGCGCTCAACATAAATGATCTCGTCACCCTGACGCATGCTTAAGTTAACGGGTTGTTGGGTCAGTCTGTGCAGCTCTCGCATCGGTAGCAAGGCCGCGTCGCGCACATTAAGTCTAGCTTTGACCAGATTACCTAGCTCTAATAAGCGCATACCCAAGCGGTAGTTGCCCGCCACAGGCCTGTCGACAAATCGGCCTATGGCTAGGTCGTTGAGAATGCGGTGAGTAGTCGATGGGTGCAGGCCGGATTTCTCACTTATCTCCTTGAGTGTCATTGCCTCTTCCCGGTCGGCCATTATCTCTAATAAGGTGAAAATTCGTTCAATGACTTGAACGGTGGGCTTGGCGTTTAACGCGCTGTCAGTTTTTTTCATATGCAGACTTTCTGCATGAAATTTTACTCTGTGAAATGCAGCCTCATTGGGTGAACTCTTTTTAAAGCGCCGGGCATAGACTTGCTAGCGCGTCACCCATTGGCCGTTACTCAGAATTTGGTTGGGTTTAAAGTCGGCTTTGTAATTCATTTTCGGGCTTTGCTCTATCCAATAACCTAAATAGACATAGGGCAGAGTTAACTGTTTAGCCTGCTCAATTTGCCACAAAACGCCATAACTGCCGTAGCTCATGCCTGCTTCTGGGGCATAAAAGGTGTAGACCGCTGAGATACCGTCTTCCAGTACATCGACAAGGGAGACCATTTTCACTGCACCAGCCTGGCCACTCGGCAATATTTCGCGAAACTCCACCAGTCTAGAGTTGACCCGACTCTGCAATAAAAACTGCGTGTATTGGTCGACGCTGTCTTGATCCATTCCGCCACCAGGATGGCGGCTGCTTTGGTATTGCAAATAGAGCTGGTAATGCTCAGACACAAAGCTCAGCGTTCGCACCACCGCCTGTAAGGATTGATGCTTGCGCCAGGCTCTACGCTGGCTGCGATCAGGCTTGAATTGCATCACCGGTATGCGCAGCGGCACACAGGCTTGGCAGCCTTCGCAGTAAGGACGGTAAGTAAACATGCCACTGCGGCGAAAACCAGTGGTGACCAGTTCCGAGTACGCGCTGTTGTTGATCAGGTGGCTGGGTGTCGCTACTTGTGAGCGAGCTTGCCGGTCTGGCAGGTAACTGCACGGGTAGGGGGCGGTGGCATAAAACTGCAGATTTTGCAGTGTATTGGGTGGTGCGTCTTTGAGATTTGTCATCTTAAAATCAGACTTTAGACGGTCAACAATTCATTCCAGTATAGAGTTTGAAAATCCCACATAGGACTGGCCTCTTTGGCGTTACGCTGCAAATGCTGGACAAACTGAGTGCGCTCAATCTCTGCTGCGCCCAACGAGGCTAAGTGGCCAGTGTTTTGCTGACAATCTATCATGCTCACAGCGTTGACTTTACAAAAAGCGACAAGCGCAGCTAGTGCAATTTTTGAGGCATCGGTTTGGTTGGCAAACATCGACTCACCAAACACCATGCGTCCCAAGTTAATACAATATAGGCCACCAACGAGTTCACCGTTTACCCAAGTCTCCACACTATGCGCATGTCCGGCCTTATGCAAGTCAATATAGGCTTTAACCATGGAATCAACAATCCAAGTGCCACCTTGGCCGGCACGCGGCGCTGTTGAGCAGGCTTTGATGACGCGTTCAAAGGCGCTATCGAAGCGTATTTCGCAGTCGGGCGTGTCCCGAAAATGTTTAATGCTCTGGCGCAAAGAACGGTGCAGTTTAAAGTTTTTTGTCTCTAGCACCATGCGCGGATTGGGACTCCACCACAACACAGGCTGCTCATTGTTGAACCAAGGAAATATGCCTTGAGAATAAGCGTCAAGCAGCGTGTTGGTGTCAAGATTTCCGTTTGCCGCTAGCAGGCCGGGTGCGGGATCTTGCTCGCCCCATGCTGACTCCAACGGCGGAAACGCATCCCCCGCTTCAAGCCAGGTCAGCGAGCGTTGTGTTTGTGTCATCGCTTATGTCTTTACCAATAGGCTTTGTGTAAGGTGTTGCATAAGTCATGTTAGCTGAGGCCGCACCTCGATACACCACTGCATGGTATTTTCCTGCCGCGTGCTATGAAAATATTAGCGAGTCAATCGCTGGTAAGGCGTATTTGTGCTGTTAAACTATCCTCTTCGCTACACAGATTGCTTCACTGAAATCATCAGATTTTTATGAACTATTTCGTTAAATGTAGTTGATAGACATTTCATAAAAGCTTTCTCAATAACATGAGATTTTTTTAAAAAGGTTTAAAAAGCCAAGCTATAATATGAGACTATATTCCTCGATAGCTCAGTTGGTAGAGCGCCGGACTGTTAATCCGTAGGTCCCTGGTTCGAGCCCAGGTCGAGGAGCCAAACATATGCCTTCTAGGCACTAGCCCTGTAGCTACTTAATTGATAGCGCGGGGCTTTTTAATTTCCGCTTTAAATTGACTTGTTGACTCTTCCTGCGTGCGTCTTGTCCAAGCGCAGCTCTTGTGGCGGAGCATTAGTTGGCCCTGGCAGTTACTGGCTATCGCGGGTTGTTGCTTTTAATCGGCAGTCTTAGCTGTCAATCGGATCAATTATCTGTATAGACAGACACAGCTCCCTAAATTTGATAAATAAGTGCGCTCTAAGACCCACACTATTTTGCAAATATCGCACTAAAAATCTTTGTGGAATATTTAACAATATTGTCATAGATGGTTGTGAGCAAAAAATCCGAAATGAAAGCTCAAGCGGTACGAAATGTATTCTTAATCGTTTTGCGCGGCTTAGGTTTTAGATCTGGCCAAGACGACTGTTTTGATTAATTTTTATAAATTAATTCCACGCATAAAAAAACTTAGCCTAAATTTTTCTCTAGCGAACAACCGATAAAACTCGTTCAGCACATCTAGAAACTGCCCATTTCAGCGTAGTCGGCGACGTGGATACCTTTGCTACTGTTGGTATGTTGAATGCCCAAAATTAGTTGATAGTTTTTGAGTGAATGCTTGTCAGCCTTGGTTTAAATGAGTAAACGGCAAATCAGGTGTTCTGTGGAGTAGGTCAGTGATCTTTGAGTTAACGTCTGCTTGCGCTGCAGTCATGCGCTTTTTAAGGTGCTTGTGTTGGCAGTGAAATTTGTTGTCAAGTGCCCACGCGCTTTTGGGTAGCAAGTCGCGCACTGATAAGTGCAGCTTTTTGGCTAGCACTACAAAACCTATCAAATGCAATAACAAAAGCATAAGTAGCAAAAGCATAAGTAGCAAAAGCCGTATGTTTCTAATGGATATATGCTAACTAGGTTGTGCCAAGTGGAGATGCTTTTTGGATAGGCTTTTTTCCTTACCCACCTAGCTTGTGAAAACTTGAAGTTAATTCTGAACGAATGTCTAGATCTGTAACTTTTTTTAAAAATCAGACTTTTTATTGCATGACAGCTAATGCGGTAGATATTTTTTTAGACATATAAATTAAATTTTCTTTCCCAAAAAATACTTGGGATAGAAAACGTTTATTTAACTGTTGTTGTGTAGTGAAGGCTTAGTCGGTTCGTGGTTGCAATTTGAGTCTGAATTCGTCATAAATTTTTAACCCACGATTACAAATAATTCTTCGGCACAGCTCACTTTGGTAGGGACCGTGACAACGATCTAAGCCAAGTTAGTACTTGGCTTTCACTGCAATTTAATTGCCTTCGTGGCCCTTAATGAAGGTTTCTAAGAAATCAATTTGATTGCCCTGCAGACTTAAAATTTCTTTTACGATGTCACCAATAGAAACGACTCCAATGACTGTCCCGGCGTCAATCACAGGTAAATGCCGTATGTGGAGTTTCACCATTGTTGCCATGCATGACTCAAGGGTATCCTCAAGTTTGACGGTAATAAGTTTGCGTGTCATTACAGACTCAATGCTTGTTTCTGCTGCATTCGCTCCAGGTAACAGTACCTTTATGGCGCAGTCGCCCTGAGAGACTATGCCAACGAGTTTTTCGTCCTCTAAAACCAATATGGAACGCACGCGCTTATCGCGCATTAGCTCTAGGGCTTTAACAACTTTATCGTGCGGGGGAACCGAAACAATCGTTTTTGGTTTCCGATCTAGACAGTGTTTTACAGTTGACATAATGACCTTTTAGATGATGAATTGAAATAAATATTACGACACATAGTATCGGGAATTGTGTTTTGGTGTTGCCACTCAACTTCACTGTTTTTAACCCTGTAGTGTTATATTTTTTTCGTGTAGTCGAGTGAATTTTTTCTTAGCAATTGTTGCTTTCAAAGCAATGTCTGAGAATTTCTAGCGTGTTGACTGCAGACGCCTAGCGTTGTAGAAATTGACGCTCTTTGGACTGTTTCAAACAAATGGATAGCTAAGTCATCTAAAAGTAGGTGGGACAGATATTTAAACTTGAATTGGCTAATCTAGTCAGTCATAGAAAACTTTGAAATGCTATTGAAGTGAACCTTCGGGTGCTAACAGTACGGCTTATTTTGTCTGCTATCTGATTGCAAATAATTCACCGTTATCAGCTTGCCTTCTAAACTTTTCGCTGAGATATTTACGCATGAATTTATCTTCAAAGTTTTTTAAACCGTGATGAATTCAAGCATTTACTGAACGTCTTTTTTAATTTTTTAAAACGCGGATTCAAGTCTGAAGTGCAACTTTGAAATTAACCGTACGGGTGGGTGAGATGTGAGAGCATCCAAGCTTCCCGACTACCAAGTCAAAGTTGCCCAGAATGATTTACACACACCTCACCCGTGACGAACGTTACCAGATTGCAATCCTCGTCAAAGCAAACTTCAATCAAAGTGAAATTGCAAAAATGATGGACCGTGATAAATCGAGCATCAGCCGTGAGTTGCGTCGTAACCGCGGTCTACGAGGCTATCGCCCTAAGCAGGCAAATGACAAAGCCCAAGAACGTAGACTTGCCTGCGCCAATAGTCCTAGAGTTGCTGACTCGACATGGGCTGTAGTGGAGGAAAAGTTGGCTGAGGCTTGGAGCCCCGAACAAATCAGCGGCCACCTCGAAGCTCGATGCCAACCCGGTGTTAGCTATGAGAGCATTTACCAGTACATCTACGCTGACAAACGCGCGGGCGGCAGCTTGCATAAAACACTGCGTTGCCAGAAGACGCGAAAAAAACGCAGCAGCGGCCGTGAACGGCGCGGCACCATCTCTCGCCAGGTCTCAATAGAACTGCGACCCGCCATCGTGCTTGAGCGTGCGCGCTTTGGCGACTGGGAGGCTGATCTGGTGATTGGTGCCGGGCAGAAGCAAGCCCTAGTGACGATTAACGAGCGTGTCTCTCGGTATTCAATAATTTTCCACGTGCCATTCAAAACAGCGCAAGCCGTAGGGGACGCGTTAATCACTTTACTTAAACCATTCGCTCATTGCGTGCACACACTCACGACAGATAACGGCAAGGAATTTTCTCAGCATGAACGAATAGCTTCTGCGCTGAGTGCAGATTTCTTTTTCGCCCATCCATACGCCTCGTGGGAGCGTGGGGCAAACGAGAATATGAACGGTTTGATTCGCCAGTTTTTCCCAAAGGGGATGCGCTTTAATTGCATCACCGACGATGACATTGCTTTAGCGATGCACAGGCTCAATCATCGTCCTAGAAAATGTTTAGGGTATCGAACGCCGCATCAGGTTTTTATGGAACAGTTAGAGTCCTATCAGCATACGGTTGCACTTCAAGCTTGAATCCGCCAAAGATTAAATTGCCTCTTGTGTGGACATATGGATTAACGCAGGCCCGTGTCTTAGGTCGGCACGGACTCAGTCTGTGCCGCCACCAATAAGTGGCTGTTACTGCACGTCATGAGTCAGTATTTTCAAGACTTTGTTTGGAGTAGGGCGGTAATGGTGATCCGCAGTGCATGCAGAAGTTTGCATTCATTTGATGGCCGTCAGTTTGGCACTCCTCACAGGAGCGGTTTTTTGCGGCTTTGAGAAATCTGTCGGCACTGATTTCAGCCGTAACTATTCCTGTAGGAACTGCCAACGTTCCCCAACCCAATAGCATCATCATTGACGCGATCAAGCGCCCTAGATCTGTTTTGGGAATGATGTCGCCATAGCCCACTGTAGTCATAGTGGTGATAGCCCAATACACCGAAGTGGGGATGCTGGAAAAGCCATTGGCAGGGCCCTCGACTACATACATCACGGTTCCCAACACCAGAACAATCATCAGTACGGCAAACAAGAAAACCAAAATTTTGCGCCTACTCGCGGCTAATGCTCGGCCTAAAGACTGATATTCCGTGACATAGGCGGTGAGTTTAAATACCCGGAAAACACGCAGCAAGCGCAGTACCCGTACATCAATCAGCGCATGCATCTCCGGCGCTATCAAGGCTACATAGGTGGGCAACAAAGCCAGCAGGTCTATGACGCCGAAAAAGCTTCTCGCATAGCGAAGAGGATGACGCACACAAGTTAGGCGGGCGAGATATTCCAAGGTGAAAATAACGGTGAACAGCCACTCCATTGCGGCAAAGGTAGTGCGGTAGTCGTCGCCTAAACCGTTCACGCTGTCTATCACGACTGCTGCGATGCTGACCAATATGATGACAATCAGCCACTGATCAAACAAGCGACCAGCGTGGGTGTCGGCTTCAAAAATAACCCTGTGCAGGCGCAGTCGCCAGCCGGCCTCAGGTTTGCCCAAATACTCCATTTAAACGTTACTTTCAAATATTGCTTCGCACACCAAGCAAGCTGCGGCGCTGGGTGCTGGGGTTGGCGGGGGAAAGGGCTTTAAAACTGAGCGCATCAACGTTAAACGCTTGGTTAGCTGCCAGTGTGCTGTTGCTGCAAGTCGCCGCTTTAGCAGTATGAAGCCTTCGCTGCCTATCCAATCTATGGCGGCTCTAAAGTGCATTTTTTTAACTAAATCATTCATATTTTTTTGAATCTGGCGTTTGGATTTTTTAGCCCAGTCCAGAGCCACTTTTTTACTTTTGTCTATGAAACGTACCCAGAGTATGCCAAGAAAAATCTCCCCGACCGCAGCGCTTGTTGACGCCCAACGCAGGTCTTAAACAAAACTTTTCGCTGGCATGCTTAAGATTTTGCTTGGAAATCGTAGACAAGGGCCAAGCGCAAGGCCGACTTTAAAGCGGCTATTGGTGACGGCTAATTTCCCGTATCTGATGGTGTTTAACGGCGGCGCTTGGCTAGTGATGTTGCTGCGCACAAAATGTTGTTGAAGTTTTCAACAACTAAAGGTTTTCCATGTCAACCGTCAATTTCAGTGTCCCTGACGATGTTAAAGCGGCATTTAACGCGGCATTTAACGCCACCTTTGAGGGGCAAAACAAGAGTGCTGTCATTGCAGATTTGATGCGTGAGGCGGTAGAACGCGCGCATCAAAAAACCAATAGTCAGGCCGCTTACTTGCGAATCCTAGAGCGCAGAAAACACGCTCCAAGTATGACGAGGCGGATTTTCGTGCTGCCCGTGAAGAAGGTCGGACGTGATTGTTGTCGCTGATGCTAGCGTAGTCCTTAAGTGATTTCTTTTTGACTCTTCGGTACAAGACCATAGCGAAATAGCTCTGTCCATCTTTGAAGCGGCTGTCCTCGGCCGTATCCAATTGCTTCAGCCTGTGCACTTTATTGCTGAGGTCGCAGCTGTATTGGCGCGCTCCAAACCTGATGAGGCCCAGGATGATCTACTGGATTTGATCGCCATAGAGCGCCGCACAGTTGAAAGCCCAATGTTTTACGCGCGGGCCGTCGCACTGGCCACCCACCTCAAACATCACCTGTTTGACAGTCTGTACCACGCGCTGGCGCTTGAAACACCCGGCGCCATATTTGTCACTGCAGACCGCTGCTATTTTGATAAAGCGCAGCACTTGGGCCAAATCGCTTGGCTTGCTGACTTTGTGGTGACTTAATGCGTTATCAAAATAATAGTTGCTCGCTTCAGTGTCACTTGAATTGCTTACCTTTTTTCCAATCGACACTGCACTTATTTGCTCCTTAATGCCAAGCAAGAATCGGTGAAAAATTCTCAAGCAATAGCTATCTTTCAGATTGCTGAAAAAATAAGTGCGTCGTGGTTTATTGTGTTGTGCGCCAAACGCTCTAGCACTTCCTCGCGCCTTGGTGGCTCACAACCTTGACGCATCACGCAAATACTGGCGCTAGCAACAGCGTTTTGCAGCACAGAGTGGGCTTGTTGAGTGTCCACGGCAGTCGATCCCCAGGCACGCGGTAGAGCTAGCTCAAGCACACTCGCCAGCAGCCCCGCCAGAAAGCAATCGCCCGCCCCTACGGTATCGGTCACTTCAATTTTCTGCATCTCTCGGGCATAAAAAACTTGACCCTGACGGGTGAGCAAAGCAGCGCCTTCAGCGCCGCAGGTCAGCGCTACAAAATGCGCTCGGCTGTATTGCAATAAATGACTGGCTCGCTCGATGACGTTCGCGCCGGGAAGGTTTAGGCAAGCCAGGTCTTCATCACTAGCCTTAATGATGTCGGCATATTGCAAGACCCGTAAAACATGCTGCTGATAGCTTTCAAGGTCAGGCATAACTGATGGCCGCAAGTTGGCATCGATCACCACAGCTTTCCCGGCATCGTACTGAGACGCCAGCCATGGCAAATAGATATCAGCGTCGTTTGGCGACAGCGCGAGCGCGCCTGAGCACACCATAGACAAGGCTTTTGCTTGCGTGCAAGCGTGTATTAGGTCGTTCGCGCTGCATTCCCGGTCCGCCACGCCTTCGCGATAAAAAGCGTAATCAGGTTGGCCTTTGCTATCGACATTGACGACGGCCAAAGAAGTCACTTGCTGCACTGCCGCCGGGACGGCTAAACACACACCATCGTTTTCTAAAGCCGCCGCCAGTTGCCGGCCAAACCGGTCACGGGAGAGTGGGTTTAGGTAAAGCGTTTGCACACCCTGACGGGCTAGTGCTCGTGTCAAGTTGAAGACTGCGCCACCCAGACAAGGCTTAAAGCGCCCATCTGCATCGCCAATCAGGTCAATCAGTGCCTCGCCCGCAGTGGCGACCTGTGCATTCCAAGTTTGTGCTGTCATTTAACGCTATTCATTTATATTGTTGGCGAATTAACCAAGTTATGCCGCTACGTATTGATGACGAATGGCTAGGTACAAGCTGCGATATCGCAGGTGGCGTGCTTGCAGTCTTTGATGTTCATCAGCGCGGGGCTCAAAGCGTTGGGTAATGAAAGGCACGCTGCAGACATCTAATTCTGTGCCGCCCGCAGCCAGACAGCCCAGGCGCGCAGCGCCCAAGGCTGCTCCCGCGCTACTGGCTTCGTGCGTGGTCAGGGGAACACCCAACGCATCGGCCAGCATCTGCGCCCACACAGTACTGCGCGAGCCGCCGCCCACTATGGATAGCTCTGACACTGCGCTCGACGCAGGCAAGCTCAATGTCTTGAAACCGTCGAGCAGGCCCAGAGTTATCCCTTCTAACACCGCATAGGCGATGTCGCTACGCTCGTGCACGTTTGACAGCCCAAACAGAAGCGCTTGCGCATCGGCGTTGTTGTGCGGCGTCCGCTCGCCCGACAAATAGGGCAAGAAAATTGGCGCTTTGGCGCGCGCTTCAAGACGGCAGGTTGCGGCGGCGGCAATCAAAGCCGACTCGTCGGCGAAACCAAAGTTGCGAGCCGCCCAAGTTAGTGCGCTGGCGGCTGACAGCATCACCGACATTTGATGCCAGCGCCCCGGCAAAGCATGACAAAACGCGTGCATGGCATGCGCAGGGTTGGGTGAGAATTTGTCGGTCGTCACAAAGATAACCCCCGATGTCCCCAGCGAAACAAAGCCCTGACCGGCCTTTACTAAGCCCATTCCTACGGCACTGGCCGCGTTGTCACCAGCGCCACCAGCTATCAACACGTCCTTGGACAAACCCCAGCGCTCAGCTAGCTCGGGTAAAAGTTTTCCTGAGACTTGATTGCCTTCGACCAAGCGCGGCATGTGCCCAAGCGTCAGTCCGCTGGCTTTGAGCAGCTTTTCGCTCCAGCACCGTCCACCCACATCGAGCCAAAGCGTGCCCGAAGCGTCGGACATATCACTGACCGCAACGCCGGAGAGTTTTAACCTAAGCCAGTCTTTAGGTAGCAAGACGAGTTGCGTTTTATCAAAAATATCGCGCTCGTGTTCGCGCACCCACAATAGTTTGGGCGCGGTAAAGCCAGGCATGGCGAGGTTGCCAGTAATGTCGCTGAGTTCGGGTAAGGCGCGGGTGAGTTGCTCGCATTGGCTAGCGCTACGTCCGTCGTTCCACAAAATAGCGGGACGCAGTACTTCTTGCTTAGCGCCCAGCAACACCGCACCATGCATTTGACCGGCCAAGCCAATTGCTTTTATTTGCGACAGTGTTTCGGGATGCTCGCGCTTGAGTTGCGTCATCACTGTTTCTAGCGCCTGCCACCAGTCGGCCGGGTTTTGCTCAGACCATAGCGTCTGGGGGCGCTGTACTGTCAATGGCGAACCCGCTGTGGTTATGACTTGTTGCTGATCGGAAAGCAGCAGCGCTTTAAGTTCGGACGTGCCGAGGTCGAGACCGAGAAACATTTGTATGCCGATGTAGTTAAAAAAGAAGGCGGCGCCGCGCGCCGAGAAAAGAATTAGTGTCTGCCGCGAAATCGCGTCAACGACTGTTTGCGAAATTCGCGCGGCGTCATGCCTTTGGATTCGAGAAAGCGGCGATTGAAGTTGGCGATGTTGTTAAAGCCTACTTCGTCGCAGATCAGGCAAATCTGCTGATCGGTGTCCATGAGCAATTGGCAAGCGCGACTAATACGTACGCGGTTTACAAAATCAGTAAATGTGTTGCCGGTGGCTTTGCGAAAAAAGCGCGAAAAGCGGCTCTCACTCATGCCGAGTTCGCGGGCCATTGTTGCTGCCGAATGGGTTTCATTGAGGTGATCAATGATGCGGGTTACCAGTACATGGATTTGATTCACAGAGGCGTCATCGTCGTCGCTTTGCAGTTGCACGTTCGACAGCAACCGGTAGTCGTTGCAAGCAGCCAGATCACCCATTAAATCAATAAACGCAGCCAGCCTGCGTAGACCGGTGGCTTGCTTGATACGGTGCCAATGGCGTTCTGCACGCTCGCCCATTTCGAAAAATTCAATCCCGTTGCGCGCCCGCTCTAGCAGGGGTTGTAATTCGGCTAATTCAGGAATCAGTGAGACGGACTTTATCAGTGGTTCGTGGTCAAACTGAATCACCAAGTCTCTAAGCGGCACACCACCTTCAGGCGTGTCCATAGACAACCAGTTGTGCGGTAATCTGGGGCCGGTTAGCACCAGATGACCGGGCTGAAACGGGCCTATCCAGTCACCCACAAAAGCCTTACCTGACGTCGCTGTGATCAAGTGCAGCTCGTACTCATCGTGATAGTGCCAGCGTGCCAAGGGTGTGGGAAAACCGTGTGACAGACAGCGCACGAATCCAGCCGTTTCTTGTGCTTCATAACCTAAGTCAGGCGAGCGCGCATGTTCTTGTTCACGCTCGGGTTTGAGCTGACGCGGGATGGTGCGGTTTTGGATTGTCACAGGGCTATTTTGCACTTGAAAAAGGGCTTTAATCAGGCTGACTGGGGACTGACACCGCTATGCTCATTCGTGAACCGGTCTACCCGCTGGCTAGCGCTGCGCACGGCGCTTACCAAACGGCCATCACCGACCAAGTCGCCCCACAGTGGCGCATCGGCACAAAAAGCAGCTATCGGATCGGTTGCATCGCAAATCGCATGTGCTACTGACGCATCCATTGCCTGATCTTGGTAGGCGTAGGGCAGTAGCCCGGCGTGCCAGCGTTTGAGGTAGGCGAGGAACAAGGCTGGCAGCATGGCTACGCTGTCGATAGACTCGTTGCGCGCTAAACGCTGGCGTATGGTGGGTGCGATAAAGCCGGGAATTTTGCTAAAGCCGTCCATCGCCACGCGCTGGTTGGTGTCACAAATGGCGGCGTTGCCAAAGCGCGCAATTACCTCGTCGCGGTAGCGGGGTAAGTTAATTGGGCAGGGCTGCTCGGGTGTGTCGAGCACCGGAATCACATCGTCGGTGACGTAGTCATAGGCGAATTGACGAATTTGCGCGTCGTGCGTGCCTTCGTGGATATACAGAAAACCCACCAAGGTGCCCGCCCAAGCGATGCACGAATGAGTGGCGTTGAGGAGGCGAATTTTGGCTTCTTCGTAGGCGTCGACCGAGGCCACCATTTCCACGCCTACTTTTTCCCATGCCGGGCGCCCGGCGATGAAATTGTCTTCAATCACCCACTGTATAAAGCGCTCACCCATCAAAGCGGCTGGATCATCCACGCCAGTGGCGGCCTTCACGCGCAAGCGTACATCGGGTGTGGGGCGTGGCGTGATGCGGTCAACCATGGCGTTCGGGCTGGTGGTGTGGGCTTGTACCCAGGTCAGTAGCTCGGTGTCCCCCGTCAGTTCAATAAACTGGAGTAGTCCACTGCGCGAACGCTCGCCGTTATGGCGCAGGTTGTCGCAGCAAAGCAGAGTGACCGCCCCAACATTGGCATTTTTTCGGGCCTTGAGTATGGCTGTCAGCGCGCCATAAATAGTGTTGCCGGGTTTGTCTGCGCGAGCTACCTCCAAATCATGGCGAAGGTCTGCAAAAGTCGCTAGGTCGAGACGGTTTTGCGCGTCTAGGTAGTAGCCCGCCTCGGTGACGGTAAAAGAAATGATTTTGGTCTCTGCGCTACTGCCTTGGGCTACTAAGCCGGCTAAATCTGGCGTGTAGCCTATGACTTGGCTTATCGACTTAATGCGCTCGTATTCGTGAACGCCGCTAGGGGAGATAGTCTCCAGCGTGTAAGCGCCGCTTTGAATTTGCAAGGCGGCGATGGTGTCTCGCATATCCGGGCGGATATTGCCGCCCGCCAAGGTCCAGCTTTTGTCGCCAGTTTGTTGCAGTTGGTGCAGGTATACGGCCTGATGAGCGCGGTGAAACGATCCCAGACCAAGGTGGAGCATGACATTCATAGGGTGTGTTTCACAGATCAAAGTTGGTGGGCATCAGCACCACATCGCGTATCGTCATAGCGCGTGGTCGGGTGAGCATGAAAAGAATCACTTCGGCGATTTCGCTGGCTTCAAGAAGGCTGCCAGAAGCTTTGGCTTCTAGGAGTTTTTCGGCTGGCCAGTCCGCCAATAAAGAAGTAATGACGGGGCCTGGCGAGACTGAGCCAACGCGTATTCCGTGCTTAAAAACCTGTCTTCGCACGGTTTGCACAAAACAATCAATCGCCCATTTAGACGATGCGTAAACCGGCTCCCAAGGTGTGGGGAAATGCGCTGCCAAAGAGCTGGTGATGATGATGTCGCCAGTCTTGCACTCAATCATGTGGCGCAGCACATCGCGTACATTTTTCATCACTACGTTGACGTTGAGGTTGAGCATCCGGTCTATTGCCTCGTGCTCCGCGTCCACCAGATCGCCGCCCACGTATAGGCCTGCGTTGGCGTGAAAAATGTCCAGCCGTCCGGCACTATCCAATATCTGTGGCATCAGCGAGGCGCATTGTTCGGCATCCAGCAAGTCAAGCAGCAAGGGGATGGCTGCGTCTCCATGCGGTGCGCAGGCGGCGGTCAGCGCCTTTTGGTCGCGGTCAATTAGTACGACGCGTGCGCCGGCCTGAATCAGCGCTTGTGCGCTGGCCAGACCAATACCTGATGCCGCACCGGTGACGGCGGCGACTTTACCGAGAAAAGCTTGTGTCATTTGCTTGCAGCTTTGACAACACGACCTTTGCTGTCGAACCAATGGGCTTTGTTAAGCGCCATGGAAATGCTAACGGCGTCACCGGTTCGTAAAGAAGTGCGCTCACTCTGGCGCGCGACTAAATGAGCACCTTCCAATGTGGTGACATGAACCAGTGTTTCTGCGCCCAACGCTTCTATCAATTCAACCTTGCCTTGACTATTGCCGCTGCCGTCGGTGCACACCAATAGGCTTTCGGGGCGCAAGCCGATAGAGCCACCTTTAGCGCCCGCAGGGGCCATAGCCGCGATAGCAGTAGGCCACTGGGCGTGGTTCAAGATGTTCATTTGCGGCGTGCCTATGAACTGCGCCACAAACTGGTTGGCTGGGTTGTCGTAGAGGTCTAGCGGTGTGCCTACTTGCTCAATCAGACCGTCGCGTAAAACCACGACGCGGTCAGCCAGCGTCATCGCCTCGACTTGATCGTGCGTCACGTAAATCGTAGTGGCACCCAGATCCCTGTGTAGTTTGGCGATCTCCACACGAGTCTGCCCGCGCAATGCCGCATCTAGGTTGGAGAGTGGCTCATCGAATAAAAAAACCTTGGGAGCGCGGACGATGGCGCGACCAATCGCTACGCGCTGGCGTTGACCACCGGAGAGCTCTTTTGGTGTGCGCTTTAAATAGGCTGTGAGGTCGAGTATCTCGGCGGCTTTTTTTACCTTGGCATCTATCTCAGACTTGGGAACATTGGCCAGTTTGAGCGCAAAACTCATGTTTTCGGCCACGCTCATGTGGGGGTAGAGCGCATAGCTTTGAAACACCATGGCCAGATCGCGCTTAGAAGAGGGCAAGTGGGTGATGTCGCGATCTTCTAGCGTGAGCGAGCCGCCATCGATGTGCTCAAGACCGGCGATTAGGCGCAGCAAGGTTGATTTGCCGCAGCCTGAAGGACCGACAAAGACGACGAACTCGCCTTGCTGTATGTCCAGATCAATCCCCTTGATCGCACGGTGCTCACCGAAAAACTTTTCTAGTCCTTGGAGTTGCAAATAAGCCATGAAAGTAGTCCCAATAATTTGTTATTGATTTGCCGCTGCAAATCTATTGTTTTTAGTCAACAGCAGGGCACAGGTCATCACTTGACAGCACCAAAAGTTAAGCCTTGTACCAGTTGCTTTTGGCTAAACCAGCCAAACACCACGATAGGCGCGATGGCCATGAACGATGCGGCCGATAGCTTGGCCCAAAAAAGTCCTTCAGGGCTGGAGTAACCTGCAATCAGAGTGGCCAGCGTTCCGCCATTGGCGGCGGTTAGGTTAAGACTCCAGAAGGCTTCGTTCCAACTCAGCACCAGACACAGCAAACCCGTCGATGCAAAGCCGCCCAAAGCTAGTGGAAACAGCACCATGCGGGCTTCTTGCCAGAGTGTTGCGCCGTCCATGCGCGCGGCTTCCAAAATTTCGCGTGGAATTTCCTTAAACTGCGAATACAGCATCCATACCATGATGGGAAGGTTGGACAGGGTAAACACAATAATCAGTGCTATGGGTGAGTCTAGTAGGTGGCTTTTTTGTGCCAACACATAGACCGGCACCAGCGCGCCCACAGCCGGCATCATCTTTGTCGAGAGCATCCACATCAATATATTTTTGTCGTGTTTGCCTTTGAAAAAAGCCATGGCGTAAGCCGCAGGGGCTGCGATCATCAAGCCTAAAATCGTAGAGATCACGCTGGTGATGACTGAGTTTTTGGCGTATTGCAAATAATCACTGCGTTCATTTACCGCAAGAAAGCTCTCCAGCGTGGGTTTGAAGAACAACTCTGGCGGCACCGCGATGGCTTGCAGTTCGGTCTTAAATGACGTCAGCATGAGCCAAGCGAGCGGAAAGAACAGCAGCAGTGC
Source organism: Polaromonas vacuolata (assembly GCF_012584515.1). NCBI lineage: Bacteria > Pseudomonadati > Pseudomonadota > Betaproteobacteria > Burkholderiales > Comamonadaceae > Polaromonas > Polaromonas vacuolata. The sequence continues at coordinate 2,223,777 of NZ_CP051461.1, read as the reverse complement.
AACGCCCCAAGCGGCGACGCTGCGAACGGCAAAAGCGGCTGTGTAGGTAGATTGTCTAGCCATGATTTATCCTTATTTGTCGAGGTTTTTGCCGACCATGCGGATCATGAAAATCCCCGCTATGTTCGCCAGTACGACCGCAAACAGTGCGCCGGCTGAGGCAACGCCTGCATCGAAGTTCAGCAAGGCCTGTTTGAAAATCAGGTAAGCCACGTTGGTACTCGCGTCGCCCGGGCCGCCACCTGTGGTGGTGTAGATTTCGGCAAATATGCTGAGTAAAAATATCAGTTCAATCATCACCACCACTGCAACCGAGCGAGCCATGTGGGGAAAGTAGAGGTAGCGCAGTTGCTGCAAATAAGTTGCGCCGTCCATACGCGAGGCTTCTAGCTGTTCGCGGTCCATGCTTTGCAGAGAGGTCATAAAAATCAGTGTGGCAAACGGCAACCACTGCCACGACACCATGAGGATTACCGAGAACAGCGGCAACTCAGTCAGCCAGTCCACCGGCGTGGCACCAAAAAATATCCAAACTTGTGCCAGTACACCGTAAATGGGGTTCATCATCATGTTCTTCCACAGCAATGCATTAACTGTAGGCATGACAAAAAAGGGCGAGATGAGCAAGATGCGCACTAAGCCGCGACCAGCCAGCGGCTCGTTAATCAGCAATGCAATCAAAGTTCCAAGGACGACAGTGATCAGTATCACGCTGCCGAGTAAAAGCAAGGTGTTCTGAATCGCCGCACCAAAAGAAGGGTCGGTCACAAAGTAAATGTAGTTCTCCAATCCGATGAAGTCGGACTGGTCTGGCTGCAGCAAATTGAACTGGATCAAAGAAAAGTAGATGCTCATCACCAGCGGCACAATCATCCACAGGAAGAGAGTGCCCACGGCGGGCGCCAGCAAAAGGCGAGGAAGCGTGCGGTGCATTGCAGTAAACCCAAGGTAGATGAATTTGTGCGCGAGCTGTCATGCGCGCAAGGCTTATGCAGATTGTTCTGCAAAGGCATGAAGGGCCGACACATAAAGGTCGGCCCGTCGAGACGGTTTCTTACTTGTAGTAACCAGCTTTTTTCATTTGACGCTCGGCCACGTTTTGGCTGGCTTTGAGTGCCTCGTCCACCGTCTTTTGACCGGCTAAAGCCGCACTCATTTGCTGACCCACCGTTGTACCAATGGCTTGGAACTCTGGAATAGCCGCGTACTGCACGCCAACGTATGGGCTCTTAGGCAGGGTGGAATCGTTTGGATTGGCCGAATCGATGGCCATTTTTTCAGCCTTAGCAAACCGGGCTATCTTTAAGAAATCCGCATTCGCATAAGTACTTTTGCGCGTACCGGTCGGCACTGTGGCCCAGCCATTGGTTTGACCAACTAGATTGATGTAATCCTTAGAGGTCGCCCAGGTCACGAACTTTTGCGCTGCATCTACTTTCTTAGACCCCGCTGGAATGGCGAGAGACCAAGCCCACAGCCAATTCGCACCCTTTGCAGTTAGTTGCGTTGGCGCTTGTGCAAAAGCCATCTTGTCAGCCACTTTCGATTGCTTGGGGTCGCTCACGAAGGAAGCCGCGATGGTGGCGTCAACCCACATGCCGCACTTGCCAGAGTTGGTCAGCGCCAAGATTTCATTAAAACTATTGGCTGATGAGCCCGGAGGGCCGTATTTGGTCAGCAGGTCTACATAAAAGGTAATCGCGTCCTTCCATGGTTGGCTGGTCAACTGGGGCTGCCACTTCATGTCAAACCATTGACCACCGTAAGTGTTGACCATGGTGGAGATTAAGGCCATGTTGTCGCCCCAGCCCGGCTTACCGCGCAGGCAAATGCCATACACGCCATTTTTTGGGTCATGAATTTTCTTGGCTAAATCGGCGACTTGCGTCCATGTGGGCCGCTCGGGAAGCGTTACACCAGCCTTGTCAGCCAAGTCTTTGCGGTACATCAGCATTGAGCTCTCGCCGTAGAAGGGTGCTGCGAACAGCTTGCCATCAACCGACAGGCCGTTGCGTATGTTGGGCAGTAAATCGTCAACGTCGTAGGCCGCATCAGTCTTGATCTCTTGCAACCAGCCTTTTTTCCCCCAGATCGGCGTCTCATACATGCCAATCGTCATCACATCAAACTGACCACCTTTGGTGGCGATATCAGTGGTCACACGTTGGCGCAACACGCCTTCTTCTAATGTGACCCACTTGAGTTTGATGTCTGGATTGGCTTTTTCGAAGTTGCCGCTGAGTTTTTGCATCTCGATCATGTGACCGTTATTGACAGTTGCAATCACAAGTTCAGTCGCCGCATGCGCCATGCCGGCGACTAAACCAAAGGCCAATACCAAGGATGCTTTGAGTTTCATGAGATGTCTCTAGTAGTAATGTTCGTTGGATTCAAAGTGCTAGGCCATATTCGCACCTGCATATAAATCATAAGCAAGCGAGGGTTGCAATGGTGATACCAGAAATTCAATTACTTATACTTTAATGCATCGCAATCTAGTGATTTCCCTAAGTTTTTAGTTTTAAGTATCTAAATTTTTCAGAGTGTTTGGATCAGTATGGAATTGGCGCATGACTGAAGATAAAGCTGCGATGGATTCATCAAACAGCTAACCGATGGGTAAAAACAGCAGTCGATCCATGCTGGCTTGAATCTTGGTTTAGGTGCCTGACTTTGACGTCGGACTTTTAATCATAAAAGCCGACGAGCTTGTCAGGCGCAAATCCCGACAAGCTCTTTTTACGGCTTATGTCTACATCGCATTTCTTTGCACTATGCGATTTGTAAGCTAAACATTTAATTAAAGAATTAAATTTCACGCAAGAGTTTGAGATTTTTACCCCTTGGATGCTGCTTACTTTTCGGCTGTGTTGGCCTATCGAATCGCAACCGGGTTGATGATGGCTTGCACGCTACCGGTGATGCGCGATGCGCCCAGCGTAAACATGAATTCCCAAGCTTTGTCTTTGACCAGTGGGCCAGTGTTCATGTTCTCCAATATGTAAATGCCATTTCTCGCCAAGAGAATTTGGTGGACTTCAAAAACTCCCACATTTTTTTCAAACGGTATAACTTCCAGTGCCCACTGATCTGCCCCAACAGCAACAACTTCTTTAGAGGCTAAAAAGAGCGCACCGTCTTTTCCTAAGCCCGGTTCACCGGCTAAAAATCGCTTATTGTCTTTGCCTTCTAAAGCCTGCCAGCCGGTGTGAAAAAGTACCACGTCGCCTTTGCGAATATCGATACCTTGGCGCTTGGCTTGCTCTTGAATTTCTTTGCGGTTAAAGGCCGTGCCTTCTTTGACCATGTCCACGCCGAAATACGCCGTCATATCCAGAACAATGCCGCGCGTGACAAAAGGTGGAATTTTTTCGACGCCAAGTTTTTTCAGACCATTGGTCTGTGCAAAGTCACTATTTTTAAAGCAGTTGTAGTAAACGTTGTCCTCGCCGATATGACCTAGACCGTCGATCTGTGAGCCTATGCCAACCCAGCCGGTGATGATGTCGTCGTTGTACGTAGTTTTAGTGGGCCCTAAGCTGCCCCCGCCTGCTTGACCAGGTTGCACGATAGTGACTGCCCAATTGCGTGGAGCATAGGCGGCACTAGCAGAATTCGTCTCAAAACCCAGCGCATATGTTTTGCCCGTCTTAACCAATTTGGCTGCATCTATCGCCATTTGAGGCGTGAGTAAATTGGCTGCGCCTATCTCATCAGCCGCCCCCCATTTGGATTTACACCAATCGTCTTGTGCCCAAGCGTTGTTTGACAACACAAAAAAACCAAGGCTCGCAGATAGCAACCAAGGACGCAGAGATTTATATGTTTTCATGATCTAACTCCATCAAAAAATTTACTAAAAACCCAGATTTGGGGATTCTCATGTGTTGAGTAAATCTTTTATAACGGACTAATTTTTTTTGTCATGCGCGTAGGTGACAAAGCGCGGGAAAACACTGATTTTTTACGACTGTTTTTTTAAAGCAGCAGTTTTTTTACAAAAAATAAATGTAGTTCACGCTTTGAAACGCTTGATGTGCGAACCCTCAAACTCTGTATTGTTGGTGTGCAATAAAGAGATTTAAGGGAAATTTATTCGCATTTTTTTTCAGCTATTTGGCAGTTAATAGTCTTGCCGATAGTGGTCTAAATAAGGCCTAAAAATACATTAAAACCTAAGCAGCGCCAAAAATCATATTTGGCAACACCAGTGATATCCACGGCACGTAGGTGATGATCATGAGAAATGTCAGCAGCACGAGTAACCACGGCAGTACCGAACGTGTGACTTTGACCAAGCTCAAGCCTGACACACCACTGGTGACAAACAGATTGAGACCCACTGGCGGTGTCACCATACCAATCTCCATATTCACCACCATGATGATGCCTAGGTGAATCGGATCAATACCGAGTTTTGTTGCAATCGGAAAAAGTATCGGCGCAAGAATCAAGATGATACCGGTGGGCTCCATGAAGTTACCCGCGACCAAAAGTATCACGTTAACGACTAATAAAAACATCCACGGCGACATACCCATGGCCAATATTTGTTCCGCCATGACTTGCGGAATCCGCTCGGTTGTTAGCACGTGGGCGAACAGCAGGGCGTTAGCAACAATGAACATCAGCATGACTGTCGTCTTGGCGGAGTCTAGAAATACCGCTGGCAAATCGCGCAGGCCAATATCTTTATACACAAACAAGGCAATAAACAAAGCGTAAACCGCAGACACGGCCGCCGCTTCGGTGGGTGTGAACACGCCGCCGTAAATGCCGCCCATGATGATGACTAATAGCGCTAAGCCCCAAAACGAATCACGCAACGCAACCAGTACTTCGCGCTTGCTGGCCTTGATGGCCGGCGCGATATTGAGCTTGTCAGTGCGCCACCAGACCGCGACCATCAGCATCAAACTGAGCAGCAAGCCAGGAATCACACCGGCCATGAACATGCGGCCAACCGATACCTCAGTCACAGCAGCGTAGACCACCATCACGATAGACGGTGGAATCAAAATACCCAGCGTGCCAGCGGTGCAAATCACGCCCGCTGCAAACTCTTTTGGGTAGCCGTTTTTAACCATGCCAGCAATCACGATTGAACCAATCGCAACCACTGTAGCCGGGCTAGAACCTGAGACTGCCGCAAACAGCATACAGGCCAAAATTGACGCAATAGCCATACCGCCGCGCAAGTGACCAACGGCTGCCATAGCGAACCGCACCATGCGTTTTGCCACACCGCCGGTAGACATTAAGTTGCCTGCCAGTACGAAAAACGGAATCGCCATCAGGGTGTAGTGCTCGCTGGTCTCGAACATCTTGATCGTCATCGAGGCGAGTGAATCCTGAGAGAAAAAGAAAATCGTCAGCACGCTGGCAAATCCCAAGCTGATGGCTACCGGCATGCCTATCGCCATAAACAGGAATAGACAGGTAAATAAAATGAGTGTGTTCATTAGTCGTTGTCTTTTGATTTGAGTTTCATCGCGTCTGCAGCTTCGTCGGCGAGCTGCAAGTTATCAATTTTTCCGGTTATCAAGAGATAGAGAATTTGCAAAAAGCGCAATCCCACTAGCGCAAAACCAATCGGCATAATCATTAAAACTTTCCAGCGTTCGAGCGGCAAGTCATCAAATTCAATGCCGATTTCCATCATTTTGCTGACGTAAATGCCCGAGCCATACAGCATAAAACCGACATACACCAAGCACAGACAAACCGCTGCTATGGCTACTCGTCGGCGCTTTTTTTCAGATAATAAATTCACCAGTGCATCAACGCCAATATGCGCGCCAACCCTTACGCCGTAAGAAAGCCCGGTAAAAATCATGATGGCGAAAAAAATAGTGGTCACTTCAAGTGACCAAGAAAATCCGGTATTAAACACATAGCGTCTCACCACCTGCATAAAGGCTACGCCTGTCATGGCCAGCAGCATCAGGGATATGACCCACTCTTCAAGGCGGTCGATAATTTTCATCTTAGATTCCAAAAAACCCCGGACTTGCCGGGGTTCTGTTAGGTTGAAGTTAGCTTTTTTTGCGTGTTATTGGTTAGAGTTTTGCGCCGCCTTGATCAGGTCAGCACCAATTTCATCTTCGAACTTTTTCACCACCGGTGCCATGGCTTTGCGCCAAGCAGCTTTACTAGCGGGCGTCATTTCAACGACTTTGGCTTTATTGTCGGCAATAACTTTGGCTTTAAAAGCTTCGGCTTCTTTAATCGCGACTTGGTTACCAAATGCAATCGATTCTTTCATTGCTTGGCTCAGACCTTTTCTGATATCTGCTGGCAGACCGTTCCACCACTTGGTGTTGGTGATGACCATATAGTCGATCACACCGTGGTTGCTGTCTAAAATAAAGCCTTGGACTTCATGAAACTTCTTGCTGTAAATATTCGACCAAGTGTTTTCCTGACCATCTACTACGCCTGATTGAAGGGCTTGGTAGACCTCAGCAAAGGCAAGCTTTTGCGGGTTGGCACCAACGGCTTTAAATTGCGCTTCCAACACGTCAGAGGCCTGAATTCGAAACTTCATGCCCTTGGCATCTGCTGGCAAATTCATTGGCGCGGTGGTGGAGAAAACTTTCATGCCGTTGTGCAAATAGCCGAGTCCTGTGATGCCTTTTTTATTCATAGAATTAAGCAAGGACTGGCCGGACGGGCTGGCTTGAAAACGATCAACCGCTTGAATGTCATTGAACAAAAATGGCAGATCAAAAATCTGTAATTTCGGCGTGTATTTCCCGAATTTAGACAGCGATGGTGCAATGATTTGTACGTCACCCAAGGCCAGTGCTTCCATTTCTTTGCCGTCACCAAACAGCTGGCTGTTAGGGAAAACTTGAACAACTACTTTGCCTGGTAAAGCTTTTTCAGCAAGTTCTTTGAACTTTTGAGCGGCCTGGCCTTTTGGTGTTTGATCAGCCACGACATGGCTGTATTTAATGATGATGGGTGACTGAGCAGCTGCGCTTAGTGGCAGTGCAATAGATGCCGCGGCGATTGTGGCAATAGCAGCTGCCAGTATTTTGCGGCGTATATTTAATTTCATTTTTTTCCTAGTTTTTTAGTCTGGGTTTGCTTGCATTTCGCCTTGCGCTTTGCTGAGAGGCGGCAATACCCTAGGTGAGTAAGGAAAGAATTAGGGTAAAAACTGTTTAAAGCTTTTTCTCAAGACGCATCAAATCTTGTTAAAAAAGAGTTTTTTCTAGTACTTTTTAGAGATAACTTAAGATTTTTAATCTTTAGATTTAGAAACTTTACATAAAACAAATTTAAACACCATAAGGGACAACCCTTTTCATAATTCTTTTTTGTAAGAATTTTTGTTTTTAACTAAAGTCTTTAATTTAATTTTTTTACAATCACATGGGTGACAAATTTCGTCTTGAAAGATTTTTAAGACGTGAGATTTAACTGGTTTCTCGTAGCAACTCGTATCAATTTAATTGCAGCGATAGCTACTCTTTTTAGGGACTTGTTGACTTCATGTTGCGCTGCATTGATTTTTAATATCAGCGTTTTTGTTACGTTGGCCCAAGACTCCAGCATTCAATCTGGGCAAACAAACCTTAGCGCATGCGTTATTGCAAACGAAAAAAAACCGCTTAAGCAGCGGTTTTTGGTAGTGGTTTTTGAGCTGTTCAAGCAGGCCTTAATAATCCTCAGCCGCCACCCAGCACTTTGTAGAGTGTGATTCGATTTAGCTGCTCCGTCAGCACCAGTCCAATCAATGTTTGCTCAGCCGCATATACCGCACGCCTAGCGTCAAGCACGGGCAAAAAACTGTCACTGCCTAAACGGTATCTGGCCTCGGACAGCTTTAGCACTTGTTCGGTTGCTGCGACCAATGAGCGTTGAGCCGTCAATCGGCTCTCTAGCGTGGCTCGGTCGGCCAGTGCGTCGGCGGTTTCGCGGAAGGCTGTTTGTACGGTTTTTTCATATTTAGCCAGCAGGCTGTTGCGGTCTATTTGCGCGATGTCTAAATTTGCACGATTGCGGCCTGCATCAAAAATGGGCAGGCGTATTTGTGGCAAAAAGCTCCAGCTACTGCTGCCGCTAGCAAACAAATTGGACAGGCTAGAACTGCTGCTGCCCGCAGTTGCCGTTAGCGTGATGCTGGGAAAGAACGCTGCCCGCGCCGCACCTATGTTGGCGTAACTTGCGCGCAGTGCAAACTCAGCCGCTTGTACATCCGGTCGGTTTTGCAGCCGTGTAGAGGGCAAGTTGACCGGCACGTCTAATAACAACGATGCAGTTTTGGCTTGCTGTCTAGGTGCACTATCTGCCCGGATTGGTTCTGCTACTGCGCCGTCTGGCAGCAACCTCTCTGGCATGGTCGCGCCTATGAGCAAGGCCAGTAGATTGCGGTCGCGGGCGAACAAACTGGTGAAGCTGCCCACATCAACACGCGCAGCGTCAACCGTGGTTTGCGCCTGCGCTAGGGCGAGACCGGACGTTGCGCCCAGCTCAAAGCTGCGCTTAGACAGCTCGTAAGCGCGGCTTAAATTCTCCAAGGTGTTGTTGGCCAGTTGTAGTCGGCGTCCGTCTGCGTCTAAGGTGAGCCAAGCGTTGACGACTTCGGCAACTAAGCTTAGCTGCACACTGCGGCGGTTTTCTGTGATGCTAAAAAACTGCTGTAGCGCCGCATCGTTGAGGTTTCGCACACGCGAGAAAAAATCAATTTCATAGCTGGTAATACCCAGCTCCGCCGTGTATTGGCGGCGTACGCCGGTCTGCGCGTTGCTGTTATTGCTCGTTTGCGAGCCAGCGTTGCTGCTGTTGCCTTCGCCGGTTGCCGTCAGTGTGGGGAATAAGTCTGCGCGTGAGATACTGTATTGCGCGCGCGCTTTGCTAATGGCAAGCACGGCGACACGCAGGTCGCGATTGTTTTCTAGTGTCAGGGCAACTACTTCGCGCAGGCGTTGCTCTTGCAGAAAATCATTCCAGCTCAAAGCCGGTGTCTGGATTTCTGGAGTGCTTGGCGTTGTGTTTGTCGAATCTAGCGTTGCGGGAACTGGTAGCGCTGGACGTTGATAGTCGGGTGCGAGATTCGCGCAACCGGCCACTAAGGCAATGGCGCTCAGTGCGGCTACACGAAAGCTCAGCGTTTTAAATCTGTGGCTTGGCTTCATTGCGCACTTTCTGAATTGGGTTTTATTGGCTGGTTTTCATCAATTTGCTTTTTGGCTTCTTTACGTTTGGCAAAAAAGTTGCGAATGACAAAGAAGAAAACTGGCACAAAGAAAATCCCTAACGCAGTGGAAAACATCATGCCACCTAGTACTGCTGTGCCAATCGCTTGGCGTCCGCCAGCGCCTGCGCCAGTGCCAATGGCCAGCGGCAACACACCAAAGCCAAATGCTAATGACGTCATCAATATGGGCCTGAGCCTGAGCCTGACGGCTTCCAGCGTAGCGTCTAAAACGCTTTTACCTTGGGCTTGCAATTGCGTGGCGAACTCAACAATCAATATGGCATTTTTAGACGCCAGTCCCACGGTGGTTAAAAGTCCTACTTGGAAGTAAACGTCGTTCGATAGCCCTCGCGTTCCGGTAAATATCAGCGCACCGATCACGCCTAGTGGCACGGCCAAAATGACCGACATAGGCACTGACCAGCTCTCATACAAAGCGGCTAAACAAAGGAAAACAAAGAGTATGGATATGGCGTAGAGCAGCGGTGCTTGCGCGCCCGACAAACGTTCTTGATAGGACGCACCAGTCCACTCGTAGCCAATGCCGTTAGGCAGCTCTTTAATCATTGCTTCGATGGCATCCATTGCCACACCAGAACTCACCCCGGGAGCTGCATCGCCAATGAATTCGTAGCTAGGACTGCCGTTGTAGCGGCGCAGCTCGGGGGAGCCCATGGTCCATTCGGTCTTACTAAATGAAGCGAAAGAAACCATCTGGCCTTGGTTGTTGCGCACCATCCACTGACCTATGTCCTTGGGCAGCATGCGGTAGGGCGCATCGGCCTGCATATAGACCCGTTTGACTCGGCCATTGTTGAGGAAGTCGTTGATGTAAACGCCGCCTAATGCGCTCGACAAGACGTTGTTGACATCGCTGGCTGAAAGGCCAAGTGCGGCGGCTTTGCGGTCATCCACTACAACGCTCAGTTGGGCCGTATCGTCCAAGTTATTGGTGCGCAAATTATCCATTTCTGGCCGACTCAATGAGAGTGCTAAAAGCTTGTCTTTAGCGGCGATTAATGCGGCATGACCCAAGCCGTTTAAGTCTTTTAGCTGAAAGTTAAAGCCCGCATTGGCGCCCAATCCGCGTACCGCTGGGGGCAGTTGCACATAAATGCGTGCATCCCGTATGTAGGCCAAATCTTGCGTGGCTTTGCGCGCAATCGCACCGGCTTTTTGTTCCGGCCGGGTACGCTCGCTCCAATCAGTTAAGCGCACGAAACCACGGGCTGAACTTTGGTCGCCGCTCAGTCCTGTGAGGGAGTTAAAGCTAATCACATCTGGCTGCTTGGCCATATAGGCTTGCACTTCGGCCATGACTATTTGCAAGCGTGCGTCTGCAGCGCCTGAGGGCAGGGAGATGCGAACTTGCATAAAGCCCTGGTCTTCATTGGGCAGAAACGATGTCGGCAAGCGCGCAAACATCAGCGCCATCGCGCCGCACAGCAGCACAAAGGCCAGCAGCATGTATTTTCTGCCGCGTATGGCTTTGCTCACCCCGTTTTGGTAGCGGTCTGCGTTGCGGTCAAAGTGCTTGTTAAACCAATGAAAAAATCTATCTTGCAGGCCGATTAAACCTTTGCGTGCCGCTTGCTTATGGTGCTCGCCTTTTTTAATCGGTTTGAGAAAAGTCGCGCACATCGCTGGTGTAAGCGTTAGCGCAACCAGCACGGACAGCGCCATAGCGGAGACAATCGTGACCGAAAATTGCCGATAAATCACACCAGTTGAACCGCCAAAAAAGGCCATTGGAATAAACACCGCGGACAGAGTCAGTGCAATGCCGACCAATGCGGGCGTGATCTCACTCATGGATTTTCGGGTTGCCTCTTTGGGCGACAAGCCTTCGGTATTCATCACCCGCTCGACGTTTTCCACAACCACGATGGCATCATCGACTAGCAAACCAATAGACAGCACAAGTGCAAACATGGTCAGTGCGTTGATTGAGTAACCGGCAATCGACAACACCCCTAGCGTGCCCAAGAGCACGACGGGAACGGTAATCGCAGGAATCAAAGTGGCGCGAAAGTTTTGCAGGAATAAAAACATCACCACAACCACCAAAATCATGGCTTCGACCAGCGTCTTAAACACTTCTTTGGTAGAGGCCCGCACAAACGGCGTGGAATCCGAGCTGATGAATGACGTTAACCCGTACGGGAAATAAGGCTCTAGTTCCGCCACTTTGGCGTTGATGGCATCGGCTACTCGGGTTGCGTTTGCACCATCTGCCAACACAATGCCCATGCCAGCGCCGACCTTGCCGTTCAGGCGTGAGGAGCGCGACATGTTGTCGCCGCCAAGTTCAACTCTAGCCACATCTTTGAGCAGCACAACAGCGCCATCGGGGCTGGATTTAAGCAGTACGTTATTGAATTGTTCAACCGTCTTGAGCTGGCTGCGCGCCGTAATCGAGGCGTTAAGTTGCTGACCTTCAATAGCGGGCAATGTGCCGAGCTGGCCGGCTGAAACTTGGGTATTTTGGGCGTTGATAGCGCTGGTAATATCCGACGGCATTAGCGCAAATTTTTCTAGTTTTGCGGGGTCTAGCCATATCCGCATGGCATAGTTGGTGCCGAATAATTGCACGTCGCCGACACCGGGAACGCGGCCAATCACATCGATGAGATTGCTTTGCAGATAGTCGCCAATATCAACTTGGCTAACGCTGGGGTCGGGCGAGGTGAAGGTAAACACCATCAACCAATCAGAGCCGCCCTTGGTGACACTCACACCGCGGCTTTGCACCGCTTCTGGCAGGCGCGATAAAGCTTGTTGTAGTTTGTTTTGTACCTGTACTTGGGCTACGTCGATGTTGGTGCCGGGGTTAAAGGTAAGCGTCGTGCGGGAACGGCCCGAGGCATCACTGTTCGATTCGACATACAGCAAGTTATCCAAGCCCTTGAGCTGCTGCTCAATCACTTGAGAGGCTGACGCTTCAATCGTCTCGGCTGAAGCGCCGGTATAGGTGGCGCTAATCGAGACCCTGGGCGGCGCGATGTCCGGGTATTGCTCTAGCGGCAAGGTGCTGATGGACAAGGCCCCCGCGAGCATGATGATGATGGCCAGCACCCACGCAAAGATAGGTCTGTCGATAAAAAAATGTGCCATGAAAAAGCCCTTTTAGCGCTGGGCTGTGGTCGATGAAGCGGCCGCTATTGGCGCTGTCGAGGTTGCCGGTGCAGCGCCCTTAGCAGGCTCAGCCTTTTCGCCGGCTAACTGCGCCAGCGTCAGTACCACCGGCTTGACCGTGTCACCCGCTGTGATGCGTTGCAGTCCGTCAACAATCACCCGCTCACCTTGGGCCAAACCATGGGTTACCAGCCAGCGGTTACCCACTGCTTGATCGATTTGAATCGCCCGACGCTCGACCTTGTTATCACTACCGACTACAAGAACAGTCGCTTTGCCGCTCGCCTCCCGGGTCACGCTTTGCTGTGGTGTGAGTATGGCCTGCTCGTTCACTCCGGCCTCCAGCATGGCCCGCACATACATGCCAGGCATTAACAAACCATTCGGGTTCGGCACAAGCGCACGCAGCGTGACGGTGCCGGTGCTGGTGTTGACATTCACACCGCTGAACTTGAGTTTGCCTTTTTGCGCGTAAGTGCTGCCGTCTTCCAAGATCAAGGTGATGTTGGCTTCGGCTTGCTCGCTGCCCTTGATCAGGCCGCGTGCCTTATCGGTTTTTAGTTGCAGTAGTTCGGTGCTGGACTGGGTGATATCGACATACATCGGATCGAGTTGCAGCACTGTAGTGAGTGCCGCGCCGATTGATTCGCTGTGACCAAAGCGCCTGGCGTGACGCTAGAGGTAGTTATGCGCCCATTAATTGGCGCGACTATGCGGGTATAGGCCAAATTAATACGCGCGCTGTCTAACGCCGCCTTGGCCACGGCAAGGTCTGAAGTGGCCAGCAACATCAGTGCTTGGCTATCATCCGCCAACTGCTGGCTAATCGCATTGATCTTGACTAGCTCTGCATTGCGGTTGGCATTTCTTTTTGCTGCGCTCAAGGCGGCCTCAGAGCGAGTCAGCAAGGCCTGTGCATTAGCCTGTGCAGCGAGATAGCTGGCGTTATCGAGTTGATACAACAACTGACCGGTTTTGACCTGGGCGCCTTCAGTAAACGGACGTTGCTCGATGATGCCGCCTACTTGCGGGCGAATCTCGGCAGTGAGAAAAGCGCTGGTTCGTCCGGGTAATTCGTTGGTGACGATTTGGCGTTCTGGCTGCATCGTCACTACACCGACTTCAGTGGGTGGCTTGACGGCTGGTGCTTCAGACTTGCCTGAGCATGCCGTTAGTAATGTGCTCAGGCAAAGCATGGTCAACAAAGTTGACTTTGCGTGTGGCCAAGCATGGCTCATTTTTTTAAAGTCGATAGATCCAGTCACTAAATATGATGAATAAATACTGCGCTGCGCAGGACTGAAAATGCATAAGAAAGGGGTGTTCAAAAGATGCCTTTGGGGTTGAAGCATTCTTACCTTTTTAAACGCGCTCAGTCGGTTACATGTTATTAATTAGACAAGGGAGAAGGTGGCTTAAATTTGAATCAAAAATGCACTTAAATATTAATGACCTGTACTCGGCCAATGCAGGTGGTCGTCATCAATCACAAAAGCATGGGTGTGGTGTAAATCTTGGCCGGTTGCAGGTTCACCTGTTACATGTGGATGGCAAACCGCAAGATTAGGGTGTACATGCGTCAGTACATCGGGATCAAAAGGCGGCCATATTTTTAAAGCTAAGCCGACAGCCAATGCAGTTGAACAGCCTAGTACCGCAAAGCTTAAAGGCATGCCAAAGTGAGAGCCCAACCAGCCGGCCAAAGGATAAAACAGCAACCAACAAGCATGTGACAGGGCAAACTGCGCGGCAAACAGTGATGGCCGATCTTCTGGATTGGCTGAGCGACGTAACAATCGCCCCGAAGGTGTTTGGGCACTGGCAAACGCCAAGCCAAGTACAAACCACAAGGCCATTAATGCGTTTTGTCCCGTCACCCAAACGCCCGCGAACATGCCCACAACCAACATAACAATAGCGCTGAGCATTACCGACCTGTCTGTCAGCTTAGCCAATAGGCTGGGTAGCGCCAGCGCAGTAATCATGGAGCCCGCACCAAAACTCGCCAAGGTCAGCGCTACTGCGTTTTGGCTTAAACCCAGCTGGCCTTGGACAATCACCACGGTGTTGACAAACACCATTGAGCCCGCTGCTGCCACCGCCAAATTCACAGCCAGCAAACCGCGCAGCCTGGGTGTGGCTAAATAAATGCGTAGCCCGCGCGTGGTGCGCTGGTAAATGCTGCGGCGCTGCGGCACGGCTTGTTGCGGTAGCCGGGCCGACACGACCAATACGGCGGAGAGTAAAAACCCCAGCACCGTGCCAGCAAACAAATTGTGAAAACTGATCACCGACAGCAAGGCTGCGGCTAGTAGGGGGCTGACTAAGTTCTCCATGTCATAGGCTAAGCGTGATAGCGACAAAGCTTTGGTGTAGTCATCTTCCCGCGGCAACACCTCTGGAATAGTGGCTTGAAAAGCCGGCGTAAATGCTGCTGAGGCCGCCTGCAAGACAAAAATGAGCAGGTAAATTTCCCAGATCTGGGTGACGAACGGCAGAAACAGTGCTACTGCTGCTCTGATTAAATCCAAACTGACCAATATGGCTCGCCTTGGCAAGCGCTCGGCAAATGCGGCGGCGATAGGTGCGACGCCAACATAGGCAATCATTTTGATAGCCAATGCCGTTCCCAAGACTACGCCGGCGTCATTGCCGGCTAGATCAAAAGCTAGCAAGCCTAGTGCGACTGTGGCTAGGCCAGTTCCTATCAATGCAATGACTTGAGCGGCAAATAAATGGCGATAGGTTTGGTTGGCGAAGATGCTCAGCATGTTGTGTCTTTCGCTCTCAAGCCAAGCGTCTTGGCTGAAATAGTGTGTGCTGGCCTGTCATAAACAACTTTATAAGTAGCGCGTGATTTCTTTGAATTCGTCCATGGCGTGCCTTTGATCTCCACCAAGCGGGCCGACTAAGCCTTCAAGACAATGGTCTAAATGGTCTTGGATTAAAGCTTTTTTCGCCTGTTGAACGGCTTTTTCTACGGCTTGTAATTGCTGCGCAACATCCAGACAAGAGCGACCCGCCATCAGCATTTCTATGGTGCTGGCGAGATGGCCATTGGCTCTTTTAAGACGTTTGATGATGGCCGGATGCGAGGCATGTATGTGGGCTTGAGTCATTCTGGATATTATCCTCCCTAGGGGGATGCGATAATAGCTGACTTGCTACCAAACAACCACATGACCTTACGCCTCCACCCGAAAACCTTAACCAGCGTGACCACGTTGAGCCAAAGGTGGATGGTGTTAGTGGTGATCATGCTCGGTGTGATGCTGTCCTCGGTTGGAATGACTAACTCTCACGGCATTGCCTCGATTGCTGCATTGCATGAAGCCGCGCCTTCATTGCTGGTTGTGGCACAAGATCATGCACACGAGCATTCGCATGACTATGCAGACCACGACGAGGTTATGTCGGTGGCCGAGCAAGACTTGGGCAGTGATCATCCGCATCACGACTTAGACCATTCCCACGATACGGCCGCCCATCTGCCCCAAGCCTTGCGCGCATCATTAGCGCCGCGCTTGAGTTGGGACGCGCTGGTGCTTGGGATGAATACAGACCAATCCTTTAGGCGCTATCGCCCACCCATGGGCTGAACCGCATTTAGTCGACAACTTCGCTCGCGCCACATTAAGTCTGGCGCAGCGCATTCATTTTTTTCTCTTTTCAGACCACTGGAGTCTTTATGCACAAGCTTGTCTCAAGCAGGTTGCCGCGCTCACCCTGGGCGTCATGGCAGACCCGGCTATTAATTCTTTCGATACTTTTTATTGGCCTTTTTATAGGCAGTATTGATGCATTTGCACATGCTGTAACGGCTGGCGACAAAGGTTATATCCAAGAGATTTCGGGCATTAATTTATTGCCTTTTATGTACTTGGGAGCCAAGCACATGATGACGGGATACGACCATATCTTGTTTCTTTTTGGGGTAATCTTTTTTCTCTATCGACTTCAACACATAGGCGTTTATGTGAGCCTGTTTGCCTTGGGTCACTCCACCACCATGATTTTGGGTGTGTATTTCAATCTCGGCATCAACAGCTACGTGATTGACGCCATCATTGGTTTATCGGTCGTCTACAAGGCTCTGGACAACTTAGGCGCATTCCAGCGCTGGTTTGGCTTTCAGCCCAACACCAAAGTTGCCACCTTGGTGTTTGGTCTGTTTCATGGTTTTGGACTGGCCAGCAAGATTCTTGAGTATGAGATCTCTGCCGACGGCTTGGTGCCTAACCTGATCGCCTTTAATGTGGGCGTAGAAATAGGCCAGTTGCTGGCACTCTCGGTGATCTTGATTGGTATGGGCTACTGGCGCCGCACGCTTAGTTTTGCCCGTCACGCCTACACCGCCAACGTCGCCATGATGAGCGCCGGTTTTGTTTTGGTGGGCATGCAGCTCACCGGCTTTTTTGTCTCTTGAACCTCCAAGGAAATTTTATGTACAACAGTGATACCCCTTTGCGGGCCGAACTTCCTTCAAGCCAAAAGCTTTTTAAATCCACGATTTTTGCAGCTATTGCGGCATTAGCTCTCTTAGTTGCCGTGGTTTTACCAGCTGAATACGGGATTGATCCGACTGGTGTTGGTCGGGTTTTGCGAATGACGGATATGGGCGAAGTCAAGCAGCAACTCGCGTCTGAATCTGCCGCCGATTCTGCTGCAACCTTAGCGGCATCGCCAGAGATCAAAACAATGGGCATGGAGCCTGCCAATACAAAACAAATGGCTAAGAAAGCAGCAGTTGAAGTTGTCAAAGCACTTGAGCCAGCGCCTGTGCCGAATGTGCAGTGGCGGGATGAAATTCCCTTTACCTTAACGCCCGGTCAAGGACTGGAGATCAAAATGAAAATGCTAGCCGGTGGCAAAGCGCAATACGCTTGGGTTGTGACGGGTGGCGACGTTAATTTCGATACCCATGGCGACGCTTTAGGCAAGTCGATTAGCTATGAAAAAGGTCGCAGTGTCGCTTCAGATGCGGGTGTGTTGGAAGCTGCCTTCACGGGTAATCACGGCTGGTTTTGGCGCAATCGAGGCAAAACAGATGTTCAAGTGATGTTGCGTACCCGCGGCGACTACAGCGAGATTAAACAATAAAGCTCGTCCGGCTCAACCTTCTCCAACCTCTTAATGGAGGTTGTAGCGGTCAAGCCTTGGACGAGCTTTTCTGGTCTTATGCACGGCTATCTAGCCAGGCATGAGGCTCAGTCTTACTTGGCGGCAGCCAGTGACTGTGCAATCCAGCTGTCAAACGTCTTTTGATGGCCTTTAATCCAAGCATCGGTGTGACGCTCCATATCTTGCTGGCTGTTTTCACCGGCTTGCATGCGCTGGTTTTGCGCATTGATATCGGCAATCGGCAATGAAATGACAGAGAACAGTTTGGCGGCGGCGGGGTTCTTATCGGTAAACGCCTTGTTCGCAACAATGTGTTGGTTGTTCAGCGTAAAGCCGTAGTTTTTACCGTTCGGCAATTTGGTATCTAACTTAGCCTGCTCGCCGGGTAGTGAAGAGAAGGGCACTTCAAGCCAAACCACTTCTTTGCCCGGGCGCAATACGCCGCTGACCCAGTACGGTGTCCAGGTGTAGTACAGAACGGGTTGACCGGCCTTAAAGCGGGTAATGATGTCGGCCATCAATGCGGAGTAAGTACCCTGAGCATGTGACACGGTGTCGCGCAATTTGAAGGCGGTGAGCTGATGCTCAATCACGACTTCGCAGCCCCAGCCCGGATTGCAGCCCACTAAGTCGGCTTTGCCGTCACCGGTGGAGTCAAATAGCTTGGCTATTTTGGGATCCTTAAGCTGACCGATGTTGGTGATTTTGTATTTGTCAGCGGTTTTTTTGTCGATCAGATAACCCTGAGCGGCATTGCTGGATAACACGCCTTTACGGTATAGCTTGTCTGCACCGCCTGCGTTCTTATAAAAGTCAGCATGCAGTGGGTCCCAATGGTCGGCAATAAAGGTGGCGTCGCCGTTGGCTACTGCTATGTGGCTAGTTGCAGCTTCGATTTCTCTGATCGGCTGAACGTCATAGCCCAGTTTTGCCAGCGCGCGGTTAACCAGCAGTGTTTGAAAAGTTTCTTCCGCAATAGCGCCTTGCAGACCTTGAACTTTAATGCCCTTACCAGGCAGGCTGTCAGCCGCTTGAGCGCTGATGCCGACTAGACCAAAAGCCAATAGGCTGGTGGCAAGAAAAGTGCGTGTGAAATTAATTGTTTTTTTCAATTGGTCTCTCCCTTGAGTTGAAATAAAACGCGTGCAATTAGCTGCACGCGTTGTTGTCTGCTTTTGTAAAACGGTTTAGATGTTTTAAACGCTGGACTTGCTAGCAGACGCTTTTTTGTCGGCTGGCTGAACCAGACGCAAGACAAAACCTGCAGGACCACCTTCATACCAATGGTGATTACCACGACCAGTTTTGCCCAAAGACTGGGTAATACGGTCTAGCGTAATGGCCATCAGCACAATGCCCAGACCGCCTACGGTAGCCAGTCCCATATCCAAACGACCAATACCGCGCAGCACCATCTGACCTAGACCACCGACGGCAATCATGGATGCAATCACCACCATTGACAGCGACAACATCAGGGTTTGGTTCACGCCAGCCATGATGGATGGCATGGCCAACGGCAACTGCACTTTGACCAGCATTTGCATAGGTGACGCACCATAGGCACGCGCCGCTTCAATCAGGTCAGGTCTAACTTGGCGTATGCCTAAGTTAGTTAAGCGAATCAGCGGTGGCAATGCAAAGATGATGGTCACGATCACACCGGGCACATTGCCAATACCAAACAGCATCACCACAGGCACTAAGTAGACGAAGGCTGGTGTGGTCTGCATAGCGTCGAGAACTGGGCGTGTGATGCTTTGTGCGCGGTCACTACTGGCCAGCAAAATACCCACAGGCAGACCTACGACTAAGCAAAACGCCAGCGCAGTGAGCACCAGCGACAGCGTGACCATGGCTTCTGGCCAGATGCCAAGCATGGCGACCAGCAGCAGCGAGATGACCGCGCCAAGCGCAATCGCACGACCAGCGAACTGCCAAGCCAAAATACCTATTAAGGCGATCATTGCCAACGTAGGTACGCTTTGCAGCAGACCTTCGACATTGGTTAGCAAGCTGTCAATTGGCGTGCGTATGGTTTGAAAGACTGGCCGAAAATTATCCACCACCCAATCCAGACCGCTATTAATCCAGTCTTCTACGGGTAAAGAGCCATCCCACAATTGTTGAATTTGAAAGCCACTTACTGCATCTGGCGCTGCGGCCGGTGCATTAAGCCAACTATCAGTTGCTGGGGTGGATGGCTGCGCTGCTGTTGCCCATGCGTCAACCGGTGCTGCAGCGGCTTGCGATGCGGCAGGCAGTGCGCCCTCAATTGGCATACCCCATGCGTCTAATGCGGGTGAAGCCGGCGCAGTACTAGCTGCGGTTATGGCGGTGTCGTAAACGTTGTTCTGATGTGTAGTCATGTGTGTCGTTCTTAGTTGGCAGGCACGGCTGGCGTGTCGCGGTCAAGGAATTTGAGCAAGATGGTCTTGCTGATGGCGCCGTGAAAGCGGCCGTCCAGAGCAACCACAGGGACGGGGTAAGGGCATTGAGCAACCTGGCCGTACAAATCGTTAACCACGGTGTCCATAGCAATCGGCTCTACATCTGGCAAGTAGGCCAGGGATAGGCCTAGTGGGCCAACATGGCCCTCAAGCGCTGCGCGCAGCGAGTCAACAGAAACCACACCCATGTACTGTTGGGCTGGGCTCACCACAAAGGCGAACTGGCGGTCTTGCTCTTCCAGCATTTTGAGCGCGGCGCGTGCGCCTTTTTGTGCGTTTTCCGACACGATGATCTGGCTTTTACGCGCAATATCACCGGCCTTGAAAACCGCCGAAGCATCGACACCGCGCACAAAGCTGCGCACATAGTCGTCGGCTGGGTTACGCAAGATTTCGTCTGGCGTACCGACTTGAACGACCACACCGTCTTTCATGATGGCGACTCTGTCGCCAATGCGCATGGCTTCGTCAAGATCATGCGAGATAAAAATGATGGTGCGGCGTTTGACGGTTTGAAAGCGCAGCAACTCCGACTGCATCTCGGTGCGAATGATAGGGTCGAGTGCCGAGAAGGCTTCGTCCATCAGCAGAATCGAAGGATCGGACGCTAATGCTCGGGCCAAACCTACACGCTGTTGCATACCGCCTGAGAGTTCGTCCGGATAGCTAGCGCCCCAAGCGGACAAGCCAACTTGTTCTAAAGCTGTCTCGGCCTGCGCATGGCGCTGTTTTCGGCTCATACCGGCGAGCTCCAAACCGAGTGCTGTGTTGTCCAGCACCGTCATGTGCGGCATTAAGGCAAAGGACTGAAACACCATGCTGATGTCTTTACGGCGCAAGTCGCGCAGCTTAGAGTCTTTAAGTTTGTTGATGTCCACACCGTCAACCAAGATGCGACCCGAGGTCGGCTCAATTAACAAGTTAAGCATGCGAACAAGCGTAGATTTCCCAGAGCCGGACAGACCCATGACCACGAAAATCTCGCCGGGCTCTATCGTCAAGCTGACGTCGAAGACGCCGACTGAACTGCCGGTTTGGGCCAGAATGTCTTCCTTGGATACGCCTTTGTAAGCTAGATCAATAGCTGCTTGCGGCTGCTTGCCGAAAACCTTGAATACTTTTTCGATAATGATTTGTTTAGCCACTCTGAAATCTCTCTTCTCTACTTGTCTTGGGTGGGGACAGCACAAGGCGACATGGCCGACGTACTGACGAATTAATGTGACAAAGGGGTTGCCCCGGCAGCTATGCCATTAGCAAATTTAAGCACTCGGTAGTTTTAAAAAATGACAGTTTTGCGCTGGCGCTGCTAGGTTGCAATTGCGCTAACAGGCGACTTTTAATGGATTTGTCGGCTGGCAAAAAGTCTCGTCGTGAGCTTTATTCAAGCTCAATTTAGCTTTGTCTGAAGTAGATCTGTCGATAACAGTGTCTTCAGTTTTAGCCAAAAATGATTATCAATCTTATGTTTAGTAACACTTGTCAGACAATGCCGACTATGTGTATTCAATTGTAAGTATAACGCAAGGATCTTGTCTTTAATAATCTACTGTGAGAGGGGGGTGTTCGTCGCTTAATGTGCTCAGTTCTTGAGATGTTGGCTAAGGCCTTAAGGTTGTGGCTATTTAGACTTACCGTTTTGTTTTGCCTAGGTTTTGAATTTACTTAAGACCTGACTCCTGACTCCAGCCGCTTGTCGCGTAATGCCTTGTGCCTCTTACATCTCGTCCGTTCGGTCAAGAAAACTCAAGGGCAGTCAGCTCTGGTGCAGCATAGGCAATCCTTAATGCCAGCACATTACGCATACAGTTTCATGGCTTGCGCTGGAGTGCAAGCATTGTCTTTTGTTAATGTCGATAAATTGAGTAACTATTCAGACGACCTTGCCGGTCTGCATTTTTGCGTTGTATGTCCAAGCTTGTAATACCTATGCTGGCTCGACCTTTGCGGCAGAAGCAGTGCGTAAAAACACCCAAGCATTGTCTTGGCGTCGTTAGTCTGGGAGACGCGAGTACCGCGAGTTTCGCGACTGTCACCAGTGCCAAAGTTTTGCGGTCGTGCGCCAGATTTTTCTCGGTGTTGAGTCGTTAAATGTGAACTTTACCCAACCGCAAGCGAGCTTTTAGACTTTTAACTGCGCCAGTCCTGTGAAATTGACTCGGCGCATTTCAGAACAGACCGTCCGAATCACAACACTGTCGTCTGTTTTTTCTGGACTAGTTCTTGAGGTGAATCGACGCCGGCGTAGCTTGCGGCATTTGCGCTTGCAGCTGCAGTCTGTAAGCTTTTAGTGCGGCTAGCGCACTGGCTGCGAGCGCTGGTTTTTCTGGCCTATCTGATTTGTCAGCGCTGTTTGTTGCGCCGTCATCCAAGCTCTCGCTGAGTACTCGCCGTGCGCCGTCAAAGCGACCACGCCAGTAGGCAATCGACATGCTTTCTACACGCACTTCGGCACCAGGCCTTGGGGCATGTATGAATTTGCCGTCGCCGATATAGATGCCCACATGGCTGAAGGCGCGCCGCATGGTGTTGAAAAACACCAAGTCACCGGGTTGCAAATCGCTTTTTTCTATGTTTTGAGTTGCCGCGGCTTGCTGCTCGGCACGGCGGGGCAATATCAAACCTATGCTTTGCTCGTATATCGCGCGTACAAAGCCGCTGCAATCAAAACCGGTTTCTGCTGAATTTCCGCCGCGACGGTACGGCACACCGAGCAAATCAATCGCGTTAGCGACCAATTGCGTCGCTTGTTTACCTACGTTTTGACCAACTTGGCTAATTTGTGTCAGAAGGCCTTTGTCGTTTGCTGCTTTGTCATACTCCTCACTGGCTACTACTGGCAGTGCGTACACACTGGTTGACAACAAAAGTGCGGTCAGAAGAATGGCAGTAACTTTTTTAGGCATGAGCCGCAGGATACTTGATATAGAAGCTTTAAATCGTTGAGTTGAGTCTTTATTGATTATTAAGTACTAATTTTTCGGCATCTTTTTGTAAAGACGCGCTTTTTTACGTGAATTCGACAGATAAAAAGAATCCCCTTAGTATTTTATTGCGTACGCTTATGGTTTGATAACCGAGATGGTCTTGGGCTGATTTACGTTAAAAAGTCGGTAACTGCAGGCGAAAGTTTTCCACTAAGACTCTCATCGTCTGACGATTGAGCGCAGTTATCATGCCCTTATGACAACAATCGCATCTTCCAAGCAGTTGCTGGCGCGGGCTAATCACCGGGCACAGCACTACCTCTCGGCTTGGTGGCGTTTAGTTTGGCTGGGCAGTTTGATTTTGGTGCATGCTTTATCACCATCGAGCTATAGCCGAGCGAACCGGCCTGTGATGGCGTTTCACATCTACACCAATACCGCCCCTATATTGCTGGGTTTTAGCTTGCTTTGCGCGATTATCAGCGTGGTGCTCACGCGTATTGTGACGGCGACTGCATTGAGTT
Organism: Polaromonas vacuolata; assembly: GCF_012584515.1. Lineage (NCBI taxonomy): Bacteria > Pseudomonadati > Pseudomonadota > Betaproteobacteria > Burkholderiales > Comamonadaceae > Polaromonas > Polaromonas vacuolata. Next base: position 2,200,412 of record NZ_CP051461.1, on the reverse strand, counting down.
ACGGGCTGTCCCAATATGGAATGCAGGTCGTGATAAGGGTGTTGGTGTTAGAACTTATTCCTTTAACAGCGGCTCTTTTTGTGGCGCTGCGCTGCACGATTCCAGATGGCGCAGAAGTTGCCGGTATGCAGTCGCGCGGTGAACTTGATGCCATGCGAATGCGCGGGATTGATCCCATTCGTCAAGAGGTCTTACCACGTGTGTTGGCCGGTTTGGTGTCTACGATAACGCTTGCGGCCTTGAGTTGCGTGGTCGCTTTGGTAGTCGCTTATTTAGCTGTGTATGGCTTTAGATTTTCAGGCTTAGATGCTTACACACGTTTATTTGGCCAAGTCTTTAACCCTGCGGTATCGTTAATTTTTGTGCTCAAGACATTGTTTTTTAGCCTTGCTGTCTCGCTTATTCCAATGGTTAGTGCGCTCTATGGAATCGGTGATAAGGCCAGCCGCAGCAGTGCCGAGATGCGCGGACTGGTACGCATGTTTGCGCTAATACTTTTAATCGAGGTATTGTCTCTGGTGGGCAATTACCTTTGATGTCTAGCGTTTTTTAAACCCATTATTTAAATACTTATGAGTGATAGATTGACCAATATTGCTTCTGAAGCGCCAGCCCAGTTACCCAGTAAGCGACTAGAGTTCAAGGCTTTGTTGCTGCTGGTTTTTATGCTGTGTTTGGTGATCGGTTCGGCTTTGTATGTGATGTATGCGCGTGGCGTTTTTGAGAGCAGCCAGCGTTTGTTTCTCATGGCTGACGACTCGGAAGGCGTAGTCGTTGGTATGGATGTGACCTTCTCCGGTTTTCCGATTGGTCGTGTTAACCGCATTGATTTAGCAGAGGATGGCCGGGCCCGTATCTCGGTGCTTGTAGCAAGCAAAGATGTACATTGGCTGCGTCAGTCCAGTGTTTTTACCATGGTGCGCGGCTTGGTGGGCGGCACGAACATTCGTGCTTACAGCGGCGTTTTAAGCGATCCGCCTTTGCCTGCTGATGCTGTGCGCGATGTGCTCGCTGGCGATGCATCGGCGGAAATACCCAAGCTAATCGCAGCGGCCAAGAACCTGATTGAGCAATTGAGTAGCCTGACTTCTCAGCAGGGCGCAATCGGCGCAAGTTTGGCGAACCTACAAGCCCTCACCGCCCGATTAAATGGCACTGGCGGCGCACTTAGCGTGCTGCTCGGCAATGATGCAGAAGCGAAAAAACTCATGCTCACGCTAGAGCGTAGCAACAGCTTGCTAGCTCGGCTCGACGGCTTGGCGCTTAAAGCTGATACGCAGGTGTTCGGTGAGGCTGGCGTGATGCCGCAGACCCGTGCGACAGTCGTGCAGCTCAATGGCTTGTTGGCCGATGCGCGTAACAGTCTGAAAAAAGTCGATGCGGTGCTAGTCCAAGCGCAAGCGGTGGGTAGCAATGTGAATAACGCGACGCAAGACCTCAGCAGTCTGCGCACAGAAGTTGAGTCCAGCTTGCGCAAAGTCGATAGCTTGGTGGGCGAGATCAACCGGAAATGGCCGTTCGCGCGAGATACCCAGATTAAACTGCCATGAAAAAAACTACCTCAGTTCACATGAAACAGCCTTTTCTTTGGGTCAGTTTGGCCGCGCTTGTTGCTTTATCAGCCTGCACGTCTGGGCCGAGACCGGCGGATTGGCAGTTGGACGCTAAGTCGGCGATGGAGCGCTCTGTGTCGGCTTATTTGCAAGGCAATTCAGGCCTTGAAGCGCTAGAGTTTGCGCGTACTAGAACTGCGATTGCCAGCACTGGGCGCCTTGATTTGTTGGCGAAGGTCGAACTACTCCATTGCGCCAGCCATGTGGCTAGTTTGGTTCTTACACCCTGCGATGGGTTTGAAAAAATAAGATTAGATGCGCAGCCCGAAGATCGCGCTTATGCCGACTATCTGGCTGGCCGTCTTAATCCGCAGGATGCAAGCCTGCTACCGCCAGAACAGCGTGCAGTTGCTACTAGTCTTATCGGCAGCAATGACGTTGAGATCGCTGCAATCAAAGACCCTTTGTCGCAATTAGTTGCGGTAGCGGTCGTCTTTCAGGCTGGTCGAGCTAGTCCGGCACACATTAGCTTGGCGGTCAATGCTGCTTCTAGCCAAGGCTGGCGTAGGCCTTTGCTGGCTTGGTTGGGTGTTGAGTTGGCGTTGGCACAAAAGGGCGGGGATTCGGTCAAGGCCACAAGCCTAGAACGGCGCATTGCGTTGGTGCAAGCGGATGCTTCTAAATAACGCCTTGATAGAAGTCGGTTATTTGAAGATTAACGCGTGCGGTAAGCTTAGATTTAAGTTCTAGCTCTTGCCGCAATCAAATCACTGAGCAAACGATGCTCGCAAACCGGGTCACTGCATTTGTCGCATAACCATACCCAGGGCTTGCCGGCCAGCATGGGTTTGCGGGCTATGACATCGTCTTTTTCAAGTTGCCAGTCGATCACACCAATGGCTTGGTTTAAACACTCATCAGGCAGGCCATACAGCACGTGAAACGGCAGTCCGGCGCTGACTAGATGGGTACGCCAGTCTTGATTCTCAGAAGTCAGTGAACTCAAGCCGATTAAAAAATTGAGATCGCATGGGTCGTTGACTCTGACATTCGCTGCCCACTGATGGGATTCAATAGCATCGGAAAGATTGCTCGCTAGCCGAGTGGCTTGCTTAGCTTCGCCGAAAACACCAATAGAGAGCATGCTTAGTACCTTGCGGGGACGGGAGGCGAGAAAATTCGGGTGTGGCTGTGGACGAAAACGGCGCTAGAACTCAAGGAAGACTTATGGTTTTACCTGCACAAATATTTCATTTGGTTTGACCATACCCAACTCACTGCGCGCTTTTTCTTCGACGATGTCCAGGCCTTCGCGCAAGTCTCTTACTTCTTCTGAGAGTTGATCATTTACCACCTGCGCCTTGATATTTTTGGCCTGCTGTTCAGCCAGCCTGTGCTGCATGTCGCGCACATTGGGCAGGCTGCCACGGCCAAACCAAAGCTGCGCCTGTATGCCGGCAAGCAATGCCAGCAACAGTAAACAGACTACGCGTTTAGTCATGTGCGTTTTTTAAAAAGCGCAGGCTAAGCGGTCTTAGCGCAGGTTGTAAAAAGCTGAGCGACCTGGGTAACTTGCCACTTCGCCCAAGTCTTCTTCTATGCGCAGCAACTGGTTGTACTTGGCCATACGGTCAGAGCGGCTCAGGCTACCGGTTTTAATTTGACCGGCATTGGTGCCCACTGCGATGTCGGCAATCGTCGTGTCTTCGGTTTCGCCAGAGCGGTGTGAGATCACTGCGGTATAGCCGGCGCGCTTGGCCATTTCTATGGCCGCAAAAGTCTCAGTCAGCGTGCCGATCTGGTTAATTTTGATCAAGATGGAGTTGGCTACACCCATGTCAATGCCTTGCTTGAGGATTTTGGTGTTGGTCACAAACAAGTCGTCGCCAACCAATTGCACTTTTTTGTTCAAGCGCTCGCTGAGTATTTTCCAGCCGTCCCAGTCGTTCTCGGCCATACCGTCTTCAATGCTGATGATGGGGTATTTGTCGACCCAAGTGGCCAGCATGTCAGTCCACTGTTGGGAGGTTAGGCTCAAGCCTTCGCCAGAGAGTTCGTACATGCCGTTCTTGTAGAACTCTGATGCTGCGCAATCAAGGCCAAGTGCAATTTGCTCACCGGCTACAAAACCAGCTTTGTCAATGGCTTCGAGAATCATCTCAATGGCCGCTTCATGGCTTGGCACATTGGGTGCAAAGCCGCCTTCGTCGCCGACGGCTACGCTCATGCCCTTGTCGTGCAATATGGTTTTGAGTGCATGAAAGACTTCTGCACCGTAGCGTAGCGCTTCACGAAAGCTAGGCGCACCAACGGGGATGATCATCAACTCTTGCAGGTCTAGGTTGTTGTTGGCGTGCGCGCCGCCGTTAACTACATTCATCATAGGCACGGGCATTTGCATCGCGCCGCTGCCGCCGAAATAACGGTATAGCGGTAGGCCAGCTTCTTCAGCCGCTGCGCGGGCAACCGCCATGCTCACTGCCAGCATGGCGTTGGCGCCTAGGCGTGACTTGTTTTCTGTGCCGTCTAGCTCGATTAAAGTGCGGTCTAAAAAAGCTTGTTCGCTGGCGTCTAGGCCGAGCACGGATTCAGCGATTTCAGTGTTGATGTAGTCAACCGCTTTGAGAACGCCTTTGCCCAAGTAGCGCGATTTGTCGCCGTCGCGCAGCTCTATGGCTTCGCGTGAACCGGTAGAAGCACCTGAGGGCACGGACGCGCGGCCCATGATGCCAGACTCCAGCAGCACGTCGCACTCGACGGTGGGGTTGCCTCGACTGTCAAGAATTTCGCGTGCGACGATGTCAACAATTGCGCTCATGGATTGGGGCCTCTATAAAAAATGAATAAAAAATTTAGGACGAATCAGGTCTGATTCAGGGCTGAAAAACTGATCTTTAGTCTTAGGCTTGAAAATTATTTTCAAGAAAACCGTTTTTCTTGGTTACTCGGTCCAGTTCCATTAGCGTCTCTAGCAGCGCTCGCATATGTTTGAGCGGCACAGCATTCGGTCCATCGCTCATAGCGTTCGCTGGATCTGGATGAGTTTCCATAAACAGACCCGCGACACCCACCGCCACGGCTGCGCGGGCTAGCACCGGCACCATTTCGCGTTGACCGCCGCTACTCGTGCCGTTGCCGCCTGGCAATTGGACGGAGTGGGTTGCATCAAACACCACAGGCGCTTGGGTCTGGCGCATGATGGCCAGGCTGCGCATGTCAGAGACTAAGTTGTTGTAGCCAAAACTTGCGCCACGCTCACAAGCCATGAAACGGTCTTCATCCAAACCTTTGTCGCGTGCGGCGGCTCTGGCTTTTTCAATCACATTAAGCATATCGTTGGGCGCTAAAAACTGGCCCTTCTTGATGTTGACTGGCAGACCTGATTGCGCAACCGCATAGATGAAGTCGGTCTGGCGACACAAAAATGCGGGTGTTTGCAGCACATCGACAACGCTTGCAACTTGGGTGATATGTTCTATCGAGTGCACGTCAGTGAGTATTGGCACGCCGAGTTCACGTTTGACCTTGGCCAGAATCTCCAGTCCCTTGTCCATGCCGGGGCCGCGAAAAGTGGTGCCACTTGAACGATTGGCCTTGTCATAGCTGGATTTAAAGATGAAAGGAATGCCTAGCGAGGCAGTGATTTCTTTAAGCGCACCAGCCGTGTCCATTTGCAGTTGTTCGGACTCAATCACACAAGGGCCTGCAATCAGGAAAAAAGGCTTGTCTAAGCCAATCTCAAAGCCGCAAAGTTTCATATTTAGGCCACGGCTTTCAAGGTTGTGCTGAGCAACTGGTGATCCAGTGTGGATTTGATGTAGGCGTTAAACAGTGGATGACCGTCCCATGGTGTGGACTTGAACTCTGGGTGGAACTGCACGCCCACAAACCATGGGTGAGCCGCTTGCGGCAGCTCAACGATTTCTGTCAGATGCTCACGCTGGGTCATGGCTGAAATCACCAAGCCGGCTTTGCGCAGCTTATCGAGATAGTTGGTGTTGGCCTCGTAGCGATGACGGTGACGCTCGGTCACCACGTCGCCGTAAATCGAGTGCGCCAGCGTGCCAGTTGCCACGTCTGAGCTTTGTGCGCCTAAACGCATGGTGCCGCCTAAATCGGACTTGCTGTCACGCGTCTTGATGGTGCCGTCAGCATCTTTCCATTCAGCAATCAAGGCAATCACTGGGTTTGGTGTGTGCGGATCAAATTCAGTGCTGTTGGCGTCTTTCAGCCCCGCTACATGGCGGGCGAATTCAATCGTTGCTACCTGCATGCCCAGACAAATGCCCAAATAAGGCAGTTTGTTTTCACGTGCATAACGGGCTGCGCAAATTTTGCCTTCGACGCCGCGTACGCCAAAACCGCCGGGCACCAAGATACCGTCGAATTTTGCAAGGCGCGAAACATTCTCTGGCGTGAGGTTTTCCGAGTCTATGTACTCGATGACGACCTTGGCGTGATTTTTCATGCCGGCATGGCGTAAAGCCTCAACCAAAGACTTATAGCTGTCGCTTAAATCCACGTATTTGCCAACCATGGCGATAGTCACTTGTTGGGTCGGATTGGCCATTTCAAAGACTAAGTCATCCCAGCGTTTGAGGCTGGCCGGCGGTGTGTTCAGACGCAGCTTGTCGCAGATCAGGCCGTCTAGGCCTTGTTCGTGCAGCATGCGCGGTACTTTATAAATTGTGTCCACGTCCCACATGGAGATCACACCCCATTCGGGCACGTTTGAAAAGAGCGAAATCTTTTCGCGCTCTTCGGCCGGTATTGGACGGTCTGCGCGGCACAGCAGTACATCGGCTTGAATACCGATTTCGCGCAATTGCTTGGCCGTGTGTTGCGTTGGCTTGGTTTTGAGCTCGCCAGCCGCTGCAATCCACGGCACATAGCTCAGATGCACAAAGGCGGAGTTGTTTGGGCCAAGGCGTAGCGACATTTGGCGTACGGCTTCCAAAAAGGGCAGGGACTCGATATCGCCGACAGTGCCGCCAATTTCGACGATGGCCACATCAACCGCCTCTGGCGTGTCGAAACCCGCACCGCGCTTGATGAAATCTTGGATTTCGTTGGTGACATGCGGGATGACTTGCACGGTTTTGCCGAGATAGTCACCGCGGCGTTCTTTTTCAAGCACGCTTTTATAGATCTGGCCAGTCGTGAAGTTATTGGCTTTTTTCATGCGCGTTTCGATGAAACGCTCATAGTGACCAAGGTCAAGATCGGTTTCTGCGCCATCTTCGGTAACAAATACTTCGCCGTGTTGGAACGGCGACATAGTGCCAGGATCCACATTCAAGTAGGGATCGAGTTTGATGAGAGTGACTTTAAGGCCGCGTGATTCTAGGATTGCGGCTAACGATGCGGAGGCGATTCCCTTACCTAGGGAGGACACCACACCGCCGGTGACGAAGACAAATTTGGTCATTTCTTAGACGAAGCTTAACTTCGCTGAGGTGGTAAACGGAAATTATAGGGGTTAACTGATACATTCCCAGCATGCAGACTCACCCTGAAACATTTCAACCCTCAAACCAAGAGGATCTTGCCGGAAAACACATAGTGCTTGGCTTATCCGGCGGTATCGCCTGCTATAAGTCGGCTCAGTTGTGTCGCTCTTTGATTAAGGCTGGTGCGACGGTGCAAGTTGTTATGACTGAAGCTGCTGAACAATTCATTACCGCGGTGACCATGCAAGCGTTAAGTGGCAGGCCGGTCTACACCAGTCAGTGGGACAGTCGGCCGGACAACAACATGGCGCACATCAATTTGTCGCGTGAGGCGGACGCAATACTGATCGCGCCTTTAAGCGCTGACTTTATGGCCAAACTGCTGCATGGCCGTGCCGACGATTTGCTCAGCTTGATGTGTTTGGCCCGGCCACTAGCCAGTGTTCCTTTGCTGTTAGCCCCGGCTATGAACCGCGAAATGTTTGCCCATCCCGCAACACAACGTAATTTTGAGCAACTCGCCGCCGATGGTGCGCATGTGTTGGGTGTCGGTAGTGGCTTTCAAGCCTGTGGCGAAACCGGCGATGGCCGCATGCTGGAACCCGATCAATTGCTGGATGACTTGATTGCTTTTTTTACCCCTAAACACTTAGCTGGCCAGCATGTGCTGGTTAGCGCAGGACCCACTTACGAGGCGATAGACCCGGTGCGCGGCATCACTAACTTGTCTAGCGGCAAGATGGGTTTTGCAGTTGCGCGGGCCGCGCGTGAAGCCGGCGCAGAGGTTACTTTGGTGGCCGGACCGGTCGGCTTGGCCGCGCCGCGCGGCGTGAACCGAATTGATGTGAAATCTGCGCAAGACATGCTGGACGCCTTGTTGCCGCTGGCCGAGCGTTCGACTATTTTTATTGCAACGGCAGCAGTGGCTGATTGGCGCGTTGCTTCGCCTGCGGCACAAAAAATCAAAAAAGAGGGTTCTGGCCAACCGCCGCAGTTATCTTTTTCTGAAAATACCGACATTCTCGCGACTATTGCCCAAGGCCCACGCGCTAAAGCAGGGCGATTGTTCTGCGTTGGTTTTGCCGCTGAAAGTGAAGATTTATTGCTTAACGCAAAGGCCAAACTACTGCGCAAGCAAGTGCCGCTGTTAGTTGGAAATATAGGCCCGGACACTTTCGGTCAAGACCACAATGCTTTGCTTTTAGTTGACGCCGAGGGTTCTTTGGCGCTGCCACGAGCGCCCAAGCTGGTGTTAGCTAGAACACTGATACGCGAAATTGCCGCACGCATGGCACGACAATAACGCTTTAAAACTGCCTGAGCGACAGTGCTGCAATTGCATATAAGACACCCACTAGCTGCTGTTAGCGCTGGTCAAACTCCTTTCGTGTTATCGCTTATTCAGAAGATTTTTTTCTTCTGCAGGCTTTGTCGCTTGTCTTAATCTCTCTTAGGAAAAAAATATGTTCAGACGAATTGAAGCCCGAATTGTGAATGAATTGTTGGGTAATGAGGTTTCTTTGCCCGAGTACGCAACAGACGGTTCTGCCGCCATGGATTTAAGGGCTTGTATCAGCAGTCCCATCACTATTCCTCCTGGTGGGCGTGAGTTGATTAAAACCGGTCTGGCCATCAATATGATGGACCCAGGCTTGGTGGCAATAGTCGCTTCTCGCTCCGGCTTGTCTTTAAAACACCATGTGCATGTGGCGCAAGGCATAGGCGTTATTGACGCGGATTACCACGGTGAAATTGCGGTCATTCTCGCCAATGATGGCTCTGCGGATTACACCGTGCAGCAAGGCGACCGTATTGCTCAACTGATGTTTCAGCCAGTCGTACAAATGGCTTTCAACATAGTCGATCAGTTCTCGACACAAACCGATCGTGGCGAAGGCGGTTTTGGCAGTACGGGTAAAACATAAAGCTCAGACTTCTGCAGACTTAAGCGCGTTTTTTAAGGACGGTGCTTGGCTCTTGGGATCGATGGGCAAGGCGTAGTCGCTGGCCTACTTTTTTTACTACGAATAGCTGACGCTGATGCGGGCTTTGTTTCGCTTGTTTACGCTTGGCTAGGGGCGTTTAATAGAATTTGTGTCACACCATCTCGTGCTTTAAATTTCAAGGTCGAGCTGGTGAATTTTTTTCATCACTGGAGAACTTCATGCTCAAATTTACTCGCTTTGCCTCACTCGCCAGCGCTGCTGTCGTTGTTGCCGGCCTGACGGCATGTGCCGCACCTAATTATCCTAATCAAAACCAAAACTATCCTTCGCCCAACCAAGCGTCACAGGGTCAGTACCCGGCCGCGCAGTACCCATCGAGTAATACGCAGGCCAACTATGCGGAATACGGTCGTATTAACAATATCGAAGTGATACGCAGCCAAGGCAGTGGATCGACCAGCGGTGCAGGCGCGATTCTTGGCGGTCTAGCCGGTGCTGTGATTGGAAATCAAATTGGCTCTGGTAATGGCCGCACGGCGGCTCAGATCGCTGGTGTAGCGGGCGGTGCTTTTGCCGGAAATGCAATAGAGAAAAATAACCGCAGCCAATCGGTCGAAAGCTTTCGCATTACGGTGCAATTAGACAGGGGTGGTTTGCGCAGCTACGACATACCGTCTGCTAACGACCTGCGCACGGGTGACCGCGTTCGGGTTGAAAACGGTCAGATATTTCGTAACTAATCTAGCCGGGCTGCCTGTCTAGGCGGCCCTGACTACTAGCCGGGCTGCCTGTCTAGGCGGCCCTGACTAGCTTTGAGACATCAGTGCAGCGTATTACCGTCTGAGTTGCTTGCAGTTATTAGGGGCTCAAGCTTAAAAAAGCCGGTACCCAATGTTCCTAGATCTATTTCTTCTGCGCTTGCTTCGCGAACTTCGCAGACCTTGATGCTGATACGAATTGCTATGCCTGACAGGGGATGGTTGCCATCGAGCACCACATGCTCGGGATAGATCTCTGTCACCGTATAGATAAATTCTTTAGGAATATCAGAGCTGCAACCAATTGGCATTGCTGCGCCATCAAAACTCATGCCTTCTTCCAATTCTTTAGGAAATAAGGCTCTAGTTTCAAGAAAAACCAGGTTTTCGTCGTAGTCGCCAAAGGCGTCTTCGGGCTCTAAGTGCAAATCTAGCGTGTCACCGACTGCATGACCTTGGAGAGATTCCTCAATCTTTGCCAATAGATCATCGCCGCCTAGAAGGAACTCAACCGGCTCGTCTAGCTCGTCAAGTATTTCGCCCAAAGTATCTTTTAGAGTCCAAGTGAGGGAGACTGCGCATTGAGGTGTAATTTTCATCAGACAATTGTGTCATGGATATAAATCACCCTCTCGACCTATTGGCCGGTCTTTCACCGACTCAATTCATGCAAAAGCACTGGCAGAAAAAGCCGCTACTGGTGTGCAACGCCATACCTGGCTTTAAACCACTGCTCACTCGTACCGCTCTTTTTAAGCTCGCTGCGGACGAACAGGTTGAATCTCGATTGATTCAGCGCCAAGAAAAAGGTAGCAAGACAAGTGGCGACTGGGCTATGAAAAGTGGCCCGTTTGGTGCGCGGGCTTTGCCAACACTGAGTCAGACTGCTTGGACGCTATTAGTTCAAGGTGTGGACTTACACAATGCAGACGCGCATGCGCTGCTTCAACAGTTTCGCTTTGTACCAGATGCGCGGCTTGATGATTTGATGATTTCTTTTGCCACCAACGGCGGTGGTGTGGGACCACACTTCGATAGCTATGACGTATTTTTATTGCAAGCTAGTGGCAGTCGAAAATGGAAAATCAGCAAACAAAAAGACCTCACGCTGGTGCCTAACGCGCCCTTGAAAATTTTGCAAAACTTTGAGCCCGATGAGGAGTTTGTGCTTCATGCTGGCGATATGCTGTATCTGCCGCCGCGCTATGCGCATGATGGCGAAGCAGTCGAGTGTCTAGACGCCAGTGGTAAAAGCGCTGACTGCATGACGTATTCGATCGGTTTTCGTGCGCCGGCTGAGCATGAGATAGCGTCAGAGTTGTTGCAACGACTGGCTGAATTCAGTCAAGATACTGCGGAGGACGAAGAAGAGGCCGGTCTGGTTAAGCGTTTGTATCGTGACCCAGATCAAGCTGCTACAAGTACACCAGCTGAATTACCCACGTCCCTCATTAGTTTTGCAACCCAAGCGATTACTGATGCGCTAAAGGACCCGCAGGCAGTGGCTTGCGCTTTGGGTGAGTACATGACCAGCCCAAAACCTTCGGTATGGTTTGATGAAGCTGAACAAGACTGGCAAAAAGGTGCTGGAGATATTCACTTGACGGCACAAACCCGCATGATGTACGACGCAAACCATGTGTTCATCAATGGCGAGAGCTATAAAGCCAAAGGCAGTGACGCTAAGCTGATGCAGCGTCTGGCCGATCAAAGGGGACTGACCCGTGCAGAGCTGGCAAAAGCCAGCCTTGATGTGCTGAACCTACTTGGCGACTGGTATGCCTCAGGTTGGATTGAAGATTAAACACGGCATACAACATAGCCGTCGCAAGTGACTTCGACTGATGCAAAAAACCGTTAACGGTTTGACAAGCATGGCCTCAAGTGAGATTTGACTAAGAGTGAGAACTTTTTTGGCTCATGCGCTTGGTGTTTGTAGGGGCGGCTAGCCGCTAATAGCGTGAATTTTTTTTTGTATAAAAAAGTGCTGATGACGACTCGCTATGCGATCGTTAACAGTCGTAGTTATTGCATAACTTTTCTCGCTTTGAGCGTAATTTACTGAGCTTATTTGTGTTGCTTATTAATGTTAAAAATATGGCTGATTTACTGAGACTTAAATTAAAAAGTAGATCTTAGATTTTTATATCACAGACGATTTAGGGTTTGTCCTATATTTTTAAAATTCACCCCTATAATCGCCAACTGATTGACGGTGCTCGAGTCACTTTAATCAGTCGAAATTTAACCCAAGGCGTTTGCCTCTAATTTTTGACAGTTTCCGGAAATTGTTTTCTACCATTATTCAAGGACAGTAAAAATGAACAAATCTCTCGTTTTGGCAGCTATCGTCGCTGCAATGGCTTTGGCTGCTTGCGGCAAAAAAGAAGAAGCTGCACCAGCGGCAATGGCTGCACCAGCGGCAATGGCAGCTCCTGCTGAAGCGGCTTCTGCTGCTCCAGCAGCTATGGACTCTGCTTCTTCCGCTATGGGTTCTGCTTCTTCAGCCATGGGTTCTGACGCCGCAATGGACGCTGCTAAGAAAGCAGCTGCTGCTGCAGCTCCAAAGTCTTAATTTTTTAAGATCAACTTAAAAGCCGCCTTAGGGCGGCTTTTTTGTGGGTGAAAAACTATTTATCACCAAATACACGTCGTTTTTTATGTTGGCCCGAGTTAAAACTCTAACCAGCCAGTGCCTTCGTTAGGACTGGCTACCAAGATGTCTTGTGGTTCGCAGTTGAGTGCTTGTGCGATCGATCGCTGCGCCAGTTCTGGCCGGTTGTTTTGCTCACTAAGATGAGCTGCCACCAAGTGTTTAAGACCTGGATGAGCGATGTCGCGGGCTAGGTTGGCGGCTGCAAGATTAGATAAGTGCCCGTGCTGGCCGCTGATGCGCTGCTTTAAAAAGTACGGATAGGCTGAGTTTTCGAGCATAGAACTGTCGTGGTTGCATTCCAGCAGCAGCGCGTCGCAGCCGGCCAAATGCTGCGTCACATGTGCGGTCACATGACCCAAGTCAGTCAGTATTCCCAAGCGGGATGCGCCGTCGCTACACGTTAGTTGCAGTGGTTCGCGCGCATCATGCGGCACGGTAAACGGCAACAATTGCAGACCGCCCAAGTTTATAAGCTGACCGTCTTTTGCGATGTGCAAGAAGTCAGCAAAGTCAGGTTCACGCAGTGCTGCATGAGTGCCTTGACTCATCCAGACAGGAATTTTCATCTTCAGCGCCAGCGAGCGAGCGCAACCAATATGGTCGCCATGCTCGTGGGTGATGAATATCGCATGGATGTCGCTAGTTTGTAGACCTGCGACTGCCAATCTAACTTGCAATTGGCGTATGCCCAGCCCGCAATCAACCAGCAGCCTGAAAGGATTTTTACCACCAGCTTCAACCAGCGTAGCGTTGCCCGTGCTGCCACTGCCTAGGTTTTTAAACCTCATGGCAGACGGCCCGGATCTATGGGTTTATTTGAGATCGTCAGCAATCACCTGAATAATGCGTTTGGCATTACCCGAAGTCTCTGGCTCACCCTTGTCATTGAGCACACTGACAGTAGTTGCCTGGCCTACGCTCTTGACACTAATACGGTATTGCAACGGCGCTACTGTTGGCTTGGCCGCACTAAATATTTTGCTGAAAAAGCCTTGTTCTTGATTTGTTGTGGTGGGGTCCACATAGCGAACAAAGTAAGTGCCTTTTGAGCGGTCGCGGTCTTCAACAGTAAAGCCAGTACGGTCTAATGCCAGGCCGACACGGCGCCAAGCGCGGTCGAACTCATCATCGATCTGTACCACTGGCAAGCCGTTAAGGCTTGCAATGCGTGATGTGCTGCGAGTCGATTGGGCTGCAACTAGAGCGGCAGACTGTTCTTTGCTCACACCTAACTTGACCATCATGCGGCGCAAGAATTCAGTCTCAAGCTCTTCATCTGCCGGGCGTGGTTGCCAGACAGTGCCGTCGCCTAGTTTGTTTCCTGTTGTTACGCCAGTCACTACTTCGACCAAGCCGCGGTGGCTGATATAAATTTCTGTACCACCGGCTGCATTGCGCTCTAGCCGGGTGCGAAATTTATCGCGCTCGCCGGTAGAGTACAGACTGTCAAAAACTTTACCGATTGCTTGGCGGATAAAGTCCTGCGGCAGCTTGGCGCGGTTTTCTGCATAGTCGGTCTCCATGATGCCGAGGTTTTCTTGGTCTAGCGTGAGCAAAAAGCCGTTCTCAAGCCAGAAATCACGCACTGGTGACCAGAGCTTATCGGCCGGGCGGTCTACGACCAACCAGCGCTGGTTGCCACTGCGCTCAATGCGCACATCACCAATACTCAGGGCAGCTAACGGTAGGACTTGCTTTACTTGATTAGCTTGCATGCCACTGGCTGTAATAGCTGCGCCTGGCACCACATAGCGGTTGTCTTTGGACAGCTGGGTTAAGTCAGGTGGTATTTCAAGCGAAGGTGCAGTGTTCTTGCCTTCGGTTTTGTAATCGACTTTTTGACCTTCCATCAGACTGCCCACACTGGTGCAGCCGCTCAGCACCAAGGCTGCGCAAACAAGTGTTAAAGACGGCGTTAGCGATTTTTTTGCTGACGCAAGCGAAGCGAGCAGATCGGTGCGAATTTTCAGAGTCTTCACTTGGGTTTCCTTAAAAATCAGATCAGGCCGCAAAGGCGTAAAGCGCCCTCGACGACGGCTTCGTTTTGTGTTTCTAACCGGGTCATAGGCAGGCGTAGCGCAGGGCCACAAAGACCCATACGGGCCATTGCCCATTTGACCGGTATCGGATTGGCTTCAACAAACAGTTGCTTATGCAGTGGCAATAACTGCAGCTGCAGCGCCATGGCACGTTTGACATCGCCGTTAACGGCTGCCATACACAACTCATGCATGAGGCGGGGTGCAACATTGGCTGTCACGCTGATATTGCCGCTGCCGCCGCACAGCATGAGAGCGACTGCTGTTGGGTCGTCGCCAGAGTAAATCGAGAAATCAGCTGGCGCCTCTTTGATTAACCACTGCGCACGCTCTATGTTGCCAGTGGCTTCTTTGATCCCGACTATGCCGGGTATTTGAGCCAATCGCAGCACGGTTGCGTGTGCCATATCGGCGACCGTGCGTCCGGGCACGTTGTACAGCACTATGGGTAAATCCCCTACGGCTTCTGCGATTGCCTTGAAGTGCAGGTATTGACCTTCTTGAGTGGGCTTGTTGTAGTAAGGCACGACTTGCAACTGGCAATCAGCGCCTACTTGTTTGGCAAATTTTGCCAAATCAATGGCTTCTGCCGTAGAGTTTGCACCGCAGCCAGCCATGATGGGTACGCGTTTGTCAGCTTGTTCGACGCAAACGCGGATGATTTCGCAGTGTTCTTCGACGCTGACGGTGGGTGACTCGCCGGTGGTGCCGACCGCGCCTATGCAGTCAGTGCCTTCGGCGATATGCCAGTCCACCAGTTTGCGCAGTGCGGGGTAATCCACGCTGCCGTCTTCATGCATGGGCGTTGCCAATGCAACAATGCTGCCAATAATGGGTTTCATGTCTTTGCTCAGGTTGTGGCTGGAGTCTGGATGTTGTCGCTGGTGTGTCCAGCAGACCGGCTCTTATAAACGCCAACTTAGATTCTAACCAGAGCTTAGCAGGCTTCTGAATTACTGCCGGAGCTAGCTACGTGCTGTGCTTGGGTCATTTGTCGCGTCAAATTGATGTTTGGCAACTCGCAAATGTTTGAGTTTGTTGGAGCTGTCGCTAGCTTTTTAACGGTTTGGCTTGAAATTTTCTGCAAGCAATGTCTGGCTTGCAGGCTCAAACTATTGGCCTAATTTGTAGCGAATCGGTACTTTGGTTTCTGACTCAGCCAGTACCGCTTGCCTGACGGCCGCAATGCGTTGAACAAAACGTTGGCCGTGACTTTGTGATGCATCTTCAAAGCCATCTTCAAAAGCCACGATTCGCAAGTCACGGCAGATGTCGAGTAACTCACCGCTGCGCAACAAAAAGTCGGCTCGGGATGGTTTGCCGACGCTGGCATTGCCATCGGTAAAAGTTTCGTAAATTAGCACTCCGCCTGGCGCCATGCTGTCCAAAATCTTGGGCATTAAGGCGCGCCAGAGGTAGTTGGTGACGATGACTGCGTCAAATTGACGCTGTCCCAACGGCCATGGATTATTTTCGATATCCGCTAGGACGGCTTCGCACGCGGGCAATGCTTGTTTGACGGCTTCAATGGCGGATTGCGAAATGTCGACGGCCACGATTAAACAGCCTTTACTGTCAAACCACCTCGCATGTCGGCCGTTACCGCAGGCCAGATCTAGCACGCTGGCGCCGGGCGTCACCAAATGTGACCAGCGCTGCACCCAAGCGGAGGCCGGCTCTGCGCCGTGTGGAATGGTGCTCATGCGTGTTCTATCTCTTTGCTGACTGGTTGTTGCGTGATTAAAAACATGACCAGACTTGATTGGCCATACGCAACATAAATTCTGGTCGAGTGTAAAGGCCAAACACAGCCAGAAGTGTCGCTAGCGCTAGCGTGTAAAGCGTGATTTGGAGTAATAACTTACGCGTCATGGTGCAACTACAGCAGCGCTTGCAAGTTCCGCAGGACGGCCGCG
This sequence comes from Polaromonas vacuolata, assembly GCF_012584515.1. NCBI lineage: Bacteria > Pseudomonadati > Pseudomonadota > Betaproteobacteria > Burkholderiales > Comamonadaceae > Polaromonas > Polaromonas vacuolata. Next base: position 2,184,094 of record NZ_CP051461.1, on the reverse strand, counting down.
TTGAATCGGCGCTTCACGCACTGGTAGGTTAATCAGGCAGGCAAACACGCCTAAAACAATCGCCAAATACCAGACCAAGTCGTAGCTACCGGCCCGGTCGTAGACATAGCCGCCCAACCAAACACCCATGAATGAGCCAATTTGGTGGCTAAAAAAGATAAACCCGCTGAGCATTGACAGGTGTTGGATGCCAAAAATTTGTGCCACTGCCGCGTTGGTAGGCGGTACGGTTGAAAGCCACAGCAAACCCATCACAGTTGAGAAAATGTACACACTAGTGGCGGTGAGTGGAGCAAGTATGAACACCGTAATCACCACGGCGCGGGAAAAGTAAATCGTCGAGAGTATGGTTTTCTTCTGGATTTTCTGGCCCAACACGCCGGCGGTATAAGTGCCAAACACATTAAAAAGACCGATTAATGCCAGCGCGTAGCTAGCTACCTGCGGCGACAAGCCCTTGTCGCGCAAGTAACTTGGCATGTGCACACCAATAAACACCACCTGAAAACCGCAAACGAAGTAACCCGCCATGAGTAGCTGAAAGCTCGGGTATTTAAAGGCTTCTCGCAGCGCCTCGGCAATACTTTGTTCGCGCTTAGGCGCACTGTTGCCGCTGGCAAAGCCACCTTCGCGCAGACCTAGGGCCAGCGGCATGATGAGTAGCATCGACACGCTAAGCACCAGCAATGCCTGCTGCCAACCTAGATTGCTGATCAAAAAACCTTCAGTCGGCACCATTAGGAATTGACCAAATGAGCCAGCCGCTGCGGCCACACCCATGGCCCAGGAGCGTTTTTCAGCTGAAATATTGCGACCTATCACGCCGTAAATCACGGCATAAGTGGTACCGGCTTGGGCTGCACCGATTAAAACACCAGTGGTCAAGGTGAAAATCAAGCCGGTTGGCGACAACGCCATGCCAGCCAAGCCTAGCGCGTAGAGCACGGCACCTGTCAAAATTACTTTAAAGGCGCCAAAACGGTCGGCCGCCATGCCGGCAAAAATGCCAAATACGCCCCAAGACAGATTTTGTATGGCGATCGCAAAAGAAAACGTCTCGCGGGTCCATCCCATCGCTTGCGTAATCGGTTGCAGCCACAGTCCAAAGCCGTGACGCACGCCCATGGAGAGCGTGACAATCGCCGCACCACACAAAAGCACTTGAAAAGTCGAGAGTTTTTTGTTTGCACCGCTTATAGGGGCGCTAGTTATTGTTTTGGACATGTAGCCGACTTTAAACAAAAGTTCAATATTGTGTGTAGCGCGCGTTTGCTTTGTATTACAGCGCAGCAGACGTAATGATCCTAACGGGCAAGTTATAGTAGAGAAAATTATTTTTATACTGTGTATTCATCCAGCAGGTGAAAAGACCGCGATTACACTCAAGCCAAATTTTCAAAAGCCATGGCCGTCAAACTAACCCCCGAATATTCCGAAAACTCGATACGCGTGCTCAAGGGCTTAGAGCCTGTCAAGCAGCGTCCGGGCATGTATACCCGCACCGATAACCCACTGCACATCATCCAAGAAGTGCTGGATAACTCCGCCGATGAGGCCTTAGCTGGCCACGGCAAAAAAATCCGCGTCACCTTGCATCTCGACAGCTCAGTCAGCGTAGAAGACGATGGCCGCGGCATCCCGTTTGGTATGCACCCAGAAGAAAAAGCGCCGGTTGTTGAGCTGGTTTTTACCCGCTTGCATGCTGGCGGTAAATTCGATAAAGGCAAGGGCGGTGCCTACAGTTTTTCTGGTGGTCTGCATGGCGTGGGTGTGAGCGTGACGAATGCTTTATCTACCCGACTTGAAGTCGTGTCATACCGTGAAGGCAAGGTCGCTCGACTGGTGTTTTCTGGCGGCGACGTGATTGAGCCGCTGGAAATACGCCCGGCGCAAGACGGTGAGCGCCGCTCCGGCACCGTGGTGCGCGCTTGGCCAGACACCAAATATTTTGAGTCCCCGGTGCTGCCACTGGCCGAGCTGACGCATTTGCTGCGCAGCAAAGCCGTACTGATGCCCGGCGTGACGGTGACTTTGATCAACGAAAAAACCAAAGACACGCAAGTTTGGTTATACAAAGGCGGTCTGCACGACTACCTGATGCAAACCCTCAACGGTGAGTTAGTCATACCCATGTTCGAGAACGAAGGATTTGCTGACGGCGCGCATGAGAGTTTTGCCGAAGGCGAGGGCGCTGGTTGGTGTGTTGCCTTTACCGAAGACGGCCAACCCGTGCGTGAGAGCTATGTCAACTTAATCCCCACTAGCGCTGGCGGCACACATGAAAGTGGCTTACGCGACGGTTTGTTTACCGCCGTTAAAAGCTTCATCGATTTACACAGTCTGCTACCCAAGGGCGTCAAGCTCTTGCCCGAGGATGTGTTTGCGCGCGCCAGCTATGTGCTATCGGCTAAGGTTTTAGATCCGCAGTTCCAAGGTCAAATTAAGGAGCGGCTTAATTCCCGTGATGCCGTGCGTTTGGTGTCTAGCTTTGTACGCCCAACCTTGGAGCTGTGGCTGAACCAGCATGTGGACTACGGCAAAAAATTGGCTGAACTGGCGATTCGCGCTGCCCAGACACGGCAAAAAGCCGGTCAAAAAGTTGAAAAACGCAAGGGCTCTGGCGTGGCCGTTTTGCCCGGCAAGTTGACTGATTGCGAGAGCAAAGATTTAGCCCATAACGAAGTTTTTTTAGTCGAGGGTGACTCCGCCGGCGGCAGCGCCAAGATGGGTCGCGATAAGGAAAGTCAAGCCATATTGCCGCTGCGTGGCAAGGTACTCAATACCTGGGAAGTTGAGCGCGACCGACTTTTTGCCAATACCGAGATTCACGATATTGCGGTGGCGATTGGCGTGGATCCGCACGGTCCCTTGGATTCGCCCGATTTAAGCGGTTTGCGTTACGGAAAAATTTGCATACTCAGTGATGCGGACGTTGATGGCTCACATATTCAAGTCTTGCTGCTAACTTTGTTCTTTAGGCATTTTCCAAAGCTGATAGAAACCGGACATGTATTCGTCGCCCGACCGCCGCTGTTTCGCGTCGATGCGCCGGCGCGCGGTAAAAAGCCGGCGTCTAAAGCTTATGCGCTGGATGACGGTGAACTCAAAGCGATTCTCGACAAACTGCGCAAAGAAGGCGTGAAAGAAAACGCCTGGACTATCAGCCGCTTTAAAGGTTTGGGCGAGATGAATGCCGGCCAGTTATGGGAGACCACACTCAACCCCGATACGCGCCGCTTGTTACCGGTTCAACTTGGAAATCAAAGCTTTTTGCAGACTGAGGAATTGATCACCAAACTCATGGGCAAGGGTGAAGCCGCCTCTCGACGCGAACTGATGGAGTTGCATGGTGATGCGGTTGATATTGACGTTTAGGTTCTACGTTTGAGTTGTACGGTTTAGTTAAACGATTGAGACAGACGCTTGAAATTTTCTCTCGTAACCCGCTTTGTTTTTTGAAGTTTGCTCGGGTCAACTTTTCAATATCCTTCGCCCCCAAAGCATCTGCATCTTCACTTGCTTCTTAATTGCGATAAGCGCGAGATGCAACGTTTGATATAGCGCCGCCCAAGGCAACACATTTTTAATTTATTTTTATAGCCGCTAAACACCGCCATGGATGATCTTTTTACATTAGAAGCCGAACCGGCTCAACCTGAATCCGCTGACCAAGACTCACTGGCCGCTTACGCCCAGCGCGCGTATTTGGAATATGCGCTCAGCGTCGTCAAAGGCCGGGCTTTACCCGATGCCTGTGATGGCCAAAAGCCGGTGCAGCGCCGAATTCTCTACAGCATGGCGCGCATGGGTTTGAGTTTTGGTGGAGCTAATGGCGCCAGTGGTGCCAAGCCAGTGAAATGCGCCCGTGTGGTGGGCGATGTGCTGGGCCGCTTTCACCCGCATGGTGACCAAGCCGCTTACGATGCACTGGTGCGCATGGCGCAGGATTTCTCACAGCGCTATCCGCTTATTGACGGTCAGGGCAACTTCGGCTCGCGCGACGGTGATGGTGCGGCTGCCATGCGCTACACCGAGGCGCGGCTGTCCCGCATCACCAGCTTGTTGATGGACGAGATTGACGAAGGCACGGTCGACTTCATCCCCAATTACGACGGCTCGACTCAAGAACCAAGTCAGTTGCCTGCACGCTTGCCGTTTAGCTTGCTCAATGGCGCCAGCGGCATTGCGGTTGGTCTGGCCACCGAGATACCTAGCCACAATTTGCGTGAGGTCGCTGATGCCTGCGTAGCATTGATTAAAAATCCCAATCTACCTGATGCAGAGCTCTATGCCATAGTGGCTGGCCCAGACTATCCGGGTGGCGCGCAAATCATCTCGACAACGGCTGATATTGCCTCGGCCTACAGCACTGGCCGGGGTTCGCTCAAAGTGCGTGCGCGTTGGAAAATTGAAGAACTTGCACGCGGTCAGTGGCAGTTAGTGGTGCAGGAATTACCACCTGGTGTGAGTACCCAGCGCGTGCTCGAAGAGATTGAAGAAATCACCAACCCTAAAATCAAAGCCGGCAAAAAAGCCTTGAGCGTGGACCAAGTGCAGCTCAAGCAAACTATTTTGTCGGTGCTAGATGTGGTGCGTGACGAGTCTGGCAAAGAAGCCGCTGTGCGCTTGGTGTTCGAACCCAAGACCAGCCGCACATCGCAGTCTGAGTTAATCACCAGCTTGCTGGCACACACCAGTCTAGAAAGTTCATCACCGATTAATCTAACCATGATTGGGATTGACGGCAAGCCGGCGCAAAAGTCGCTGCGCCAGATGTTTGTCGAGTGGATTGCTTTTCGCCAAAGCGTGATTGAGCGCCGCTCGCAGCACCGTCTGGATAAAGTGCTGGATCGTATTCACATTCTCGAAGGCCGGCAGCTGGTGCTGCTCAATATCGATGAAGTCATTGCCATCATCCGTCAGTCCGACGAGCCCAAGGCCGCTTTGATGGCGCGTTTTGATTTAAGCGAGCGTCAGGCCGAAGATATTCTTGAAATTCGCCTGCGCCAATTAGCCCGCCTTGAAGCCATCAAAATTGAGCAAGAACTGGTTGGTCTGCGCGAAGAAAAAAGTCGCTTGGATGAAATTTTAGGCAATCCGTCTGCGCTTAAACGCCTGATGATTAAAGAAATAGAGGCCGACGCCAAGCTCTTCGCTGACCCGCGTCGCACCTTGATTCAGGCAGAGAAAAAAGCCGTGCTTGAAGTCAAAGTGTTAGATGAGGCAGTCACTGTTGTGATCAGCAGCAAGGGTTGGATACGCTCACGCGGCGGCCACGGGCACGACCCGGCGAGTTTTGCGTTTAAGTCTGGCGATGCGCTTTACGGCACATTTGAATGTCGCACAGTTGATATCTTGTTGGTGTTCGGATCTGCCGCCAAGGGCACTGGCCGAGTCTATTCAACACCGGTCGCGTTGCTGCCCAATGCGCGCGGCGATGGTCAGCCAGTGACGACGCTTATTGAGTTGGAATCCGGCACGCAACCCGCGCATTATTTTGCTGGACCTAGCAGTGCCAGTTTGCTCATTAGCAGCAGCGGCGGTTACGGCTTTATTGCCACGCTGGAGAACATGGTATCGCGGCAAAAATCAGGCAAAGCGTTTATCAGTTGCGGTGATGGCGAATTAATTTGCAAGCCTTCACCAGTGGCAGGCAGTTCTGCTGCCGCGCCGTTGTTGCCAGCAACGCACGTGGCCTGCGCATCTACCGGTGGTCGTATTTTGACCTTTGAGATCAGCGAGCTGAAAAATCAACCTGCTGGTGGACGCGGCTTGATGTTGATTGATCTTGATGACAAAGACAATCTAGCCGGCGCTGCCGCCTATACCCGTAGTGTGAAAATTTCCGGCATTGGCAGAGGCGCTAAGCCGCGTGAAGAAACGCTTGAAATTCGAAGTTTAAATAATGCCCGCAGCGCCAGAGCGCGCAAAGGAAAAGCGGCTGATTTGGGCTTTAAACCAGCAACGATCACGCGGGTGGAATAATTATTTTTGAGCCAGTTAACGCCAGCAACTTGCAAGCGTAGCGCCGTCTGCGTTGCCGGTAATTAAGCGCCTACCGGTGCTGGTCAGTTGCAGTGTCCCGCATCTGTCGCCTGTCATGCTGTTGGCCGGTACGGCCTGAAGCGTGAAGCTATTACTGGTAAGAGTGTTTGCTGCAAAACTGATGTTGTAGTTGGCATTTGCAGCAGGGCTATCTTTGGGTGCGTTTGCCAACACTGCTGGAATCACTACCGCAGCCGGCTGCGCGGTATTTGTCTGGTCATACCTGTCATTTTGAGAATAAAAACGCTGCATGAATTGCGCCACTTCTAGCAGTTGACCGGCGGCTTGTGCGCGCTTTGTTTTGGCGACTGACTCCCTGTAACTGGGGTAGCTAATGCTGGCGAGAATGGCCACTATCGCCAGCACAATCATGACTTCTAGTAAGCTAAATCCGCGCATTTTGTGCTGCGGTTGATAGTTGATAGAGATTTGAAAATAGGTTTTTTTATTACTCATCTTTAATGCTCAGTGTCGAATAAATTGAAGTTTTTTTAAGGTTGATTGAGCTGGCGCCAATCGCGTTTTGCACTGCGGCTATTGCCCTGAAACTTTTGGCTTGTAGCAGAGCCGACGCCACTACCGACCAGTCCTGATTCTGATGTTCCCAGCATATGCACGACAGTAGCTGGGCCGTTTATATTGAGCTCTATGCTCACCGCCGTCAGGCTGTCTGTGGCATTGATAAAGTGGTCCGCATTGGTATCAAACGTCGGTTTAACAATAGCGTTCATAAACGGGTCGAGTACAAAAGCGTGGCGGCGCATATAGTTGTTTTGACAACTGATGCTGTTAACCGGTGTGACGGTCTGCATCATGACCCGGCCTATGCTGACTTCAGGATCGTCAACCAAGCGCTGACCGGGCGCAATGCTCAAAGGTAGGCGCCAGCCACGCTTGGTCGCATAGTCCACAGGCGTGACCATTAAGCCGTAAAACACACCGTTCGTATCGCTTAATGCCGTGTTGGATAAGCTTTGATTGACAATGCTGCTGGCCTCTGTGACGCGATCTGCTGACTGAATCGATGTTGCACCGATAGCAACATTGTCCCAGACGCCATAAAGCGCGCGCGCACCTGTGTCAGTGCCATCCGTCGTCTCAAAAAGCTTGCCGCTGCCAAACAACACCATCACGCCGCCAGAGGGATGGAGCACATAAGTCGGTGCGGCGCTAATCGGCTCAGGACTCGCCGTTGTGTAGAGTGGATTGCGGTCTGCGCCGGTAGTTCCGAAAGCGACATTCCAGTCATCTCGCGTGCTGGACGACAGATCAAACTTCCATAAATTGCCCAATTGGTCACCGGCATAAGCGGCCACAATTTGTTTTTGAATATTGCGCACCAGTCTGACGCCGCCCAGACCGTTACGTGAAGCATTGCTGCCTCGCCCGGTGTCTATGACTTTGATTAATACGCCGGTGATGGCATTGATGATAAAAAGCTGGGCTTTGTGACTCGCACTTTCGTAGCCATTGCCGACGATGACTACCCATGTGCCGTCACGCATCACACCGTGTTCAGGCGCTGCCAGTTGGTAGCCTAGCTCTGCAAATCCGGTGCTTGCGGTGTTGATTTCCCACATGACATCGTTTGCGCTTGGCGCTGAAGTGCTGGCGCTGTATGGTGTTGGAGGACTGGCGCCAGTTGCCCAAGAAGCTACCACCGGAACATTAATAGCAAATATTGCTTTTGCGCCCGCACCAAGACCTGCAACGACGAGGTTGCGCCATTTGTTTGCACCGCTGTCGTAAACATCGCTTTCAACGACTGGGCCGTCGACATAATAGTCGTGGATGTAGTTTGATTCCGAAAGTCGTTTCATTTTGTCGAGTAATGAGCCGGGAATAAAAGCAAAGGACTCTGCGCCTGTGCTGTCGCTAAAGGCGTGCAGCATGCCATCGTTGGCGCCTACGAAGAGTTGTGCTTCACGCAATTTTTTCGCGGTTAAAAATTTGCGGTAAGAATCTCGTGCCGCTCTGAGCGAATCTGTGTCGGGTAAAAAATCATATTGCCCATCAAGCTGGTCTTTAACCAACACCGGGGCTGAGTTGACGATATCGCCTAGAGCCGATGCGCGTTGGCGAAAGCCGTTGCCTTCTAAGCTGCGCTCACCGCGCAAGTAGTTCACTAAATTTCTGCCTGCGTTATCGTTAGCGCCAAACAGCTGAGTTCTCATTGCGACGGTCATGCTATCCCAGTTAAAAGCCAGGCTTTTAGGCACGCTGGTCGCTGCGGAGTTGAGGACGACTATGTTGCGACTGGCAAAGGCAGGAATATGCTCAGATGCACGCCAAATTGCACTTTGGTTGCCATCGCTGATTGATAAAGCGGTGGCTTCGACATCGCCACTCCACATCGCAGAACTATAAGTTGGCACATATTTACGCGACCTAGAGGTTGCTGAAATAGCTTTTGCAGAAACCGCTACGCCCGATTCACTGCCATTAATTGATCTAATTTCGTCAACGATATTTTTCAGTGCCTCGGCATATTGTGTTGAGTTGCTGGCGTTGAGAAAACGTCCCCGGCTGTTGACTGCGGCATGCCAGAGATCGTCAATGTTTGCAATCCTGTTCTCGCCCGGTTCTGGCCAGGTTTGACTACCTGCCGTCAGCCCTGGTAAAGCTGTGTCAGGGTTGAGTCTTCCACTCACGCCAAAGCCTATGGTGTAGGTCACCAAATGTTGCCAGAAAGCTGGGTCAGTGCTGGTTGGGCGTACCGCGTTTTCAAGTCCGGGGTTTAAGTCGTTAACCCAGTAATACATTGCCACATCTGCCAAGGTATTGCTAAATTCATCTTGATAGGGTCTAGCTGGACTGTATTGATAGCGTTGATTGTTCACGCCCGTAATAACCGGCCCTAAGCTGTTGTCAACATTGGCTTTTGCCGCCTCGGTTGGCGCTGCATCACTGTTCCACATACCGTCTGTCATTAATACGTGAAACGATCGGCGACAAGATTGAGCTGGGGTGTCGCTTGTAGTGCCTGGTTGGTCACCCCATGGGCCTCTGGAGTCAGTGTATGAAAAATACTGACCTACGTTGTCCATTGCGCGCCTTAGCGGCGTGCCGCCATAGCGTGGAATTTGTTGGTTGAGCCAATCATAAAAGGCATTTTTAGAGCCACCCTCATTCAGACTAAAAGGTCTGACGCCTTGTTCAACAGTGGAGGTGGTTTGTCCGTCAATATTCCCAACAGCGCTATTATTGATGCGGCCATAACCCACTCTAAATGTGGCGGGTATAGCGTAAAAAGCCTCTGAAGTCCCGGCTATTGCGACCCGCATTCTGGTGCGGTGATAGCTGTACCAATTAGAGAAATTTTGCAACTCTTCAGCCCCAGTACAGCTAATTCCAGCGCAGTCGTTACGCGCAGCGTGCTTTGGCGTATTGACAGACGGGTAGGTGCCAGCCGCAGTGATTTGTACCAGCGTGAAGTTATTGGCAGCAGTACCGTTGCCACTGGTTAAATCGTAATACTGTGCCAAGTAAATACTTTGTGTTGAACTGGCGCCGCAATCACTCTCAGAAATGCACCACCTGCGGTCGAATGACTGCAAGGTGGCAAGGTTTATGACGCTGGTGTCATTGGCGATTTCTGGAAAAACTCGGGCCTGCGTGGCAAGCGTGGCTGGCCAGCGCGAACCGTCTTTTTTCATCCAGGGTTGATAACGGACGTTGGGGTTGTAGTACTGCAAATTGATCGCTGGTGAGCGCACACGCATATTAAAAACTGATTGGCTGTCTGCCGTGGCAACCCCATGTTTCCAATTGGCCGTCATGTCTGGCATGACGCCTACTTGGAATGAACCTACACAAATTGAATCCGGCAGACATTCCCAACCCATAGAACCGGAGTCATCCAAAGTGAACATCAGGTTAGGCGCCACAGTTGTGCCTGCGGCTTGCAAAGGAATTCTGAGCATCTCTGATAACGCATTGCCCGTCAGTTTAAAAGCAGCGCAAGCAATAAAAAGCTAATTTTTTTCATGCTGTTAATCCCACACTTAAGGTTGAAAAATACTTTGCACCCATGCCTCGCTTCCGGCTGTGCCGTTAGCGTTTGCATCGCTCTGGTAATCCGGACTAAAGCCCACCGCAGTGATTAGGTATGGGTCGCTTAGGGTTACGTCTGGATCAAGCCGCGGCAGTCGAAATTTCTCGATCATGCAGCGTGCATCAGGCTTGGGTCGCATGCCCGTAGCGGCTATAAGATTGGTCGAAATTCGATTGCTTAAGTTGGCCGCGGTGGTCCAGTTTGTCCGCAGCTTCCACTGAGTAGGACGACTGCCTGAGGCCTGCGAGTCCGGCATTTCTAGACTGATCAATGCTCTGCCTTCGATTGTGTTGCTGTCGATTTTTATCGCATTTTCACATTGCCGTAAGGCTGTTTCTGCGCTTTGCAATGCCACTGCGCTGGTGCGCATGCTCTTAGAGATTTGCTCACTGGCGATTGAATGTTTCAAAGCCATAGCTGCCACTAAAGACATCACCACTAACAAAATTAAGGTCGTCGCCAAAACTGTGCCGCGCTTTTGCTGGCTGGGTTTCCAGTTGGTGTAAAAGTTTTTTTTAGTCATCGCAATTTAAACTCGGTTGCGCAAGGTGTAGGTGTTGGTAAAGCTGCGGCGCAGAAATTTGTCGCTTGAGGTTTGCGCTAAACCGTCGCAGTCAATGTAGCTCCCCCCGCCCTCAGGTACAGGGTATTGGCTGCGCATAACCAAGCAGACTTTTACGCTAATCACGCGGCCCCAGCGGCTCTCAGTTGTGTCGACAGTCGCGTTAGTCGGTTCAAGCTGTGTCTGCGTGAGGTAGCTAGTGACTAATTTATTGCCCGCCATATCAGCAAGCCCAAAGCGTAAAAACATGGATTCAACCGATTCGATTAGCGCTTGTGGCGAGATCGCTGTGACGCCATCTCCGCCATTGCCAATGCAGTTGAGTTCTGGCGCACCGCTATTAGTGTTGTCGGCAAGAAAAATTCGGTTGTCTATCAGCTTGTAACTAAGTGCCTGACCCATGCTTGAGTCAGTCGTGACACTGACTGGATGGGCGAGGCAGTCACCCGGGTTGGTGTCGGTTCCCTGTGTGTCATCAGTGTCTCCCTCAAAGCGCAGTGCTAGCGCTGATTTTCCGGGCGCAATAGTAGCGCTGCAAGCTAGCAAATCGAATGCGACCTTTGGATCGGTAAAGCCGTTGTCACATGCGCGAATGCTTGTTTGTATGAAATTACGGTCTACTACTGAGTGGCTAACACCATCACTGACGACGGTTGCTGCAGTCACCAATATTTGCGGTGGGCTGTAGCCGGTAACGCGTATGTAGTTGCCAATAAAGGCCATGGCAATCGCGGCATCTTCATTCATGCGGGCCAGTGCAATATTTTGTTGACTACTCCTTGCCGTCGAGAGGTAAACCGAGAGAATTGAGCCAACTACTACCAAGCCTAAAGTAATGCTAATCATCAGCTCGACCAAGCTCATGCCAAGCTGCTTGATTCGTGTTTGACGGATTTTTACTGTGACTGGTTTTTTTGTATTTTGGTTAGGCACAGACAAATGCGAGAGCAAATGAGTTGTCAAATATTTATTCATATGCTCACCCGAAAATACATGCAGCGCGGCTGGGGCGTAGTGTTTGCTAATCCGGCTATGGATGCAGCCGGACATTGGTCACCACCAGTGCTGGAAACTGATAAATCATTACCAATGCTAAAAGCAAGACTGGGATCGACCCACATGATCCATATATCAGCGGCCAAAGTATTGTTCTCATCACGTAAAACATAGGCGCCGCCGGCGGGTAAGCGGCGACGTAAATCATTTAGCCATACTGCCTTGTCGATGTTGGCGATTTCACTCGGCGTGCAAAGCGAAGTTATGATGCATGTGGGTACTTCTAGGTTACTTGAATCCCCGTCGTAAGCGATTGATCGGTTGTAGTTGCCAGCATAAAAGCCGCTGGTGTTAGCGCGTAAATTCTCTGCATAAGCTTCTGCTAGCTGTGTGCCAATGGTTTGGAATTGGGCTAATTTTACGTATTGGACTGACGCGGCCACCATGCTCGCCATGCCGAGTAAACCAAGACACACTATCAAAATGGACACAAGAACTTCTATCAGCGATGAGCCTTTTTGCGGTTTAAGTTGCTTCATGTGCAGACCTTTGAGGGATCATTGATTAACTGTGGGCGACCACTAGGACCGAGACACAGGCGACGCTTTTGTTCGCTACTGATTGAGGGTGAATCGAAACTGATTTCACTGGTTACAGCGCTCATAAGGCCGTTGGGTCTAAAGACCAAAATTGCTATCGGATTTTGTGTAATGGGACCGCTGCCTCTTAAGCCGCCTTGGGCTTGAATCAAGATGCTGTTGGCGCTGGAGAATGAATTACTTTTTAAACGATCAGTAAAAATAATCCAACCACCGCTCCAGTCGCTGCCATTGCTAAGACAGCTAGGATCTGCTGTGTCTGCATTAGTGCTGGGACACATGACCACTGAAATACCGCGTTTAATGGCTTCAACACGGGTGAGATTCACAGCTGTGCTAAAAGCGTTGACAGCGCTGCTGACTGAAGATTTTTCAATCATGCTGCGCATACTCGGGAGGGTAATGGCCAGCAAGATGGCGGTGATGGATACCACCATCAGCGTTTCGATTAGCGTAAAGCCGTGACTATAGCGAGACCGAAATAGATTTTTAAAAGTGTATGTGGGCCGCGTTGGTTCATTATCTTGTTTATCTTTTGAGCGGCTAATCGAATAGTAAATTGAGTGGTTAATCGAGCAGTAGTTCAGTCTGAAATTTTGGGCAAGATAGGCGTGCATGAATTTGACTCACATGAAATATGTGCGACATTTTAAGACACATAATTCTTATGTTGGGAAATGGGTCTGGGTCATGCGATGTAACCCAGGCCTTAGTTGATACGACTGTTTAATTTAAAGATAAAAATTTAAATTATTTTGTGCACTACAAACAATCGAAATTTGCGTCACTAATTTTTCAGTTTTAGCGCAATGCCGTGACTTGGCTACAGAGTGTCGATAGGCACTTGATAGCCAGTCTTTATGTACCGCCAACACCAAGCGGCTAAGGCTGGTTTGTTGGCACAGTTAGCTCAGTTGGTCAGCTAATTTCTGCAATCATCTCAATTTCAACGCAGGCGCCCATAGGAATTTGTGCCACTCCAAAAGCGCTGCGGGCATGGGCGCCAATCTCTTTTCCAAAGACTTCGCCAAACAGCTCGCTCGCACCATTGGTCACCAGATGCTGATCGGTAAAGTCGCCGGTTGAATTGACCAGACTCATGAGTTTGACAATCCGTGTGACGCTGTTTAAGTCTTTACCAACAGTGCTGAGCGCGGCATGCAGTGAGCCCATCAAATCAATTGCCACCAGTCGTGCAGCTAGCTTGCCTTCTTCTGTGCTGATGTTTTTGCCAAATTGGCCGACCCATACCTTGCCATCTTGCTTGGCTAAATGGCCGCTAAAAAATATCAGTTTGCCGCTTATGGCGAATGGCACGTAGGCCGCTGCGGGTGCGGACACGGGTGGCAGTGTGATCGCGAGGCTGGCGAGTTTGTCGTAAACGTTATGGCTCATGGTGTGGATTCCTTTGGGGGTTAAAAATTTTTTAGAGAGATGGTTTCATCTGCAAAGTTGGCCAACGGCATGACTGTCACAGCAACCGTGAGTATGTGTTGTGCTCCGCCGCGAATGACTCCGCGCAGCGGCGAGACATCGAGAAAATCTCGACCTGTGGCGAGCGTCACATAATCTTCGCCAGGTGCTCTGTCGTTGGTCGGATCGTAGTCTAACCAATGACTGGTGCCGTCCGTCATTGGGCAATAAACCGATGCCCAGGCATGCGAGGCATCGCTGCCAATCAGTCGTGCTTGACCCGCTGGCGGATGGGTCAGCATATAGCCGCTGACATAGCGCGCCGGCAAACCCATGGCGCGGCAGCAGGCCACCATGATGTGGGCAAAATCTTGACAGACGCCTTTACCTTGGCGCAAAGCTTCTAGCGCCGGGGTATTGACTTCAGTGCTGTGGCTTTCGTATTTCATGCTGCTGTGTATGCGCTGCATCAAGTCATGCGCGGCTTCTGGTAGCGGCCGATTAGTGGTGAAGCTGGGCAGGGCGAACGCTACAAAAGCGTCATCGCGAGGCACATAGGGTGAGGCAAACAAAAACTCCCAAGCGCTGCTGTAGGCCACGCCTGCGCGATAGCGAAATTGATCGCGCACGCTTTCCCAAGCCAAACCCGTCATGCTAGACGCAGGTTGAGCCGCACTAGTTTTGACGACGCTGTTGGCGATTACGCAAAGCCTGTCGTGCTCGCCGCGTAGCGAAAAAAAGGTACTGCTGTTGCCGTAGACGTCAGTGACTTCGCGCTGCTCTGCTGGCTTTGGCACTATGCTCAAGCTGTGGCTGAGTATCTGCTGGCCAGATTGATTTGCAGGCTTGAGATGCAACACATGGTGGGCATTTTCTACCGAAGGTGTGTAGTGGTAGCGAGTTTCGTGGATGAGGTTGAGCAGCATAAGGCGATGACTATGTTAAGTGCCTACGCTGTAATTGCTTGCGCTGGCATGGCTGAAATAGCGCCGACTGATGCGATCAGATAGTGCAAATGCTGATTCCTGAAATTGGGTCAGTAGGGTGATTAAATTGTCATGAATATTGGGCTGTGGGCTGTCTTTTGTATCTTCTTTTACCGCCAGCAAGTCTTCTATATGCCAGGTTGCGGGGTCAGATATGCCGGTCAATAATTCTGCTAAATCCTCAGCAGAACCGGCTTCTAGTTTGGCCAGCCTGCCTTTTAGCGTTTGCAGCACCCAAGAAAGGGAGCGCGGGTTGTTACGGTCCAGCACCAGCAAGTCTAGCAATGCGGGCAAATCGCGCCGCTGCTGGAATTGGGCGTGAAAGGTAATGGTGCTGTCAAACAGTGCCAATAAGGCATTAAATCCACCATCATCAAATACGGCATGGGTGCGAAAGCCAGTGGCCAGTGCTGCTGACAAAGTCGCAAAACGCTCGATATGTCGGCCTATGCTGAGCATGCGCCATCCGTCGTCGCGCACCATGCGGTCGGTCTGCGCGCCTGTCATCGCGGCTAAAAAACCACTACCGGTTTCCAAAGCGCGCAACGCCTCCACGCAGGAATACTCTAGAGAGTGTGGGCCGTCTTTCGTGGTTTTTTGGAAACCGGCGCAAATCGCTAGGAAATCTTGTTCTGCTCGCACAATCACGTGCCACTGCTCTTGCGACAAGCGCTCTCGAACGGATGCTGCCGTATTTTTTATGGCGCTCAAGTTACGCGCTACGCTAGCGCCTTTTTCAGTATCGGCTAGCGCTGTTATGAGTGAGCGTTCGAAAACGCGCAGCGCTTCAGTCGCTGGCGGCACTGTGTCGTTAACCAGGCCGTTGCTAACCGCCATCTCGCTAAGCCAGGCCAGCAATGGTTGAGATGATTGGTCTTCTCCGCTCAGACATCGCAGCGTGATTTGGGCCAAACGTAGCGAATTTTCCGCACGCTCGGTATAACGGCCTAGCCAGTAAAGATTTTCTGCGGCTCGGCTGGTGACTTGGCGTTTTTGTGTCTCGGTATGCAGTGGATTGGCGGGCGTAAAGCCTAGCTCAATGGTGGCAGTCAGGCTAGTTGCTTTGGGCGTTTCTTTCTGTGCCAACGAGTCAGCCGGCGCAGTGGCTACAGTTGCTGGCGTTTTAGCTGGAGATGGGTTGCGCGTCGAATCGGTTTTTAACCCGCCTAAAGCCCATACGTCAGCGCTGGTGCCGCCGCGCTGCATGGATGCAATGTTCTCGCTTTTACCTGCCAGTCGGGCCAGCCCTCCTGGTAAGACCTGCCATCCGCCTTCACCATCGGCTAGTGCAAACACACGCAGCACTGTGGAGCGTGGTGAGATGCGTTCACCCTGCCAAGTTGGGTTTTGTGACAAGGGCAGATAAGACTGAACCGTGTAGTCTTCGCCTTGGCGTGTTATGCGTTCAGCCCATTTAGCTAAGTCAGTTGGACTTAAGCTGTGGCCTATGACTGAGGTCATGCCTGTGCCGGGATAGGTCGGCTTAATTACACAGTTTTTCAGTTGCGCCAGCATGCCTTTCATGACGGCTTGTTCGCCGCACCACCAGGTCGCTAGCGACGGCAAGCTTAAAGTCTGGCCCAAAAGATGGCGTGATAGTGCGGGTAAAAATCCCAAAATGGCACTGGACTCAAGAAACGCCGAGCCAGGCGCGTTGGCTACCAAAACATTGCCCGCACGTATTGCTTGTAGCAGGCCGGGTACGCCCAAGGTGGAGTCGGCTTTGAGCTCTAGCGGATCAAGAAATTCGTCGTCTAGGCGTTTGAGCAGGCCATGCACGGGTTCCAGGCCTTTGAGGGTTTTGAGATAAAGCTTTTCATCTCTAACCATCAAATCACTGCCCTCGACCAAGGTTAGACCCAGATAGCGTGCCAGATAAGCATGCTCGAAGTAAGTCTCGTTATAAGGGCCAGGCGTGAGCAATACGATGCGGCTTTGAGCACCGTTCGGGCTCAGTCTACGCAAATTGCTAACCAGCGTTTTATAGGAGTCGGCCAAGCGTTGGACCCGCATTTCCCGAAAAGCCTCGGGAAACTGACTTGAGACGCTCAAGCGATTCTCCAGCAGATAGCCAAGGCCAGAAGGCGCTTGGGTGCGTTGCGAGATCACCCACCAGCGACCATCTGGTCCGCGTGCTAAATCAAAGGCTGCGATGTGTAAAAACAGCTCGCCCGGTGGTTTACTGCCGCGCATGGCGCGCAGATAGCCTGGGTTGCCGAGAACCAAGGCTGCCGGCAAAAGGCCGCGTTCGAGTAGTGTTTGCGGACCGTAAACATCGGCCATCACACTGTTGAGTAAGTGGGTGCGCTGCTTTACGCCAGCTTCAATCACCGCCCACTCTTGTGCCGGCACTATCAACGGAAACAAATTCAGCGACCAAGGTCTTTGCGGTCCATTGGCATCGGCATAGACGTTGTAGGTCACGCCGTTGTCGCGTATTTGGCGCTTGAGGTTGTCGTTGCGCCGACTCAAGTCGTTAAAGCCGTCAGTGCCTAAATGGTTGAAAAATTCAGTCCAGTTTTTAGTCAGTTCGGTATTGGCCAGTGGCGCAGGCGTTTTAGCCGTTTGTGTTGACGGCATCAAAGGCGCGATTGGTGCAAACGCTTTGATTGGCTCAGCCGGAGCAGAGGCTTGTGTCTGCGTCTGCGTCTGCGTTTGCGTCTGCGACTGCGACTGCTGTTGTGTCTGACTTTGCGACTGGCTCTGGTTTTGTAGCGGAGCACCCGGCAGAGGCGAGTCTTGTCTCACCTTGCCGCGTAACTCGTCGAAATGGCCGATCTGTGCAGGTCTGGCCAGTTCCGACGCGAGCTCGGCTGGGTCTTCCCCCAGCACATCATCAAAGAGTAATTTTTTTTGTATTTCCACTTACTCAGTATCGCCTAGCGCAAGTCCAGTGTGAACGGAAACTCGCGGCTAGGCGCGGCTGGTGCAACTTTCATTTTTCCAGGGGTGTGACCCATCTGGAAGAAGCGACTTAAACGACGACTTTCGGCCTCGTAAGAGTTCACTGGCAGCGTTGCATAGCTCAGCCCGCCCGGATGGGCAACATGGTATTGGCAGCCGCCTAGTGAGCGTTCCATCCAGGTGTCGACGATGTCAAAAGTCAGCGGCGCGTGCACACCGATAGACGGGTGTAACGAGGAGGGTGGATTCCAGGCTTTATAGCGTACGCCTGCCACATGTTCCCCAACAGTACCGGTGTTTTGCAGTGGTAATGCGCGGCCGTTGACGGTGATCACATAGCGGTTGTCGTTTAAGCCGGTGACATGAACCTCGACGCGCTCCAGCGATGAGTCCACATAGCGTGCAGTGCCGCTAGACGAGCCTTCCTCACCCATTACATGCCAAGGCTCTAGCGCCGTGCGCAGCGTCAGTTCTATGCCGTGGGTCTTGACTTGGCCAATCATGGGGAAACGGAACTCTAGGTGTGGCTCGAACCAGGCCATGTCAAATGCATAACCGTCCTCTTGCAGTTCGGTCAGCACATCCTCAAAGTCCATACGCACAAAGCTAGGCAGCAAAAAGCGGTCATGCAGTTCGGTCCCCCAGCGTGTCAGCCGGGTCTGGTAAGGCTTCTTCCAAAAACGCGCGACCAATGCGCGCAGCAGTAGTTGCTGGGCAATGCTCATGCGCGCATGCGGCGGCATTTCAAAAGCGCGCAATTCGAGTAGACCGAGTCGGCCTGTGGATGAGTCTGGCGAATAAAGTTTGTCAATGCAGAACTCGCTGCGATGGGTGTTGCCGGTTGCGTCAACCAGTATGTTGCGCAGCGTACGGTCAACAATCCATGGCGGCATGTCCTGGCCATATTTCTCGCGGTTTACAGCGATCTCGCGCAGCGCTATTTCTAGCTCATAAAGCTGGTCGTTGCGTGCCTCATCGACTCTAGGCGCTTGACTGGTAGGGCCGATAAACATACCCGAGAACAAATAGCTCAGCGACGGGTGGTTGTGCCAATAAGCGATCAGGCTGGCCAGCATTTCTGGTTTTCGCAAAAATGGACTGTCTGAAGGCGTAGCACCGCCCATGACAAAGTGGTTGCCGCCGCCGGTACCGGTATGCCGGCCATCGGTCATGAATTTTTCGGCTGACAGGCGTGTCTCGTGGGCTATTTTGTAGAGAAACTCGGTGTGCTCGACTAATTCGCCCCAGTTGTAGGCCGGGTGAATGTTGACTTCAATCACACCGGGGTCAGGCGTGACGGCCAACATTTTTAAGCGTGGGTCACGCGGCGGTGGATAGCCTTCTAAGACTACAGTGATAGCCAAACTTTCGGCGGTGGCTTCGACTGCGGCGAGCAAATCTAGGTAGTCTTCGAGTCGCTCCATTGGCGGCATGAAAACATAAAGCGCGCCTTTCTCGCCTTTGCCCATGTCTTTTTTGCCAGCCAGTTTGGCTTCGGCTTCTTGTTTGGCCTTGGGGCCATTTGCGCGATTTGGGTCGCGTACTTCGACACAAATAGCGGTACGACTTAACCAGCCTGCTGACTCAAAGGCGTTAGGCGCGCGGGTTAATGGATCAGTGTTTTGTAGCTGCTCTGGTGTCAGGCCAGCTGTGCCGTGCTCAGCCGCATCGGTCGGGTTTTGCATTAAGCGCCGCGCTTCGTAGAGCGGTGGTATGGCCTTGGCTGGGCTGCTCAAATAGGGTTGGGTACTTTGTGCTGAGCTGCCGGCGTAACGTGATGTGAGCGCCGCCGCTGTCGGCAGTGCCTCACGCGGCGAAAACGGATCGGCCTCGATCATGTAGGGGAAGTCTGTTTTGGAGACCCAAGGCACTGAGTCCAGCGGTAAGCGGTAACCCATAGGTGAGTCACCCGGCATCAGGTACATGCGCTCATCGCGGAAAAACCAAGGCCCTGTCGTCCACGCCGGTCCTGTGCGTTCTGTTTTAGCGCCTGGCACTTCTTCTCTGGCCTTGAGGGGTAGCACATAGCCGACTACCGAGTCCAGGCCTTGCATGTAGACGCGGCGCAGGCGTTCGCGTTCCATTGCATCGTCGAGTTTGGAATCAAACGGATCGACATTAATCGGCAAGCGACGTTCGCGCCATAGGTAATACCAAGCATCTTCATAGCCCGGCGTGATGAAATCGGGCTTGAGGCCGAGCTTTTCGGCCAGCAGCTTAGTAAAGCGTGAAGCGTCTTCGGCGCTGTAGTTGCAGACGTCACGTTCGTCCGTGAAAAGGTCTGGATTTTGCCAAATTGGTTCGCCATCTTTGCGCCAAAAAATGCTCAGCGCCCAGCGCGGTAATTGCTCGCCGGGATACCACTTGCCTTGACCAAAATGCAAAAAGCCGCCATGGCCGTATTCGGCGCGCAGCTTTTTCACCAGTTCTGTTGCGTAGCCGCGTTTGGTCGGGCCTAATGCGTCGATATTCCACTCACCCGCATCGCGGTCGTTAGTGGCGACAAAGGTTGGCTCGCCGCCCATGGTTAGGCGTACATCACCGGCGAGTAAATCACGGTCGACTGCCTCGCCAAGGGCTAACACATCAGCCCATTGCGCCTCGGTGTATGGCATGGTGACACGTGGGGATTCAAAAATACGCTGCACACCCATATGGTGTGCGAACTCAACTTCAGACTCATCTACGCCGCCTTCGATAGGCGCTGCGCTTGATGGGTCTGGCGTGCAAGCCAGTGGGATGTGACCTTCGCCCGCCATCAGGCCAGAAGTGGGGTCTAGTCCAACCCAACCTGCGCCTGGCAAAAATACTTCGCACCAAGCATGTAGGTCGGTGAAGTCGGCTTCTGCGCCGCTAGGGCCATCAAGCGACTTGACGTCGGCTTTGAGTTGAATCAGGTAGCCCGAGACAAAGCGCGCGGCTAGGCCTAAGTGGCGAAACAATTGCACCATTAGCCAGCCGGTATCGCGGCATGAACCGCAGGCCAATGTGAGCGTTTCTTCTGGTGTTTGCACGCCCGGTTCCATGCGTATGGAGTAGGCAATTGCTTGCTGCAGGCCTTGGTTGACGCTGACTAAAAAATCATTGGTTCGCCTAGGCGTTAAATCAATTTTGTCTAAATATGCTTGCAGCAGCGGCGTTGCGGGTTCGGTGACCAAATAGGGCGCGAGTTCTTTTTGCATCGCGCTTTGGTACTTGAAGGGGAACTCTTCAGCCTCAGGCTCTAGGAAAAAGTCAAACGGGTTGAGCACCACCATGTCGACCACCATGTCGACCGTGACTTTGAATTCGCGTGTTGGCTTGGCAAACACCAGCCTTGCTTGGTAGTTGGCAAAGGGATCTTGTTGCCAATTGATGAAGTGGTCTAGCGGCTCAATCTTGAGCGAGTAAGAAAGTATTTGTGTACGGCTGTGAGGCGCGGGCCGCAGTCTGACAATTTGTGGGCCCAAAGTGACGAGTCGGTCGTATTTGTAATGGGTGATATGGCTAAGGGCAACGTGAATGGACAAGGCAATCTCGCTTTTCAGGGTTTAACGGGCACGTGGAAAACGCTGGGGCTGGTTTTGGTGGGCCGGGCGCTGAACAA
This sequence comes from Polaromonas vacuolata, assembly GCF_012584515.1. Taxonomy (NCBI): domain Bacteria; kingdom Pseudomonadati; phylum Pseudomonadota; class Betaproteobacteria; order Burkholderiales; family Comamonadaceae; genus Polaromonas; species Polaromonas vacuolata. The sequence goes on along the minus strand of NZ_CP051461.1, from coordinate 2,162,949 downwards.
AGTAACAAAACATTGTATTGACGCATCGCTTGCGTGCCGGATTGAGGGTTTTTTATTTAGTACAACTGTAGCAAGAGCTGGGCCATCAGTTTGTATTCGGCCAATTTTGATTTATTGTCTGCCAGCTAAGCCCAAACGGGTCGCACTAATTCAAGCTGGAACACTTGTGTGAGGCTGCTCTTTAATCAACTTTTATGCTCTGCATTTTGCGCAACAGCACATTTGGGTAAGACCTTTTTGTCTTTGTTCGGTCTGATCGCAGGTGTGATGTTGCAGCTTAGGCAAGCTAGCCTTTTTGAGGTCAACGTTTACCTCGCCAACCTAGTTTTTGCGGCGCTGTCGTTGCTATGGCTTTGCTGGCTGCAAAGGCGGGGCAACCCTAGGGCTGGGCCAGCGTTGGCGTTGTCTTGGGCTTTGTCGCTGGCAGTGTGTTTAGCGCTAAGTTTTGGGCTGACGGGTTTGCGTAGCGTTATTTTTCTTCGCACTGCACTCAATCCAGCGCTGGAGGGCAAGGATATTGTGGTGACGGGCCTCGTCCAAGCCATGCCTGAAGTGTCAGAAGACGCACTGCGTTTTCGCTTTCAGACAGAGACGGCTCTGCTGGCCGGTCAGCCAGTGCAATTGCCAGCGCAAATTTATGTAGGCTGGTACAGCGGTTTTGGTCTAGGTCAGTTTGCTGTGCCTGCGCAAGCTGGATCTAACTCCTCTAATTCCATTAGCACCCCTAGCTTTCTATTGCCAGAAACTCTGTTCGAGCTGGAACAACAACCCCAAGTGCTAAGGGCTGGTGAGCGCTGGCGCATGACGCTGCGCTTAAAAGCTCCTCACGGCGCGAGCAACCCTTACGGCTTTGACTATGAACTCTGGCTATGGGAGCAAAACTTGCAAGCCAGCGCTTATGTGCGTGCAGGTCTGCGTGACGTTGCGCCACAAAAAATCAGCGACAGTTGGGCCCATCCGGTGGAGCGGGCGCGCCAGTCGGTGCGGGAGGCTATTTTTGAGCGCGTGGCAGATCGTCAACTCGCGGGTATGTTGGCGGCGCTTGTCGTGGGCGATCAGGGCGCTATAGATCAACACGACTGGGCGGTGTTTAGGGCTACCGGCGTGGCGCATTTAATGAGTATTTCGGGTCTACACATCACCATGTTCGCTTGGCTGGCGGCGCGCCTTATCAACGCTTTGTGGAAGCGCTCTGCGCAACTAGGCTGGCGACTTTGTCTGTGGCTGGCGGCACCCACTGCGGGTGCGTTCGGCGGCTTGGGGCTGGCTGCCCTGTATGCCTTATTTTCGGGTTGGGGTGTGCCGGCTCAGCGCACCATACTTATGTTGGCTACTGTGATGCTGCTTCGCTTAAGTGCACGCCAATGGCCATGGCCTTTGGTTTGGTTGTTGGCCATGGCGCTGGTGTTGATGTTTGATCCATGGGCCTTGATGCAAGCTGGGTTTTGGCTTTCTTTTGTTGCCGTTGGCGTGTTGTTCGCCAGCGATCCCGAATCGGGCGCTGTAAGGCCAAGGCAGACAAATACGCAAACTACAGACCTCTGCGTAAGATCAATTTGGGGACGTGGATACTTATGTGTTGTTGGCTTTATTAAGTCAACCTTGGCGGGGCTGGCCAAGGCCGCGCGCGAGCAGTGGGTGGTTACGCTGGCGCTTACGCCGCTCTCACTGTTGCTGTTTAACCAAGTTTCGGTGCTCGGCTTGCTGGCTAATGCGTTGGCGATTCCATGGGTGACATTGGTGCTCACGCCCTTGGCTATGCTGGGTGTGCTGTGGTCACCGCTCTGGGATGCTGCAGCCCTTGCAGCCAGTGCGTTAGCGCTTTATTTGCAGTGGCTAGCTAGCTGGTCATGGGCCAGTATTAACGTTGCGGCTGCTCCTTTGTGGTGCGCAGTAGCCGGTGTGATGGGAGGCTTGCTGATGGCCATGAAGCTGCCTTGGCATTGGCGCGGTTTAGGTTTGCCTTTAATGCTACCGGTGCTGTTATGGCAACCAGTACGCCCAAATACTGGGCAGTTTGACGTGCTTGGTGCTGACATCGGTCAGGGCAATGCTTTGTTGGTGCGAACCCAACACCACAGTCTTGTTTATGACAGCGGGCCGCGCTTTTCGCGCGAAAGCGATGCCGGCAATCGGGTTTTAGTGCCACTGCTCAGAGCGTTGGGTGAACGCATCGACATGCTGGTGCTTAGCCACCGCGACATTGATCATTCTGGTGGTGCAGCGGCAATTCTGACGATGCAGCCTCAGGCTAGTTTGCTCAGCTCGATTGAGGATGGCCATACACTGCAGGCCTTACGCCCTGCAAAGCGTTGCCAAACAGGTCAGCACTGGCGCTGGGATGGGGTGGATTTCGAAATTCTCAATCCACTGCCAATTGATTACGCGCAAAGCCTTAAACCAAATGCCATGAGTTGTGTGTTGCGCGTCTCGAATGGTGTGAACAGCGCTTTGTTAACCGGTGATATGGAGGTGGCGCAGGAACGTCGCTTACTCAGTGATTCGGCTCTCAAAGTCAAACTCAAGGCTGACTTTTTGCTAGTACCCCACCATGGCAGTAAGACCTCGTCTAGTGCTGCTTTCCTTGATGCTGTTCAGGCGCCGTTGGCGCTGGCTCAAACGGGTTATCGCAACCGTTTTGGTCACCCCGCGAGCAGTGTGATGCAGCGTTACGAGGATCGCGGTATGCAAGTTTTTCGCTCACCCTCGTGTGGCGCAGCTTTGTGGCGTAGCAGTCAGCCTTTGCAGATATTGTGTCAGCGTCAATTAGAGCCGCATTATTGGCAGCATCAAGTGCCTATGCAGGAATTGATTGCTAAACCATTAATACGATCCGATTGACGTGAAGTTGATCGCACCACCGAGGGTGAACCCTAGGTGTTTAGGCCATAGAGTCATTAAGCTGTAAGCCTTGTTGGCATTGACTTGTCAGAGGTTTCCGATAGTAAAAAAAATAGTTGGGCTTAAAGCTTTGGCATACAAATTGCAGGCTAAAGTCGAGGGAAAACCTGCCTAAACAACCCCGTTGGATAAAAAGGACATGAGTCAGATGTTTGATGAAATGAATGCAAGCGCAGACAGTGTTAGAGCGCACTACCAAGGTTATCAACGCTGGCTTTTGCGCCAACCGCAGGACACCATGAAGGCCAAGCGCGCTGAAGCTGAGATGATTTTTCGACGTGTCGGCATAACCTTCGCTGTTTATGGCGCAAAAGATGAAGATGGCTCTGGTACAGAGCGACTAATACCGTTCGACTTGATACCTCGCATCATTCCATCCCATGAGTGGGTCAGCATGGAAAAAGGCTTGATACAGCGCACCACAGCATTAAATCGTTTTATCCACGACGTCTACCACGATCAAGAAATTCTCAAGGCCGGTATTGTGCCTTCCGAGCAGATTTTCCAAAATGCTCAGTTCCGACCTGAAATGATGGGTGTTGATGTACCGAACAATGTCTACTCGCAAATTAGCGGTATCGATATTGTTCGCGCACCAGACGCCACCGGCGTAGGCGAATACTATGTGCTGGAAGACAATTTGCGCGTGCCTAGCGGCGTGAGCTACATGCTGGAAAACCGCAAAATGATGATGCGTCTGTTTCCTGATTTATTCAGCGAAAACAGCGTCGCTCCAGTAGCCCACTATCCCGACATGTTGTTAGAGACGCTGCGCGCTTCAGCACCACCGGCAACCGCCGACCCAACTGTGGTTGTGCTTACCCCAGGCATGTATAACTCGGCGTATTTTGAACATGCGTTTTTAGCCCAACAAATGGGTGTTGAATTAGTTGAAGGTCAGGACTTATTCGTCAAAGATAACTTCGTATATATGCGCACAACGCGCGGACCCAAACGTGTTGACGTGATTTACCGCAGGCTCGATGACGACTTCCTCGACCCACTGGCATTTAGGCCAAGTTCCACTTTAGGTTGCGCCGGCCTGCTCAACGTTTATCGCAGCGGCAATGTGGCTTTGTGCAACGCGATAGGCACGGGTATAGCTGACGACAAGTCCATCTATCCCTATGTGCCCAAAATGATTGAGTTTTATCTCGGCGAAAAACCCATTCTTAAAAATGTGCCCACTTTTATGTGCCGCAACACGGAAGACCTCAAATACACCTTGGCCAACCTGAAAGATTTGGTCGTCAAAGAAGTGCATGGAGCAGGTGGCTATGGCATGTTGGTGGGGCCTGCTTCGACGGCAGCAGAAATTGAGGAGTTTCGCGCCGCTCTGCTGGCCAACCCGTCCGGTTACATCGCTCAACCAACGCTGAGTTTATCGACTTGTCCAACTTATGTTGAAAGCGGTATTGCGCCACGCCATCTGGACTTAAGGCCTTTTGTGCTGAGTGGTAAAGACGTGCAAATCGTGCCGGGTGGCCTGACTCGGGTGGCACTCAAAGAAGGCTCTTTGGTGGTGAATTCCTCCCAAGGTGGTGGCACAAAAGACACTTGGGTGATAGAGGCTGGCGCTAGTTTGCCGGCCATGAATCCAATGACACCGATGTCCTCCATGCCGCCTATGCCAGCCATGGCACCCACCACGACACAAGCTCAAAGCTAAGGATTTAGACCATGCTTTCACGCACTGCCGACCATTTATTTTGGATGTCCCGTTACACCGAGCGCGCTGAAAACACCGCTCGTATGCTCGACGTCAACTATCAGACTTCTTTGTTGCCCCAATCCGCCGCTGTCGCTCAAGTCGGCTGGGAAGGTTTGCTCACGATTAGCGAACTCACGCCAAGTTATGCCGCCAAATACGGCAAAAAAATCATTCCGCGCGATGTGATGGATTTCATGGTGAGGGATGAGAAAAACTCCTCAAGCATCATCTCTTGCCTGAAAAATGCCAGAGAAAACGCACGCGCCGTACGCGGCACCTTGACGACAGAAGTCTGGGAGACCGAGAACCAGACCTATTTGGAAGTCTCACGCATGCTCAAGGGCAGTGATTTTGAGCGTGACCCAGCGCAATTTTTTGAATGGGTCAAGTTTCGCTCTCACTTGTCGCGTGGCGTCACCATGGGCACTATGCTGCAAGATGAAGCGTTTCACTTTTTGCGTCTCGGCACATTTTTAGAGCGCGCTGACAACACCGCAAGATTGGTGGATGTCAAATTCAACGCCGTGCATGGTGACTTTTTTGGTGTCGATAATGCCCACGGTCAGGAATATGATTTTTATCACTGGAGTGCGATTTTGCGCAGCGTTTCTGCGTTTGAGGTCTACCGTAAGGTTTATCGCGATGTGATCAAGCCGGAATGCGTGGCCGAATTGCTGATATTGCGCCCAGATATGCCGCGCTCGCTGCTAGGTTGTTTAAATGAAGTCATTACCAATTTGGCGTTGGTCACGAATGACACGTTTAGCGAGACTCAACGCCGTGCTGGAAAATTACGCGCCGATCTGCAATATGCCCGCATCGACGAAATTTTGGCAACCGGATTACATGCCTTTTTGACACAATTTTTAGACCGTGTCAACGAGTTGGGTGCACACATTAGCCGTGAATTTTTGGTGCCGGTGACGGCTTGAGTATTATTTTTCAAGTGGCTATAAATCATATGCGGCATCGATTGGCTATGAGCCGCCTATGAAACTTCACGTCCGCCATGTCACTGATTACCGCTACACCTTGCCGCTACGTTACGCGCTGCAAACACTGTGGCTAACGCCTTCGTCCGGCCCGTCTCAAAACGTATTGTTTTGGAGTGTCGGCGCGCCGAAAAAACTGTTTCGTCAGCAAGATGCCTTTGGTAATACGATTGAAGACTACACCTTGGTGGCGAGCGAGAGTGACAACGTTCGCTGGAGTCTGGTTAACGCTGCTGGCGATATTGAAACCTTGGGTGTGCCCGAATTCGTCGATGCACCTAATTTGCCCCAACCGTATTTCTATCTGCGCGCAACCGCACTGGCTGAGCCGCATTTCAAACTGGCTGAATTTGGCCGCCAATTTTTAGCCCAAAGTGTGGACGGCAGCGCTGACCTGCAGGCTTTGCTGGCCTTAAGTCAGGGTGTGGCGAATGCGGTGAGTTATCGTAAAAACAGCAGCAACGTCAGCACCACTGCCATGCAAGCATTCGAGGCCGGTGCCGGTGTTTGCCAAGACCAAGCCCACGTCATGGTTGCCGTCTGCCGTAGCTTGGGCTATCCAGCTCGCTATGTCAGTGGTTATTTCTACGCCGCAAACGAGCCCGATTTGGCCAGTCATGCTTGGGTCGATGTTTGCCTAGATGTCGCCTCGCGGCGCTGGGTCAGTATTGACGTGACGCACAGTTGCCTGATTGATCAGCGCCACATACGCCTCGCGATGGGGACTGATTACAACGCCTGCCCGCCGATTAAAGGCGTGCGGCAGGGCGGGGGTGAGGAAAGTATGACGGTAAGCATAAGCATCGTGCAGGTATGAGCATCTTTTGTATTTTCTCGCGACCATCATTTGTGAAATCATTGGGCTGAGATTTTTGCTTGACCCGGTGCAAGCCCTGTTAATCGGCTAATCCTATACTTGGTTTATCCCACACAACATTCGCCGCTCGTCACTGTGACTACCAAGCAGTGCGACGCGTAGCGTGCAAGAAAGTATCAATATGAATTCCCGATTAAAAATACAAGATCTCTCCTTGGCTAACAAAAGCATGGTGGCTCAGCTAATTAGCGAAGACGTGCTGCGAGAGAAGTATTTCAAAGGTAACGAACAATCGGCCTCAGATGTGTTTGATCGCGTAGCCAAGGCCCTGGCCAGCATTGAACTGCCGGAAAAGCGCGAGCAGTACGAGCAACTGTTTCGCCGCAACTTGGACCTCGGTGCCATCGGTGCTGGCCGCATCATGAGCGCTGCAGGAAGCGGCATACAGGCCACTTTAATTAATTGTTTCGTGCAACCCGTCGGCGACTGCATTCAAGGTGTAGATGATGCGGGTTATCCCGGCATTTACGAGGCCTTGCGCGAAGCCGCTGAAACCATGCGCCGAGGCGGCGGTGTGGGTTATGACTTCTCCCGTATCCGCCCACGCGGCGCGCGTGTTCTCGGCACGGCGTCTACGGCTTCTGGTCCTTGCAGCTACATCAATGTGTTTGACCAGTCCTGCGCCACGGTAGAGAGCGCTGGCGCCCGACGTGGCGCCCAGATGGGTGTGCTGCGCATAGATCATCCGGATGTGATGGAGTTCATCACCGCTAAACGCACGCCGGGTCGCTGGAACAATTTCAATGTCTCTGTCGCCGTGAGCGACGAGTTCATGAATGCTGTAGAACAAGATCAAACTTGGGACTTAGTCCATGTCAAGCAGCCCAATGCAGCTCTTTGTGCTGATGGTGCGCATCAGCGCAAGGACATGCTTTGGGTCTACCAGACGCTGCAAGCACGTGCGTTGTGGGATGCCGTTATGCGCTCGACTTATGACTTTGCCGAACCCGGTATTTTGTTTTTAGATCAAATTAACCGAGACAACAATCTGCGCGCCATAGAAACCATCAGCGCCACAAACCCGTGCGGCGAGCAGCCGCTGCCGCCTTATGGCTGCTGTGATCTTGGGCCTATGATTTTGACCGGCTTTGTACGCAACGCCTTCGCCAAAGACACGCAAGCCTCATTTGACTTTGAAAGTTTCGCCAGCGCTGTCGCACTGCAAGTCAGAGCTCTAGACAATGTGCTCGAACTCACACATTGGCCAGTGCCGGCTCAACAGGCAGAAGCCCAAGCTAAACGTCGTATTGGTGTTGGCTTTACTGGCTTGGGTGATGCGCTGGTCATGCTTGGTCTGCGTTACAGCTCACCCGAGGGCCGTGATACGGCAAAGCGGATTGCAGAGTGCATGCGCGACAGCGCCTACACCGCCTCGGTCGCCTTAGCACGAGAAAAGGGCGTATTCCCCTTGTTCGACGCCAAGGCTTATCTTGAGCCGGGTACTTTTGCCAGCCGCCTGCCGGATTATCTGCAAGCCTCGATTCGCAAACACGGCATACGCAACAGCCACTTGTTGTCGATTGCGCCTACTGGTACTGTCAGTCTGGCGTTTGCCGACAATGCGTCGAATGGAATCGAGCCCGCATTTTCTTGGACATACACGCGCAAAAAACGCGAGTCTAACGGCGGTCACACTGAGTATGAGGTGCAAGACCATGCTTGGCGTCTGTATCAAGCAATGGGCGGCGATGTCAAAAATTTACCTGATTACTTTGAGACTGCCTTAGCGCTTAGCGCTGAAGACCATATAGCGATGATGGAAGTGGTTCAGCCCTTTGTGGACACTGCCATCTCTAAGACCGTCAATATCGCGGTTGACTATCCTTATGACCGTTTTAAGAGTCTCTACCAACAAGCTTGGCGCGCCGGGCTAAAGGGCATGGCGACTTATAGACCCAATGATATTTTGGGCTCTGTGCTGTCTGTCACGCCCACAACATCCACTACGCCGGCTACGCCAACAGCTGTCGCTGCGATCGCTCCCGCTGTAGTGGCGGCGACTGCAGACCCAATGCGCAGCGTAATCGAGAGTCGGCCTAAAGGTGCGCTAGATGCGGTAGCTGAAAAAGTTGAATATTGGACGCACGAAGGTCAGCAGACTCTGTATCTGGTGGTGTCTTTCCTGCCTGTTGCACAGCAAGGAAGTTCGGCCACTTCTGATCGTGCGATTGAATTTTTTATGCCGGTTGGACAGAACGCGCAGTCGCAGCAGTGGATAACAGCCAGCATGCGCTTGCTGTCGCTGGCTGCGCGCGGCGGCTTTTTAGACCGGGCTTTGAGCGATATGCGCAAAGTCGCTTGGGACAGAGGTCCTGTCCGCTTAGGTCAGCGCACGCGTGAAGACGGTAGTTTGATACCTTTGTGGCATGACTCTGAAGTCGCAGCGATTGCTTACGCGGTGCAAAACATTCTCGAACGCCGTAGCGGCACGCCATCGTTGCCGGGAATTGATGCTGTGGCAGAAACGCCCGCATCCGGGCCCGGCGTAATGGCTGGCAAAAAGTGCGATGAATGCGGCGCACATGCGGTAATCCGCAAAGATGGTTGCGAGTACTGCACGCAGTGCGGATTTGTGGGCGCTTGCGGTTAAGGTGTTTTCTTGATCTTTGGTGCGCTGCTTTTAAACCGTTCTGATGTTGGTTTCTGCAATCAAATCAGAACTTGTAGTGATCGCCTTGGCTTTGAGTCGTAAATCTTAAGCTTCAGTTTTGATAACGACGACGATGTCTTTTGTCGCCGGTGTCTACTTTTTTTTCAATCTTAGCTACCTCGTCCTGTGGGAGGGTCATACCTTCCTCTAAATAGATCACCGGATAGCGGAGAACGACTTTAAGTAAAAAAACATATGCACTCGTGATACAAACAATTTACAGGCAATTCTCAACCGCGTTGTGTGACAAGTTAGAGTCATCGGTTGCAATCAGAATTCGGTGCTACAACTGTTTATTCTTTGGTTTTGAAAACAGCTCACGCTTGCTTTTAAGCAAGCTGTGATGCTCGACTTTTTTAGGCCTTATAACTGCTCTTAACCTTCACTCATATCAAGCGCTTACTGCATTGCAAAATTTGCAACGTGTGATTCGCCTAAATCAGTGGCAGAACTGATGGTTGGCGATGCGCATGAGTTCTTCTGGTTTGTGTATTCGGATGTGACGCTGCTTAACTGCTAACGTACCGTCCCGGGCAAACTTTGAAAAAGTACGGCTCACAGTTTCAAGTTTTAAGCCTAAATAACTGCCAATTTCTTCACGCGTCATGCGCAGCACTATTTCTGATTCTGAGAAGCCGCGTGCTTGCAAGCGCTGCGTTAAATCGAGCAAAAATGTTGCCACGCGTTCTTCCGCTCGCAGACTGCCTAAATGCAACATTACACTGGCACTGCGCACAATTTCGCGACTTAAAATTTTATACATATGGTGTTGAAACACGTCCATTTCCTGCGCGACTTTTAGTACGCTTTCATATTTAATGACGCAGACCTCCGCGTCTTCTAGTGCAATCGCATCACAGCTGTGTTCAGATTTAACAATACCGTCTAGACCTGTGATCTCACCGGCCATTTGAAAACCTGAGACCTGTTCACGACCATCTTTCGTAGCGACGCAAGTTTTGAAAAAGCCGCTGCGAATGGCATACAGTGAGCTAAATTTGTCCCCGTTCCGAAATAAGTAATGGCCGCGCTGTACGCGTTGCCTGACGGTGATTAACTCGTCAATTCGTGCATAGTCCTTGTCGTTGAGACCGGCTGGTATGCAAAATCCACGAAGATTACATTTTGAGTAAGTCACGGTATTGGATGGTTTATTCATGTGAATTATTTTTATCTGTGTGTGAATTTTTAACACTTTTTTTTTGAAAAACACATCATTTATTTTTAAGTCTGTTCATAGACCGTCATGGTCCGCAAATTGCTTTGAAAACAATCCCACTAAGCTCTTACAATCTGGCAGATTTAATTTGCGCAGTGATAAGCGGCGCAGCTCTTATAGTTACTTTTAAAGGACTCAGAACGTCATGAATAAGTATTTGTGGTCTATATCTTTATCAGTCATTGCGCTGACCGCCTGTGGCAAAAACGATGCACCTGTCGCGGCAAAGCCCGCGCCGGCCTTAGCCAGTGCCGAGGAAAAAATACTCAATGTCTACAACTGGCCAGACTACATAGCCAAAGACATGGTGGCTAATTTTTCTAAAGAGACCGGTATCAAGGTCAACTACCAAACTTTTGAGAACAACGAGGCATTGCAAGCCAAGTTAGTCGCCGGTAATTCGGGCTACGACATCGTGGTGCCGGGGGCAGTTTTTGCCAAGCCGCAAATTGACGCTGGCTTATTGCTAAAGCTCGATAAAAGCAAGCTCGCTAACTACACAAATTTAGACCCTGCCATCATGGCCAAGCTGGGCGCTATTGACCCGGGTAATGACTACCTAGTGCCTTGGGCTTGGAGCTTTACGACAGTGGCTATTAATAAGGCCAAGGTTGCCAAAGCACTCGGCACTATGCCTATGCCGGTCAATGCTTGGGAGCTGGTGTTTAATCCGCTCTACACCGCCAAACTAAAAACTTGCGGCATTGTGTTGCTCGACTCGCCCACCGAGGTGATACCGCCGGCTATGCATTACCTTGGTAAAAATGCCTATTCCAACGACCCGCTCGATCATCAAGCCGCTGGCGCCATGTTGGCCAAGGTTAGGCCAGACATACGCTTTTTCTCTAGCACCATGATTGATGACTTGGCCAGTGGCAAGGCCTGCGTCGCACTCGGCTGGGCTGGCGACATCAATATTGCGCGCGCCCGGGCGATTGAGAATAAAAATGGTAATGAGGTCGAGGCCTTGCTGCCGTCTACCGGTGGATTGATATTTTTTGACAATCTGGCCATCCCCAAAGACGCCAAACATCCGAAAAATGCACTCGCCTTCATAAACTATTTTCTCCAAGCCGATGTTGCCGCTTCGCTGACCAATGAGCTCGGCTACGCTACTGCCAACAAGGCTAGCTTGGCATTGGTTAAACCTGAAATAGCCAAGGACCCAACCGTTTTTCCTGATTCAACAAATCTTGAAAAAATGCTGGTACCGTCTAGCTTTAGCAACGCGGCACGCGAATCCATGAGCAATGTTTTTACCCGTTTTAAAAAAGGCTGATGACTTGAATGTCGCAAGCCCCATCCGCATTGGATAACTACACGCCCGAGTTTGGTCACGCGCCTGTCGCTGGATTTTTACGCACCGAAAAACTCGTCAAGCGCTACGACGGCGTTGCCGTGGTGGACGAAGTCAGTCTGTCGATTCGTAAAGGTGAGGTATTCGCCTTACTCGGCAGTTCTGGCTGCGGTAAGTCGACACTTCTTCGTATGTTGGCGGGCTTTGAAAAGCCTAGCGCCGGCAGCATTGTGTTGGGCGGCGCAAATATTGTGGGTTTGCCGCCGCATGAGCGGCCCATCAATATGATGTTTCAGTCTTATGCATTGTTTCCTCATCTCAATGTCTGGGACAACATTGCTTTCGGTCTTAAGCGCGAAGGCATGGACAAGGCTTCAATCGCCGTGCGTGTTGACGAAATGCTCACCCTGACGCAGCTTGAAAGCTTTGCCAAACGAAAACCGCATCAACTCTCAGGCGGCCAACAGCAGCGCGTCGCTTTGGCACGCAGTTTGGCTAAGAAGCCGCAACTGCTGTTGCTCGATGAGCCTTTGGGCGCGTTAGATAAAAAACTTCGTGAGAGAACGCAGTTCGAGCTGGTCAATATTTTGCAATCAGTAGGTGTGACCTGTGTGATGGTCACCCATGATCAAGATGAGGCAATGGCTATGGCCTCGCGTATTGCGGTGATGAGCCAAGGACGCGTTCTGCAAGTCGGAACGCCACGAGAAATTTATGAGCATCCGAATTGCCGCTTTGTGGCGGACTTCATCGGTAATGTCAATTTGTTCGAAGGCCAGTTAAGCCTTGATGAGCCTGATTGCTGTGAACTCACAACCAATTTAGGTGTGATTCACGTCGGTCATGGGGTGAGTGGCTCGCTAGGCATGCCGGCTGCCGTTTCTCTGCGGCCCGAAAAAATCCATCTTTCTAAATCTAGACCAAATGTTGACGTTAACTTGTTCACTGGCAAAGTGCGGGAAATCGCTTACTTTGGCAGCTACAGCAGCTTTCTTGTGGATACGGCTGTGGCCAATGCCAATGATGCTGTGCAGTCTTTGTCTCAAACAATAAGCATACGTATTACTCAGTCAAACACCGCGCGCCAAGACAGCAGCCCGATAGATAAGAACGACCAAGTGTATTTCTGGTGGGATGCGGCCTCGCCTGTGGTGTTAACGCTGTAGCGCCATGAGTTTGTTTAAGTATTTTCAGTTTCAACTTGGTCGGCGCTTTGTGATTGCCGTGCCGTTTTTTTGGTTGCTACTGTTTTTTGCGTTGCCATTTTTGATTTTGCTGCGTATCAGCGTGACTGATATGGGCAATGGGGTAGACCCATTTGCGCCACTCTTTGAAAGTGCGCCCAGCAGTTTGAAAATACTGCTTAAGCCACAAAACTACATCTCGATTTTCAGTGATGGCCAAAGCGACATCACGCTTTATTTGCAGGCCTATCTGACTTCGCTCAAATACGCTTTTCTCACTACTTTTTTCTGTTTGATTTTTGGTTATCCGTTTGCTTACTTTTTGGCACGTGCCAAACCCACGATTAGGCCAGCGCTCTTAATGCTGGTGATGCTGCCGTTTTGGACTTCTTTTTTATTGCGTGTGTATGCTTGGAAAGGTATTTTGGCTGACCAAGGCATTATCAATAACGCTTTGCTTGCGCTGGGCATTATTCATCAGCCTTTAATCATGCTTTATACCGATGTGTCTATGTTGATAGGCATGACTTATGTCTACATTCCTTTTATGATTTTGCCCCTGTATGCCAACTTGGTGAAGATGGACATGCGTTTGCTGGAGGCGGCACACGACTTGGGCGCTAGCGCTTGGTCTGCGTTTTGGTTGGTGACTGTGCCGCTCAGTCGTGGCGGTATTGTTGCCGGCTCTATGCTGGTATTTATCCCTTGTATCGGTGAGTTTGTGATTCCCTCTCTTTTGGGCGGGGCTGAAAACTTAATGATTGGTCGGGTTGTGTGGGACGAGATGTTTAGCAGTAATAACTGGCCGCGTGCTGCAGCGCTCTCCGTTGTGATGATTGTGCTTATCTTGTTGCCCCTGGCTCTGTATTACCGCTACAGCAATGCGAGTCAAGATGAAAGTCGGGTTTAACATGCGAGCACTGGATTACTGGTTGCAAAGAAACATGGCTCGCTTGTGGCTGGGCTTGGTGTTTTTGTTTCTGAATATACCGCTGATTTTTTTAATTGTTTTTTCATTCAATAGCACCCGGCAAGACGGTGTTTTTACCGGATTTTCTCTGCGTTGGTATCAGGCTTTGGTGGATGACTCTCAGCTTGTCGCCGGATTTTTTCTCTCGCTTAAGGTGGCTTTGATTACGGCTTGTTTCTCAGTGCTACTGGGTTGCTTTGCAGCTTTCGTACTGGTGCGTTACAAGCGTTTTTCAGGCCGCACCTTGTTTTATGGAATGGTCAATGCGCCACTGGTCATGCCTGAGGTCATTATTGGTTTGTCGCTGCTGCTGCTTTCTGTCGCAGTGCAACGCGCCATTGGTTGGCCAGAGCGCGGCGTGGCGACGATTGTCATAGGCCACACTTTGTTGGGCATGGCCTATGCGACGGTGGTGATTAAGTCGCGCTTGGCAGAGATGGATTTGTCGCTGGAGGACGCGGCCAAAGACTTAGGTTGCCGGCCCGTGCAAGTATTTTTTCTGGTTACTTTGCCATGTATCACACCTGCTTTGGTGTCAGCGTGGCTGCTTACTTTTACGCTGTCTTTTGATGATGTGGTGATTTCAGAATTTTTATCTGGCCCAGGCGTGACAACGCTGCCACAGGTTATTTTTAGCTACGCCAGACGCGGCCTGAATCCTTCGGTTTATGCTGCCGCTACGCTGCTGATTGCAACGGTGTCTATAGGCATCATTGTTTACAGCCTGCTTATGCTGCGTCGGCAAAGGCGGCAAAGACTGGAACAGCAAGAAAAGTGACTTAAAAAAACTAGCGACGCGAGGCCGGCAAGGTCGCGAGCAACACGCCTGCCAAAGCGATCGCAAATGCCAGACCCTGCACTCGGTTAAGTTGCTCTCCTAGCACCAGTACACCGACAGCCGCTGCGCTAACCGGTAGTAGTACTGTGAAGATACCGGCTTGACTTGCCGCCACCAGCTTAAGACCTGTCATCCACAACCAAACAGTCCATACGCTGGCTGACATGGCGTAGAACATCAGTAGCAACCAGCTGTGAAGCTGAACCGCGCCAAAATCAAAGTCTATTGCTACCCACAAGCCAAAGGGTGTGACAAGTGCAAAGCCCCAAAGGTTTATTAATGATGTGATTCGCTTGGGGCTTAGCACGCCGGTGAGCTGTTTACCAATCACGGCGTAAGCGGCCTCGCAAAGTACCGCTGCCATCAAGAGTAAATTGCCTAGCCAAGCTTGGCTGTTTAGCGGTTGAGAAGTCTCTAAACCTTGATTCTTTGACAGCGAAACCAAGCTGATTCCTAGCACTGCACAGGCCACTGCAGCCCATATTCGCAGACTTATTTTCTCGCGCAAAATGATCCAGCTAAGAAGGGCCACTGCGGCGGGAATGGCGGCCATGATGACGCCCGCAGCCAAAGCGCTGGTCAGGCTCACCCCGTACAGCATGCAAATGGAGAACAGGAAATTGCCTAGAAAAGATTCAAGAAACAATAGGCGCTTGGTGAGCTGTGTCATGGGCGCTTCAAAGGCCGGCTTTTTAAGCCAGCGCAGCATGGCTGCTGTGCCTATACCAAAACGTAGCCAAGCCAGCAAAAAGACGGGCAGGGCAGCAACCAAGGGTTTGGAGAGGGCTACATAGCTGCCAACCAGAGTCATGCTCAAGGCGAGACAGGCAAAGGCGGCGAAGCGATTCATCAATTTTTTCTGTATTGCGTTAATTAATCGAGATTGTGCCGTTTAAATTTCATATTCAACATAGTGCTTTTTATAATATGAAAAATTTAATTGTTGCGCTGCAAAAATATTTCTCGATATAAGAGACGACATTTTGTATTGTGGCAAAAGCAAAAATAACTGTTGATTTAATTGAATTTAATTTTTATCTTATATAAGACATAAGAGTAAAAATAGTCTTGTAGAAGACTTAAACTAGACCCAGACCAGAAATCAAATCGTTTAGTTTCAAACTCTTCTTAACCTACGGAGCGCACCATGACCCAACACCATACTGAAGTATCAAGCCGCGAAGAACAAATCGCCGCCCTTGAAAAAGACTGGGCAACCAACCCCCGCTGGAAAGGCATTAAGCGCGGTTACACGGCAGCGGATGTGGTTCGTCTGCGCGGCTCCTTCCCAATCGAGCACACCTTGGCTCGCCGCGGTGCCGAAAAGCTTTGGAATTTGGTTAACACAGAAGCCTATGTGAACTGCCTTGGTGCTCTGACGGGTGGTCAAGCCATGCAACAAGTTAAGGCTGGCGTGAAAGCCATTTACCTGTCGGGATGGCAAGTCGCTGCAGATAACAACGGCTACGCCGCTATGTACCCAGACCAATCTTTGTACCCAGTCGATTCGGTGCCAAAAGTCGTTGAGCGTATCAACAACACGTTCCGCCGTGCGGACGAAATCCAACATGCCAAAGGCATTGACGCTGGCGACAAGGGCTATATCGATAACTTCGCCCCCATCGTTGCCGATGCTGAAGCTGGTTTTGGCGGCGTGCTGAATGCATTTGAATTGATGAAAGCCATGATTAATTCTGGCGCTGCTGGTGTTCACTTTGAAGACCAACTCGCATCAGTTAAAAAATGCGGTCACATGGGTGGCAAGGTGTTGGTGCCTACTGCAGAGGCTTGCCAAAAGTTGATTGCGGCCCGTATGGCAGCTGACGTTTGCGGCGTACCTACTTTGGTGATTGCCCGTACTGATGCAGAAGCTGCTGACTTACTCACCAGCGACTACGACGAAAACGACAAGCCATTCATTACCGGCGAGCGCACAGCAGAAGGCTTTTACAAAACCCGTAAAGGCATGGACCAGGCGATTAGTCGCGCTATTGCTTATGCCCATTACGCTGATTTGGTCTGGTGCGAGACTGGCACGCCTGACCTTGAGTTCGCCAAGAAATTTGCCGAAGCAGTGCACAAAGTTCACCCCGGAAAAATGTTGGCCTACAACTGCTCGCCGTCGTTTAACTGGAAGAAAAACCTTGACGATGCAACCATTGCCAAGTTCCAGAAAGAACTAGGCGCCATGGGTTACAAGTACCAGTTCATCACCTTGGCCGGCATTCATTCGATGTGGTACAACATGTTCGACTTGGCGCAAGACTATGTAGCACGCGGTATGACGGCTTACATTGAGAAAGTGCAAGAGCCAGAATTTGCAGCTCGTGATCGTGGCTACACATTTGTGTCCCATCAGCAAGAAGTCGGCACTGGTTACTTTGACGAAGTAACGACTGTGATTCAGGGCGGAAAGTCCAGCGTTACTGCATTGACAGGTTCAACCGAAGAAGAGCAGTTCCACTAAAAATCTTTAATGCGCTCTGATGACTTAGAGCGTTGATTGGTCAAAACCCGGCGAGCATTAAGATGCTTTTGCCGGGTTTTTTATTTTGCTTTTATGGCCTTTAGTGGGCTTGTGACATGTCTATCAGGCTGCTTAATCAAAGGGTGGGCAAAGCTGCCGTAAAATACATGCATGTTTGCTTTTCTACTGCCAACCCCATCGACTTGTCTTTTGACATTGCAGCGAACTCGACGCTCACACGCCTCAACTGATTAAGCCCTGCCGGCCAAGCCAGTTAACTAGTTTTGAGTCATCAAACTAAATTACTCTTCGGATAACTTTCATAGCGCGGCAGGTTCCGCGCTTTTTGTTGTCTCCAACGCTCTAAAGTCCATTACATGATTCAGATCACGCTTCCAGACGCATCACAGCGCGAATTTCCTCAGGCCGTTACCGTGGCTGAAGTCGCTGCCTCCATTGGCGCAGGCTTGGCTAAAGCTGCATTGGGCGGCAAAGTCGACGGTAAAGTGGTTGACACCAGTTTTCTGATCGAAAAAGACAGTGCCCTTAGCATCATCACCGCCAAGGATGCGGACGGCCTAGACTTGATTCGCCACTCTACCGCTCACTTGTTGGCCTATGCCGTCAAAGAATTGTTCCCCGATGCACAGGTGACGATTGGCCCGGTGATTGAAAACGGTTTCTTCTACGACTTTTCCTACAAGCGCCCCTTCACGCCCGACGATTTGATCGCTATCGAAAAGCGTATGACCGAACTCGCGGCCAAGGACGAAGCCGTCACACGCCGCGTATTGCCACGCGACGCGGCAGTGGAGCATTTCAAAAGCCAAGGTGAGTTTTACAAAGCTGAGATTATTGCCAGCATCCCAGCAAACGAAGATGTCTCGCTTTACCGCGAAGGTGATTTTGAAGATTTGTGCCGTGGCCCGCATGTACCCAGCACCGGCAAGCTTAAGTTTTTCAAGCTCATGAAGTTAGCTGGTGCCTATTGGCGCGGTGACCACAAAAACGAGATGCTGCAACGCATCTACGGCACGGCTTGGGCGACTAAAGATGACTTGCAAAACTACTTACTTCAACTAGAAGAAGCTGAAAAGCGTGACCACCGTAAGTTAGGCCGAGAGCTGGATTTATTTCACATTGATGATCACGCGCCCGGCCTAGTCTTTTGGCATCCCAAGGGTTGGACTATTTGGCAAGGCGTTGAGCAATACATGCGCAAGGTCTACCAAGACAATGGATATCAAGAGGTCAAAGGCCCACAAGTTATAGACAAGACTTTGTGGGAGAAAACAGGTCACTGGGACAAGTACCGCGACAACATGTTCACGACCGAGAGCGAAAAGCGTGAATATGCGCTCAAGCCTATGAACTGCCCCGGTCACATTTTGATTTTCAAGCAAGGCATTAAGAGCTACCGCGATTTGCCATTGCGTTATGGCGAGTTCGGTCAATGCCATCGCAATGAGCCTTCGGGCGGTCTGCACGGCATCATGCGTGTGCGTGGTTTTACCCAAGACGACGGCCATATTTTTTGCACTGAGTCGCAAATTCTCAAAGAATGTGTCGACTACACAACCTTGCTGCAAAAGGTCTACACCGACTTTGGTTTTAAAAACATCATTTACAAAGTCGCGACGCGTCCAGAAGCCCGTATTGGTTCAGACGAAAGTTGGGACAAAGCCGAGCATGCCTTGATGGAAAGTCTGCGTGCATCCGGTTGCGAATTTGAAGTATCTCCAGGCGACGGTGCGTTCTACGGACCTAAGATCGAATACACGTTAAAAGACGCGATTGGCCGTCAGTGGCAGTGCGGCACTATGCAAGTCGACTTCTCAATGCCCGAGCGACTCGATGCTGAATACGTGGGCGAAGACGGCGCCCGTCACCGACCTGTCATGCTGCATCGCGCGATTGTTGGCAGCCTTGAGCGCTTCATCGGAATACTGATTGAGGAGCACGCTGGCGCGATACCTACTTGGCTAGCGCCGGAACAAGTTTGCGTACTTACGATTACAGATGCACAAGCTGATTACGCACGCGAAGTGGCAAAGACACTGCAAAATCAAGGGATAAGAGTCAAATTAGATCTCAGGAACGAGAAAATAACGTATAAAATACGAGAGCACTCGTTACAAAAGCCCCCTTATATTCTTGTTCTTGGTGACAAGGAAAAAGAAGCCGGCGCAGTAGCAGTAAGAGCCCGCGGTAATAAAGACCTTGGCGTCATGTCACTAGCAGCATTTGCAGCGCAAATCGCTACGGACATTGCACAAAAAACCTGATCAGATTTAACGCTCAAGCAAACATTGTTGAGCGTTTTTGGTTCATCTTTATCATCTCATTGGGCAAAGCCGCTATAGCTTTTATAGCAAGCATTGAAGGACAAAAACCATCGCTACAGAATTTCGTGACCGTCGTCACCGCGAAGAACGCAAGCACCGCTTGAACCGTGAAATCATGGCTCCCGAAGTGCGTCTCTCTGGCCCCGATAACGAGCCTTTGGGCATCGTCAATTTGATGGAGGCATTGCGTCTAGCAGGTGAATATGATGTTGATCTGGTGGAGATTTCTCCAACAGCGGTTCCACCCGTTTGTAGATTAATGGATTACGGCAAGTTCAAATATGCCGAGCAGAAAAAAGCGGCGGACGCCAAATCCAAGCAAAAAGTTATCGAGATTAAGGAAATTAAATTCCGCCCCGGTACTGATGATGGTGACTACAACATCAAGTTGCGAAATATCAAGCGTTTTCTAGATGATGGCGATAAGTGCAAGATTACTCTGCGCTTTCGTGGTCGGGAAATTACTCACCAAGAAATCGGTTTGGCTTTACTTGCACGTATTCGTGATGAGCTCGCCGATCTGATATTGGTTGAGCAGTTTCCAAAACTAGAAGGTCGTCAAATGGTCATGATGATTGCACCGGGTCGTAAAAAACCAGGCGCCAAACAGTCAACAGAAGCTGCTGCTAGCACTTCTTAATGCGGCGCATAAAAATTAAAAGGGCTGGCTGTAAAGCTATCCCTTAAAGTCAGAGTAGAATCCGTCTTTCGACTGAAGAAAGCCATGCGCTTTTTTCGCCAAGGCTGCGGGCAGCGAGAAGCTAAAACTTCTCGGAGCTGGCGGCCTTTATAAGTGTCTCGGGGCCGTCAAGTCTGCGTAGGTTCGCAGCGCCTCACGAGCACAAATCAAAAGGAGCATTTATATGCCCAAAATGAAGACCAAGAGCGGCGCTAAAAAGCGTTTCCGAGTTCGTCCAGGTGGCACGGTCAAACGTGGTCAAGCCTTCAAACGTCACATTCTGACTAAGAAGACCACCAAGAACAAGCGTCAATTGCGTGGATCAGTAGCTGTTCATGAGACCAATATGGGTCACATGGCACAGATGCTTCCAGGCCGTGGCATTTAATTTAACAACGTTCAGGAGTAATTAAATGCCTCGCGTCAAACGTGGTGTAACGGCTCGCGCCCGCCACAAAAAAATCATAGCCCTTGCAAAAGGTTTTCGCGGTCGCCGCGGTAATGTCTTCCGCGTCGCTAAAGAAGCGGTAATGAAGGCTGGGCAATATGCCTACCGTGACCGTCGTACCAAGAAACGTGTTTTCCGCCGCTTGTGGATTGCCCGTATCAATGCAGCCAGCCGTTCGTTCGGCATCACCTACAGCCAGTTCGCTAACGGATTGCGCAAAGCCGGTATCGAGATTGACCGTAAGGTTTTGTCCGATATGGCGATTCACGACAGTGCCGCATTTGGCGCCATCGTCGACCAGGTCAAAGCCAAATTGGCTGCTGCCTGATTTTCAAACCTAGTTGCTGTCTGATTCATAGCGGCTGGTAAGAAAATAAAGGGCCAGAGCTTGAAAAGGCTCTGGCCCTTTTTTCATTCAGGCCTGCCGGCTCTATCACCCGCAGCTGCCTACGCAGCACAAAATGCATACAAGAATTCAGAAATAATTTATGACCCAAGACTTAGCCCTGAATGAATTGGTGACCAGCGCCAAAGCCAGTTTTAATCTCGCCGCCATGCCGGCCGATCTGGAAAATGCCAAGGCCCAGTTCCTCGGCAAAGCCGGCCGCATCACCGAATTGATGAAGGGTTTGGCGCAGCTGCCCGTTGATGAGAAAAAGTCGCGCGGTGCGGCTATCAATCTGGCCAAACAGGCGATTGAAGCGGCTTTAAATGAGCGTCGTCAAGCACTAGCCGACGCTGAGCTTGACCTACAACTCAAAGCTGAAGCCCTAGACGTGAGCTTGCCCGGCCGCCAGCGCGCGCAAGGCGGATTACACCCTGTGTCACTCACGCTAGAGCGCATAGAAGCCATATTCGGTTCCATGGGTTTCGATGTTGCCCAAGGGCCAGAAATAGAAACCGACTGGTTTAATTTCACCGCGCTCAATACGCCTGAAGATCATCCGGCTCGTTCCATGCACGACACTTTTTATGTCGAAGGCGGCACTGAGTCTGCACCTAATTTACTGCGCACGCACACCAGCCCGATGCAAATTCGTTACGCCGTGCAGCATGTTAAAAAGCACCGCGCAGCTATTGATGCTGGCGAACGCATGCCAGAAATTCGTGTCATCGCTCCAGGTCGCACTTACCGTGTTGACAGCGACGCGACGCATTCACCCATGTTCCACCAGTGCGAAGGCCTGTGGATTGGTGAGAACGTGAGCTTTAAAGATTTGAAATATGTGTTCACGGATTTTTGCCGCACATTTTTTGAGTCTGATGACTTGGTGCTGCGCTTTCGTCCCAGCTTTTTCCCTTTCACCGAGCCCAGTGCAGAGATAGACATACAGTTCCAAACCGGCCCACTCGCCGGCCGTTGGTTGGAGGTGGCAGGATCGGGTCAAGTCCATCCCAATGTAGTGCGCAACATGGGGCTTGATCCTGAAAAATACATCGGTTTTGCTTTTGGTATGGGGCCAGATCGTTTGACTATGCTGCGTTACGGCGTGAATGACTTACGCTTGTTTTTTGACGGTGATGTGCGCTTTTTATCGCAATTCTCATCCTGATTAAATCCAAAAAAATAAGCTGAAAGCACATAATGCAATTTCCTGAATCCTGGTTGCGCGAATTTTGCAACCCCTCTTTGAGCACTGAACAACTCGCTCACACCTTGACTATGGCTGGCCTAGAAGTCGAAGAACTCAAGCCTGTTGCTCCGCCGTTTAACCATATTGTGGTCGGTCAAATCGTCGATGCACAACAACACCCGAATGCCGATCGTCTGCGCATTTGTCAGGTTGATGTGGGCCGTAGTGATTTTCTAAGCATTGTTTGTGGTGCGCCTAATGCGCGCGTTGGTATTCGAGTGCCTTGCGCACTAGTTGGCGCAGAACTACCACCCGGTGAAGACGGCAAACCTTTCTTGATAAAGTTGGGAATGTTGCGCGGTGTTGAAAGTCAGGGCATGTTGTGCTCAGCTCGCGAGCTAAAACTCAGCGAAGATCATGGCGGCCTAATGGAGTTGGCTGATGATGCCCAACCCGGTCAAGATATTCGTGAGTATTTAAAGCTCGACGACACTTTATTCACGCTCAAACTCACCCCAAATTTGGCGCATTGCTTGAGCATTTACGGCGTAGCCCGTGAGGTCTCTGCGTTGACCGGTTCACCACTTAAAGCGCTGAGTTTTCCAAGCGTTGCGGTTGGCGATGAAAGTCGTTTGTCCGTCAAGATCAGTGCCCCCGATTTGTGCGGCCGTTTTTCGGGTCGTGTGCTGCGCAGCGTTAACACTAAAGCGGTGACACCTACTTGGATGGTGGACAGGTTGGCGCGTTGCGGCCAACGCAGCGTGACTGCATTGGTCGATATTTCTAACTACGTGATGTTTGAGTTGGGCCGACCTACACATATTTTTGACCTTGACAAAATTCATGGTGGCCTCGATGTGCGTTGGGGAAAAGCCGGTGAGACGCTTAAATTACTTAACGGCAATACCGTCACAGTTGACGAAAAAGTCGGTGTCATTGCTGACGATATTCAAGTCGAATCTCTGGCTGGCATCATGGGTGGCGACGCGACTTCGGTTACGGATGAGACGCAAAATATTTACGTCGAAGCCGCCTTTTGGTGGCCTAAAGCTATTGCTGGCCGATCACGCCGCTACAATTTTTCTACCGATGCGGGTCATCGTTTTGAGCGCGGTGTAGATGCAGGTCACACCACTGAACATCTAGAACGCATCACGCAATTAATTCTTGATATCTGCGGCCTGCCTGAGACGGTTTGCGGACCCATGGACGATATTCAGGTCAACATCCCCAAGTCAGTGCCAGTCACATTACGTGTCGCTCGTGCCGCCAAGGTTTTGGGTATGCCGGTCTCGCAGGCTCAATGTTTAGATGCTTTGCAGCGCTTGGGTTTAGACGTCAAAGAAGGGGAGGGCACTTTAACAGTAACCCCGCCAAGCTTTCGCTTTGACTTGCAAATCGAAGAAGACTTGATTGAAGAAGTCGTGCGCATGTTGGGCTACGATAATTTGCCAGCTACACCGCCGCTTGCGCCCATCACCGCTAGGGTTCGCCCTGAGTCAGAGCGTAGTCCGTTCGCTGTGCGCCGCGCACTGGCTGGTTTGGGTTATCAAGAAACGATTAATTTTAGTTTTGTGGAAGAGCGCTGGGAGCACGAACTCGCTGGCAACGCCAACCCAATCAAACTGCTCAATCCGATTGCTAGCCAGATGAGCGTGATGCGTTCTTCGTTGTTGGGCTCATTGCTGCAAGTGCTTAAGTTTAATCTTGACCGTAAAGCACCGCGCATAAATGTGTTTGAACTAGGTCATGTTTTTTTGCGTGATGCGAATAGCCAGAACACGGATACCACGGTGGCCGGATTCAACCAGCCCATGCGTATAAGTGGTTTAGCCTATGGTCCACGTTCACCCACGCATTGGGGGCAAGCGGATAAAGCCGTCGATTTCTTCGATATCAAAGGCGATGTGCAGGCCTTGCTCGCACCTTTGCAAGCCGAGTTTTCACCTGCAGAACATCCTGCGATGCATCCTGGACGCTGCGCTTGCGTAAGCCTCAATGGCAAGGCTATTGGTTTTGTGGGTGAGCTTCACCCTAAGTGGCGTCAGAGCTACGAATTGGCGCTTGCGCCGCTGCTGTTTGAGCTTGACTTGGAGGCGGTGCTGCAACGCCCAGTGCCTGAATTCTCGCCTGTCAGCAAGTTGCAACCAGTCGAGCGCGATATTGCTGTAATCGTCGCTGAAAGTGTTACCCATGCTGACTTGGTGCGTACTATCAATGGCGCACAAACCCAAGGCCGCTTGCTGCGTGCCCAACTATTCGATGTCTACCGGCCCGTGGCTGGCAATACCAGTTTGCAAATGGGTGAAAAAAGCTTGGCAGTTCGACTTATTCTTTCGGGCGGTACAGCTACACTGACTGAGGATGATATTGAGTCTGCTGTGCAGTCCGTGCTCACCAGCTTACAGCGTGAATTACAAGCACGCTTGCGCGCATGATGGATAGTGGAGACAAACACAACATTCTGCTAAGCGCAGATTAAAGGTAAGTGTACTTATGGAATTTTCTGTTGAAAGTCTGGAAACCCCCGCGCTAACCAAAGCTTTTCTTGCTGAAATGCTGTTCGATCAACTAGGCCTAAACAAACGTGAAGCCAAGGACATGATTGATTCGTTTTTTGTTCTCGTCTCGGACAGCTTGGTTGACGGGAAAGATGTGAAAATTTCGGGTTTTGGAAACTTTCAGATTCGTACAAAATCGCCGCGTCCTGGCCGTAACCCTAGGACCGGCGAGGCAATACCTATTCAGGCGCGCAGGGTGGTTACTTTTCACGCCAGTCTCAAACTTAAAGATCAGATTCAGGGCGGAGCCTAAGTGCGCTGACAACTTCAAGGTGGCAAAAATCAGTGTCAATATCCTTTTCTATTGAGTTAATATGATTGAATTGTTTGGATTTAACCTGTCCAACAATCAAAGAAACCAGCTTGAACGCTACGTTTTTAAGCGCGTCTTCAAGCTCAATTAGATAATTTTTCCTCAACGTGCTGATGGATTTGATTAAACCCCTGCCCACTCTTCCTACTAAGCGTTATTTCACTATTGGCGAAGTTAGTGATTTGTGCGGAGTCAAAGCACATGTGCTTCGATACTGGGAGCAAGAGTTCACCCAATTGCGCCCTATGAAAAGGCGAGGTAATCGACGTTACTACCAACACCACGACGTTTTAATGATTCGTTGCATACGGGATTTGCTGTATGACCAAGGTTTCACTATCAGCGGCGCGCGAAACAAATTGATAGAGTTAGCTCAAACTCAAAATAATAAACACTCAAACGAAGCGCTATTGTTTGGCTCCCTTGACATCGGTCCTCGCGAAAAAACAGAGCAGCTTGCGCTTGAGGAAAAAATCGCTACAAATGATCTTTCGCCTCAATCTACACAGCATTTTCAAGCCGTTGAATTTTCATCAATAAGCATAGAGCCACATCGGCTAGAACTTCTGCGACAAGAGTTATTTGAAATCCGTGATTTGCTAAGTATTCGCTGCTAATACAAGCATTTGCACAGGCTATAATTATTATCTTCGGTGTGTGGCGCAGCCTGGTAGCGCACTTGCATGGGGTGCAAGGGGTAGGAGGTTCGAGTCCTCTCACACCGACCAATCAGATTAAGGACTTAGTTTCAAACGAGGCTAAGTCCTTTTTTATTGCTGGGTCTATTACGCTGAATACTTTGCAACCCTAGTGCAGGGAAAACAGGCTAACTTTGAATACCAAAAGGTTCACTGCCAGCGCAGCCGCAGCCGCAGCCGCAGGCATTGGACTATTGGCTGATTTAGTCGGCTCGACTTTGATAGCCTACATCACTAATTTTGAGTGGACTCTGCTGCTTATTAATTTGACTAGTTTCAAATCATTTCAGAACAGTCAATAAAGCGATAAGCAAGAATTAATTGAAAACTTACTGAAGGCTTAGATGTGCTTGACCATCGCTATGAGTCACTGGGCTTTTTAGTAAAAAATTAATAGGCTCAGGTTTGTGCAGAAAAAATCCTTGAGCGTAGTCGACACCAAGTTCCTTAATCCTCTCTAAAACCGGTGCTTTATCAACGTATTCGGCAATAGTTTTGATATTCATGACCTTGGCTAAATCCACAAAGCACCTCACAGCTACATCATCCAAAGCATCGTCAAGCAAGTTCGTAATAAATTGACCGTCGATCTTGAGGTAGTCCACACGTAGTCGTTTGAGAAATCCAAAAGATGACGCACCAGCGCCAAAGTCGTCCAGTGCGACGCTGATTCCTAATGCACGTACTTGTTCTATGAAAAGTGCAGCAGCAGCTAAATTGGTAACTGCTGCAGTTTCGGTTATCTCGAAGCATAAGCGTTTACAAAGAGTGGCTGGCAGCGTCACAAGATATTCCATAACACTTCGGTGAAAGGCCATATCGCCGACACTTTGACCGGATAAATTAATCGCAAGCAGCTGAATTGGGCTGTCTGAGCCCAAGGCCTTAAGCCAAGCGATCGAGCGGTTTAACACCCAACGGTCGATACGTGAAGCCAAGTGAAACCGTTCCGCTGCTGGTAAAAAAGCTGCCGGAGAAATGATAGAGCCGTTGTTGTCAAGCATACGCAGCAGCACTTCGGCGTGTATGCCTTGAGTATCGGCTTCTAAAGAATGTAATCGCTGGGCATAGAGTACAAACCGGTCCTCGTCTAGCGCCTGCTCAATTCGGCTTGTCCACTGCATTTCATGACGACGCTCTTTTATAGCTTGGTCGTTATCAATCCAAGTGTGAATTCTGTTACGACCACCTTCTTTAGCCGCGTAGCAGCAGGTGTCAGCCGCTTGCATCACTGAGATGGTGCTGGTGAAAGTATGACTCAGCTCGACTAGGCCGATGCTAGAGCTCACGCGAAAGCGTTTGCCGTCGTGATGTAGTCTGAACTCCCCTATATGGTCACAGACCTGCTGCGCCACACGCTGAGCTTGCTCGCCGCTGCAATGCTCCAAAATAATACCAAACTCGTCTCCGCCTAAACGCGCTAGGGTATCGCAGTCGCGAATAACAGCCCCCATCAAACTACTTATTTGTTTCAGTAATTGATCGCCTATCGTATGTCCGCATGCGTCGTTAACCAGTTTGAATTCGTCTAGATCTATATATAACAAGGTGTGAATACTGCCGTCTTCACTGGATTTTTCTAAAAGACGACTTAAGCGATCATCGAACTCACCACGATTGAACAAGCCAGTCAATTCATCATGGGTGGCGCGGTGTTTCATCTCACTAGCGAGGCGACGTTGCTCTGTAACATCACGAAAGACTACGACAGCGCCAAGTGCCACGCCTTGTGCATTGCGAATGGGCGCAGCAGAATGTTCAATTCCAAACTTTATGCCTTTGCGCGAAATTAATAATGTGTGGTTTAAAAGGCAGACGATCTGGTCTTGTTGGAGATAAGTCTCGATTGGATTTTTTAGCGGCAATCGCGTCTGCTCATCAATGATGTGAAAGACTTTCTTTAATGGACACCCGTGTGCTTCTAGAGCCCCCCATCCAGTCATTCTTTCCGCTACTGGATTGAGCCACGTGACTTCTCCTTTTGCATTTGTAGTTATGACTGCATCACCGATAGACTGCATGGTGATTCGAAGTAGCTCATTTTGTTCGACTAAGACAGCTTCGATTTCGCGTTCATGCGTTACGTCCCAACTTACACCAATAACTCGCTGAGCGGCTCCCGTGGCATCACGCTCTACGTGACCAAGTGTTTTGATAGTGTGAACACTTTTATCTGTCCAAATAATACGAAACTCCGCATCATATTGCTGTGCATTAATAATTGCTGTTTGAAATTTATTTTTAATTATTTTTCTATCATCCGGATGCAGATGGCGTGACGAAAGAGCTCTTGCACTAAGCGTGTCATCTTGCTCAACACCACATAAACGGTACATTAATTCATCCCACACTAGGGTATGTTTAAGCACGTCATATTCCCAAACACCCACGCCCCCCGCTGTTTTTGTCAGTTGCAGCATACGCTCGTGGATGTTTGCAATTAACTGGCGTGTTTTAACGGTCTCCGTTATTTCTTGAAATGCACCGATTAGACGTATGGGTTTAGTCAGTTCAAACTCAACAGAACCTATTGCTCTGACCCAGATTAAAGCGCCGTCCTTACGTATTAGTTGCAACTCTAAGTCCCAACCTTTGCCAGTCGAAATGGCGCTATCAATTGCGTTCGTGATGACAGAGCGCGAGTCTAGCGCGTAGTAGTGTATTGCCCCATCAAATGAAGGCGCGTAACCAGGCTCTTCGCCGTGAATACGACAGATCTCGTCAGACCAATAAACAGTGTTCGCTACTAGGTCTACCTCCCAACCGCCGACTCCAGCCATGCTGCCTGTACGGTCGAGGAAGAGCTTATTTTTACGCAGTTGTTCTTCAAAATTTTTACGTTGCGAAATATCGCGACTGACCGAAACATATCTCTCTACAGGGCCAGAGACACCTTTGAGTGGTGCCATCACGTTATCCACCCATTGCAGCTTTCCATTTTTTTTGCAGTATGAAATTTCACCTTGCCATGACTCACCTTGCTCTACTTTTAGCCACCTTTCTGCAAAAAGTGATTCGGGGTGTGAGCTTGAGTTCAACAAGTTGTGGTGTTGGCCTATTAACTCTGCGCGCGAGTAGCCATTGAAATCACAAAACGCGTCATTCACATCAGTTATGTGACCCGACAAATCGACCACCGCGACCATAAAGTGCTTTTTGATCATGCCTAACAAGGAGTGATTGGCGTATCCGACAAGAGACTGTTTCGTAATGTCTTTGACTGCTCCTACATAGCCAGTGTGCTTGCCTTGCGAATTCATAATCTTGCTCGCACTACTATGCACGACGCGAAGATCTCCTCCTATTGGCTGTATGCGGAACTCGGCATCAAATACTTCACCTTTCTCAGCAAAGGCCTGCCATTGTTCGAAAACTATTGGCGCATCTTCGGGATGGATGCTAGCGGCCCAGTTGGATCCAATACTTTGCTTTAATGAAATATTAAAAATCTTAAGCCAAGCGGCATTGTTGTAGGTGCAAATGCCTAGTAGATCAGTCGCAAAAATACCCATTGGCGAGGCGCTACTCAGATCTCGAAACTGTGCAGAATTAATCTCGTTGTTGCGAGCAGTGGCGCGCAACTCCATCAGCTGACTCGCAGTCTTAGCTAATTGCAATAGAACTTGCTTTTGATTTTGATTAAGCGTGCGCGGTTCACGGTCAAAAATGCAGAGCGTTCCCACACGTGCGCCACCAGACAAGACCAGAGGGGCACCAGCATAAAACTGAAAATGCGGATCGCCAAGAACTAAAGGGTTATCGTAAAACCGTTTATCTTTTAGGGCGTTTTTAACCTCAAGTAGACCATCTTGCAAAATCGTATGTGCACAAAATGCAATGTCTCGTGGCGTTTCCGTGAAATTAGAAAAGCCGAAATTTGATTTAAACCATTGGCGATGTTTATCGACAAGACTTATTAAGCACACAGGTACTTCACACACTAAAGCAGCCGCCTTGACTAAAGAGTCAAAACCTTCCTCAGCCTGCGAATCAAGAATTTCGAGCTGTTCAAGAGCTAGTAGGCGGTATTCTTCCGAATCCGGAACTGATGCAATGACCATAATAGCTATCCTTGAATTTATCCAAAAAATGATAAAAATAGATAATTTTTGATATATTCAGTGTACGCTTTTGGTTGGAAATGTGGCTATTTAATTCTGACTCGCAGAGCAATAAGTTTTATGGTCAGGCTCCACAACTCCGCCGGTCGTCTTATTACAGTTAGCTTCGGCCTAAAAAAAATTGTCATAAAACAAGCTAGCCTTAAGCTCAAACAGAACGTTAAGAAAACAAAAAATACGTCATTAAGTGTTCTTGGAATAAATGGATCAGGTGGTTTTATACACTGCGCTGATCGAACGCATTGCACCCTATTACTGCCGAGGACCGGGCGGCCACCATTTAGTTAGCAAACTATGCGGCGTATTCACTTCATGCAGCAGTGGTTTTCGCTCTCCGATCTCGCCATAAAAGAATTCTTCTTTGTCATACGGCTGTGCCGAAATTTTGCGCAGCCGCAAGCGTTTAGGCGTCTGTTCGACGAGCGTACCATTCTGCGTTTTCGCAACCATCTGTAGACCCACAAATTAGTCGCGTAAACCTTGAGTGTGGTGAATGCGATCCTGATTGCGTACGGCCTATTGCTCGAGACTGGTACGTAGGTAGATGGATGCCCGTTTGATTGCTTCGCCCTTGTTGACCAAGCACTCGCCCAGCTCGTGGCTATGTTTGCGCTGTCGAATTTGTTGAGTGTGCGCGAAAATTTAACGGGCACTTAAGCTTGAGTGAACCTAAAAACCGTGGCATGACCCTGTCAGCGTTGTAGGCCAGATTTTGTTTTGCTCTAGCTTTTGATGTTTTTCAAAAAAATCGGTTTTACACAAAGTTGCCCCGAAGAATTGGTCTTCAAATCACTTTGAGATTTCTCTCAAAAAGGCTGAATAACCGCTCCCAATGGCGTTCTGCAGCTGCTTTGTTGTAGATGCCCATTCGCAGCGGAAATACAAAGCCGTGTTCGACTGCCGGGTACCACTCTATTCGGTGTGGAGTACCGGATTTTTGAAGCGCATCCTGCAACTGTGCGATGTCCGCCGGAGGAGCCCACTTGTCAATCTCAGCGCAGGCAAAATAACTTTCACAATCAATCAGAGGCGCCATCAAGTGCGGTGAATCCGGTGCTTTTGTTGCCATATTGGCTCCGTGAATGGACGCAATACACTGTAAACGCTGAGGAAATGTGGCTGCGGCCCACATGACGAAGGGGCCACTCATGCAATAGCCTACTGCGCCAACACGGCGCGCATCAGCTTGTGGCTGTGTGCCAATAAACTCTAGCATTGCACCTGTGTCACAGGCTGTTGTGGCCGCATTGAGCGAACCCATCAAGGTGAACATTGCGGTCATTGCTGCTTCGGTTCGTTCTTGCAAGCAAAAATCGCGGTCGCGTCGGTAGTAAAGATTGGGCAAGACGACAAAATAACCTACGGCTGCAAAGCGCCGCGCCATATCGTGCAGCTCTTCACGCTTACCTAGGGCGTCCATATAAAACAGAATCACGGGATAAGGCCCGCCTTCGTCTGGATGAACCACAAAGGTGTTCATCAAACCGTCGGCTGTGTGGATATCAAAGTGATGTTCTATCATGTGGAGCATTTCTTGTGGCCTGCCATAAATTAGCTCAATCTTCAAATAACTCGAACTTCAGAGTACCACGAGCCGTACGTGATGCATTTGTAAGAACTAACTTGTTTTTTATTGCCTTGAGCATGAGGCTGAGACATAGATTTTTTCATTGGCACAAACTGATGGTTGCAATTTAAGCTTCGGTGAAAATTATTTTCACTTTTTTTTGTTTGTAGGTTGTCAAGTTTAATAATCGTTCAATCTGTATTTATTCATGCAGTCAACCATCTTTGAGTGACTCCAATCGCTAGACTTGTGGTGTAAAAATTGACTAATTTGCCACGCACACAATTATTTTTTTAAGAGAGCGTCATGCAATGTTTGCAATTGACTAGGAGATTAAGGCAATGGCTCTGTGCGCTGCACTCATCAAAATCAAGGCTTACATTACCAATTGGCTTAGTCTTTCTTTTAATGATGTTGAAGTCTTGAAAATTTACCGTCCAATGCTTGTATTTATTAAACCTTCACAAGTCTAAGTCGTGCAAATTCCTGCACGGCGTCATCCCGACTTTGATCAATCGCTTGGCTATCAATACCCTAGTCATTTGCGCGAAGCCATTGGTGATTTACCGTCTGCGCCCGGCGTTTATGTGTTCCACGGTGAAGAGGGTGATTTACCGCTTTACATCGGCAAAAGTGTTAACCTGCGCAGTCGGGTGCTTTCTCACCTGCGCAATGCAGAAGAAGCCAGTCTCTTAAGACAAACTCGCAGAATCAGTTTTATCCGCACTGTCGGAGAAATTGGTGCTCTTTTGTTAGAAGCCAGTTTGATTAAGCAGCAGCAGCCTTTGATAAACAAAAAACTAAGGCGAATTAAGCGACTTTGCTCGCTTCGAATCGTGCAAGGTTTGCCCGAGGTGGTTTACTCCAACGACCTTAACTTCGCGGCTGAGCCTATGTTGTATGGACTGTTTGCTAGCCGTCACTGAGCCCTTGAAATGCTGCGTAATCTTGCTGACAAACACAGCCTTTGTTATGCCGCCTTGGGACTGGAAAAGCTCAATCTTGGGCGCGCCTGCTTTCGTGCCATGCTCAAGCAATGCGCAGGCGTTTGCTGCGGCAATGAGAGCGAAGAGGCACACCGCATAAGACTCTTTACCAGCCTCGAGGGTTTACGCGTGAATTGCTGGCCTTATCCCGGCGCCATCGGCTTAATTGAGCGGGATGCTACTGACTGTCAAATCCATGTGATTCGCAATTGGTGTTATTTGGGTAGCGTAAGCAACGCAGCTGATGCGGTTAAATTGGATGTTGTAGCTGGCGGCTTCGATGCCGATAGTTACAAAATACTGTGTCAGCCGATTTTGAGCGGTGATGCAGAAATAATTCTTCTCTGAACGATCTTGGCGATCGCCTCGTTTGTCTTGTGCGTAGGTATTGGTCTTATTGCTAGGTATGAATAAATTTAAATCCGTTTGAATTTTTTTCGCTTTGTACAAGCGGTCGTGACGAAAGCAAAAGCGACGAAAATAATGTTTTAAATAAAAAGGTTTTTTTGTGAATCAAGCCCATGCCGAACTCATTGCTACTTACAAAAGGTCGCAAGCAGATGCTGCCCACAAGCTAAGTCTTATAAAGCTCGTCAATGCAAAAGGCCCCAAGGCGATTCAAGCGGCGGTTGATACGGCGGCAAAGGCCGTAAAACGCAGAGATTCGTTTGCATCAAAGCTTGCAAAATTAGGTGTTGATATAAATAGTTGAGTGATGAGGGGGTGTTGAGTTAGATGACTGGAGGCTGTGTCTGAGTGCCTCGCAAAAGTCAGAAAGTGTGCAGCTGTTGTCTAACCTCAAACTTAAAAAACCATATTCAAATTTTTTTTAATGAATTTTTTTAAAATATAGCTTTACAGTTTAGATATTGGGCCTGCGAAATATGTATTTGATGCTCCAATTGATGCCCAATTGACGTCAGAGCGAAATCATCGGCTAAAGACTACAGGAATGATGGAGATTTCATCCTGGCAAAAAGTTTGCCCTGATTGATAATATTTGAAGTTATTTAAGTCGTGATTATTTCGTACAGTGCATTTTCCTTTGCCTTGCGCATCATTTGACGCTCTATTTCGTCTGGCCTAAGCGCCGAACTTTATGGGGATTGACTTCCCTACAACCTCTTATTGATTGTCACCAAAGGTCCTCAGATCTTTCTAATGCATTCAACTCTACAGGACCTCTCCAATGAAAATTTCCAGTTCCATGCTGCTGGCAGCCCTTTGCCTGCCTCTGTTCGCCCATGCGGGCGAGCCGGCCTCTTGCAAAGCTGTGCGCTTTGCCGACGTAGGCTGGACAGACATCACGGTGACCACTGCATTGACCAGCACTGTTTTAAAGTCTTTGGGCTACACCACCACAACCGATTTGACCTCTGTTCCTGTGACTTACAAGTCGCTTGAGAACAATGACATCGACGTGTTTTTGGGCAATTGGATGCCGACAATGGAAGCCGATATCAAGGCCTACCGCGATAACGGCAGTGTAGAAACCGTGCGTGCTAATTTAGAAGGCGCTAAGTACACCTTGGCAGTTTCTGCCGAAGCTTACGAAGCTGGTTTAAAGACTTTCTCCGATATCGCCAAGTTTGAAGATAAGCTGGGTGGAAAAATCTACGGTATCGAGCCCGGTAACGACGGCAACCGTTTGATTCAAGGCATGATTGATAAAAACATGTTTGGACTGGGTAGCTTCAAAATTGTCGAGTCCAGCGAAGCGGGCATGCTTTCACAAGTGCAACGCGCTGAGCGTCGCAATAAATGGGTAGTGTTTCTGGGTTGGGAGCCGCATCCCATGAATAGCCGCTTCAAGATCAAATATCTTGAAGGCGGTGACGATGTGTTTGGCCCGAATTTAGGCGGCGCAACTATTTTCACCAACGTGCGCAAAGGCTACGTTCAAGAATGTGCCAACGTCGGCAAGCTGCTAACCAATTTGGCTTTTACCCTCAAGGCTGAGAATTTCTTGATGGATGCTGTGCTCAATGGTGACAAAACGCCAGCTCAAGCCGCCAAAGTCTGGCTCAAGGCCAACCCCATGGCCTTAGATGCTTGGTTATCTGGTGTCACCACTTTTGACGGTAAGCCAGGTTTGAAAGCCGTGAAAACTGCGCTTGCTAAATAAGACTAGCGCCGTAAAACCACAGCGTGCTGAGGGCCGCACGTTGGCAACTTCTTAGCGTCAAGGCGCTCCCGCCCACTCACGAAGCGCGAGTGGGCGATTTTTTTAAATATTATGAATAATTACAAAATTCCGCTGGGCGAGGTTATGGCTGACTTCGTTGATTGGCTGACTCTTCACGGGGCCGACTACTTTGATACTTTCGCCGACGTACTTGAAACCAGCATTCATACCGTCACAGACGGTTTGCTTTGGCTCAACCCGTTGGTGTTGATAGGCTTATTTGGTTTGTTGGCCCACCTAATCCAGCGTAAATGGATGCTGACCTTGTTTGTAGTCGCTTCATTTCTCTTGATTTTGAACTTAGGTTATTGGCAAGAAACAATAGAGACGTTGGCACAAGTGCTGTTCGCCACCTTTGTTTGTGTGCTGATAGGCGTACCGCTGGGTATTTATGCCGCACATAAACCGGTCTTTTATACGGTTATGCAACCACTGCTGGATCTGATGCAGACGGTGCCTACTTTTGTCTACTTGATTCCAACCTTGACTTTGTTTGGTTTGGGCGTTGTTCCAGGCTTAATTTCGACGGTCGTTTTTGCCGTCGCAGCACCTATTCGTCTGACCTATCTCGGCATTCATGATGTGCCTGCAGAACTCATGGACGCGGGCAAAGCCTTTGGCTGCTCACGCCATCAACTGTTAATGCGCATTGAGTTGCCGCATGCCATGCCGAGTATCTCGGCCGGTATAACGCAATGCATTATGTTGTCCTTGTCCATGGTGGTGGTGGCGGCTTTGGTTGGCGCTGACGGTCTTGGCAAACCGGTTGTGCGCGCTTTGAACACTGCAGATATTGCTGTTGGCTTTGAAGCCGGTCTGGCCATCGTGCTGCTAGCTATTATTCTTGACCGCGTTTGCAAGCAGCGCATACCCAGCCGGGGAGGTGCGCAATGAGCATGATCAATATTGAAAACGTAGACGTCGTTTTTTTCACCGCAGCCGAAAGTTGCGCTGGACTTGTTGGACCAAGGACTGACACGCGATGAGATTTTTAAGCAGACCGGACAAACCGTCGGTGTTCAAAACGCCAACCTAACCGTGCAGCGTGGCGAGATTTGCGTGCTGATGGGACTGTCGGGCTCAGGTAAATCGAGTTTGCTGCGTTGTATTAACGGTTTAAATACCGTCAGCCGCGGCCGGCTACTAATTGAGCATGAAGGCGCTGAAGTTGATATCGCCAACTGCTCGGCCGCTATGCTTAAAGCTATGCGCACCAAGCGTATCGCCATGGTGTTTCAAAAGTTCGCTTTAATGCCTTGGCTGACAGTAGCGGAGAACATTAGCTTCGGTCTAGAAATGCAAGGTCGCCCGTCCGCCGAGCGTAAAAAAACTGGTCAACGAAAAGCTAGAGTTGGTGAGCTTGACGCAAGTGGCGAGACAAGCGACCGGACGAGTTGTCCGGCGGCATGCAACAGCGCGTGGGCTTGGCGCGTGCGTTGGCAATGGATGCTGATATTTTGTTAATGGATGAGCCTTTCTCGGCACTTGATCCTTTAATCCGCCAAGGCTTACAGAACGAGTTGCTGGAACTGCAACACAAGCTAAACAAGACCATAGTGTTTGTCAGCCACGACTTAGATGAGGCGCTAAAGATAGGCACTCATATTGCCATCATGAAAGGTGGAGTGATTGTTCAGCGGGGCAAGCCGGAAGAAATTGTTTTAAGTCCAGCTGACGACTATGTGCGTTCATTCGTCGCGCATTACCAATCCCTTGAATGTGCTCAGCGGCCATAGCTTGATGCGTCCGATTGAGGCTTGTGATACTCAAGGCGGCGAGATTTGTCTCGATGATCAAGGAGACATATGGCTCACGCTAAATCAGCAAGGAGGGCTTGAGCGCTTGCGCCGTGGCGATCGAGTGTTGCCTCCGCAATCTTGGACAAGCGGTGAGCCATTGGAGGCTTTGCAATCGCTGCCTACATTGGTGAATGCCGATATCGGCATGCGTGACGCGGTTCAAATTCGCTACCAAACCGGTCAAAAAATAATGCTGCGTCAAGGAGATAAGGTGGTCGGTATTCTCGGTGACCGCGAGCTCTACCACGCCTTGCTAGGCAAAGCCATGGGCTGATGACCCACATGCCGGTCGGCATCCCCTTACCGGCATCCATCGATTTAATTTTTTAGGAGGCCTGAGATGCCCGCAATTTCAATTCAACAACTTTATATCCACGGTGCGCGCGTAGACGCCACCAGCGGTGAAGTCTTTACAACCCTGAATCCTGCCACTGGCGAAGTTTTAGCGCAGGTACAAGCTGCGTCGCAACAAGACGTAGAACGAGCCGTTGCCAGCGCCACAAAAGGTCAGCGTGTGTGGGCCGCTTTTACGGCGATGGAGCGCAGCCGAGTGCTGCGCCGGGCGGTCGAGATTTTGCGTGAACGCAACGATGAACTCGCAGATTTAGAAACCTTAGATACCGGTAAACCCGTGTCTGAAAACTCGCTTTGTAGATATTGTGACCGGCGCCGATGTGCTGGAGTATTACGCTGGCCTAGCGCCCAGTATTGAAGGCCTACAAGTGCCGCTGCGCGCTAACTCTTTTGTCTACACCCGCCGCGAGCCATTAGGCGTTGTGGCTGGTATTGGCGCATGGAATTACCCGATACAAATCGCGCTTTGGAAATCGGCGCCAGCATTGGCTGCTGGCAACGCCATGGTCTTCAAACCCAGTGAGTTCACGCCACTGAGCACTTTAAAGTTGGCTGAAATCTACACCGAAGCGGGTCTGCCAGATGGCGTATTTAACGTACTCAATGGTCCCGGTGCCAGCGTAGGCACTTGGCTGACGGAACACGCTGGTATTGAGAAAATTTCCTTTACCGGTGGCACTGTAACGGGCAAAAAAGTGATGGCCAGCGCGTCTAGCTCTACGCTGAAAGAAGTGACTATGGAGTTAGGCGGTAAGTCGCCTCTGATCGTGTTTGCCGATGCCGATTTGGACAGAGCCGCCGACGTAGCCATGATGGCCAACTTCTATAGTTCAGGCCAGGTCTGCACCAACGCAACCCGAGTGTTCGTGCATCAATCCGTTAAAGCCAGTTTTGAAAGCAAAGTACTAGAACGCGTACGCCGTATTCGCATGGGCGATCCGCAAGTCATGGATACCAATTTTGGTCCGTTAGTGAGCGCGGCTCACATGGCAAACGTGCTGCGTTACATCAAATTGGGCAAGTCCCAAGGCGCCAAACTGCTGATTGGTGGCGAGCGCGAAATGAGTGGCGTATTGGGACAAGGCTCTTTTGTGCAAGCGACGGTTTTTTACGGATTGCAGTGATGACATGACCATGGTCAAGGAAGAGGTTTTTGGCCCAGTCATGTGTATTTTGGGCTTTGAAGATGAAGCCGAGGTTATTTTCCGAGCCAACAACACACCTTACGGTCTAGCCGCAGGCTTGATGACTGCCGACCTTAATCGTGCGCACCGCGTGATTCATCAACTAGATGCTGGAATTTGCTGGATTAATACATGGGGCGAATCCGCCGCCGAGATGCCAGTGGGCGGCTATAAACAGTCCGGCGTTGGACGCGAAAACGGTCAGGAGACCTTGCGCCACTACACCCGTAACAAGTCTATTCAAGTAGAACTGGGTGATTACGCCTCGGTGTTTTAAATGCTCAAGCTATCGCAGAAAGAATTAACACTATGACTAAACAAGCTCAATACGACTACATCATTATTGGCGCAGGCTCAGCCGGTAATGTGCTGGCCGCACGTCTGAGCGAAGACGCTGACGTTAGCGTGCTGCTGCTAGAAGCTGGCGCCCAGACTACCGGTTTGATTTCCGCACCCAAATGCCAGCTGCTTTAGCTTTTCCGCTGCAAGGCAAGCGCTATAACTGGGCCTATGAAACTGAACCCGAACCGCATATGGGCAACCGCCGCATGGAGTGCGGGTCGCGGCAAGGGCTTAGGCGGCTCATCTCTCATTAACGGCATGTGCTACATACGCGGCAACGCCATGGACTATGACGGTTGGGCGCAACGCGCTGGACTAGAGGACTGGTCTTACGCCGATTGCCTGCCGTATTTTAGAAAAGCCGAAACGCGCGATATTGGCGCTAATGACTATCACGGGGACAGCGGTCCATTAAGCGTGACCACTCCGAAAGGCGGGCAACAACGTTTTGTTTGAAAGCGATGTGCGAAGCCGGTGTGCAAGCGGGCTATCCGCGCACCGACGATCTGAACGGTTATCAGCAAGAGGGTTTTGGTCCCATGGACCGAACGAACGACGCCAGAAGGTCGGCGTGCCAGCACCTCGCGTGGTTACTTAGATCAGGCCAAAACACCGGCCTAACTTAACCATAGTCACGCATGCGGTGACTGACCGTATTATTTTTTCTGGTCTGCGTGCTGTAGGCGTGGCCTATCTACACAAAGATCAACCGCAGAACGTCAGTGCTAAGCGCGAAGTCTTGTTGTGCTCTGGCGCAATTGCTTCACCGCAGATTCTGCAGCGCTTCTGGTGTTGGTCCCGGCGACTTATTGCGTGGTCTCGACATAGCCGTCATTCATGACTTGCCGGGTGTTGGCGCTAATTTGCAGGACCACTTAGAGGTCTACCAGCAATATGAATGTCTTCAACCAGTCTCTGTAGTGGATTCTCTCAAACTAATGAATCAGCCTGCGATTGGCGCGCAATGGTTGTTTCTTAAACAGCGGCATGGGTGCCAGTAACCAGTTTGAAGCCGGTGGATTTATTCGCTCATCTGAGAAGTTTGATTGGCCGAATATTCAGTACCATTTTTTTGCCGATAGCTATCAACTACAACGGTAGCAAACCAATTAAGGTTCATGGGCTTTCAGGGGCGCATATGGGTTCCATGCGTTCACCTAGCCGAGGTCATGTTCACCTGCGCTCAAAAGACCCACATGATCACCCCAGCATTTTGTTTAACTACATGTCGAACCGAGCAAAGACTGGACTGAATTTCGCACCGGGATTCGGATCACCCGTGAGATCATGCGCCAGCCTGCGATGGCGGCTTACACCGGTAAAGAAATCAGCCCGGGTGAGGGCGTGCAGACCGATGCTGAGTTGGATGAATTTGTGCGTCAAAACGCCGAGACTTCCTA
Organism: Polaromonas vacuolata; assembly: GCF_012584515.1. Lineage (NCBI taxonomy): Bacteria > Pseudomonadati > Pseudomonadota > Betaproteobacteria > Burkholderiales > Comamonadaceae > Polaromonas > Polaromonas vacuolata. The sequence continues at coordinate 2,123,287 of NZ_CP051461.1, read as the reverse complement.
CCATCCTTGCGGCAGCAATGCCATGGGCTATGACGACATGGCCGTGGTTGATGCGCAGGGCCGTGTGCACGGAAATACAAGCTCTGCGTGTGGTGGACGCGTCCATCATGCCGCAGATTGTCACTGGCAACTTTAAATGCTCCCACTGTCATGATTGCGGAGAAAAATTGCAGACCTCATCCGCGGACGTTCACCGTTGCAGCGTAGCCAAGCGGCTTACTTTAAAGTTGAACCTATGTCGCTAACGCATTCTTGATCGGTAGCGCTTGCATCATTTTTATGACGTTTGTCAATAAACCGCTTCGCAATGCAAAAAGCCCGCCAAGGCGGGCTTTTATTCTTAGGCGCTAAGAATTACTTAGCAGCAGATGCTTTAGCAGCAGGAGCGGCTTCAGCTTTTGCTTTTTTAGCGGCAGCTTTTTCTTCTTTAGTCATTTTTGGTGCTTTAGCTGGCTTTTCAGCTTAGCCATCGAAGATTTTGCCATTGGAGCGGCTTCGGCTTTAGCCATTGGAGCAGCTTCAGCTTTAACAGCTGGAGCAGCCATTGCTTTTGCAGGAGCAGCAGCAGCAGAAGCTTTAACAGCAGGAGCTTGTGCAAAATGCACCAGCAGCAAACAGACCAGAGATCAAGACAGCAAGGATTTTTGTTCATTTGGATATTTCCTGAAATAACGTTGTTAGAAAAAAACTACTTCGAAATTTCGAAGCTGTTAATGTAAACGAGGTCAGTTCTCATTCGGTTGACAGCCGGTGTACATATTTTTTTACTGTTTGTGTTTACGACTAGAATTTATAAGTTATCACTGAAAACTGCTAGAAAGCGGAATGAACATGTACTCCGCTCAGGCTAACTGGAGACTCGCACATGTATCAGCATATAAAGGTTCCTGCACAGGGCCAAAAAATCACGGTTAACGCCGACAATTCACTTCAATGTGCCTAATGAGCCAATCATTCCCTTCATCGAAGGCGATGGCACTGGCGTAGACATAACCCCTGTGATGATCAAAGTGGTTGATGCCGTTGTTGCCAAGGCTTATGCCGGTAAGAAAAAAAATTCATTGGATGGAAGTTTTCGCTGGCGAAAAGTCAACCAAAGTCTATGGCCCTGACGTTTGGCTACCGGAAGAAACCCTTAGCGCAGTGCGCGACTACGTTGTCTCGATTAAAGGTCCTTTGACCACTCCTGTAGGCGGCGGTATCCGTAGCCTTAACGTAGCCTTACGTCAGCAGCTCGATTTGTTCGTTTGCTTGCGCCCAATCCAGTATTTCGCTGGCGTGCCTTCGCCCGTCAAAGAGCCGCATAAAACCAATATGGTCATTCTTCCGTGAAAATTCGGAAGACATCTATGCAGGTATCGAATTTGAGTCTGGCAGCGACAAAGCTAAAAAGCTGATTAAGTTCCTGCAAGATGAGATGGGCGTGACTAAGATCCGTTTTCCAGAAACTTCAGGCATTGGCATTAAACCCAGTCTCCAGCGAAGGTACTGAGCGTTTGATGCGCAAAGCCATTCAATATGCTATCGACAATGACAAGCCAAGCGTGACCATTGTGCACAAGGGCAACATTCATGAAATTCACCGAAGGTGGTTTCCGTGATTGGGCTTACGCACTGGCACAAACTGAATTTGGCGCTGAATTGATTGACGGTGGCCCATGGTGCCAGTTCAAAAATCCAAAGACTGGTAAAGAAATCATCATCAAGGACGTAATTGCTGATGCATTTTTGCAGCAAATTTTGTTGCGTCCATCCGAGTACAGCGTGATTGCCACGCTCAACCTCAATGGCGACTATGTCTCTGATGCCTTGGCAGCCCAAGTTGCGGCATTGGCATTGCTCCCGGTGCAAACTTGAGCGACACCATCGCCATGTTTGAAGCCACGCACGGTACTGCACCAAAATACGCAGGTAAAGACTATGTGAATCCAGGCTCACTCATCTTGTCGGCCGAAATGATGCTGCGCCACATGGGTTGGACAGAAGCTGCTGACTTGATGATCAAGTCCATGGAACGTTCAATTAACTCCAAGAAAGTCACCTATGACTTTGCTCGCCTCATGGAAGGCGCTACCCAAGTTAGCTGCTCCGGTTTCGGCGACGTCATGATTGATCATCTGTAATTTTCCCGGTCTGCTCTGCAGTCCAACCGCCCGGAAGTAGTTTCCGCGGCGGTTTTTTTTGGCCTCATGATGCGTAATTCTTTTTTGTTAAATCTTGCTAGCTCAAAAGCCTTGAATTAGTTTAGATCAGCATCAGCTGTATCCTTAACCTACATCACCCCACACTATGCACAGTACTTTGGCGATGGATAGAATGATTTTTATGGTAACCAAACCCCCCAAGACTCCAACGCCACCTTCTGTGCCGCTTACTAAACCCGATGATGGGCGCGGTGGTGACGCAGTTGTACTCGAGCGTTTACCGCTTAAGACTCAGCCCCCTCAGATGTACCAAGTGGTACTCCTCAACGACGACTACACCCCTATGGAGTTCGTTGTGATGGTGATTCAGGAATTTTTTAATAAGGACATGGAAACTGCGACGCAGATCATGCTCAAAATTCATCTAGATGGCAAAGGAATATGCGGTGTGTGTTTTCGCGCGATGTTGCGGCTACCAAAGTTGACCAAGTTACCGAAGCGTCTTTTCACCAGTTCTGTTGCGTAGCCGCGTTTGGTCGGGCCTAATGCGTCGATATTCCACTCACCCGCATCGCGGTCGTTAGTGGCGACAAAGGTTGGCTCGCCGCCCATGGTTAGGCGTACATCACCGGCGAGTAAATCACGGTCGACTGCCTCGCCAAGGGCTAACACATCAGCCCATTGCGCCTCGGTGTATGGCATGGTGACACGTGGGGATTCAAAAATACGCTGCACACCCATATGGTGTGCGAACTCAACTTCAGACTCATCTACGCCGCCTTCGATAGGCGCTGCGCTTGATGGGTCTGGCGTGCAAGCCAGTGGGATGTGACCTTCGCCCGCCATCAGGCCAGAAGTGGGGTCTAGTCCAACCCAACCTGCGCCTGGCAAAAATACTTCGCACCAAGCATGTAGGTCGGTGAAGTCGGCTTCTGCGCCGCTAGGGCCATCAAGCGACTTGACGTCGGCTTTGAGTTGAATCAGGTAGCCCGAGACAAAGCGCGCGGCTAGGCCTAAGTGGCGAAACAATTGCACCATTAGCCAGCCGGTATCGCGGCATGAACCGCAGGCCAATGTGAGCGTTTCTTCTGGTGTTTGCACGCCCGGTTCCATGCGTATGGAGTAGGCAATTGCTTGCTGCAGGCCTTGGTTGACGCTGACTAAAAATCATTGGTTCGCCTAGGCGTTAAATCAATTTTGTCTAAATATGCTTGCAGCAGCGGCGTTGCGGGTTCGGTGACCAAATAGGGCGCGAGTTCTTTTTGCATCGCGCTTTGGTACTTGAAGGGGAACTCTTCAGCCTCAGGCTCTAGGAAAAAGTCAAACGGGTTGAGCACCACCATGTCGACCACCATGTCGACCGTGACTTTGAATTCGCGTGTTGGCTTGGCAAACACCAGCCTTGCTTGGTAGTTGGCAAAGGGATCTTGTTGCCAATTGATGAAGTGGTCTAGCGGCTCAATCTTGAGCGAGTAAGAAAGTATTTGTGTACGGCTGTGAGGCGCGGGCCGCAGTCTGACAATTTGTGGGCCCAAAGTGACGAGTCGGTCGTATTTGTAATGGGTGATATGGCTAAGGGCAACGTGAATGGACAAGGCAATCTCGCTTTTCAGGGTTTAACGGGCACGTGGAAAACGCTGGGGCTGGTTTTGGTGGGCCGGGCGCTGAACAAAGTAACAAAACATTGTATTGACGCATCGCTTGCGTGCCGGATTGAGGGTTTTTTATTTAGTACAACTGTAGCAAGAGCTGGGCCATCAGTTTGTATTCGGCCAATTTTGATTTATTGTCTGCCAGCTAAGCCCAAACGGGTCGCACTAATTCAAGCTGGAACACTTGTGTGAGGCTGCTCTTTAATCAACTTTTATGCTCTGCATTTTGCGCAACAGCACATTTGGGTAAGACCTTTTTGTCTTTGTTCGGTCTGATCGCAGGTGTGATGTTGCAGCTTAGGCAAGCTAGCCTTTTTGAGGTCAACGTTTACCTCGCCAACCTAGTTTTTGCGGCGCTGTCGTTGCTATGGCTTTGCTGGCTGCAAAGGCGGGGCAACCCTAGGGCTGGGCCAGCGTTGGCGTTGTCTTGGGCTTTGTCGCTGGCAGTGTGTTTAGCGCTAAGTTTTGGGCTGACGGGTTTGCGTAGCGTTATTTTTCTTCGCACTGCACTCAATCCAGCGCTGGAGGGCAAGGATATTGTGGTGACGGGCCTCGTCCAAGCCATGCCTGAAGTGTCAGAAGACGCACTGCGTTTTCGCTTTCAGACAGAGACGGCTCTGCTGGCCGGTCAGCCAGTGCAATTGCCAGCGCAAATTTATGTAGGCTGGTACAGCGGTTTTGGTCTAGGTCAGTTTGCTGTGCCTGCGCAAGCTGGATCTAACTCCTCTAATTCCATTAGCACCCCTAGCTTTCTATTGCCAGAAACTCTGTTCGAGCTGGAACAACAACCCCAAGTGCTAAGGGCTGGTGAGCGCTGGCGCATGACGCTGCGCTTAAAAGCTCCTCACGGCGCGAGCAACCCTTACGGCTTTGACTATGAACTCTGGCTATGGGAGCAAAACTTGCAAGCCAGCGCTTATGTGCGTGCAGGTCTGCGTGACGTTGCGCCACAAAAAATCAGCGACAGTTGGGCCCATCCGGTGGAGCGGGCGCGCCAGTCGGTGCGGGAGGCTATTTTTGAGCGCGTGGCAGATCGTCAACTCGCGGGTATGTTGGCGGCGCTTGTCGTGGGCGATCAGGGCGCTATAGATCAACACGACTGGGCGGTGTTTAGGGCTACCGGCGTGGCGCATTTAATGAGTATTTCGGGTCTACACATCACCATGTTCGCTTGGCTGGCGGCGCGCCTTATCAACGCTTTGTGGAAGCGCTCTGCGCAACTAGGCTGGCGACTTTGTCTGTGGCTGGCGGCACCCACTGCGGGTGCGTTCGGCGGCTTGGGGCTGGCTGCCCTGTATGCCTTATTTTCGGGTTGGGGTGTGCCGGCTCAGCGCACCATACTTATGTTGGCTACTGTGATGCTGCTTCGCTTAAGTGCACGCCAATGGCCATGGCCTTTGGTTTGGTTGTTGGCCATGGCGCTGGTGTTGATGTTTGATCCATGGGCCTTGATGCAAGCTGGGTTTTGGCTTTCTTTTGTTGCCGTTGGCGTGTTGTTCGCCAGCGATCCCGAATCGGGCGCTGTAAGGCCAAGGCAGACAAATACGCAAACTACAGACCTCTGCGTAAGATCAATTTGGGGACGTGGATACTTATGTGTTGTTGGCTTTATTAAGTCAACCTTGGCGGGGCTGGCCAAGGCCGCGCGCGAGCAGTGGGTGGTTACGCTGGCGCTTACGCCGCTCTCACTGTTGCTGTTTAACCAAGTTTCGGTGCTCGGCTTGCTGGCTAATGCGTTGGCGATTCCATGGGTGACATTGGTGCTCACGCCCTTGGCTATGCTGGGTGTGCTGTGGTCACCGCTCTGGGATGCTGCAGCCCTTGCAGCCAGTGCGTTAGCGCTTTATTTGCAGTGGCTAGCTAGCTGGTCATGGGCCAGTATTAACGTTGCGGCTGCTCCTTTGTGGTGCGCAGTAGCCGGTGTGATGGGAGGCTTGCTGATGGCCATGAAGCTGCCTTGGCATTGGCGCGGTTTAGGTTTGCCTTTAATGCTACCGGTGCTGTTATGGCAACCAGTACGCCCAAATACTGGGCAGTTTGACGTGCTTGGTGCTGACATCGGTCAGGGCAATGCTTTGTTGGTGCGAACCCAACACCACAGTCTTGTTTATGACAGCGGGCCGCGCTTTTCGCGCGAAAGCGATGCCGGCAATCGGGTTTTAGTGCCACTGCTCAGAGCGTTGGGTGAACGCATCGACATGCTGGTGCTTAGCCACCGCGACATTGATCATTCTGGTGGTGCAGCGGCAATTCTGACGATGCAGCCTCAGGCTAGTTTGCTCAGCTCGATTGAGGATGGCCATACACTGCAGGCCTTACGCCCTGCAAAGCGTTGCCAAACAGGTCAGCACTGGCGCTGGGATGGGGTGGATTTCGAAATTCTCAATCCACTGCCAATTGATTACGCGCAAAGCCTTAAACCAAATGCCATGAGTTGTGTGTTGCGCGTCTCGAATGGTGTGAACAGCGCTTTGTTAACCGGTGATATGGAGGTGGCGCAGGAACGTCGCTTACTCAGTGATTCGCTCTCAAAGTCAAACTCAAGGCTGACTTTTTGCTAGTACCCCACCATGGCAGTAAGACCTCGTCTAGTGCTGCTTTCCTTGATGCTGTTCAGGCGCCGTTGGCGCTGGCTCAAACGGGTTATCGCAACCGTTTTGGTCACCCGCGAGCAGTGTGATTGCAGCGTTACGAGGATCGCGGTATGCAAGTTTTTCGCTACACCTCGTGTGGCGCAGCTTTGTGGCGTAGCAGTCAGCCTTTGCAGATATTGTGTCAGCGTCAATTAGAGCCGCATTATTGGCAGCATCAAGTGCCTATGCAGGAATTGATTGCTAAACCATTAATACGATCCGATTGACGTGAAGTTGATCGCACCACCGAGGGTGAACCCCTAGGTGTTTAGGCCATAGAGTCATTAAGCTGTAAGCCTTGTTGGCATTGACTTGTCAGAGGTTTCCGATAGTAAAAAAAAATAGTTGGGCTTAAAGCTTTGGCATACAAATTGCAGGCTAAAGTCGAGGGAAAACCTGCCTAAACAACCCCGTTGGATAAAAAGGACATGAGTCAGATGTTTGATGAAATGAATGCAAGCGCAGACAGTGTTAGAGCGCACTACCAAGGTTATCAACGCTGGCTTTTGCGCCAACCGCAGGACACCATGAAGGCCAAGCGCGCTGAAGCTGAGATGATTTTTCGACGTGTCGGCATAACCTTCGCTGTTTATGGCGCAAAAGATGAAGATGGCTCTGGTACAGAGCGACTAATACCGTTCGACTTGATACCTCGCATCATTCCATCCCATGAGTGGGTCAGCATGGAAAAAGGCTTGATACAGCGCACCACAGCATTAAATCGTTTTATCCACGACGTCTACCACGATCAAGAAATTCTCAAGGCCGGTATTGTGCCTTCCGAGCAGATTTTCCAAAATGCTCAGTTCCGACCTGAAATGATGGGTGTTGATGTACCGAACAATGTCTACTCGCAAATTAGCGGTATCGATATTGTTCGCGCACCAGACGCCAACCGGCGTAGGCGAATACTATGTGCTGGAAGACAATTTGCGCGTGCCTAGCGGCGTGAGCTACATGCTGGAAAACCGCAAAATGATGATGCGTCTGTTTCCTGATTTATTCAGCGAAAACAGCGTCGCTCCAGTAGCCCACTATCCCGACATGTTGTTAGAGACGCTGCGCGCTTCAGCACCACCGGCAACCGCCGACCCAACTGTGGTTGTGCTTACCCCAGGCATGTATAACTCGGCGTATTTTGAACATGCGTTTTTAGCCCAACAAATGGGTGTTGAATTAGTTGAAGGTCAGGACTTATTCGTCAAAGATAACTTCGTATATATGCGCACAACGCGCGGACCCAAACGTGTTGACGTGATTTACCGCAGGCTCGATGACGACTTCCTCGACCCACTGGCATTTAGGCCAAGTTCCACTTTAGGTTGCGCCGGCCTGCTCAACGTTTATCGCAGCGGCAATGTGGCTTTGTGCAACGCGATAGGCACGGGTATAGCTGACGACAAGTCCATCTATCCCTATGTGCCCAAAATGATTGAGTTTTATCTCGGCGAAAAACCCATTCTTAAAAATGTGCCCACTTTTATGTGCCGCAACACGGAAGACCTCAAATACACCTTGGCCAACCTGAAAGATTTGGTCGTCAAAGAAGTGCATGGAGCAGGTGGCTATGGCATGTTGGTGGGCCTGCTTCGACGGCAGCAGAAATTGAGGAGTTTTCGCGCCGCTCTGCTGGCCAACCCGTCCGGTTACATCGCTCAACCAACGCTGAGTTTATCGACTTGTCCAACTTATGTTGAAAGCGGTATTGCGCCACGCCATCTGGACTTAAGGCCTTTTGTGCTGAGTGGTAAAGACGTGCAAATCGTGCCGGGTGGCCTGACTCGGGTGGCACTCAAAGAAGGCTCTTTGGTGGTGAATTCCTCCCAAGGTGGTGGCACAAAAGACACTTGGGTGATAGAGGCTGGCGCTAGTTTGCCGGCCATGAATCCAATGACACCGATGTCCTCCATGCCGCCTATGCCAGCCATGGCACCCACCACGACACAAGCTCAAAGCTAAGGATTTAGACCATGCTTTCACGCACTGCCGACCATTTATTTTGGATGTCCCGTTACACCGAGCGCGCTGAAAACACCGCTCGTATGCTCGACGTCAACTATCAGACTTCTTTGTTGCCCCAATCCGCCGCTGTCGCTCAAGTCGGCTGGGAAGGTTTGCTCACGATTAGCGAACTCACGCCAAGTTATGCCGCCAAATACGGCAAAAAAATCATTCCGCGCGATGTGATGGATTTCATGGTGAGGGATGAGAAAAACTCCTCAAGCATCATCTCTTGCCTGAAAAATGCCAGAGAAAACGCACGCGCCGTACGCGGCACCTTGACGACAGAAGTCTGGGAGACCGAGAACCAGACCTATTTGGAAGTCTCACGCATGCTCAAGGGCAGTGATTTTGAGCGTGACCCAGCGCAATTTTTTTGAATGGGTCAAGTTTCGCTCTCACTTGTCGCGTGGCGTCACCATGGGCACTATGCTGCAAGATGAAGCGTTTCACTTTTTGCGTCTCGGCACATTTTTAGAGCGCGCTGACAACACCGCAAGATTGGTGGATGTCAAATTCAACGCCGTGCATGGTGACTTTTTTGGTGTCGATAATGCCCACGGTCAGGAATATGATTTTTATCACTGGAGTGCGATTTTGCGCAGCGTTTCTGCGTTTGAGGTCTACCGTAAGGTTTATCGCGATGTGATCAAGCCGGAATGCGTGGCCGAATTGCTGATATTGCGCCCAGATATGCCGCGCTCGCTGCTAGGTTGTTTAAATGAAGTCATTACCAATTTGGCGTTGGTCACGAATGACACGTTTAGCGAGACTCAACGCCGTGCTGGAAAATTACGCGCCGATCTGCAATATGCCCGCATCGACGAAATTTTGGCAACCGGATTACATGCCTTTTTGACACAATTTTTAGACCGTGTCAACGAGTTGGGTGCACACATTAGCCGTGAATTTTTTGGTGCCGGTGACGGCTTGAGTATTATTTTTCAAGTGGCTATAAATCATATGCGGCATCGATTGGCTATGAGCCGCCTATGAAACTTCACGTCCGCCATGTCACTGATTACCGCTACACCTTGCCGCTACGTTACGCGCTGCAAACACTGTGGCTAACGCCTTCGTCCGGCCCGTCTCAAAACGTATTGTTTTGGAGTGTCGGCGCGCCGAAAAAACTGTTTCGTCAGCAAGATGCCTTTGGTAATACGATTGAAGACTACACCTTGGTGGCGAGCGAGAGTGACAACGTTCGCTGGAGTCTGGTTAACGCTGCTGGCGATATTGAAACCTTGGGTGTGCCCGAATTCGTCGATGCACCTAATTTGCCCCAACCGTATTTCTATCTGCGCGCAACCGCACTGGCTGAGCCGCATTTCAAACTGGCTGAATTTGGCCGCCAATTTTTAGCCCAAAGTGTGGACGGCAGCGCTGACCTGCAGGCTTTGCTGGCCTTAAGTCAGGGTGTGGCGAATGCGGTGAGTTATCGTAAAAACAGCAGCAACGTCAGCACCACTGCCATGCAAGCATTCGAGGCCGGTGCCGGTGTTTGCCAAGACCAAGCCCACGTCATGGTTGCCGTCTGCCGTAGCTTGGGCTATCCAGCTCGCTATGTCAGTGGTTATTTCTACGCCGCAAACGAGCCCGATTTGGCCAGTCATGCTTGGGTCGATGTTTGCCTAGATGTCGCCTCGCGGCGCTGGGTCAGTATTGACGTGACGCACAGTTGCCTGATTGATCAGCGCCACATACGCCTCGCGATGGGGACTGATTACAACGCCTGCCCGCCGATTAAAGGCGTGCGGCAGGGCGGGGGTGAGGAAAGTATGACGGTAAGCATAAGCATCGTGCAGGTATGAGCATCTTTTGTATTTTCTCGCGACCATCATTTGTGAAATCATTGGGCTGAGATTTTTGCTTGACCCGGTGCAAGCCCTGTTAATCGGCTAATCCTATACTTGGTTTATCCCACACAACATTCGCCGCTCGTCACTGTGACTACCAAGCAGTGCGACGCGTAGCGTGCAAGAAAGTATCAATATGAATTCCCGATTAAAAATACAAGATCTCTCCTTGGCTAACAAAAGCATGGTGGCTCAGCTAATTAGCGAAGACGTGCTGCGAGAGAAGTATTTCAAAGGTAACGAACAATCGGCCTCAGATGTGTTTGATCGCGTAGCCAAGGCCCTGGCCAGCATTGAACTGCCGGAAAAGCGCGAGCAGTACGAGCAACTGTTTCGCCGCAACTTGGACCTCGGTGCCATCGGTGCTGGCCGCATCATGAGCGCTGCAGGAAGCGGCATACAGGCCACTTTAATTAATTGTTTCGTGCAACCCGTCGGCGACTGCATTCAAGGTGTAGATGATGCGGGTTATCCCGGCATTTACGAGGCCTTGCGCGAAGCCGCTGAAACCATGCGCCGAGGCGGCGGTGTGGGTTATGACTTCTCCCGTATCCGCCCACGCGGCGCGCGTGTTCTCGGCACGGCGTCTACGGCTTCTGGTCCTTGCAGCTACATCAATGTGTTTGACCAGTCCTGCGCCACGGTAGAGAGCGCTGGCGCCCGACGTGGCGCCCAGATGGGTGTGCTGCGCATAGATCATCCGGATGTGATGGAGTTCATCACCGCTAAACGCACGCCGGGTCGCTGGAACAATTTCAATGTCTCTGTCGCCGTGAGCGACGAGTTCATGAATGCTGTAGAACAAGATCAAACTTGGGACTTAGTCCATGTCAAGCAGCCCAATGCAGCTCTTTGTGCTGATGGTGCGCATCAGCGCAAGGACATGCTTTGGGTCTACCAGACGCTGCAAGCACGTGCGTTGTGGGATGCCGTTATGCGCTCGACTTATGACTTTGCCGAACCCGGTATTTTGTTTTTAGATCAAATTAACCGAGACAACAATCTGCGCGCCATAGAAACCATCAGCGCCACAAACCCGTGCGGCGAGCAGCCGCTGCCGCCTTATGGCTGCTGTGATCTTGGGCCTATGATTTTGACCGGCTTTGTACGCAACGCCTTCGCCAAAGACACGCAAGCCTCATTTGACTTTGAAAGTTTCGCCAGCGCTGTCGCACTGCAAGTCAGAGCTCTAGACAATGTGCTCGAACTCACACATTGGCCAGTGCCGGCTCAACAGGCAGAAGCCCAAGCTAAACGTCGTATTGGTGTTGGCTTTACTGGCTTGGGTGATGCGCTGGTCATGCTTGGTCTGCGTTACAGCTCACCCGAGGGCCGTGATACGGCAAAGCGGATTGCAGAGTGCATGCGCGACAGCGCCTACACCGCCTCGGTCGCCTTAGCACGAGAAAAGGGCGTATTCCCCTTGTTCGACGCCAAGGCTTATCTTGAGCCGGGTACTTTTGCCAGCCGCCTGCCGGATTATCTGCAAGCCTCGATTCGCAAACACGGCATACGCAACAGCCACTTGTTGTCGATTGCGCCTACTGGTACTGTCAGTCTGGCGTTTGCCGACAATGCGTCGAATGGAATCGAGCCCGCATTTTCTTGGACATACACGCGCAAAAAACGCGAGTCTAACGGCGGTCACACTGAGTATGAGGTGCAAGACCATGCTTGGCGTCTGTATCAAGCAATGGGCGGCGATGTCAAAAATTTACCTGATTACTTTGAGACTGCCTTAGCGCTTAGCGCTGAAGACCATATAGCGATGATGGAAGTGGTTCAGCCCTTTGTGGACACTGCCATCTCTAAGACCGTCAATATCGCGGTTGACTATCCTTATGACCGTTTTAAGAGTCTCTACCAACAAGCTTGGCGCGCCGGGCTAAAGGGCATGGCGACTTATAGACCCAATGATATTTTGGGCTCTGTGCTGTCTGTCACGCCCACAACATCCACTACGCCGGCTACGCCAACAGCTGTCGCTGCGATCGCTCCCGCTGTAGTGGCGGCGACTGCAGACCCAATGCGCAGCGTAATCGAGAGTCGGCCTAAAGGTGCGCTAGATGCGGTAGCTGAAAAAGTTGAATATTGGACGCACGAAGGTCAGCAGACTCTGTATCTGGTGGTGTCTTTCCTGCCTGTTGCACAGCAAGGAAGTTCGGCCACTTCTGATCGTGCGATTGAATTTTTTATGCCGGTTGGACAGAACGCGCAGTCGCAGCAGTGGATAACAGCCAGCATGCGCTTGCTGTCGCTGGCTGCGCGCGGCGGCTTTTTAGACCGGGCTTTGAGCGATATGCGCAAAGTCGCTTGGGACAGAGGTCCTGTCCGCTTAGGTCAGCGCACGCGTGAAGACGGTAGTTTGATACCTTTGTGGCATGACTCTGAAGTCGCAGCGATTGCTTACGCGGTGCAAAACATTCTCGAACGCCGTAGCGGCACGCCATCGTTGCCGGGAATTGATGCTGTGGCAGAAACGCCCGCATCCGGGCCCGGCGTAATGGCTGGCAAAAAGTGCGATGAATGCGGCGCACATGCGGTAATCCGCAAAGATGGTTGCGAGTACTGCACGCAGTGCGGATTTGTGGGCGCTTGCGGTTAAGGTGTTTTCTTGATCTTTGGTGCGCTGCTTTTAAACCGTTCTGATGTTGGTTTCTGCAATCAAATCAGAACTTGTAGTGATCGCCTTGGCTTTGAGTCGTAAATCTTAAGCTTCAGTTTTGATAACGACGACGATGTCTTTTGTCGCCGGTGTCTACTTTTTTTTCAATCTTAGCTACCTCGTCCTGTGGGAGGGTCATACCTTCCTCTAAATAGATCACCGGATAGCGGAGAACGACTTTAAGTAAAAAAACATATGCACTCGTGATACAAACAATTTACAGGCAATTCTCAACCGCGTTGTGTGACAAGTTAGAGTCATCGGTTGCAATCAGAATTCGGTGCTACAACTGTTTATTCTTTGGTTTTGAAAACAGCTCACGCTTGCTTTTAAGCAAGCTGTGATGCTCGACTTTTTTAGGCCTTATAACTGCTCTTAACCTTCACTCATATCAAGCGCTTACTGCATTGCAAAATTTGCAACGTGTGATTCGCCTAAATCAGTGGCAGAACTGATGGTTGGCGATGCGCATGAGTTCTTCTGGTTTGTGTATTCGGATGTGACGCTGCTTAACTGCTAACGTACCGTCCCGGGCAAACTTTGAAAAAGTACGGCTCACAGTTTCAAGTTTTAAGCCTAAATAACTGCCAATTTCTTCACGCGTCATGCGCAGCACTATTTCTGATTCTGAGAAGCCGCGTGCTTGCAAGCGCTGCGTTAAATCGAGCAAAAATGTTGCCACGCGTTCTTCCGCTCGCAGACTGCCTAAATGCAACATTACACTGGCACTGCGCACAATTTCGCGACTTAAAATTTTATACATATGGTGTTGAAACACGTCCATTTCCTGCGCGACTTTTAGTACGCTTTCATATTTAATGACGCAGACCTCCGCGTCTTCTAGTGCAATCGCATCACAGCTGTGTTCAGATTTAACAATACCGTCTAGACCTGTGATCTCACCGGCCATTTGAAAACCTGAGACCTGTTCACGACCATCTTTCGTAGCGACGCAAGTTTTGAAAAAGCCGCTGCGAATGGCATACAGTGAGCTAAATTTGTCCCCGTTCCGAAATAAGTAATGGCCGCGCTGTACGCGTTGCCTGACGGTGATTAACTCGTCAATTCGTGCATAGTCCTTGTCGTTGAGACCGGCTGGTATGCAAAATCCACGAAGATTACATTTTGAGTAAGTCACGGTATTGGATGGTTTATTCATGTGAATTATTTTTATCTGTGTGTGAATTTTTAACACTTTTTTTTTGAAAAACACATCATTTATTTTTAAGTCTGTTCATAGACCGTCATGGTCCGCAAATTGCTTTGAAAACAATCCCACTAAGCTCTTACAATCTGGCAGATTTAATTTGCGCAGTGATAAGCGGCGCAGCTCTTATAGTTACTTTTAAAGGACTCAGAACGTCATGAATAAGTATTTGTGGTCTATATCTTTATCAGTCATTGCGCTGACCGCCTGTGGCAAAAACGATGCACCTGTCGCGGCAAAGCCCGCGCCGGCCTTAGCCAGTGCCGAGGAAAAAATACTCAATGTCTACAACTGGCCAGACTACATAGCCAAAGACATGGTGGCTAATTTTTCTAAAGAGACCGGTATCAAGGTCAACTACCAAACTTTTGAGAACAACGAGGCATTGCAAGCCAAGTTAGTCGCCGGTAATTCGGGCTACGACATCGTGGTGCCGGGGGCAGTTTTTGCCAAGCCGCAAATTGACGCTGGCTTATTGCTAAAGCTCGATAAAAGCAAGCTCGCTAACTACACAAATTTAGACCCTGCCATCATGGCCAAGCTGGGCGCTATTGACCCGGGTAATGACTACCTAGTGCCTTGGGCTTGGAGCTTTACGACAGTGGCTATTAATAAGGCCAAGGTTGCCAAAGCACTCGGCACTATGCCTATGCCGGTCAATGCTTGGGAGCTGGTGTTTAATCCGCTCTACACCGCCAAACTAAAAACTTGCGGCATTGTGTTGCTCGACTCGCCCACCGAGGTGATACCGCCGGCTATGCATTACCTTGGTAAAAATGCCTATTCCAACGACCCGCTCGATCATCAAGCCGCTGGCGCCATGTTGGCCAAGGTTAGGCCAGACATACGCTTTTTCTCTAGCACCATGATTGATGACTTGGCCAGTGGCAAGGCCTGCGTCGCACTCGGCTGGGCTGGCGACATCAATATTGCGCGCGCCCGGGCGATTGAGAATAAAAATGGTAATGAGGTCGAGGCCTTGCTGCCGTCTACCGGTGGATTGATATTTTTTGACAATCTGGCCATCCCCAAAGACGCCAAACATCCGAAAAATGCACTCGCCTTCATAAACTATTTTCTCCAAGCCGATGTTGCCGCTTCGCTGACCAATGAGCTCGGCTACGCTACTGCCAACAAGGCTAGCTTGGCATTGGTTAAACCTGAAATAGCCAAGGACCCAACCGTTTTTCCTGATTCAACAAATCTTGAAAAAATGCTGGTACCGTCTAGCTTTAGCAACGCGGCACGCGAATCCATGAGCAATGTTTTTACCCGTTTTAAAAAAGGCTGATGACTTGAATGTCGCAAGCCCCATCCGCATTGGATAACTACACGCCCGAGTTTGGTCACGCGCCTGTCGCTGGATTTTTACGCACCGAAAAACTCGTCAAGCGCTACGACGGCGTTGCCGTGGTGGACGAAGTCAGTCTGTCGATTCGTAAAGGTGAGGTATTCGCCTTACTCGGCAGTTCTGGCTGCGGTAAGTCGACACTTCTTCGTATGTTGGCGGGCTTTGAAAAGCCTAGCGCCGGCAGCATTGTGTTGGGCGGCGCAAATATTGTGGGTTTGCCGCCGCATGAGCGGCCCATCAATATGATGTTTCAGTCTTATGCATTGTTTCCTCATCTCAATGTCTGGGACAACATTGCTTTCGGTCTTAAGCGCGAAGGCATGGACAAGGCTTCAATCGCCGTGCGTGTTGACGAAATGCTCACCCTGACGCAGCTTGAAAGCTTTGCCAAACGAAAACCGCATCAACTCTCAGGCGGCCAACAGCAGCGCGTCGCTTTGGCACGCAGTTTGGCTAAGAAGCCGCAACTGCTGTTGCTCGATGAGCCTTTGGGCGCGTTAGATAAAAAACTTCGTGAGAGAACGCAGTTCGAGCTGGTCAATATTTTGCAATCAGTAGGTGTGACCTGTGTGATGGTCACCCATGATCAAGATGAGGCAATGGCTATGGCCTCGCGTATTGCGGTGATGAGCCAAGGACGCGTTCTGCAAGTCGGAACGCCACGAGAAATTTATGAGCATCCGAATTGCCGCTTTGTGGCGGACTTCATCGGTAATGTCAATTTGTTCGAAGGCCAGTTAAGCCTTGATGAGCCTGATTGCTGTGAACTCACAACCAATTTAGGTGTGATTCACGTCGGTCATGGGGTGAGTGGCTCGCTAGGCATGCCGGCTGCCGTTTCTCTGCGGCCCGAAAAAATCCATCTTTCTAAATCTAGACCAAATGTTGACGTTAACTTGTTCACTGGCAAAGTGCGGGAAATCGCTTACTTTGGCAGCTACAGCAGCTTTCTTGTGGATACGGCTGTGGCCAATGCCAATGATGCTGTGCAGTCTTTGTCTCAAACAATAAGCATACGTATTACTCAGTCAAACACCGCGCGCCAAGACAGCAGCCCGATAGATAAGAACGACCAAGTGTATTTCTGGTGGGATGCGGCCTCGCCTGTGGTGTTAACGCTGTAGCGCCATGAGTTTGTTTAAGTATTTTCAGTTTCAACTTGGTCGGCGCTTTGTGATTGCCGTGCCGTTTTTTTGGTTGCTACTGTTTTTTGCGTTGCCATTTTTGATTTTGCTGCGTATCAGCGTGACTGATATGGGCAATGGGGTAGACCCATTTGCGCCACTCTTTGAAAGTGCGCCCAGCAGTTTGAAAATACTGCTTAAGCCACAAAACTACATCTCGATTTTCAGTGATGGCCAAAGCGACATCACGCTTTATTTGCAGGCCTATCTGACTTCGCTCAAATACGCTTTTCTCACTACTTTTTTCTGTTTGATTTTTGGTTATCCGTTTGCTTACTTTTTGGCACGTGCCAAACCCACGATTAGGCCAGCGCTCTTAATGCTGGTGATGCTGCCGTTTTGGACTTCTTTTTTATTGCGTGTGTATGCTTGGAAAGGTATTTTGGCTGACCAAGGCATTATCAATAACGCTTTGCTTGCGCTGGGCATTATTCATCAGCCTTTAATCATGCTTTATACCGATGTGTCTATGTTGATAGGCATGACTTATGTCTACATTCCTTTTATGATTTTGCCCCTGTATGCCAACTTGGTGAAGATGGACATGCGTTTGCTGGAGGCGGCACACGACTTGGGCGCTAGCGCTTGGTCTGCGTTTTGGTTGGTGACTGTGCCGCTCAGTCGTGGCGGTATTGTTGCCGGCTCTATGCTGGTATTTATCCCTTGTATCGGTGAGTTTGTGATTCCCTCTCTTTTGGGCGGGGCTGAAAACTTAATGATTGGTCGGGTTGTGTGGGACGAGATGTTTAGCAGTAATAACTGGCCGCGTGCTGCAGCGCTCTCCGTTGTGATGATTGTGCTTATCTTGTTGCCCCTGGCTCTGTATTACCGCTACAGCAATGCGAGTCAAGATGAAAGTCGGGTTTAACATGCGAGCACTGGATTACTGGTTGCAAAGAAACATGGCTCGCTTGTGGCTGGGCTTGGTGTTTTTGTTTCTGAATATACCGCTGATTTTTTTAATTGTTTTTTCATTCAATAGCACCCGGCAAGACGGTGTTTTTACCGGATTTTCTCTGCGTTGGTATCAGGCTTTGGTGGATGACTCTCAGCTTGTCGCCGGATTTTTTCTCTCGCTTAAGGTGGCTTTGATTACGGCTTGTTTCTCAGTGCTACTGGGTTGCTTTGCAGCTTTCGTACTGGTGCGTTACAAGCGTTTTTCAGGCCGCACCTTGTTTTATGGAATGGTCAATGCGCCACTGGTCATGCCTGAGGTCATTATTGGTTTGTCGCTGCTGCTGCTTTCTGTCGCAGTGCAACGCGCCATTGGTTGGCCAGAGCGCGGCGTGGCGACGATTGTCATAGGCCACACTTTGTTGGGCATGGCCTATGCGACGGTGGTGATTAAGTCGCGCTTGGCAGAGATGGATTTGTCGCTGGAGGACGCGGCCAAAGACTTAGGTTGCCGGCCCGTGCAAGTATTTTTTCTGGTTACTTTGCCATGTATCACACCTGCTTTGGTGTCAGCGTGGCTGCTTACTTTTACGCTGTCTTTTGATGATGTGGTGATTTCAGAATTTTTATCTGGCCCAGGCGTGACAACGCTGCCACAGGTTATTTTTAGCTACGCCAGACGCGGCCTGAATCCTTCGGTTTATGCTGCCGCTACGCTGCTGATTGCAACGGTGTCTATAGGCATCATTGTTTACAGCCTGCTTATGCTGCGTCGGCAAAGGCGGCAAAGACTGGAACAGCAAGAAAAGTGACTTAAAAAAACTAGCGACGCGAGGCCGGCAAGGTCGCGAGCAACACGCCTGCCAAAGCGATCGCAAATGCCAGACCCTGCACTCGGTTAAGTTGCTCTCCTAGCACCAGTACACCGACAGCCGCTGCGCTAACCGGTAGTAGTACTGTGAAGATACCGGCTTGACTTGCCGCCACCAGCTTAAGACCTGTCATCCACAACCAAACAGTCCATACGCTGGCTGACATGGCGTAGAACATCAGTAGCAACCAGCTGTGAAGCTGAACCGCGCCAAAATCAAAGTCTATTGCTACCCACAAGCCAAAGGGTGTGACAAGTGCAAAGCCCCAAAGGTTTATTAATGATGTGATTCGCTTGGGGCTTAGCACGCCGGTGAGCTGTTTACCAATCACGGCGTAAGCGGCCTCGCAAAGTACCGCTGCCATCAAGAGTAAATTGCCTAGCCAAGCTTGGCTGTTTAGCGGTTGAGAAGTCTCTAAACCTTGATTCTTTGACAGCGAAACCAAGCTGATTCCTAGCACTGCACAGGCCACTGCAGCCCATATTCGCAGACTTATTTTCTCGCGCAAAATGATCCAGCTAAGAAGGGCCACTGCGGCGGGAATGGCGGCCATGATGACGCCCGCAGCCAAAGCGCTGGTCAGGCTCACCCCGTACAGCATGCAAATGGAGAACAGGAAATTGCCTAGAAAAGATTCAAGAAACAATAGGCGCTTGGTGAGCTGTGTCATGGGCGCTTCAAAGGCCGGCTTTTTAAGCCAGCGCAGCATGGCTGCTGTGCCTATACCAAAACGTAGCCAAGCCAGCAAAAAGACGGGCAGGGCAGCAACCAAGGGTTTGGAGAGGGCTACATAGCTGCCAACCAGAGTCATGCTCAAGGCGAGACAGGCAAAGGCGGCGAAGCGATTCATCAATTTTTTCTGTATTGCGTTAATTAATCGAGATTGTGCCGTTTAAATTTCATATTCAACATAGTGCTTTTTATAATATGAAAAATTTAATTGTTGCGCTGCAAAAATATTTCTCGATATAAGAGACGACATTTTGTATTGTGGCAAAAGCAAAAATAACTGTTGATTTAATTGAATTTAATTTTTATCTTATATAAGACATAAGAGTAAAAATAGTCTTGTAGAAGACTTAAACTAGACCCAGACCAGAAATCAAATCGTTTAGTTTCAAACTCTTCTTAACCTACGGAGCGCACCATGACCCAACACCATACTGAAGTATCAAGCCGCGAAGAACAAATCGCCGCCCTTGAAAAAGACTGGGCAACCAACCCCCGCTGGAAAGGCATTAAGCGCGGTTACACGGCAGCGGATGTGGTTCGTCTGCGCGGCTCCTTCCCAATCGAGCACACCTTGGCTCGCCGCGGTGCCGAAAAGCTTTGGAATTTGGTTAACACAGAAGCCTATGTGAACTGCCTTGGTGCTCTGACGGGTGGTCAAGCCATGCAACAAGTTAAGGCTGGCGTGAAAGCCATTTACCTGTCGGGATGGCAAGTCGCTGCAGATAACAACGGCTACGCCGCTATGTACCCAGACCAATCTTTGTACCCAGTCGATTCGGTGCCAAAAGTCGTTGAGCGTATCAACAACACGTTCCGCCGTGCGGACGAAATCCAACATGCCAAAGGCATTGACGCTGGCGACAAGGGCTATATCGATAACTTCGCCCCCATCGTTGCCGATGCTGAAGCTGGTTTTGGCGGCGTGCTGAATGCATTTGAATTGATGAAAGCCATGATTAATTCTGGCGCTGCTGGTGTTCACTTTGAAGACCAACTCGCATCAGTTAAAAAATGCGGTCACATGGGTGGCAAGGTGTTGGTGCCTACTGCAGAGGCTTGCCAAAAGTTGATTGCGGCCCGTATGGCAGCTGACGTTTGCGGCGTACCTACTTTGGTGATTGCCCGTACTGATGCAGAAGCTGCTGACTTACTCACCAGCGACTACGACGAAAACGACAAGCCATTCATTACCGGCGAGCGCACAGCAGAAGGCTTTTACAAAACCCGTAAAGGCATGGACCAGGCGATTAGTCGCGCTATTGCTTATGCCCATTACGCTGATTTGGTCTGGTGCGAGACTGGCACGCCTGACCTTGAGTTCGCCAAGAAATTTGCCGAAGCAGTGCACAAAGTTCACCCCGGAAAAATGTTGGCCTACAACTGCTCGCCGTCGTTTAACTGGAAGAAAAACCTTGACGATGCAACCATTGCCAAGTTCCAGAAAGAACTAGGCGCCATGGGTTACAAGTACCAGTTCATCACCTTGGCCGGCATTCATTCGATGTGGTACAACATGTTCGACTTGGCGCAAGACTATGTAGCACGCGGTATGACGGCTTACATTGAGAAAGTGCAAGAGCCAGAATTTGCAGCTCGTGATCGTGGCTACACATTTGTGTCCCATCAGCAAGAAGTCGGCACTGGTTACTTTGACGAAGTAACGACTGTGATTCAGGGCGGAAAGTCCAGCGTTACTGCATTGACAGGTTCAACCGAAGAAGAGCAGTTCCACTAAAAATCTTTAATGCGCTCTGATGACTTAGAGCGTTGATTGGTCAAAACCCGGCGAGCATTAAGATGCTTTTGCCGGGTTTTTTATTTTGCTTTTATGGCCTTTAGTGGGCTTGTGACATGTCTATCAGGCTGCTTAATCAAAGGGTGGGCAAAGCTGCCGTAAAATACATGCATGTTTGCTTTTCTACTGCCAACCCCATCGACTTGTCTTTTGACATTGCAGCGAACTCGACGCTCACACGCCTCAACTGATTAAGCCCTGCCGGCCAAGCCAGTTAACTAGTTTTGAGTCATCAAACTAAATTACTCTTCGGATAACTTTCATAGCGCGGCAGGTTCCGCGCTTTTTGTTGTCTCCAACGCTCTAAAGTCCATTACATGATTCAGATCACGCTTCCAGACGCATCACAGCGCGAATTTCCTCAGGCCGTTACCGTGGCTGAAGTCGCTGCCTCCATTGGCGCAGGCTTGGCTAAAGCTGCATTGGGCGGCAAAGTCGACGGTAAAGTGGTTGACACCAGTTTTCTGATCGAAAAAGACAGTGCCCTTAGCATCATCACCGCCAAGGATGCGGACGGCCTAGACTTGATTCGCCACTCTACCGCTCACTTGTTGGCCTATGCCGTCAAAGAATTGTTCCCCGATGCACAGGTGACGATTGGCCCGGTGATTGAAAACGGTTTCTTCTACGACTTTTCCTACAAGCGCCCCTTCACGCCCGACGATTTGATCGCTATCGAAAAGCGTATGACCGAACTCGCGGCCAAGGACGAAGCCGTCACACGCCGCGTATTGCCACGCGACGCGGCAGTGGAGCATTTCAAAAGCCAAGGTGAGTTTTACAAAGCTGAGATTATTGCCAGCATCCCAGCAAACGAAGATGTCTCGCTTTACCGCGAAGGTGATTTTGAAGATTTGTGCCGTGGCCCGCATGTACCCAGCACCGGCAAGCTTAAGTTTTTCAAGCTCATGAAGTTAGCTGGTGCCTATTGGCGCGGTGACCACAAAAACGAGATGCTGCAACGCATCTACGGCACGGCTTGGGCGACTAAAGATGACTTGCAAAACTACTTACTTCAACTAGAAGAAGCTGAAAAGCGTGACCACCGTAAGTTAGGCCGAGAGCTGGATTTATTTCACATTGATGATCACGCGCCCGGCCTAGTCTTTTGGCATCCCAAGGGTTGGACTATTTGGCAAGGCGTTGAGCAATACATGCGCAAGGTCTACCAAGACAATGGATATCAAGAGGTCAAAGGCCCACAAGTTATAGACAAGACTTTGTGGGAGAAAACAGGTCACTGGGACAAGTACCGCGACAACATGTTCACGACCGAGAGCGAAAAGCGTGAATATGCGCTCAAGCCTATGAACTGCCCCGGTCACATTTTGATTTTCAAGCAAGGCATTAAGAGCTACCGCGATTTGCCATTGCGTTATGGCGAGTTCGGTCAATGCCATCGCAATGAGCCTTCGGGCGGTCTGCACGGCATCATGCGTGTGCGTGGTTTTACCCAAGACGACGGCCATATTTTTTGCACTGAGTCGCAAATTCTCAAAGAATGTGTCGACTACACAACCTTGCTGCAAAAGGTCTACACCGACTTTGGTTTTAAAAACATCATTTACAAAGTCGCGACGCGTCCAGAAGCCCGTATTGGTTCAGACGAAAGTTGGGACAAAGCCGAGCATGCCTTGATGGAAAGTCTGCGTGCATCCGGTTGCGAATTTGAAGTATCTCCAGGCGACGGTGCGTTCTACGGACCTAAGATCGAATACACGTTAAAAGACGCGATTGGCCGTCAGTGGCAGTGCGGCACTATGCAAGTCGACTTCTCAATGCCCGAGCGACTCGATGCTGAATACGTGGGCGAAGACGGCGCCCGTCACCGACCTGTCATGCTGCATCGCGCGATTGTTGGCAGCCTTGAGCGCTTCATCGGAATACTGATTGAGGAGCACGCTGGCGCGATACCTACTTGGCTAGCGCCGGAACAAGTTTGCGTACTTACGATTACAGATGCACAAGCTGATTACGCACGCGAAGTGGCAAAGACACTGCAAAATCAAGGGATAAGAGTCAAATTAGATCTCAGGAACGAGAAAATAACGTATAAAATACGAGAGCACTCGTTACAAAAGCCCCCTTATATTCTTGTTCTTGGTGACAAGGAAAAAGAAGCCGGCGCAGTAGCAGTAAGAGCCCGCGGTAATAAAGACCTTGGCGTCATGTCACTAGCAGCATTTGCAGCGCAAATCGCTACGGACATTGCACAAAAAACCTGATCAGATTTAACGCTCAAGCAAACATTGTTGAGCGTTTTTGGTTCATCTTTATCATCTCATTGGGCAAAGCCGCTATAGCTTTTATAGCAAGCATTGAAGGACAAAAACCATCGCTACAGAATTTCGTGACCGTCGTCACCGCGAAGAACGCAAGCACCGCTTGAACCGTGAAATCATGGCTCCCGAAGTGCGTCTCTCTGGCCCCGATAACGAGCCTTTGGGCATCGTCAATTTGATGGAGGCATTGCGTCTAGCAGGTGAATATGATGTTGATCTGGTGGAGATTTCTCCAACAGCGGTTCCACCCGTTTGTAGATTAATGGATTACGGCAAGTTCAAATATGCCGAGCAGAAAAAAGCGGCGGACGCCAAATCCAAGCAAAAAGTTATCGAGATTAAGGAAATTAAATTCCGCCCCGGTACTGATGATGGTGACTACAACATCAAGTTGCGAAATATCAAGCGTTTTCTAGATGATGGCGATAAGTGCAAGATTACTCTGCGCTTTCGTGGTCGGGAAATTACTCACCAAGAAATCGGTTTGGCTTTACTTGCACGTATTCGTGATGAGCTCGCCGATCTGATATTGGTTGAGCAGTTTCCAAAACTAGAAGGTCGTCAAATGGTCATGATGATTGCACCGGGTCGTAAAAAACCAGGCGCCAAACAGTCAACAGAAGCTGCTGCTAGCACTTCTTAATGCGGCGCATAAAAATTAAAAGGGCTGGCTGTAAAGCTATCCCTTAAAGTCAGAGTAGAATCCGTCTTTCGACTGAAGAAAGCCATGCGCTTTTTTCGCCAAGGCTGCGGGCAGCGAGAAGCTAAAACTTCTCGGAGCTGGCGGCCTTTATAAGTGTCTCGGGGCCGTCAAGTCTGCGTAGGTTCGCAGCGCCTCACGAGCACAAATCAAAAGGAGCATTTATATGCCCAAAATGAAGACCAAGAGCGGCGCTAAAAAGCGTTTCCGAGTTCGTCCAGGTGGCACGGTCAAACGTGGTCAAGCCTTCAAACGTCACATTCTGACTAAGAAGACCACCAAGAACAAGCGTCAATTGCGTGGATCAGTAGCTGTTCATGAGACCAATATGGGTCACATGGCACAGATGCTTCCAGGCCGTGGCATTTAATTTAACAACGTTCAGGAGTAATTAAATGCCTCGCGTCAAACGTGGTGTAACGGCTCGCGCCCGCCACAAAAAAATCATAGCCCTTGCAAAAGGTTTTCGCGGTCGCCGCGGTAATGTCTTCCGCGTCGCTAAAGAAGCGGTAATGAAGGCTGGGCAATATGCCTACCGTGACCGTCGTACCAAGAAACGTGTTTTCCGCCGCTTGTGGATTGCCCGTATCAATGCAGCCAGCCGTTCGTTCGGCATCACCTACAGCCAGTTCGCTAACGGATTGCGCAAAGCCGGTATCGAGATTGACCGTAAGGTTTTGTCCGATATGGCGATTCACGACAGTGCCGCATTTGGCGCCATCGTCGACCAGGTCAAAGCCAA
Organism: Polaromonas vacuolata; assembly: GCF_012584515.1. Taxonomy (NCBI): domain Bacteria; kingdom Pseudomonadati; phylum Pseudomonadota; class Betaproteobacteria; order Burkholderiales; family Comamonadaceae; genus Polaromonas; species Polaromonas vacuolata. The sequence continues at coordinate 2,098,577 of NZ_CP051461.1, read as the reverse complement.
ATTGGCTGCTGCCTGATTTTCAAACCTAGTTGCTGTCTGATTCATAGCGGCTGGTAAGAAAATAAAGGGCCAGAGCTTGAAAAGGCTCTGGCCCTTTTTTCATTCAGGCCTGCCGGCTCTATCACCCGCAGCTGCCTACGCAGCACAAAATGCATACAAGAATTCAGAAATAATTTATGACCCAAGACTTAGCCCTGAATGAATTGGTGACCAGCGCCAAAGCCAGTTTTAATCTCGCCGCCATGCCGGCCGATCTGGAAAATGCCAAGGCCCAGTTCCTCGGCAAAGCCGGCCGCATCACCGAATTGATGAAGGGTTTGGCGCAGCTGCCCGTTGATGAGAAAAAGTCGCGCGGTGCGGCTATCAATCTGGCCAAACAGGCGATTGAAGCGGCTTTAAATGAGCGTCGTCAAGCACTAGCCGACGCTGAGCTTGACCTACAACTCAAAGCTGAAGCCCTAGACGTGAGCTTGCCCGGCCGCCAGCGCGCGCAAGGCGGATTACACCCTGTGTCACTCACGCTAGAGCGCATAGAAGCCATATTCGGTTCCATGGGTTTCGATGTTGCCCAAGGGCCAGAAATAGAAACCGACTGGTTTAATTTCACCGCGCTCAATACGCCTGAAGATCATCCGGCTCGTTCCATGCACGACACTTTTTATGTCGAAGGCGGCACTGAGTCTGCACCTAATTTACTGCGCACGCACACCAGCCCGATGCAAATTCGTTACGCCGTGCAGCATGTTAAAAAGCACCGCGCAGCTATTGATGCTGGCGAACGCATGCCAGAAATTCGTGTCATCGCTCCAGGTCGCACTTACCGTGTTGACAGCGACGCGACGCATTCACCCATGTTCCACCAGTGCGAAGGCCTGTGGATTGGTGAGAACGTGAGCTTTAAAGATTTGAAATATGTGTTCACGGATTTTTGCCGCACATTTTTTGAGTCTGATGACTTGGTGCTGCGCTTTCGTCCCAGCTTTTTCCCTTTCACCGAGCCCAGTGCAGAGATAGACATACAGTTCCAAACCGGCCCACTCGCCGGCCGTTGGTTGGAGGTGGCAGGATCGGGTCAAGTCCATCCCAATGTAGTGCGCAACATGGGGCTTGATCCTGAAAAATACATCGGTTTTGCTTTTGGTATGGGGCCAGATCGTTTGACTATGCTGCGTTACGGCGTGAATGACTTACGCTTGTTTTTTGACGGTGATGTGCGCTTTTTATCGCAATTCTCATCCTGATTAAATCCAAAAAAATAAGCTGAAAGCACATAATGCAATTTCCTGAATCCTGGTTGCGCGAATTTTGCAACCCCTCTTTGAGCACTGAACAACTCGCTCACACCTTGACTATGGCTGGCCTAGAAGTCGAAGAACTCAAGCCTGTTGCTCCGCCGTTTAACCATATTGTGGTCGGTCAAATCGTCGATGCACAACAACACCCGAATGCCGATCGTCTGCGCATTTGTCAGGTTGATGTGGGCCGTAGTGATTTTCTAAGCATTGTTTGTGGTGCGCCTAATGCGCGCGTTGGTATTCGAGTGCCTTGCGCACTAGTTGGCGCAGAACTACCACCCGGTGAAGACGGCAAACCTTTCTTGATAAAGTTGGGAATGTTGCGCGGTGTTGAAAGTCAGGGCATGTTGTGCTCAGCTCGCGAGCTAAAACTCAGCGAAGATCATGGCGGCCTAATGGAGTTGGCTGATGATGCCCAACCCGGTCAAGATATTCGTGAGTATTTAAAGCTCGACGACACTTTATTCACGCTCAAACTCACCCCAAATTTGGCGCATTGCTTGAGCATTTACGGCGTAGCCCGTGAGGTCTCTGCGTTGACCGGTTCACCACTTAAAGCGCTGAGTTTTCCAAGCGTTGCGGTTGGCGATGAAAGTCGTTTGTCCGTCAAGATCAGTGCCCCCGATTTGTGCGGCCGTTTTTCGGGTCGTGTGCTGCGCAGCGTTAACACTAAAGCGGTGACACCTACTTGGATGGTGGACAGGTTGGCGCGTTGCGGCCAACGCAGCGTGACTGCATTGGTCGATATTTCTAACTACGTGATGTTTGAGTTGGGCCGACCTACACATATTTTTGACCTTGACAAAATTCATGGTGGCCTCGATGTGCGTTGGGGAAAAGCCGGTGAGACGCTTAAATTACTTAACGGCAATACCGTCACAGTTGACGAAAAAGTCGGTGTCATTGCTGACGATATTCAAGTCGAATCTCTGGCTGGCATCATGGGTGGCGACGCGACTTCGGTTACGGATGAGACGCAAAATATTTACGTCGAAGCCGCCTTTTGGTGGCCTAAAGCTATTGCTGGCCGATCACGCCGCTACAATTTTTCTACCGATGCGGGTCATCGTTTTGAGCGCGGTGTAGATGCAGGTCACACCACTGAACATCTAGAACGCATCACGCAATTAATTCTTGATATCTGCGGCCTGCCTGAGACGGTTTGCGGACCCATGGACGATATTCAGGTCAACATCCCCAAGTCAGTGCCAGTCACATTACGTGTCGCTCGTGCCGCCAAGGTTTTGGGTATGCCGGTCTCGCAGGCTCAATGTTTAGATGCTTTGCAGCGCTTGGGTTTAGACGTCAAAGAAGGGGAGGGCACTTTAACAGTAACCCCGCCAAGCTTTCGCTTTGACTTGCAAATCGAAGAAGACTTGATTGAAGAAGTCGTGCGCATGTTGGGCTACGATAATTTGCCAGCTACACCGCCGCTTGCGCCCATCACCGCTAGGGTTCGCCCTGAGTCAGAGCGTAGTCCGTTCGCTGTGCGCCGCGCACTGGCTGGTTTGGGTTATCAAGAAACGATTAATTTTAGTTTTGTGGAAGAGCGCTGGGAGCACGAACTCGCTGGCAACGCCAACCCAATCAAACTGCTCAATCCGATTGCTAGCCAGATGAGCGTGATGCGTTCTTCGTTGTTGGGCTCATTGCTGCAAGTGCTTAAGTTTAATCTTGACCGTAAAGCACCGCGCATAAATGTGTTTGAACTAGGTCATGTTTTTTTGCGTGATGCGAATAGCCAGAACACGGATACCACGGTGGCCGGATTCAACCAGCCCATGCGTATAAGTGGTTTAGCCTATGGTCCACGTTCACCCACGCATTGGGGGCAAGCGGATAAAGCCGTCGATTTCTTCGATATCAAAGGCGATGTGCAGGCCTTGCTCGCACCTTTGCAAGCCGAGTTTTCACCTGCAGAACATCCTGCGATGCATCCTGGACGCTGCGCTTGCGTAAGCCTCAATGGCAAGGCTATTGGTTTTGTGGGTGAGCTTCACCCTAAGTGGCGTCAGAGCTACGAATTGGCGCTTGCGCCGCTGCTGTTTGAGCTTGACTTGGAGGCGGTGCTGCAACGCCCAGTGCCTGAATTCTCGCCTGTCAGCAAGTTGCAACCAGTCGAGCGCGATATTGCTGTAATCGTCGCTGAAAGTGTTACCCATGCTGACTTGGTGCGTACTATCAATGGCGCACAAACCCAAGGCCGCTTGCTGCGTGCCCAACTATTCGATGTCTACCGGCCCGTGGCTGGCAATACCAGTTTGCAAATGGGTGAAAAAAGCTTGGCAGTTCGACTTATTCTTTCGGGCGGTACAGCTACACTGACTGAGGATGATATTGAGTCTGCTGTGCAGTCCGTGCTCACCAGCTTACAGCGTGAATTACAAGCACGCTTGCGCGCATGATGGATAGTGGAGACAAACACAACATTCTGCTAAGCGCAGATTAAAGGTAAGTGTACTTATGGAATTTTCTGTTGAAAGTCTGGAAACCCCCGCGCTAACCAAAGCTTTTCTTGCTGAAATGCTGTTCGATCAACTAGGCCTAAACAAACGTGAAGCCAAGGACATGATTGATTCGTTTTTTGTTCTCGTCTCGGACAGCTTGGTTGACGGGAAAGATGTGAAAATTTCGGGTTTTGGAAACTTTCAGATTCGTACAAAATCGCCGCGTCCTGGCCGTAACCCTAGGACCGGCGAGGCAATACCTATTCAGGCGCGCAGGGTGGTTACTTTTCACGCCAGTCTCAAACTTAAAGATCAGATTCAGGGCGGAGCCTAAGTGCGCTGACAACTTCAAGGTGGCAAAAATCAGTGTCAATATCCTTTTCTATTGAGTTAATATGATTGAATTGTTTGGATTTAACCTGTCCAACAATCAAAGAAACCAGCTTGAACGCTACGTTTTTAAGCGCGTCTTCAAGCTCAATTAGATAATTTTTCCTCAACGTGCTGATGGATTTGATTAAACCCCTGCCCACTCTTCCTACTAAGCGTTATTTCACTATTGGCGAAGTTAGTGATTTGTGCGGAGTCAAAGCACATGTGCTTCGATACTGGGAGCAAGAGTTCACCCAATTGCGCCCTATGAAAAGGCGAGGTAATCGACGTTACTACCAACACCACGACGTTTTAATGATTCGTTGCATACGGGATTTGCTGTATGACCAAGGTTTCACTATCAGCGGCGCGCGAAACAAATTGATAGAGTTAGCTCAAACTCAAAATAATAAACACTCAAACGAAGCGCTATTGTTTGGCTCCCTTGACATCGGTCCTCGCGAAAAAACAGAGCAGCTTGCGCTTGAGGAAAAAATCGCTACAAATGATCTTTCGCCTCAATCTACACAGCATTTTCAAGCCGTTGAATTTTCATCAATAAGCATAGAGCCACATCGGCTAGAACTTCTGCGACAAGAGTTATTTGAAATCCGTGATTTGCTAAGTATTCGCTGCTAATACAAGCATTTGCACAGGCTATAATTATTATCTTCGGTGTGTGGCGCAGCCTGGTAGCGCACTTGCATGGGGTGCAAGGGGTCGGAGGTTCGAGTCCTCTCACACCGACCATATGAATCAAGGACTTAGCTTTAAAAAAAAATTGTGTCTTTTTTTATTTGGTCCTGAATGTTCCGTTGTCCCAACCATTGTCCCAACTACAGTAAAAGCTAGAGAGGATTTTAAATCCATCCCTAACAGAAATCATTACGTTAACTGCGAAACAAGTTATTAAATAAGTGCAACTTGAACTTAGTCAAAATCACGACTGTATTTTTTAATTTGTAGGGTTGAGGAGGGTGTCCTCAAACCTGAGGACACCCTCCTTAGTCATATAAGGTAATTAATTTGGCGTTATCTGACCTTACCTCTGGAATCCGTATCCCTAACGGAGATCATTAAAAGACCAATTTGGTTTGCGCCGCTAGTCCTTTATTTACAAACTGAATCGTATTGTCCTGGGTTCTTTTCTCGCAACCCAAAAGCTGACAACGAATCGTATAGCCTATGCTTGGGTCAGCGCAATTCCGGCAAACGGTCATTTCCCGATTGATAGCAACAATGCCCTGACCGCTATGAAAGTTGCTATTTTTTTGATGTGACAGTTTTAGCTAGGGGGAGGACAAGTGCCATGACACTCATGGCGCTATCAACAAACACCAGAGTAACGCCAATATGACCCAATTCTTTTACCTTGCTAGAGAACGCCTCAATAATGAAAAAAGGTGCTCATCTCAAATTTAGCGTTGTCTCTAAGCATCTCTATGAGGATGGGTTACTGCTAAATACAGCGGCATCACGTTTTGATTGTCGTTGCTACGCTTCATGTTCGCGTAAGTGCTCGCCAAGTGCGGGTCGCTGACATCGTAAACATCTTGGCCTAACCATCCTCTGCCTTTTCGATTGGGGTGGTCGATGTCGAAGGACTTAACATCGTCTCGGGTGCCATGGTAGAAAACGACTGGGCTACCTTGCGCATTAACGGGTCCACTTCGTTGGGGTCCAGTGGCGGTATTGGCAGGCTCTCCAGTAGCTGCTCCAGTGTCATTTTGTTGAGTGGATTGACCATAATTGCTACTGTACCAGCGTTAAATTCCGGAGTTTCCGTCTGGGGCTGAACTGTGCTCTTGTTGATGTCGCGTTGATTGATGTCGAAGTTGCCGTTGTTGCAAGTCGCTGACTTGATGCTCGCAGAGTCAAACGCAATGTGCTCGGGCGGATTTGCACCATTGCCGTCAAATACCACTCCATCATTCACTTTGCGGTCCAGCTTCTGGAGGGCGACTTGCTTTGCGCCAGAAAACGGCATCCCACGCTTTTGCAGTCTCTTGACGTCGGCCGTGATGTTCAGTGGGTCCTGCAGGCGGATATATGCGGCGGTGACGCTGCCGCAAGGTGTCTTAATGCCGGCACGAGGCGCCCGCGTGTAGTCGGCTGCATTTTCTACACTGTCTGTAAAGTAAACGTCATTAGGCCCTGTGCGCGTACGCACCGGCTCTATTTCTGGATTGAACTCGGTTATACCTCGCTCAATGCTGCCGTGATAGGCGACCTTGGGTGAGCCATCTTTTTCCACCATCTTGCTGTCACCAAATCATTGTTTTGGACCTAGTCAAATTAATGGGCAGCAGAGTCCTCTAAAGATTGGTAATACAGATTTTCAAAGTTAAGTGGGCTTAGCCAGCCAACGGTTGAATGCCTGCGAATGCGATTGTAATAAGCCTCTATGTATTCAAAGACTGCCTGATTAGCTTGGCTTTCGGGTCGCAAAGTATTCACCTTCAATAGCTTACTTTTTCAGTGTGGCGAAGATCGAATCTGCTACGGCGTTAACTTGAATCTGCCAACAATTTCCGCGCCTACTCATGCTTTGAATAAGTAAACTTTCCCTGAGTATTTTGCGGTACGCGTTCGACACGTATTGCGATCCCTGATCGGTGTGAACCATCACGCCAGTAGGTTTTCCTCTGGTGAGAATTGCCGCTTGCAATGCATCGCACACTAACTTGCTATCAATTCGCCCGCTCATCTGCCAGCCTACAACAGCGCGACTGTACAAGTCGATCACCGTGGCCAAATACAGCCAACCCTGCGCAGTGCGTATATAAGTAGTGTCTCCAACCCAAACCTGATTGGGTGCGCACACTTCGAACTGGCGCTCCAGCAAGTTAGGCGAGGCTAATTTGCCGTGATTAGAGTCAGTTGCGCGTTTAAATTTTTGACTGCCTTTAACGCGCAAACCCAAATAATGCATATGCCTACCGACGGTGTGCGCGCAAGCGTTAAAGCCGCTATCAACGAGCTCGGTGTGAATGCTTAGTGGACCCACTCTCGCTTTATGCACTTCATGTGTCGTACTGTAGATACGAATGGCATGGTGCAGATCAGTTGCTCGCTGTGGGCGAGCAAGCCATGCGTAGTAGCACTAGCGGCTAACCGACAAAGCCGCGCACAGAGCGGCCATGCGGTAGGCGTCCAAGTGAGATTTCATAAACGTGTACTTGGCAGACTTGGATTTTTCACGAAGTACACGTGCGCTTTTTTTAGTATGTCGTTGACCTCTCGTAAATGCGCGTTCTCACGCTCAAGCGTACGAAGTCGTTGTTGATCTGTTGATAAGGCCGCGCTGGCGGTAACGCCGATGCTAGTGCGGTGTATACGCATCCACTTGTCTAACGTAGAGTAGCCAACGCCAAGCAGCTTGGCTGTGTTCGCAACGGACTGCCCTGGGTGATTTAAAACGTGTTCGACTGCTTGCTGCCTGAACTGTTCACTGTGATGTTTGCTCATGAATTTCCTTTTCAAGGTTTGATTTAAACCTTTAGAGGAACTCTTCGTCTACTTTTTTGACTAGGTCCAATACGACTTCAGTTAAAAAAATTATGCGCAATGAGAACCTCGGTGGGGAGGAGGTCATTAGCGTAGCTGCGTGCTTTTGTCAAACCATCGTTAAAGCGCAGGAACTAGTTAATTCTTTAAAAACCATATCGAAAAAGACTCATAACACTTAGTTTTTGTACGATTGAAAAAATATTTTTAATCTTTACATAACGATTTTTATTGGTAAATAAACCTAATAAAAAAAGATGTTTTTGTTGAACTATCAATCTTTTCTTTGACTCAGTTTGCTACTAAATACATAGCAATAAACCATTGGTAGTGTTTGTTCCTGCGGCTTTTGTCCATATTTATACCTAAAGTAGGCGTACAGTTCGAGGTGTCGGTATGCAAAAGACAGCATGGTGTGCAACTACACACTGTGGGACTAATGTAAAAAAACCTCGGGTACGAACCGAGGTTTTCTCCCGATGTCCGAGGACGCCGGTGTCATTGAATCACTACATTTCAATTATATCGCTGAGATCTCAGGATGATTCGTGTGAAAACCCGATTAATCATCAAGAGTCAAGGTAAAACGTCCACGGGCCTTTCTTAATTAATTTGAAAGGATCCTCGATGATCAAAACACTTAGTATTTCCCCATCGGACGCACTGCTCCGCCTTCCGCAGGTTTTATTGCTCTACCCAATTTCTCGGAGTGCTTGGTTTGCTGGAATTAAAACAGGACGTTTTCCGTCATCCGTCAAAATCTCTACACGCTCCGTTGCATGGAGAAGTTCAGATATAAAAGTTTTAGTTGACTCCCTGAAGTCAATCTAAAGGACTTCAAGATGAATAAAAATTTTCATGTCATTTATCTAAAGTGCCTGTTTATTACCGCTTGTTTTTTATCTGATTGCTGTTGGTTAACTAAGCGTGAATTTTTCTGCTTACTTTGGCGCGGTTGCCGTTTTAGTGGCCATTACTTCAAAAATTTTGCTTCCATCGGTATGATTTTTATTTGTCAGAAGGGCAGTAAAAATGCTAACTCCTGACTTTGACGCCATACCTATGGAACTCCAAAAAGAGCCACGTTGGGTTGTGTGGCGTGACAATAAAGTGCCTTTTTGCTCGACTTTATTGAACAGTAAGGCCAGCGTCATAAATCCTGATTCTTGGTCTTCTTTCAATCAAACGCAAACTGCCTATGAAGAAGGTGGTTATCTAGGTTTAGGATTTGTGCTCAACGGAGATGGAATTGTCGGTATTGATTTAGATAAATGTGTCCATGCTGGAGAACCAAGTCCAGCCGCTTTGCAATTACTTGATCGTATTAACTGTCGCTACGTTGAGTTTAGCCCCAGCGGCACTGGTCTACGCGGTTTTGGGTATGTGAAGGGTAAGCCTATTGCTGGGACAAGTGGCCAACTGGATGGCGTAAACGTGGAGTTGTATGCCAATTTGCGTTATCTAACCGTTACCGGTAAGGCGATTCTTAACGGTCCGATTGCCTCTTTAAGTGGGTTTGATGATTTAGCCAACGCTGTTCGAGGTCAACTTCTACAGAAGAGAACTGAAGTTAACAAAGGCAATCTTCCGTCTCCTTCAGTACAACTTCTGTCCTCTTCTGTAGGTACGTTAACAACAAATATGCCCACAGAGGAAGGGCAGCGTAATCGTTGTCTTTTTGATTTAGCTAGATACCTGCGCGGCAAGATGCCTGATGCTAGTAAGGATGAGCTGCGTGAAGTAGTCATGCAATGGCACCACAACGCATTCAATGTAATCGGCACAAAAGATTTCGCCGTTTCGTGGGCGGATTTCCTAAATGCATGGGAAAAAATTCGTTATCCTTTTGGTTCGATCTTGCAGCCTGTTATCGATAGCATCGATCACATTAATCCAATACCGGCAAGAATTTTGATATTGGGATATCAATCAACTGCTCTTCGATTAATTAGGATTTGTTCTGCTTTACAAATCAAACAAGATCCCGAGCCGTTTTTCCTTGGGGCTCGTCTAGCTGGTGATCTTATTGGCGTTCACTTTGTCGAAGCCGCCAAGATTCTGAAGGCTTTCGTAAAGGACGACGTGCTGACATTGATTTCTACAGGCTCCGGACGAAAGGCCAGTCGCTACAGAATGAATTTGTCTATGCAAGAAAAGTCTTGGTGACACTGAAATTACGAATAAATGTAAAGCGTGATGACAGTCGCCGCACTCGCCTGCAGTCTTGCTAAGGCCAATTACAAATTTAATCCTTAAGGAATTTTCAATGACATTAAATGTGCCTAAACCCAGTCCAGCTCTAATCTGTGTTGTTTGCGGAACAGAAGCAACAGCAATTAAGAAGTTTGAAGGCAGAAAAGTTTGCGATGATTGTGCCGAAATGGGGCATGATGGTAGTGATGGCACCACTCTTGCAGTTAAATTGCAAATTAATTCGCAGCGTGACAAGGCTCAGATTGTCCGTTCTAAATATAACGGAGGCGAAGTCGATGAGATGCTTGAAGATAAAGCGGCAGGTTGAGAAGTTATACCAGAGCATGATTTGGCGCTTAGAGATACGCTCGCTACGCCGGATGCAGCAACGTTAGATACTTCAGCAAACCGACTAGAACTCGTTACCAGTATTGGAACTAACGTTGCTGCCATGGCTCAGGATGCGGCTCAAACGGTAGGAGCATCGAACTCTTTAGAAAAAATATTTTGTCATCAGCTTGCGGTTCTCCACAACACTTCCATGCAGATGATGTTTAAAGCGACACTTGAATCTGACCCAGTAATTGCCATGCGAAATATAAATATTGCCATCAGGGCTGTAGAGGTCTTTCAACGTGGCGCGGTTAACTTACGAAAGCTGCGGGTGATAACCAGCAATTAATGCGAATTGAACATGTTCATGTTTCGCCGGGGGGTCAAGCGATAGTCGGATCCGTATTGACAGGGAAAAATGTGAAATGAATGCAAACCCCTTGCATGCTATTTGAAATGCGCATTGCAGGACAACTGGTCAACCTTGCAAGAGTAGGCCAATGCTCGAAAAGATACGTTGCAGAATGAATGGGGGTGGCAAAGGAGGGCGCCCTCAAACTACTGGACTTCACACGAATAAAGCTAGAAATGCCACGAAAAGGAGAGGAGAGATTGGTCGATTATTAAGGGATCTAGATACTCAGTTACGCGATATAGATCAATCGCTCGTTGCTGCAGCAGGACTGAATCCAACCGGCGCAAAAAACTGCCGCTATACCCAGACGTCAACGATACGCAATTGATGGCGTAGTTTGTAGCACATAGCGCAGCTGATCGACTGCAGCGTATTACCGGCTTACTTTGTAACCAACAACGATCCATTCTGTCAGCGCTTATTGAATTCTGACTTACCGGTGGTACGGACAAAAACTTGGACTGGTTTATGCCACCAATTTGAGGCTTTGCCGGTACTCAATGGGACTGAGCGAGCAAAGAGATATCTTGATTCGCTTTTCGTCATACCAGCGTACTTAAGAGTCAACGATTTGGATGAATTCTTCGATAGTGATGTCCATCTATTTTCGAGGGTAAAACAACTCCGCTTTCAATCGCCCGAAGAAGCCTTCGCAGGCTGAGTTGTCCGGCGAACAGCCTTTGCGTGACATTGGTCGAATCAGCTTAAAATCGAATACCCGTTAGAGCCACCCTGGCCAGCGATAGTGGGCACCACGGTCAAAGTTTATGATTGGCTTGCTTTCGCAGGCGACAACTGTCTCAATAGATGCATCCAACATGGTGTTTACCAAGTCGGAATTCCGGCGTGTGCGAATGGTCCAACTGACGAACAGACAATCGAAACAGTCGATCAGGGGTGATAGGTATACCTTTCCAGCAGGGATGTGGATCTCCGTGATGTCGGTAAGCCATTTCTCGTTTGGGCGACCGGCGTAGAAGTCCCGATTACTAATGTTCTCTGGTGCAGGGCTGATTTCAACAAGGTAGGAGCCGTGCCGACGCTTTTTATTGGCGGCAATGACCAATAATTCCTGCTTCATCAGGTTTTGGATGACCTTCTCTGAGATGTGCAGGTGGCGTTGACCCAGTGCTCTGATCGTTGAACCAATACAGCGGTCGTGTTCAAGGTAATGCTGAACGGCTACTTGTATTTGCTCGGCAGTGTATTTCCGCTTCGAGCGTGCATAGCCGACTTGCAAATCGCGACTTTGCTCGTACTCCCGATAACAGCCAATCAGTGAATTCTTGGTTGGGTAGCCCAACTGGCGAATGGTCGTATTAAAGCGTCTTCCCATTTTGATATACAGCTTTACAGCCCGAATTCTTTCTGCGTATGAATACGTGAACTACCTCCAAGTAGTCCAAGTTATTAACCGCACCCCCAACGGCGGGGCATCGGTTCTCCTGGCTAAAAGTTGATTGCATAAACGATTGTTTACGAAACCCACCAGCATCCATATGATTTTCCGGGTGGATGGTGCTAGCAAAAAGGTATTGCATATTAGACTGCAATGGCAACAGGGCTAATGCAATTTCCCGCTCTTCATCATGTTTGTCGCGTTGGGGATCTCCCTGATTTTTTCGGTTGCTATGCTTGCCGCAATCTCGCATGCGGAGGTGGTTCGCCCCGGCATGTGAACTGGCTGTGATTTTTTAGGAGGAAGTCATGCTCGTTGGATACGCCTGGGTTTCAACCCAGGAGCAAGACACTGGGGCGCAGATTGCCGCGCTGACTGCGGCAGTATGTTCCCGCATCTATGAAGAAACAGCATCGGGCGGCCGCTGGGATACGCCTTAGTTGGCACGGTTGCTTGACCAGCTCCGCAGTGGTGTTCTGGCAGACAAACCGGCAAGTACGGGCGCGGCGAGCTGGCTGCGGGCAAAGGTACTCCAACAGTCAACCCAAGGAGCTCCACACGGTGAAAGTCGAAAAAACGATGACCAAGAGAGTCGCAAACAATTTCACGTCTAATGCAACTTCAAATAATGCAACCCTAAACGCAACTGCTAAACAGCCAGCTAAACACGTTATGTCAGCACTTAAAGACCTTCAGGCACTTACGTTTGAAAGCAAGGCTGGAGCCACGATCCCCCAAGCTAAAGCAAAGACAGCTGCAAAAGCATCCATCAATGCGGCCATGGTCATCAGTGCCTACCAAGGCAACATCATGGGTGAGGATGTGGACATCACTGAGATGGTGACAGACATACAGGGCAAGTTCAGGGAAGTTGCTGATGATGACCTGTCCAACCTATGAGCGCTATAGCTTCATGTACGAACTCTTCGAACCCATGCGAGCCAGCCTGGTGGGCGGTAGCCTTAGCCTGCAGCAACTCGTGACGCTCCTGAAGAGATAAAGGTGTTGCGGCTCACTCCCATTTATGAGGTTGTAAGCCCAACCCCGCAAAATCTTTAGACTTGTGAAAATGCTGACACCCAGCGGTAAAGAACCGTCTAAACTCGATGCTGCTTACAGGACTGCTTGGTCGGTACTTGGCAGCTGGCAATGAGAAGATGCTGGACTTGCTCAGGCGGATTTCACCGGCGGCGTGGCAGCATCTGCATTTCCTAGGGGGCACAGGGCGCCGAATTTAAAGTACGCTAACCCGCTTGTAAAGCGTCGTCCTGGACACGCCATAGCGCTTGGCCAAGTCAGTGACTTGGCATTGAGGATCGGCCATCAATACCTTGATCTCCCTGATCTGCTTCTCTGAGAGCTTTGCAGGCCTGCCGCCAACCCGGCCACGCGCACGAGCTGCCGACAATCCCGTATTGGTGCGCTCGCGAATAAGGTTGCGTTCAAACTCTGCCAGCGCGGCGAACACATGGAATTGCAATTTCCCGGAAGCGCTGCCGGTGTCGATCTTCTCGCTCAAGCTCTCAAACGTGATGCCCTCACGCTCCATGTCGCCAATGATACTCACCAAGTCAGACAGTGAACGGCCCAGCCGATCCAGCCGCCACACCACCAGCGTGTCGCCACTGCGCAGGGCTTTGCGACAGTGTTCCAGCTCGATGCGCTGTGACGACTTGCCCGAGGCAGTTTCTTCGTAGATCACCGCACACCCGGCCTTTGTGAGCGCATCGCGCTGCATGTCCAGATTCTGGTCATCTGTGGAGACGCGGGCGTATCCTATTCGTTTGTGTGTTAGTTTAACCATACGTTTAATTTACTTTGATTGATGAATGAGTAAATTAACACATAAGGGGCAAAAAAGCGGGCCGAAACCTTCTTTTTTGGAGTGTCAACTAAACGACCGTTTTTTGAACACCTTGACTGTCAACTGATGGCAGTTAGTTGTCGATCACACTGTTCCTCAATAGCGATCATTTGGCGGGCAAAGGTGGGCCCATCACATCTTGTCCCGCATTCCCTTAACGCTATAGCGCGTGCACCAAACTTAATCGTTTTTTTGATCCAGAATATAGATAGCATTGGAGCGCCACCGGATTTCATGGAAAAATTTATACCTTTTTATTTGCACAGCCGGTGGACCTAAAGGTCAACACACATGCGGGTTTCGCCTCTTTTTCAGTAAAGATGTATCGTCAAGCGCAGGATGTATTAACCGGTGTTTGCGGTCTACATTACGTTAGGCAATTTAGGAGCAAAGAGTGGTAACCAGAAAAACACCCGCACACCCTCTGCCAAAGGTACTACTTGAGCTGGCGGTTACGCGCGAAGACGAAGCTGCAAGCACGAATTGAGAAAGGACTTGAGCTAAAGCAGAGAAGGGTTGATACAAGAGAAGCTTTCGAGTCCCTATCGAATGATCACAGTAAGTGGAACTCCTTCAACTCCGAGCTGCTGACGCGCATATTCACGACTGATGAGCTTGCCGATGAGTATGGCTTTTGGAGTGGAATGGCAATCTCAATGCATGAGCCGTCTCTTGGCGAGAAAATCGCCAAAGTCTACAAAGACGTCGACAAGAAGATCCATCGCCTGGATTCCATTATCGAACGGTGAGAACTGATACCGCTCAATTCCGCCGCAACTACCGTACCGGCAGTGGAAGCACCGGCTACCGCAGTTCGAACCAAGCGAGTGTTTGTGGTTCATGGGCGAGACGACGTGGCGAAAACTAGCCTCGAGGTCTTTCTGCATGAGATCGGGCTTGAACCGATCGTCTTGCATCGTCAAGCCGACGAGGGAATGACAATCATCAAGAAGTTTGAAAAGCACAGCGATGTTGGGTATGCCTTCATTCTTCTAACACCTGATGAAGTTGCCTATCTTGCTTATGAAGAAGGTAAGCCAGACGGCGAGCGAAATGAGGAGTTTCGTACAAGACCGAACGTTATATTTGAGTTTGGTTACTTCGTTGGAAAACTTGGCCGTTCTCGCGTGTGTTGCCTTTACACGGGGAATGTATCTCTGCCAAGCGATGTCAGCGGAATGATTTACAAGCGGTATGAGCGAAGCATCGAAGAGGTGGCGTACAGCGTGATTAAGAACCTGAAGGCGTCTGGATACGCAGTTACCTAACCCCTCCTTTAAGCGGACGCCTGACGGCGCCTGCTGGCGCCGACGCGATTTTGACCCAGGTGCCGACTGTGGACTGACCCGGGTTATTTCCTCGCAACTCCAGGGCTGGCAACGAATCGTATAGCCGATACATGGGTCAGCGCAATTCCTGCACATGGGTCAATTCCCGACTGGCTGCTACACAACATCTTCAGCAGTAGCGCGGGTTGCAGCATTGTCACCGCTATCAAAACTCATGAGTTCGGGTCGAACGTTTTGAGAACCATTTTCAATAGTCACACTGCCCGTATCGGCTCTGGAAAGGCTGCTTTCTCAAGGCTTAGCCTCAAAAACCTTCGTTTGCGAAAAGCCTCAACTAGCTAACGTACGATTTTTCCCGAATTCTGAGGGGACCCTAGAATTGAATCTGTGTAAACAATCAACAATTATTTAAAAAATTTAATGCAACTTAGTTGCTTTAACGATACTAACGCCATTAAGTTGCGTTAGCATACAAGTGTAATTAGTTTACGTTTTTTTATTAAAAAATAGGCATTGCATAAAAAATAATTCACATCTTTTTTAAAAATCAAAATTTAATCGTTTGTGTTGTGTGGTGCTAAGCGGCGCATAGCGATAAAAATAATCACGCTAATAGCGACGGTTAGTTATTTCAGTCTGATATTAAAACCATAGATTAATTTTTTCTGGGTAAAAAATCCAGTTGAAGGAACATGAATTAGCACGCTACTTGTAACGATAAGATTTTTTAAATGATAGTTGCTCGCTAAATTGCAGACTTCTATACATCGTGCAAAGTTTATGGTGTTAGAGCTATTGATATCAACGACATTGGCAATGTGTATTTCGATTTAATACGCAATAGCCTGCTCAACGTGTCAACACCCAAGTTTTACTTGGAGAGTTCAACGGTTTTTTTATTTTTTCATTGCAATCAATTTCTTCTTGTTGACGGTCGCTTCTAGCGACTGTCGACTTTAAATACTTACAACTTGAAATTGCGTTGTGTGTTGTTTGAATTTTTACTCTTTTCTATTTAACAAAGTTATCCCTATGAAGAAACTATTTAGATTATTCCTCAAACCAATTGTTGTGCTGGCAATCTGTGCATTGGCTAATGTCAGCAATGCTGCGGACAAAATTCCAGTTTTAGCCAGTTTCAGTATTTTGGGAGATTTGGTGCGCGTTGTTGGTGCTGACCGCGTTACGGTAAGTGTGCTTGTCGGCCCAGATGAAGACGCGCATGTATTTGAGCCAAAGCCGTCTGACGCCAAGAATATTCTGCAAGCGCAACTGTTGGTTACCAACGGTTTAGGTTTTGAGCATTGGGCACAAAAACTAATCAAGTCATCAGGCTACAAAGGGCTAGTTGTCGTCGCGAGCCAAGGCGTTATAGCCCAAAATATGCCAACTGAAAAAGGCGATAGCGTGGAGACTGATCCACACGCTTGGCAAGATCCATCCAACGTGGCGATTTACGTACGTAACATCGCTGCCGCACTGAGCAAACTAGACCCCGCAGGTGCCAGAATCTACCAACTCAATAGCGAAGTCTATACCAATGAACTGAAGGCTTTGGACGCTGACGCCAAAATACAAATTTCACTCATACCTGTTGCCAAGCGAAAGGTCATCACCTCGCATGATGCATTCGGTTACTTTGGTGCACATTACGGGATTAAATTTTTGGCACCTCAGGGTATTTCAACAAATATTGAACCTAGTGCTAAACAAATTGCGCAACTAATCCAGCAGATCCAAATGGAAAAAATTAAAGCTATATTTTTTGAAAATATGAGCAGCTCAAAGTTGCTTTCCCAGCTGAGTAAAGATGTTGGCGTCACAGTCGGACCTGAGCTTTATGTTGACGCCCTATCTAAAGCTGATGGCCCTGCCACTAGCTACTTAAAACTGATGCGCTACAACGTCACCCAGTTAGTCGCCGGCATGAAGAAAAACTGACATCGTATGTATTTAAGTTTTTTACTCTTTATTAATTCCCAGCTTGCGCAAGTTACAACTGATCTACAAACCTTTTTCATTCAAAAATATGATTAAAAATACTTATGAGAACTGACCAGATCAAAATTTTTTTTCTAACGATCATCACCATATTTTGTATTGTCGCTTTCTCAATTGCCATCGCACAAGAGCTTGATAAGCGAACATTAGATGCCATTGCGCGTCACCGCACGATGGCACTTGCACACGAAAGCGCTGCTAAATGTCTTGAGTCCGGCAGGAATGACTCAGTGTGCGAAGGCGAACTCCAAACCACGTGTGCAGGTATTGGTGTTGGCAGATTTTGTGGCATGAAGCACGAGCAATAACTTGAATATCTAACTTTTAACCACCGTCATGTTCACAATGAAGATCAAGAAAAAACAATATCTTTTTCAACCAGTCGGATTGGCGGCTCTGCTGCTATCGTCACAGGCTGTGTATGCACAAGTCAATACGCTGTCGCCAGTCAACGTCACAGCTAACCCCTTAGGCGCTAGCGAATTGCTGGTGCCAGCACAGCAATATAGCGGGGAGGATCTCTTACTTCGCTCAAAAAGTACGCTTGGAGAAACTTTAGATGGAACGCCAGGAGTCAGTAGTACTTACTTTGGCCCTAATGCAAGCCGACCGATAATTCGCGGTCAGGACGGCGACCGTATTCGAATTTTGAATAATGGAGGCGCTCTACTAGATGCTTCGAACCTGAGCTACGACCATGCTGTAACTGTCGATCCGATTAGCATTGAACGTATCGAAGTCATCCGCGGCCCCAGCGCCCTGCTTTACGGAGGAAGTGCAGTGGGTGGTGTCGTCAATGTCATTGACAATCGAATATCTGACAGCCCGGTGTTCGACGAGGATGGCGGTGTTAGTGGCAAGTTAAACATAGGTCTTGGTACGGGTAACCGCGAGAAAAGCACTGGTGCTTTGCTAGAAACAGGAAGCGACCGTTACGCCTTGCATGTCGATGCGTTCAACCGAGATACTGGCGACGTCAACGCGCCTGTTAGTCTTGCATGCACCAAGGGCGGATCGTTCACTGTTAGCCAACAAATCTGTAACTCAGGCAGCAAAGTTCACGGTGGTGGAATAGGCGGCTCTGTTTTTTTCGATCAAGGCTATCTGGGTGCCTCCGTCGCAACCTACAGAAGCATTTATGGCACTGTCGCCGAAGATAATGTGATGATAGACATGCGCTCGAACCGGGCGGCCATTGAGGGTGAATGGCGCAACCTGGGCGGACTCATCCGCACCTTTAAAGCTCAGCTCAGCCACAGCGACTACATCCATACTGAGATTCAAGGGCAAACCCCAGGTACGGTATTCAAAAATAAGGGTTCAGATTTACGCATCGAGGCCTTGCATTCACGTCTTGGAAATTTCGACGGACTATTAGGTTTTCAAGCACAAGCAAGTCGATTTTCTGCAGATGGTAGCGAAGCCTTTGCGCCTTACAGCCGCACTGCCCAGCAAGCGGCTTTCTTATATGAAGAATACGCAGCAAGCTGGGGCAAGCTCAGTTTTGGTGGACGTTTGGAGTCTGTAACAGTGACGTCATTTGGCAACCCTGTACTAGCTAAATTTGTACCAGCGAGCCGCAATTTCAAACCCGGTAGTTATGCTTTGGGCAGCCTATTGAATGTGACGTCGCGCTGGCAGTTAACAAGTAATTTAGCTTACACCGAGCGCGCTCCAAAAGATTACGAGCTATTTGCTAATGGCCCGCACGTTGCAACTAAAGGCTACGAATTGGGCGACAGTGCACTCGCTAAGGAACGCAGTACCCAATTCGACATTGGTGCAGCTTGGAAGTCTGGTGCTAACGCTTTTGCTGTTAACGCCTACCTTAGTAACTTCAAAAATTACATCGGAGTAGTGCAATCAGCCGGAGTCACGCGTAACAGTGGAGATGGAGAGGTCAATCCGGTAGAAGATCCAGCCAACCCCGGATTTTCTCAGGCGACTGGACGAGAGTTCGATCCGCTCAACGAGTTTCGTTACCAACAAATTCGGGCTAGATTCACTGGTCTTGAGGCTAGCGGCAATATCCGCTTGTTTAGCAACGTATCCACGCTTGACCTAGCCTTAAGGGCGGATGTGGTTAGAGCTAATAATCTAAGCTCAGATCAACCTCTTTCTAGGATTGCACCAGCTAGAGTAGGAGCTACTTTAAAGTACGCGAGTGGACCTTTAAGTACAAGCTTAGGTGTTGACCAAATCGCGGCTCAACACCGTGTGCCATTTGGCGACAGAGCAACCGATGCTTATGCGCTTTGGAATGCCACGATTGGCTACCGCATTAAGTCTAGCAGCACGCAACTACTATGGTACGCCCGCTTAGATAACATAACCAATCAACTCGCTTACAGCTCCACGTCAGTGTTAACCAGCACTGTGTTTCCAAAAGCACCATTACCCGGTCGAAGCGTCAAAGTGGGTTTACAGGCCAGTTTTTAAACCTTTTCTACTTTCGTGTTCTCTCAGTTCAGTCGTATTCTTGTTGATCAGTCGTGCGAAATGGGTAGTATTACAAATTGTTGACGCCGATGCTAATTTGACCCAAAGGCCGATTTTGAACTGACCTAGCCAGACGACCCGCCAGCCTGCATGCAACATAGATTCCGATGAAATTGCCTAGGTCACTGAATGCCAGCAAGCTGGGGCAATCTGACGTCGGCACGCACAGACAAGGCCGGTAAAACAATCGATTTCCTGTCGACTGCTGAGCGAGACAAGAAAACAGCGATGCGCTTTTTCGAGAAGGCAATGCAGGCCAACGGCATCCCTGAGAAAGTCACGATGGACAAGAGCGGAGCTAACAAATCGGCCATCGATCAAATCATTGAGGACAAGGAAATCGCGGTTAAGGTTCGCCAGATCAAGTACCTCAACAACATCGTCGAGCAAGACCAGAGGGCTGTCAAACGAAACACCCGTTCCATGCTGGGCTTCAAGTCATTTCGGGCCGCCGCCAGTGTGCTGGTGGGGATCGAGTTGATGTACATGATTCGCAAAGGACAGATGGCAATTCCAAGTTGCGAAAAGATGTCTTTCGCCAATCAGATTTACACCCTTGCAGGACAGGTGCATTCAGTGTAAGGGCGGTGGCACGTCCTTCAGTCAAAACGCGGCCGCTTGCAAACAACGCGACATAACCCGGATCAGCACAACCACGACAGGCGTTATGCGTGTATTGGCTGCGCTACCAGGCGCACGCCGAGTGCTGCGCAGACGCGGCTAACCGTGTCGAAACGTGGGGCGCTGTCTGGGCGTAGTGCCTTGTACAAGGCTTCTCGGGTGATTCCAGCCAACTTAGCTATTTCGGTCATCCCGCGAGCGCGTGCAATGTCGCCTAGCGCTGCAGCCAGTAAAGCCGCATCGTTTGCCTCCAAAATGTCGGTCAAGTAGGCGGCGATGGCCACCTCACTGTCCAGATAAGGCGCTGCGTCGAAGCTGGGTAGATCGTCTACCTTGATGCGTTTTGTCATACTTGTTTCTCCTATTAATCCAACAATGCTGCCAGCGCTTTGGCGCGCTTGATGTCGCTCTTTTGCGTGCGCTTTGAACCACCCACAAGCAACACGATCAGTTGTGTGCCACGCTGAGTGAAGTACACACGCCAGCCTGCACCGATATGTATGCGAAGCGTCCGAAACGCCTTCGCCAACAGGTTCAACGTCGCCCAAAAGTCCTCGCTCTAATCGTTTGATCCGGGCCACGACAACGCCGCGCACCGCTGCATCTGGAAGGTTGTCGAGCCAGACGGTGAATTCGGGGAGCGGCTTGATCAATGACATACATGTATTGTAATCGAACGACTACATTAAATCAATACTTAGGTTGCGCCTGTCGATTCCCGTTATCCGAGTCTTACAAGTCCTGATCCATGCAACAACGCCATCTGGTAACGTTCGTCACGGGTGAGGTGTGTGTAAATCATTCTGGGCAACTTTGACTTGGTAGTCGGGAAGCTTGGATGCTCTCACATCTCACCCACCCGTACGGTTAATTTCAAAGTTGCACTTCAAACTTGAATTCGCGGTAAAAAAGACTTATATCTTTCTGTATGGGCAATTTCCTTCATTTAATTCGCGCTCTCGTAATAGTCCTTTTACGTGTTTCTTCGAGTCCAAGTCAACCCCAATAAGAATATAAAAACTCACTATGCGATTGCTTATCCTAATTCCCATTATTCATACCGAGCAGGACATGGGCTCCTTCTCCGAGCAAGTTAAACAGGCCTACGTGCAAAAGTACGGCTTGGCCAAATGGGAGCAACATCTAGAGGTGATCAATGGGCTCTGGTCTTCTATTGACCAGTTAATCGGTGGCCTAGCTTTGCCGTACGCGAGCATTCGTCTTTACCAAGATGGCTTACCTGAATGCGGACGCGAAGAAGAGCTCGTGAGAGAAGTGGCCGGTCTCGGCAGCAAGAACCATCAATTGCTGCTTGATCTGGTGCAAAAAGGGGCCACCTTGATGGGGACCGAATCCCCTGGTTTGCTGACACAAGAGCTCACATTGCTCAGCACCGTACTGGGGGCTTTGCCTAAATCCGAGCAAGAAATAGCCGCACCAGCGATCGACGAGGGCCGTAAGCTCTTGGCCAAACGAGATCAGTACATTGCCCAACGCATTAACAATACATTGTGCGCAGGCGAGATCGGTTTACTGTTTATGGGTCTAGCCCATTCTGTTGAGGCACATTTGCAGCCAGACATACAAGTTAAGCACCTTTTGCCGTCGCTTAGCGAAATAGGCATACCACCACAATTAGTATAAAACACATGGTAATTTTGTACCTACTTTCATGACGTTAGGGCGAATATTCCCTATATTTCAAATTTAAAGCGTGAATGCTCGGCTCTCTCTGTGCTCAGTCACTTGAGGCACAAAGGCCAAAGAAACTTGACTCCAGGGCAGAACCCGCCCTGAGCTTGCTGAAGAGGTTATAGAAAGCTGTTGATTTTGCAGATTTTTTTCGCTTAAGGCAGGTCCCGAAAGAACTGATGCAGAACTTTAGTAATGCGTCAACCTCTCCTTGAGCACGACTAGGGTTTACACCTCATCCCCCTTCTATTTTTTGGCACGTAATTTGCTCATATTAAAGGCAACCGGAAACCAACCCCATTCCGGTAGTAACGTGCGAATTTCGATCGTTAAATAAGTTTGGGGAAAACTTTAGGAGCTTTAAATGGCAAATGTACAGAAATCAACAGATTCGTCTAGCTTGGCAGAAGTTGTCGACCGTATTTTGGACAAGGGCATCGTCATCGACGCTTGGGTCAAAGTGTCACTGGTCGGTATTGAACTGCTGTCAATCGAGGCACGTGTAGTGGTCGCATCGGTCGAAACTTACCTCAAGTATGCCGAAGCTATCGGCCTTACAGCCAGTGCTGCAGCGCCGGCATAAAGTCGTTCCCTGATAGCTGCCCGGCTGGAAGAAAAACTTGGGTTCTCTTCCGGCTGGGTAATTTATGGGCATCAAAATCTGGATACGGAAAAACCGAGGTGTTCAAATGGGTAAATTTACAGAACAAATGGCATCGCTAACGGAATCTGTCGTTGCCTCAAGGCTACAAAGTATTCTGAATGTGAAGGGTATGCTTTCAGAATTCGATCGTGCGCAATCGAGCATGGCTCGCCAACAAAAGTCTATTCTTGTTGCCGGATGCAGCACTCGGATAAAGCAGGTTAATTCGATGCGTCAAGAGCATCGTGAAACCCAGAGCCGCATGGGGCGCGATCTACGGAGCAGCCTCGCACAAGAGACTAATCAAAATTCAACTTCTGTGGCGTCGATGCGGGCCCGTAGTTTCAGAGAACATTCCGCCATGGCCGAGGCGCAACAAAAGCAATTTACCCAAGATAGTCAAACGCGCTTG
Source organism: Polaromonas vacuolata (assembly GCF_012584515.1). Classification (NCBI taxonomy): domain Bacteria; kingdom Pseudomonadati; phylum Pseudomonadota; class Betaproteobacteria; order Burkholderiales; family Comamonadaceae; genus Polaromonas; species Polaromonas vacuolata. Next base: position 2,075,595 of record NZ_CP051461.1, on the reverse strand, counting down.
AAAGGGAATGACAGGCTGATGAATGAGCTCAGCGTATCATGTCAAAACATGGCACAGGCCCTGTCGCAAAACCTCGAGAGCTTTACGCTTGGGATACGAAATGGGACTGACGTCATGCTTGGCAGGTTCAAGAAAGCGCATGGTGAGATGGCCGGGCAATTACGGAAAACATTAAGAGCTAACACAGCGAAGATTCGCAACGATGTCACCGAATTAAAGCGCGGCTGCAAAGAGGCGCAAAGTGAGTTGCGCACTGACATGCAAGTTGCTGCTCATATGTGGAGAAACAGAAACAACAGAGATGTTGCAGTGCTTGGTCAGGCCGCCCTGGTGGCAACTGCGGCAGATGTTAGAGTTTTTGGAGTGATGGAGAAAGCAATAGAAAATTTGGAGCTTAGCGCCGAAGCAAAATTGCAGCCAAGCACCAACCAATATCTTATGTCGGACGAGGAAAGAGTGTTCCAAGTTTTACGGGCAAACCCGAATGGTATTTCTGCCACCCAAATCGGCGAGCAAGTTTCGCTGCATGCCATGGTTGTAGGCAAAATCATGAAGGACATTATCGAAAATGGAAAGGCCAAGAGGGACGATGGGACGAGGTTATATACACCCTCCTAACGAGGCCAGTAGTTCTCATAGGTAGTTAAACTATTTTCGCCCTGCCATCTAAAAATTGATTGCCCAATGCATTGAAACAGAGGTGTGTATCAAATTCTTTTCTACCGAAGATGAAGGAGAAATTCATTATGAATCATCATGAAATCCAATGCGCCTATTGTGCAGGCAGGGGGACGGATCCATACAACAAACTTTGGCGAGGGGCAACTTGTTATGTTTGCCATGGGAAAAAGAGCGTCCGTGTTTCTTTGCCGTATTTGTCATGCCGGTTCTGCCATGGCAGCGGTAGTTACAAGACCTTCAGTTGTCAAGTGTGTCGGGGTACTGGGGTGATGGCACCGGTGAGCGAGACTACCAAAATCTGCTCGGCTTGTTTTGGGCAGGCCTCTGAACAATCAAGTGGCTTGCCTTGCTTGGAGTGTCGTGGCAGGGGGAAGATTATATCAACATTGCGTGATGAGGAGATAGTTTAATGGGACAAGCTGAAAATTTAACAGTTCTGACATTGGACAAGAAGCCAGATTTTGTCGAGTCTGCATTCATCCAAGACATCATGCAGAGGGCAGTCATTTATATCAAAGCGGGGTACCCGGTGCATCTAAGTGGGCCTGCCGGGGCTGGCAAGACTGCCCTGGCGATGCATGTGGCTGCGCAGTTGAACCGCCAGGTTATTTTGATCCACGGCGACGATGAATTTGGCAGTTCTGACTTGGTTGGTGAAAACAATGGCTATCGTTCGACTAAGCTGATCGACAACTACGTTCACTCGGTGATAAAGAAGGAAGAGAGTGTCTCCAAGCAATGGGTCGATAACCGCTTGACCTCAGCCTGCAAGTATGGGTACACGTTGATTTATGACGAGTTCACCCGGTCTCGGCCCGAAGCCAACAATGTACTGCTTTCGGTCCTTGAGGAGCGGCTTCTGGTATTACCAAATGTTCAAGTAGGCGAGGGCTACCTTAAGGTGCATCCAAAGTTCAACGCCATATTTACTAGCAACCCCGAGGAGTACGCGGGTGTCCATAAAACGCAGGATGCGCTGATTGACAGGATGATCACGCTTAAACTCGATCACCATGATGCCGAAACAGAAATAGCCATCACACAGGCTAAGTCGGGATTGCCGCTGAAGCAGGCGCAAGCCATTGTCGGCATGATCCGAGAATTCAGGACCATCGGGGTCAACAACGCGCGTCCAACGATACGTGCCTGCATCATGCTGGCGCGTATCGTGGCTATGCGCGGTGGCGTGGTTGATGCGTCCGACGCCATGTTCCGCAAAATGTGCCACGACGTGGTGAATATTGATTGTGTCAAGGTTTCGCACGACAGTCAGGCCTTTGGGTTGGACCGCTTAAACGCGATTATTGACAAGTTCTGTACTGCTGTGGTCAAGCCTATGTTAGTTCCCGTTCCCGACCCAGAAATTCAAATCTTGAAACAAAAACGTGGCCGCCGCAGCGCGTGTGCGTAAGGGGGGCGCACTATGAATAGCGAACGTCGTGGAGTGACCCACCTTCGTACTATGGCCGGTCTAGTGGACGGCCGTCGCAGCAGGACTTCGTATGGAGCTTTGTTGGAGTTATCCATGCTGGAAATGGAGAAGCAGCGGCTCACCGGCGAGGTGCAACGCGCGGAGCGGCGCTGTGCTGATATCCATAAGCGGATTGCTGAAATTGACATCAAAAAACAGAGGCTTTACAACTTTGTGGAAAAGCCCGCTATAGACTCGTCAGATGCAGCAGAGACCAACCCTTTTCCGGCCTACGCGGTGCCGTTGGGCAATGTGAAAAGCAGACGTCTTTCTTATTGATGGTAGGCACAGACCTCGCTTGGTAATGATATTAGGCGGACTATTGCCCGCAGTAAAAAGGAGATGCTATGAGTATTTGTATCCGAACCTGCACCCATATCACATCTTCATTGAAGGCGGCGGCATTTCAGGTGGTGCTTGCACGCGATTCCCGTGGTTTGGTCTATCGTGCGCGCAAAGATATCCTGAGTATTAGGCAGCTTTCGCAGACACCCATTGTTACGCATGATCCGAAAGTGCTAAGAGGGCGGTTAAAGATGAATTGCGGGAAGTAGCCGTGCCGCTAAATTGACTTAATTTCCAAGCGCAACCCTTTTGTTGCACAGACTTCTAACAAGTTTAACCATTCAATTTTTTGAAATTTCAGACATGAACATTGTTAAGCCGTCCACACCACAGCGCTACTTATACGCCATTACCGATGCCAGCCAAGCCGGCAAATGGGAAAATATCGGCATTAACGGCGCGCCTGTAACAACCATCGTCGAAGGCCCAATTGCAGCAGTGGTCAGTGGCATTGCAGCTAAACGCGTGCGACCTGAGCGCGCCAACCTGGCAGCACATAATGGCATGATCAAACTGTTGATGCAGGATTGCACCGTATTGCCAGTCGCTTTTGGCACGATTGCCGACAGCTACCAGGCGGTACAGGATCTTCTTTCCAAAAACAACGCTATCCTCGTCGAACAACTCGACAGCCTGAGGGGAAAGATAGAGATGGGGCTGCGCGTGCGCTTCGATGTTCCGAACATTTACGAATATATAGTCAGTACACACCGCGATCTGAGGGACTCGCGTGATACTGCTTACGGGGGACTGCAACAACCGGTGCGCGGGACCAAGATCGAGCTGGGAGGTCAGTTCGACCGTTTGTTGACTGAGGAGCGGGAGACCCATGCGGCAACGGTTTTGCAAGTGCTGAGTTCCCACGGCGTGGAAATCAAACCCAACCCACCACGCAATAATCTGGAAGTGATGAACCTGGCCTGCCTGATCAAACGTGATGACTTAAAAACATTCGAGAACGCCGTGTTGGCAGCGGCCGCTCAATTCGACAATAACTTCGCATTCGATTTCACCGGCCCTTGGGCCCCGCACAATTTCGTCCGTGTTGAACTGAATATAAAGCGTGGTCATGTTACTCGTCGATAACCTTCTGCTGGCGCCATTCAACAGCCTGATTTGGGTGTTCAAAGAGGTCCACAAATTGGCTCAGCAGGAAATAGATGGTGAAGCTGAGCATGTTGCCCACGCGCTAAGCGAGCTTTACATGCAGCTTGAAACCGGCGAGCTCACGGAAGAGCAGTTTGCTGTCCAGGAAAAGGTATTGCTGGATCGGTTAGATGAAATCTGGGAGCGCGAGGAAGGTGCGGGGGATGCGGCTGAGCAGACGGATGAATCAGAAGAGCACGACCGTGACGATTAGCACCGCTCATCCTTTGCCTGGTTTCCTTGGCGACGAGGGCTTGCGCCTGCTGCTGTTTGGTGGCAAGGGAGGGGTCGGTAAGACCACTTGTGCGGCTGCGGCTGCGCTCCACTTAGCCGCGAAACACCCGGCAGCTTCGTATTTGCTGGTGTCCACTGACCCGGCCCATTCTCTGCTTGACAGTTTGTCTGGCGGCGCGTTAAGCCAAAACTTAGCGCTACGGGAAATTAACCCGCAGGACAGCCTCGCACGGTTTCGGGCGCGGCATCAGCAACATCTGCACACCATTGCACTGCGCGGCACGTTTCTCGATGAAGCCGACATCACCCAACTGCTTGACTTGTCGATGCCGGGTCTGGATGAACTGATGGCCTTGTTGGAGATCGTGGCATGGGTCAAAGAAGCGCGTTATGCCTGCATCTTGGTGGATACGGCGCCGGCTGGCCACACGCTTCGTCTGCTGGGTCTGCCCGAGCTGATGAGCAAATGGCTGGTCGTTTTGGACACGATGCTGGCCAAGCATCGGTTTATGGTGAACTTGTTCAGCAAACGTTACACCAAGGATTCAGTAGACATTTATCTGGAAGAGAGGACGGCCGACCTGCGCTACCTGTGGACATTGCTCCAGTCACCAGCGCAATGTCGTTTTGTGCCGGTGTTGTTGGCCGAGAGGCTCAGCGTTCATGTCACGCGCCGTATGTTGGTGGAACTGTCCTCGCTACAAATTCCTGTGCGTGAGTTGGTGGTGAATCGACTGCTCGCTTCAAATCCAGAGTGCCCGCTCTGCACGGTGCGGGTGGCGACACAAACAACGCTGATCGCTGCCATTCAGCGGACCTTTCCGGACAATGAGCCTTGGGGCTTGCCCTTGTGTCTTGAAGAAACGCTTGGCATGCAGCGACTAAGCGCCCTGTGGGCGCGGTTGCGGCCGCTAGACACCTGGCAGCATCTTTCCTCTGCGCCCGCTTCCAAGCTTCTCGCGGCGGTAGAAAACCCGGCTTACCTGCCCGCTTCCTCAATGCGGCTGCTGTTGTTTGCGGGTAAGGGCGGGGTGGGGAAAACAACCTTGGCATGCGCTTCGGCATTGCGGTTGGCTGAGGAGTGGCAAGGCAAGGAAATTTTGCTTGTTTCAATCGATCCGGCACATTCACTGTCCGCCTGCATGAATAGGCAGATCGGACCCAATGAGGTGCGATTGTGCTGTGGCTTAAGCGCGATCGAGTTCGATCCAGAATCTGATTACACGCAATTAAAACAACTTTATGCAGAAGAAGTAGCGAGTGTCTTTGATCGCCTCTCAGGGCAGACACATGTCCACATTGAGTTCGATCAGGAAGTGATAGAGCGCCTCATGGACACCGCCCCGCCGGGTCTGGATGAGATGCTTGCGATCACGCGGATCGTTGAACTGCTGGACTTGGAACGCTACGACCTGATCATTCTGGATACCGCGCCAACCGGGCATCTGCTGCGCTTCCTAGAGATGCCAGAGCTGATCGAGGCTTGGTTAAAGACTTTTTTCGGCATATTCCTTAAGTATCGGGAGATGTTTCGGCTGCCGAAAATCACGCAGGCCATGGTCGAGCTGTCCAAGAAGGTGAAACAGTTCCGACGCGTTCTGACCGATCCAGAGCGGGCGGCGTTGATGGCGGTGACGATTCCGACCCAGATGGCCTATGAAGAAACCAGCGACCTGGTGGCGGCTTGTGAGCGGCTGCAGGTCGCGGTGCCGGTGCTGTTCGTGAACATGGTCACGCCAGCGGCATCTTGCCCAACCTGTTCTGCACTGCGGCGCGGTGAGCTGCTTGTGTTGCAGCGGTATCAAAAGGCATTTCAAACGCAAAGCCTCAGCATCGTATATCGGCAGGAATCAGTTGAGCCAGAGCGACTGGGCAGCTTGGGGCGATCACTTTATAAGGGTATGAACTCAAACCAACCCGTTCAACATCTCGTTGAACATGACTAAAAAAGGAAAATGGTATGCAAGCAGAAACAGCAATTGATGTGGATTCGTCTTTCAACGGCAAGCTGCTCGATCGTCTGTTGGGCATGGCGCACCACTACCGCAGTGAAGGCAATTTGCGGCAGGCGATGGAGCTGTACTGGGCCTTGCTGGACAAGCATCCCGGCACAGTGCAAGCGCAGAGCGCGCGCGTGAGCCTGCTCGATCAGGCGGAGGCCTATGAGCGCGCCGGTGCCAGGCGTGTGGCGCGCGCCGTCTATGAGCGTCTGTTGTGATTTGAAGGAGTTTTGCGACGATGAATAAACCTGTTAGCTATTCAGACGGCATGTCTTTGTGCGAAACCCTGGACCGGGTTTTGAACAAAGGCGTGGTGGTGGCCGGCGAAATTGTGATTTCGGTGGCCGATATCGACCTGATTTATCTGGGCCTGACACTGACACTGACTTCGATAGAAACCGCCAATGGATTGAAGATGACGCTGGCACCGAAAGAGCAAACATGACCGCACCTGCAACGTCGGCGCTGTCGCCGCGTATAGCGCTCGATCCGGAAAATATGCGCAAAGGACTCGGGCAACTGGTATTGACATTGGTTGAGTTGATCCGCCAGTTGCTGGAAAAACAGGCACTGCGGCGCATCGAGGGCGGCTCGCTGTCTGATGCAGAAATCGAGCGCCTGGGCCTGACCTTTTTAAGGTTGGGTGAGGAAATGGAATGGCTGAAAAAGGAGTTCGGGCTGACCGACGCCGAACTGAACCTTGATCTCGGTCCGCTGGGAAAATTACTTTAAGGCAAGCATATGGAAAACAACTCAAACTCAATGACGCATGCCACGCATTCGGCCACACTCGCCGATGTACTGGAACGTATCCTGGACAAGGGCGTGGTGATCGCTGGCGATATCAAGATCAAGCTGGTAGATATCGAATTGTTGACGATTCAGATCCGCCTTTTGATTTGCTCGGTGGACAAGGCCAAAGAGATGGGCATCGATTGGTGGATGACCAATTCCTATCTCAGTTCGGGGGCGAAGGAGCAAGATGAAAATCGGGAACTCGATATGCTTCGAGCGCGAATCGCCCATTTGGAGCAGGACCTTGCCCGCCAGCCGGCCGCACCGAGCTGATCTGCTTCAAGGACGAAGCGCCAACAAACTCAGGAGATAGACATGGCAAACGAGGACAAATCAGAGCAGTTTTCAGAGGGGAAAAAGCGTCTGGAAGAGATTGGGCGTCGGCTTGGTGGTCTGTTCGGAAAGCCGGCAGGGCCCAAGGCTGAAGAGTCGGGCTTGCCCGGATTTTTAGGCGGGCTCGGCGGGCTCATCGACCAGCTAGGAAAACTGGCTGACGAGGCGCACAAATCCGGCGGTGTCACGAGCAAGAGCGGCGAGTTCGACGTGGGCTCGGACAAACGCATGCGAGGCGTGTACGGGTTTTCGGTCAAGACCGGCTTGGGCGGCGATCGGAGTGTCAAAGTCGAACCCTTCGGCAACATCCGAAAAGACGAGCGCAGCGGCCGCGTGGAAGTCCAGGAAATTCGGGAACCCATGACCGATCTGTTCGACGAGCCAACGCATATCCTGATCATCGCTGAAGTGCCGGGCATCACGCAGGAAGATGTGCGGCTGGAAATCCACGACGATATCCTCACGCTGGCAGCCGAGCGGGGTGAGAAAAAATACCGCAAGGAAATGCTCTTGCCGGCCAGCTTCTCAGCGGACCAAATGAGCTTTACCTGCCGCGGCGGCATCGTCGAAATACGGCTTAATAAATAAATGCACCCCCGTAGCCAAAACCGGAAAATTCGATGCAAAAAAAAACCAGTGAGATAAAGAAGCCGGACGAAGGCGCTCTGCGGCTTAAAGTCTGTGAAGCCCTCGGCAAGGACGCTGGTCGGGCGCTAGCCCGGATGGATCCGGCCGATATCGAGGCGCTGGGGGCCAAGATTGGCGACATCGTGGAAGTGTCCGGGAAACGCGTCACCGCCTGCAGGGTGATGCCGGCGTACAAGGAGTCCAGGAACGGGGCCAAGGTGCAACTCGATGGCCTTTCGCGGGGCAATGCGGGCGTGGCGCTCGATGAAATCGTGACGCTGCGCAAAGTGGCCACGCAACTGGCGCAGAAGCTGACTCTCTCGCCCACCGATGTGGTGCCAGGCGAGCGCGATATGAAGTATATCGGCAGCCTTCTGGATGGCCTTCCGGTGATTCAAGGCGATCGAATCCGGGCCACTTTGTTCGGCAGTCGGCACACGGAATTCATTGTCCGCGAGACCACACCGAAGGGGCCTGTGCTGATTGCACCGACCACCTTGTTGACAGTGAACAAGGCACCCGCAGGCAAGGAAGCCGAAAAAGCCGGGCGGTCTAGAGTGTCCTATGAAGACATCGGCGGACTAGGTCCAGTGGTGCAAAAGATCCGGGAGATGATCGAGTTGCCATTGCGGCATCCGCAGATTTTCGAGAAGCTCGGCATTCAAGCACCCAAGGGCGTGCTGCTGCACGGTTCACCCGGAACCGGCAAGACCTTGGTCGCACGTGCGGTGGCCAACGAGACCGATGCTTACTTTATCTCTATTAGCGGACCTGAAATCATTGGTAAGTTCTATGGCGAGTCAGAAGCCAAGCTGCGCTCGGTGTTTGAGGAGGCCGAGAAGCACGCCCCCAGTATCATTTTTATCGACGAGATCGAAGCTATCGCACCAAAGCGTGAAGAGTTGGGCGGAGAAAAGCAGGTTGAGCGCAGGGTTGTAGCGCAACTGCTGACGCTGATGGATGGCTTGAAGAGCCGGGGTAAAGTAATTGTAATTGCCGCCACAAATTTGCCAAACTTGCTTGATCCGGCACTGCGTCGTCCTGGCCGTTTTGACCGGGAGATTGTGCTGCCGGTTCCGGACCGGTATGGACGCTTGCAGATTCTAGAGATTCACAGCCGCGGCATGCCCTTGGCTGCGGACGTTGATATGGGCGAAGTGGCCCGCATCACACACGGGTTTGTAGGCGCTGATCTTGAGGCTTTGTGCCGCGAGGCCGCCATGACCTGCCTGCGACGGGTTTTGCCCGAGGTTGACCTGGCACAGTCCACTCTCCCCTACGAGACGTTGATGCAACTGGAAATATCAAAGGATGATTTCCTGTCTGCCCTGCGCGAAGTCGAGCCCTCGGCGCTGCGCGAGGTGTTCGTCGAGGTGCCAACGACGACCTGGGACGACGTTGGCGGCTTGGAGGAGGTCAAGACGCTGCTGCAGGAAGCCATCGAGTGGCCGCAGAAATATCGAGAGCTGTTGGAAGCCGCCGATGTCAAGCCGCCGAAAGGGATTCTGCTGGTCGGGCCGCCGGGTTGTGGCAAGACGCTACTGGCCCAGGCAGCGGCCAGTATGTCCGAGATGAATTTTATTAGCATCAAGGGGCCGGCCTTGCTGTCGAAATACGTTGGCGAGTCGGAATCGGCGGTGCGCGAGGTGTTCCGCAAGGCTAAGCAGGCAGCACCTTGCCTGGTGTTCTTTGACGAGATTGACGCCTTGGTGCCACAAAGAAGTGGCGGCTCTTCGGAGCATGTCAGTGAGCGGGTGGTGGGTCAGTTTCTGACCGAGCTGGACGGGGTCGAGAAGTTGACCGGTGTGCTGATTCTGGCGGCCACGAATCGCCCAGACATGATTGATCCGGCTCTGTTGCGTCCCGGGCGGTTTGATATCAAGGTAGTCATCCCAGCGCCGAACGCTGCCGAGCGTCTGGCCATCTTGAAAGTGCACACGAAAAAGAAACGCCTGGCAAAAGGTTTTTCCATCGAGACCCTCATTAGCCGTACCGATGGGCTTTCGGGGGCCGATCTGGCCGCCATCTGCCAAAACGCAGCACTCAATGCGGTCCGGGAACGGGTGCATAGTGGTCAAAAAATGGAAGCCGCCGTGCTACTCCAAGCGCGGCATTTTGAAGCTGCACTAAAAAGTATCCATCGATGAATTCAATCTATCTCTACTGTCTGGCCGGCCCGACGTGCGTTGCCGTCGTCAAACAATTAGCGGGGGAAAAAGAGGCTGGCATTGATGCCAGCTCTCCCTTGTTGACACTGGAGATGGGCGGCATCGTCGCCGTGATCGGAGCAGTCGATGCCGGTGAATTTAATGAGCAGAACCTTCAGTCCACGGAATGGCTGGGGCAACGGGCCTACCGCCATGCCGAGCTTGTGCAAAAAATCATGGGCTCGGCAGCGGTTCTGCCGGTCAGATTCGGCACGCTCTTCGAGTCAACGGAGAGCTTGACGCGACTGCTGACCCAGCATAGCGAGCGTATTGCCGCATTTCTTGAAAAGCTGCACGGCAAAGCGGAATGGGGCGTCACGGCTTATCTGGACGAGGAGCGCGCACGATCTACGATTAGTGCGGAGGATCCAGCTATCCAGGCCCGGATTGCGACCATGTCTTTAGCGCCGGGTGCGCGGTATATGCAGCAGAAGCAGGTCGATGTGATGCTCGATGCGGCACTACGAGTGTGGCTGGCCGATCAAGTCCGTCATATGGGCGATGCGCTTCACACCCATGCCGTGGAAAACGCTGACTTGCGGCTTTTTTCCAGCGAGGAGTCCGGGCGCCCGGAACGCATGGTTTTCAACGGCGCTTTCCTGCTGGACGATCTGGACCTGCCCGACTTTCGTGAGGCGCTCTTTGCGTTGCACGCAGCCGGGAGCGAAGGTGGCTTGACACTGGAGATGAAAGGCCCGTGGCCAGCCTATAACTTTTGCCCCGATCTGCGGGTAGAAAGTTAATCAGCCTATGCAAGTAAAACGCTTTATTTACGCGACCATCGATAACCAGTCAGACATGCCGGATTTGGCTAGCTACCCAGGGGGAGGAATTGACGCTGCGCCGCTAGCAACGGTCAGCTATCGGGATATTGCGGCTGTGGTGAGTAGCCTTGATGTTGACCAGTTCGCCCTTGCTTTGCCGGGTGAAATAGCGACCGAAAAACAAGATTGCCATAATGAACGGCTACTCAAGTATCAACAGGTGAATTTGTTTCTTCTTAAACAGACCGGTAGCCATGGCATGCTGCCACTAAAATTTGGTTTTACGGCAAACAATGATCAAGAGGTTATGAGGGTTCTGGAGCAGGCTTATATCCAACTGAGAACCCACCTTGACAGACTGCAAGGGACGATGGAACTGGTGATCCAAACCTCGTGGGAATTGCCAAAGATACTTCAAGAGATCGTCAAGGATAATCCCGGATTGACGGGTTCAGACCCGGTACAGACAGGTCGGCTACTGTTTGAAGCGGCCGAGTTCAAAAAAGGAAAAATTGTCGCCGCGATTCATGGCAAACTCTCCGCGCTTTCAAAAGACTACTCGGACGCCCCCCTCAAAGCAGAGGCCATGATTCTGAACCGAAGTTATCTGGTTGGCAAAGACAAGGAGCCACTGTTTGACGACGCGGTGAATGCTGTGGCGACAGAGTTTGAAGCTGCTCTAACATTTCGTTATATAGGGCCTCTGCCAATATACAGTTTCGTTAATATCGAGCTGAATCAGGGCAACTTTGCGCTGGTCGACAAGTCACGAAAACTATTGCAATTGCCTGAGAAGGCTTCTTGGCAAAGTATAAAAACTGCCTATCGACAATTAATTGTGACCCATCATCCAGATAAAAACCCTGATGATCCGCAAGCGGCGAAACGCACCAAAGACGTGATCGCAGCTTACGAGATTATCAAGGCCTATTGTCAGAGTCTTCCCGGCTTTGGGGAAGCGGAAAAGCACGATGCGTTTTCCTTCGCCCAGGAGGCGGTCGAGCAAGCTTTTATCGTTGACGACAAGGGCGCGCTGTTGGCTCGCGTGAAAGGTTAAAGACCCCATATGAGCAAGACTATCGGCATCGATCTGGGTACCACGAATAGCTGCATGGCTGTGCTGGTCGACGGCCAGCCTGTCATCATCCCGAACGCCGAGGGCGAGCGCACGACGCCATCCGTGGTGGCTTTCACCAAAGCCGGGCAACGGCTCATAGGCACGCCCGCCAAGCAGCCGCAACTCACGAATCCACAGGGCACCCTCGCTTCAATCAAGCGCTTCATGGGCCGTCAGTGGGAAGAGGTTTCCGAGGAGATGGCAATCGTTGCCTACCCGGTCGAAAAAGGTGATCGCGGCGATGTCAACATCAGCGTTGAGGGTGTGTGCTACACCCCGCAAGAGATCAGCGCGATGATCCTGCAGAAATTGAAGGCTGATGCCGAGGCTTACCTCGGTGAGTGCGTGACTCAAGCTGTCATCACTGTCCCGGCTTTCTTTAACGATGACCAGCGCAAGGCAACCAGGGATGCCGGCAGAATCGCTGGGCTCAATGTTTTGCGCATCATCAACGAGCCGACCGCTGCCTCGCTCGCCTACGGGCTGGATAAGGCGGAGGACCAGACGGTTCTGGTTTTTGACCTCGGTGGTGGCACATTCGATGTCTCTATCCTCAGCCTCGGCGCCGGACTGTTCGAGGTGAAGGCGACCAGCGGCGACAACCATCTGGGCGGCGACAACTTTGACAAGGCCATCGTCGATTGGCTGCTCGGCGAGTTAAATCGAGAGCAAGGACTTGATTTAGCCGCCGACCCGATAGCCTTGTCGCGCCTTTACGCGGCTGCCGAAAAGGCCAAAATTGAGCTTTCAAGCATGCCAACGACGTTGGTTAAGCTGCCGTTCATCACTGCCACGCCAGCCGGCGCTAAGCATCTCAGCCTGGAACTCACGCGGGTGCAGTTGAACGCGCTAAGCGCCGCGCTGATCGCCCGCACCACGGCTCCTATCCTGCAAGCGCTCGCAGATGCGGGCCTTAAAGCGTGCGAGATCGATCAAGTGGTACTCGTCGGCGGGATGACCCGGATGCCGGCAGTGCAAGACAAAATCAGGGAATTAATCGACAAAGAACCGCACCAGAACATCAACCCGGACGAGGTTGTCGCCATGGGTGCCGCGGTTCAGGCGGGCGTTCTCCTCGGTGAGATCAAAGATGTGCTGCTACTGGATGTCACCTCGCTTTCGCTGGGTATCGAGACCAAAGGCGGCGTCTTCACCAGACTGATTGAGCGAAATACCAGTATCCCGACCCGCAAGACCCAGACCTTCACGACTGCCGAGGACAACCAGTGCTTGATGGAAATTAACGTCCTCCAGGGCGAGTCGGAGATGGCTGTCTTTAATAAGTCGCTAGGCATATTCCTGCTGGATGACCTCCCGCCAGTACGACGCGGCCTGCTTGAGATCGATGTTACCTTCGACATCGATGCCAACGGAATCATCCATGTGGAGGCGCAAGACATAGCAACCGGCAACGAGCAGCAGATTCAGATCGAAGGCGGGTCTGGCCTGACGGAAGATGAAATCAGCCATATGGTCAAAAGCGCCGAAGCGTATGCCAATGTGGCACACCGATTGCGCGAACTCGCGGACGTGCGCAACCATGCCGAAGTCCTTGCCGCCGAAATCGAACTCTCGCTGAATAAGTTTTACAGCCAGATTAAGGCCTCCGAAGCTTCGCTGATCACGCAGCGAATCGCCGATCTGCGCCAAGTCATCAAAGCTGTCGATGCACGTGAAATTCGCACGCGCACCGAAGCTCTGGTGGCGGCTGCGCAAGTTCTCAGACACGAAGGACAGGCGGAAGAAACAGAACAGCCCGACGAATTTCTGGGGTGTACCAGGTGAATCTGCGTTTAAGGAGAAATTGATGAGCAACTCGCCGCCAGATTCGAATCACCCGCAGCAAAACAAGCACCAGCACGTTTCTTTTTTGCGCCGCATTCCACTCGCCTTCTGCGCCCTCTTCCGCATTCTGTCTAATCCCGGATTCGCCGCCCGCGTCGATGCCTTGCGCCAGAATAATGCTCCGCTCAAGCAAGCCAGCCCGGACGCAGCACTCCAGCTATTGGCGCTGTTGCAGCGCGACGCGCGCCTGATCGATTTCACCCAAGAGACCCTGAGCAGCTATGCCGACGCCGACATCGGTGCGGCCGCGCGCGTGGTGCATGAAGGCTGTTGCAAGGTGCTGCGCGAGCATTTCACGATCACGCCGGTGCGCGCGGAAGCCGAAGGCAGTAGGATTACCCTGAATGACGGTTTCGATGCACGCGCGATCCGCTTGACCGGCCATGTGATCGGCCAGGCGCCGTTCAAAGGCAGCCTGAGTCATCGCGGCTGGCGCGCCACCGAGGTGCGGCTGCCCCAACTGGCTGAAAGTCACGACACCACAGTGCTGGCCCAAGCCGAGGTGGAGCTGTGAGCATAACAGGCAATAGCCCAAGCAAGACCCCGCTTTTTTCGATCGGGATCGACCTTGGCACCACCCATTGCGCTCTAGCCTATGTTGACATCGCTGCCAGCGACGGCGAGACCACCAGCTACGGCGTGCTCGATATCCCGCAGCTGACCGATCCGGGAACCGTCGGCGCAACGCCCTTACTGCCATCCTTTCTTTACCTGCCGCACCAAGACGAACTGGCTGCAGGCGAGCTGAGCCTGCCTTGGTCCGATCAGCAAGATTACGCGGTCGGCGAATTCGCGCGAACGCGTGGGGCGCTGACGCCCATTCGTCTGGTCTCGAGTGCCAAAAGCTGGCTATGCCATGCCGGTGTCGATCGACACGCACCGATTTTGCCAAACGAAGCGCCGGCCGAAGTGGCCAAGGTCTCGCCGCTGGAAGCGTCGACCCGTTATTTGGCGCACCTGCGCGCCGCGTGGGACGCAGCCCACCCGGAAGCACCGTTTGAGCAGCAGGCTATTACCGTCACCATTCCGGCCTCGTTCGATCCGGCGGCGCGCGAATTGACAGCCGAAGCGGTCCGCGCGGCCGGCTATGCCGCTTTGACCTTGCTGGAAGAGCCGCAGGCCGCGCTCTACAGCTGGATCCAGACCAGCGCTGGCCGCTGGCGCAAGGATGTCAAGCCGGGTGACATCATTTTGGTGATCGATGTCGGCGGCGGTACTAGCGATTTTTCCCTGATTGCGGTGCTCGAGCGCGATGGCAACCTGGAACTGCACCGGGTGGCGGTCGGCGACCATATCTTGCTGGGCGGCGACAACATGGACCTGGCACTGGCGCATCTGGTGGCCAGCAAAGTAGCCCAGGCCGGCACCACGCTCGACCCGTGGCAAATGCGCGCGCTCACCTATGCCTGCCGCGCGGCCAAGGAAGTGCTGTTGAGCGATTTGGACCTGAAAACGCAGCCGATCGTGGTGCCCAGTCGCGGCTCGAAATTGATCGCCGGCTCGATCCGCACCGAGTTGACCCAAGACGAAGTGCGTAGCACCATTCTGGAAGGATTCTTCCCCCAGGTCGAGGCCTCGGCGCGTCCCAGCAGCCGCACCCGGGGCGGCCTGACGCAACTGGGCTTGCCGTATGCGCAAGATGCAGGCGTCACGCGCCATCTGGCCGCACTGCTCGGACGACAAGTCGGCGCCACCGCTGAACTCGAAGGATTTGCCGACAAGGTCAATCAAGCCGCCAGCTTCCTCCATCCGAGCGCCGTTTTATTCAATGGTGGCGTCTTCAAGGCCGACATCCTGGCAGCGCGTACGCTGGCCACGCTGAATGACTGGCTCGCTGCCGAAGAGTCCGACGCGGCCCGCATGCTGGCCGGCGCCGACCTCGATCTGGCGGTGGCGCGCGGCGCTGCTTATTACGGCTATGTGCGGCGCGGACTAGGCGTGCGCATACATGGCGGCACGGCACGCGCTTATTACGTCGCGATTGAATCATCGATGCCGGCCGTCCCTGGGGCCGAACCGGCAATGCAGGCGCTGTGCGTGGCGCCGTTTGGCATGGAAGAAGAGACCGAGGCGGATTTACAGATGCAGCAGTTCGGCGTGGTCGTCGGTCAAGCTGTGTATTTGCGCTTCTTCGGCTCTTCGGTGCGGCGTCAGGATCGACTTGGCACCTTGCTCGACTTTTGGCAGCCAGACGAACTACAGGAATTGGGCGAAATTCAAGCGTTACTGTCGGCCAACGGTCGCCAACCTGGTGAAGTGATAGAGGTCACGCTGCGCTCCATAGTCACTGAAACCGGCACGCTAGAACTGACTGCAGTGGCTACCAAAAGCGACGAACGCTGGAAGGTGGAATTCAACATCATGCGCGGCAACAGCTAGTATAAGAAAATGAAAACCTTTTTCGCTTTGCCCCGATCTGCGGGTAGAAAGTTAATCAGCAGTGATGGCCACGATGACCCTATCGACAGGCAGGCTACGCAAGGCGGAGGTATGAGCCATGGCTACTAGACGCGAATGGTCGAATATTTTATTGTCATCGGACAAATGGCAAGAGCATCTCTACGACATGCTGCTGGAGAGCATCCCGTCCTCAGTGCTGCTGGTGGACCGATCGCTGCGGGTCATGTCGGCGAACCGCAATTTCCTCGAAAAAGCCCGCCGCGACGAGCGTTCGACGATAGGCGCATCCCTGAACGATGTCTTCCCGACGCCGATTCTGGAATTCACTAGAGTAGAGGAGAAAGTTCGGCGCGTGTTTGAGCAAGGCGAGTTGTTGCGTGGCGAGCAAATTACCTATCGCGCTCCGGGTATTCCAACCCGCATGTACTACTACACGGTGGTTCCTGTCAAGGCCGATGGTCGGGTTGAGTGCGCCATGATCCTGATGGACGATATTACAGAAAAGGTGCGCTTGGTGGAGCAGGCTCATCTGGTTCAAGCGCGTTTGGCGAACGTGGTCGAGTACGCCAATGATCTCTTGGTGTCAGCCGATATCGCAGGCTGCATCGTCACCTGGAACCCGGCTGCCGAGCGAGCCACCGGCTTTTCATCCAGAGAGGTGCAGGGTCGTGCTATGGTCGATTTGTGCGATCCCGCTGATCGTGAAGATATGCGGTCAATGATTCAGCAGATGGCACGAGGGCAAATGGTAAGTTCTAGGGAGTTGCGTCTCGTCGCTCGTTCGGGGGCACTGATCCCGGTGGCATGGGCATTCTCTTCAATGCGCGACGAAGCCGGGAAAGTCAGCGCCTTGGTGGCAGTCGGCCGTGATCTTACTGAGCGACATACGTTCGAAGCGCAACTTGCTCAGAACGTAAAACTGGCCGCGTTGGGGGTCATGGCCGGAGGGATCGCACATGAATTGCGCAATCCGCTGTCGGTCAGCTATTCGGCCGCACAATTTCTGAAAGACGGTGCCATGGACCCCGCATTCCAAGAAGAATGCATACAAAAAATTCTCGACGGTATAAATCGGGCGTCCGGTATTATTGAAAATCTTCTGCGCTTTTCCAGGCCATCGGAGGGAGGCAACATGAAGGTCATCGACCTCGTGCCTGTCGTACGCGAGACCGTCCGTCTCCTTAGCAATCAAGGGGCGCTGCAAAAGGTCAGCGTGTCGGAGGACTATCCTGCAGGCAGCATTCTCATAAACGGCAACACCAGCCAACTCCAGCAGGTGCTCATGAATCTGATTGTTAACGCTTATGCCGCGATGTCCAAAGGCGGTGACCTCAAAATTGCCATCCGCAGTGAAGGTGGGCGGGTAACTGTATTTGTGCGCGACACAGGGTCTGGTATTGCCGAGAGCAATACTGCTAAGATATTTGACCCTTTCTTCACCACAAAAGGCGCAGGCGGTGGTACCGGGCTGGGACTGTCGATTTGTCACACTATCATTAGCCAGCACCAGGGCCGCATCGACGTGGATAGTAAAATAGGCCAAGGTAGCACCTTCACGGTTAGTCTGCCGGCAAGGTAGGGTGTTCAATAGTGAATAAAGACCCGACTCCATTGCCACAGACCTCAGCGCAGCGCAATAGTGTATTGATCATCGATGACGAGCCTGGTGTTCGCTGGTCCCTGCAGCATCTCTTGGAAAGCAATGGTTACGCGGTCGCGAGTGCAGCGTCCGGTATTGAGGCGCTAAAGAGTCTTAAGACCGCGAAGTATTGCATCGTCTTGGTGGATGCCAAACTCCCCGACATTGACGGGATTGATCTGGCACGACGAATTCGGATTGAAACCCCCTGCCAAGCGCCGTTGATTCTTGTCTCCGGCTATTTCTATGACGATGATGTAGTCGTCAGAGAGGTTCTGAGATCAGGACTTTTTACCGCTTTTGCTACGAAACCGATTGTTCACGAGACACTTATTCGTCTTGTCAAAGTTGCACTTTTGAAGCTCTAGTCGCCGTTAGACTACCCAAATATCGCGTCTACTGAACTGAGTGCTGCGCACGAGTATTGAAGATGTTTTGGGCCGCGCTTGTGATAGGTTCTGTCGCATTAGCGGTCAAGCAGTTCGCTGATCTATGCTGAGCGCTTTAACTGAAAAGGCTTGAAACGCGATGCTGGCTGCTAAAGGAATGCGCTTTCCGATCGACATCATTTTAGTTTGCATTCGCTGGTATGCAGCGTATCCGTTGAGCTATCGCCAACTGGAGGAAATGATGCAGGAACGCGGCGTATTTGTCGACCATTCTTCGATCAACCGCTGGGCAATACGGTTTCTGCCTTTGCTTGAAAAAGTGTTACGCAAGCACAAGCGCCCGGTGGGCGGCAGCTGGCGGATGGATGAAACCTATATCAAGGTCAACGGCGTCTGGAAATACCTGTACCGTGCAATGGACAAGGAAGGTAAAACGGTCGACTTCTTGCTGACGGCCAGGCGCGACAAGGCTGCAGCCCTGCGGTTCTTTGACAAAGCCATGAAGGCCAGTAGTGTTCCCGAGAGGGTCACGATGGACAAAAGTGGCGCCAACAAGGCGGCCATGGATGAAATCAATGGCAGAGGTGAGACATTGATCATCGCGCGACAGGTGAAGTATCTCAACAACATTGTGGAGCAGGACCATCGGGCCATCAAACGCGTCACCAGGCCGATGCTGAATTTCAAGTCATTTCGGGCTGCCAGAAATGTCCTCGCCGGCATCGAACTCATGCACATGATTCGAAAAGGTCAGCTCATGCTGCAAGGCTGCAGCGAGCTGTCTTTTGCCGACCAGTTTTATGCATTGGCAGGAAAAATTCGCCTTGTTTGAGGAACTGGCATTCGTCCTGCCCGAAACACGTTCATCAGCCAGCAACGCGACAGAACCGCGTTAGATATAAATAAATAATTTGTAAAGCTATTTTATTTATTTTTCTTTTGAAAGAAAATTTGACTAGTTGCTTATGGCGATATTAATCATTAATTTTATGAAATTTAAGTTTGCCATTTAACGTTTTATAATCCATTTGAAGTAACCGTGCAGCCAATGCTTTATTATTATTTGCTACCCCAAGTACGTGATATAAAATTTTTCGTTCTACATAATTATGTGCTGAGTTAAGTCTATCCTTGAACGATATTTGTTTTCCCTGATCCCGTGCTGAGTTATTCAAGTCGGGTGGAAATAATGAATCCCATGAGCTCTGTGTAAGTTGCTCGATTGGTGTTTCGCCAAAATCGTTAATAAATGTTTTTCTATAATCCTCAGCCGCAATCGACAATCCAAAATGTTCATTAAGAGCATCTGCGGTAAGTAGGCCGTTCTGATCCATATTCAATACCAACGCGTGGCGGATCGTATTACGTAATTCGCGCACATTACCCGGCCAGTTTTGATGCTGAAGTAATTTAAGACCTTCTTCCGATATGCCTGTGACAGCTGTCCGATGTTCTCTGCGCTCAATATCCAAAAAATGTTGAACTAAATCAGGAATATCTTCTTTGCGTTCACGTAAGGGGGGAATAATTATGGGATATTCTTTTAAACGGTAATAGAGATCCGAACGAAACTCTTTTTTTTGAATCATCTGCTCTAGATTTACGTTACTGGCCGCTATGATGCGGGCACTTAATCGTCGCGTTTGTGAACCACCTAGTGGCCGATATTCTCGGGCCTCGACTACTCGAATGAGCCGGGTCTGCATCAGCAGCGGAAGACTACTGATTTCATCAAGTAGAAGAGTTCCACCTTGGGCTAGTTCGAACATACCAGGTGCGGACTGACTGGCACCGGTAAAAGCCCCCTTCTCATGACCGAACAGCTCACGTTCAATCAGGGACTCTGGGATGGCACCACAGTCAAGTGCAATGAACGGCCCACTTCTGCGGGCGCTAAGGTCATGTATCGCCCTCGATACTAGTTCCTTACCAGTTCCTGTTTCTCCATGTAATAGAACCGTTAAATCTGTCGGTGCAACGTGTTTTACAGCATGAATAACTTTCTGGGCTTTCGCTCCTAGCCCCATAGATTCAATTAGACACGCCAATGTCTCAGCTTTTTCAGGTCGTGTCAAAGTCCGTGGCAACAATCGCCTCTCTGGCTCGAAGCGTGGAATCGGCTTTGCCAGTACGCGCCTCAAACTGCGTTCAAGTGTGTGGTGGTCGTACGGTTTGGTAATGTAATCGTTGGCGCCGCTTCTAAGCGACATCGCCGCATCCTGCGTATGTCCCTGACCTGTGATCATGATCACAGGTATGTCATGCCTCTCTCGGATTTGTTTTAGAACCTCGTGACCACCCAAATCAGGCATACAAACATCAAGTAATACTGCATCTATTTTCTTTGTTGATATGCTTATTAGAGCAACTCGTCCGGACTCAGCCATTAGCGGTATAAAGCCTAATTTCCGAACGAAGTTGGACAGGGCCCAGCGTGCTTCATCGTCGTCGTCCACTATAAGTATTGTGTTTGCGTCAGACATAAATATCTCTTTTATTTATTACCGTAGTGACTTCTTGCATGATGTGGCTAACGGCTTGCATTGTTCATTAAATTAATAAAATTTATTATGTTTTCAATGTCATTTATTTTAATATGGAGAGTTGATCGATACTCACTTTTTTATGTATTTGCCTGCGTAAAATTTTATCGTTTTTCCTAGGTAAACTCTCCATAAGTCCCCCAACTGTGTGCTTGATGTAAACCCCGTTCGAGACAATAACGCCTGTGAAACAAGCCGCCTTGGACTTCAATCTCGGTTCTGTCGCATTAGCGGTCAAGCAGTTCGCTGATCTATGCTGAGCGCTTTAACTGAAAAGGCTTGAAACGCGATGCTGGCTGCTAAAGGAGTGCGCTTTCCGATCGACATCATTTTAGTTTGCATTCGCTGGTATGCAGCGTATCCGTTGAGCTATCGCCAACTGGAGGAAATGATGCAGGAACGCGGCGTATTTGTAGACCATTCTTCGATCAACCGCTGGGCAATACGGTTTCTGCCTTTGCTTGAAAAAGTGTTACGCAAGCACAAGCGCCCGGTGGGCGGCAGCTGGCGGATGGATGAAACCTATATCAAGGTCAACGGCGTCTGGAAATACCTGTACCGTGCAGTGGACAAGGAAGGCAAAACGGTCGACTTCTTGCTGACGGCCAGGCGCGACAAGGCTGCAGCCCTGCGGTTCTTTGACAAAGCCATGAAGGCCAGTAGTGTTCCCGAGAGGGTCACGATGGACAAAAGTGGCGCCAACAAGGCGGCCATGGATGAAATCAATGGCAGAGGTGAGACATTGATCATCGTGCGACAGGTGAAGTATCTCAACAACATTGTGGAACAGGACCATCGGGCCATCAAACGCGTCACCAGGCCGATGCTGAATTTCAAGTCATTTCGGGCCGCCAGAAATGTCCTCGCCGGCATCGAACTCATGCACATGATTCGAAAAGGTCAGCTCATGCTGCAAGGCTGCAGCGAGCTGTCTTTTGCCGACCAGTTTTATGCATTGGCAGGAAAAATCCGCCTTGTTTGAGGAACTGGCATTCGTCCTGCCCGAAACACGTTCATCAGCCAGCAACGCGACAGAACCAACTTAATACATTCATCAACATCCGTTGCAGTTTTACGGCGCGTTCGGCTATAGCACTGGTTGCCGTGAGCGCTCTTGCGGCCTGTGGCGACACCGCAAAATTGCCTGACACTGCCGGTATGGGACCAACCCCAATCTTGCCTTCGCCGAAAAGTAGCTTGATTCCAACTGTCAATATTGCTCCAGCTAAAGGCTGGCCAGCGGGCACGAAACCTATCGCTATGGCGGGTTTAACCGTTACTGCCTTTTCTACCGGATTGGAATACCCGCGTTGGCTCTACACCTTGCCTAATGGAGATGTGTTGGTTGCCGAAAGTAACGCGCCGCCGAAACCAGAGGATGGAAAGGGTATTAGAGGTTGGGTGATGGGTCTAGTCATGGGCCGCGCGGGTGCTGGTGTGCCATCAGCCAACCGAATAACACTGCTCCGCGACGTAAACGGAGATGGGCAGGCTGAAGTCAAAATTGTGTTTTTAGAAAACTTGTCATCCCCGTTTGGCATGGCTTTAGTCGGCAATGACTTATATGTAGCCAATACTGATGCTGTAATTAAATTCCCCTATCGATCGGGTGAAACCAGCATCAGCGCTGTCCCGACCAAGTTAGTAGATCTGCCGGCCGGGCCAATTAACCATCATTGGACCAAAAATCTAATTCCAAACGCCGACGGCAGCAAGCTTTACGTCACGGTGGGGTCAAACAGCAATGTAGGTGAGCGAGGCATGACAGCTGAAGAAGGCCGCGCAGCCATCTGGGAGGTAGATGTTAAAACCGGACAACATCGCGTATTTGCCAGCGGCCTTCGCAATCCGAATGGCATGGGCTGGGCGCCTGACGGCACACTTTGGACAGTAGTGAATGAACGCGACGAAATTGGTAGTGACCTTGTGCCCGACTATCTCACCAGCGTCGTTGATGGCGCGTTCTACGGCTGGCCATATAGCTACTATGGTCAAAACGTAGACGAGCGAGTAAAACCAGCACGACCTGATTTGGTTGCAAAAGCTGTATCCCCTGACTTCGCGCTAGGCTCGCATGTTGCTCCGCTCGGCATGGCGTTTTCGAATAGGCGGATTCAAGCTTGAAGTGCAACCGTATGCTGATAGGACTCTAACTGTTCCATAAAAACCTGATGCGGCGTTCGATACCCTAAACATTTTCTAGGACGATGATTGAGCCTGTGCATCGCTAAAGCAATGTCATCGTCGGTTATGCAATCGCGAATTCAAGTCTGAAGTGCAACTTTGAAGTTGACCAGACAGGTGAGTGAGATATGAGGGCATCCAAGCTTCTCGACCACCAAGTCAAAGTTACCCAGATTGATCTACTGACACCTCACCCTTTACGAACGTTACCAGATTACAATCCTTAACAAAGCAAACTTCAATCGAAGTGAAATTGCAAAAATAATGGAACGTGATAAATCGAGCATCAGCAGTGAGCTGCGTCGTAATCGCGGTCTACGAGGCTATCGCACTAAGCAGGCAAACCAATTCGCACAAGAACGGAGTCCTGATTGAGCCAATAGTCCCAGAATTGTTGAGTCGAAATTGGCTGTGGTGGAGAAGAAGTTGGCTTAAAGTAAATGGCCCGAAAAAATCAGCGGCCACCTCAATGCTAACCACCAACCCGTTGTTAGTCACAAAAGCATCTATCAGCACATCTACGCTGACAAACACTCGGGATGCAGGTTGCATAAAACACTGCGTTGCCAAAAGACGAGAGAGAAACTCAGCAGTGGCCCTAAACGGCGCAGCAATATACCCAACCAGGTCTCTATTGAGCTGCTACCCGCCATCGCGCTAGAGCGTTCGCGTTTTGGGGCCTATGTGTTATCACTGACCGAAAATTGACCATCGGTAGGTCAGAATTCAATCAGCGCTGACAGTTCGCTCACTTGCTTTAGCTACCTGATCCGCTGGTGATTTGCGGTCAGCGGCTTGCCTATGCCGCTGTGGCCAGACTGCTCTGCCTCAAACTGACCCAACAAGTATTTGACAGCGGTGGGCCCAAGTTCCATGTCTTTGTACACTTGGCTGATGCTCACGCCTTGCGTTTTAACCATTTGTACGACTTGCAGTTTGAAGTCTGTGTCAAAGGCTCTTCTAGTTTTAGGATTACTTAAGGGTTTTGGCATTTCGGTTTTAACAAACTATCGAGCTGTATATTTTTATTAGACCATTACAGGAAATCGGCTGAGAGATTTACAAATGCAATCTAGTGAAATCTTGCTGACTAAGATTTCGGGCTCATTGGAGAACTGGGGTATCGCCCCAACATCTCACTTTCTCTAGGCAGGATATTGCAAGAGTTCCACTCGTCCGACAGCCTCAAAAAGGGGTTTGCTGAACAAATAACCCTGCATCAGACTAATACCCAAGTCTTTTAAAACTGAATTTCATCAAGGGTCTCGATTCCCTCAGCGATGATTCGGATTCCCAATTCCTCGCAAATACGCGTTACGCCCCGCACGATGACTTGACTGGTCTTGCGCTTATCAATGTCGCGAATAAAACCCATATTAAATTTCATCATATCAGGCTGAAAATCTGCCAACAAGTTGAGTCCAGCAAAACCAGAACCAAAGTCATCAATGGCTGTTAAAAAGCCAAAGCGCTGGTACTGACGAAACACCTCCGCCAACCATTTCCCGTCGCTGATGCACTCACCTTCAACGGTCTCGAACATGACGCGCTCTAAAGGGAATCCAAATGACCGCGCCGATTTAATGGTGGTGCGAATACACACCTCAGGTCGATAAATCGCATTGGGCATGAAATTGATGGACAACATCGTCGACATTTTTAACGCCGCCGCCAACTTGATGGCCTTCACTCGGCAAGCTTGGTCGAAGCGGTAGCGGTTTGCCTCAGTAATATTCTCAAGGACGCTCAATGCTGATTCGCCGTTGATTCCACGAACCAAAGCCTCGTGGGCAAAGATCTCACGTTTTTGGATGTCGACTATTGGCTGAAATGCGTAGCTGAACTTGAAAGCCAACTTTTGATCACTGCCGCAGTCAGCACAAGGGTTGCCATCTTGTTCAATGATGAATTTGGTGGAGCGTAAAGTGATGGGTGCGTTGATAGGAGCTGCAGTAGTCAAGTAATTTCGGACAGTTCGCTAGATTTTTCAAATGTCGATTCATACGTCGAAAGCGTTGGGTGACGTGTTGTCCAGTTTTGAATGCAATCTTGTGGCTTTGTAAAAGCTAACAACGTAGTTAGCAATATCGTTTGTGGCCTCAGCGTGATTGGCATAGTCCTGTTGCCAGACCCGCTCCATCTTCAGATTGAAGAAGAACTGCTCCATCACTGCATTATCCCAACAGTTGCCTTTGCGGCTCATGCTGCCCACAAACCCATATTTTTTCAGCAACGCTTAGTGTTCAGTACTTGCGTACTGTGTACCCTTGTCGGAATGTACGATCAGCCCGGCAGCCGAGTTTCTTTGAAGAATAGGTATCTGCAACGCCGCACACACCAGTCCAGCTGGCATGGCTGGACTCATCCCTCATTCGACAATCTTGCGCGAATGCAAGTCAAGCTCCGCTGCCAGATACAACCAACCGCTTTTCGTGCGGATGTAGGTGACGTTGCAAACCCAGACCGAGTTAGGTAAAGCTTGCGCGAACTGCCAGTTAAGCACATTGACATACACAGCCAGGCCATGCTTGCTATCAGTGATGTGAACAAACTTGCGCTGCCAAACAGGGCGCAAGCCATTGAGCCGCATCAAGGTGCGTACCCTGTGGCGGCCAACGTTTATGCTTCGCTTGGCCATCGCTATACATAGCCTGCGGCTGCCGTAAGCCTTGTGGCTGGCGGCAAAGGCGGCTTTGAGGTGACGCTGGCCGCACACACTACTGGCGCAGCAAGGTGCTACCGTGCAGCTGCCTGGTGTGCTAATTACCGGAACGTCTGACTTCAAGGATACGGCAGGCTTTGACAACCGCCACTTTAGGACAAGCCTTCTTTTGCAGGTCTTCGACGAGCTGGTAGCTCACCTGAGTGCCCGGGCAAAGAAGGCCGACGCTTTTTTCAATATGTCAACGTCGCCTCGCATTTGGCGCTTCTTGCTCTTAAGCTGACGAATGCGCTGGTGCTCTGCAGTCAAGCGCTTGCCTATGCCGCTGCGGCCTATCTGCTTTGCTTCATACTGACCTAACCAGCGCCTAACAGCACTTTCGCCAAGCTTCACGTCTTTGCAGACTTGGCTTATACACAGACCTTATTTTTTTAACTATTTGCACAGCTTGCAGTTTAAAGTCTGTATCAAATGCTCTTATGGATTTCGGGTTGCTCACGGTTTAGCCTATTTCAGTTTTAACAACCTATCGGGTAGTCCATTTTTATTAGACCACCGCACTACCGATTGCTGCGCTTTAGCTATTGCTTGTTAATAATTCAAAATCTCTACCTGCATCGATGCCTTGCTGATGCCTTATTGCTTAATTTATTGGGTTAGTGAATACTAAAATGCTGTCCGTATGGCGTCTATGTCAATCACCAGTTTTGCTAAAGTAAAGCTGTTCTGCTTGAGGCCAACCACCAGCCTGCTGAGAAGCTTGTACAACTAGTCGGCCATCTGGTTGGCGATAGCGCCTTAGTTTGTCGTTGGATAGTCGTCTTGTACTTGTTCAAAAACATCTGCCCAAATGCAGGGTCTGCCATGAGGTAGCTGCCGACGTTCGAGGTCAACACAACGAACAGTCGGGGGGGCAATTCCCGACTGGTGGATAAAAGTCATCTCTATGTAATTAGCATCCTCGCGGATTCAAGTCTGAAGTGCAACTTTGAAATTAACCGTACGGGTGGGTGAGATGTGAGAGCATCCAAGCTTCCCGACTACCAAGTCAAAGTTGCCCAGAATGATTTACACACACCTCACCCGTGACGAACGTTACCAGATTGCAATCCTCGTCAAAGCAAACTTCAATCAAAGTGAAATTGCAAAAATGATGGACCGTGATAAATCGAGCATCAGCCGTGAGTTGCGTCGTAACCGCGGTCTACGAGGCTATCGCCCTAAGCAGGCAAATGACAAAGCCCAAGAACGTAGACTTGCCTGCGCCAATAGTCCTAGAGTTGCTGACTCGACATGGGCTGTAGTGGAGGAAAAGTTGGCTGAGGCTTGGAGCCCCGAGCAAATCAGCGGCCACCTCGAAGCTAGCCACCAACCCGGTGTTAGCTATGAGAGCATTTACCAGTACATCTACGCTGACAAACGCGCGGGCGGCACCTTGCATAAAACACTGCGTTGCCAGAAGACGCGAAAAAAACGCAGCAGTGGCCGTGAACGGCGCGGCACCATCTCTCACCAGGTCTCAATAGAACTGCGACCCGACATCGTGCTTGAGCGTGCGCGCTTTGGCGACTGGGAGGCTGATCTGGTGATTGGTGCCGGGCAGAAGCAAGCACTAGTGACGATTAATGAGCGTGTCTCTCGCTATTCAATAATTTTCCACGTGCCATTCAAAACAGCGCAAGCCGTAGGGGACGCGTTAATCACTTTACTCAAACCGTTCGCTCATTGCGTGCACACTCTCACGACTGATAACGGCAAGGAATTTTCTCAGCATGAACGAATAGCTTCTGCGCTGAGTGCAGATTTCTTTTTCGCCCATCCATACGCCTCGTGGGAGCGTGGGGCGAACGAGAATATGAACGGTTTGATTCGCCAGTTTTTCCCAAAGGGGATGCGCTTTAATTGCATAACCGACGATGACATTGCTTTAGCGATGCACAGGCTCAATCATCGTCCTAGAAAATGTTTAGGGTATCGAACGCCGCATCAGGTTTTTATGGAACAGTTAGAGTCCTATCAGCATACGGTTGCACTTCAAGCTTGAATCCGCCCCTTAATATTTAACGATGGCTTAAATATTATTTTGTCTCTCTATGTTCTTTAATTTTAGGTTGCTCGAGTTTGAGTGAGGGCATTATTTAGTCTGTTGTTTAAGATTGAGTTTAGTTGTTTGATCAGCGGCTATATTTTCTAATCGGTTTAAATGTATGCCCAGCAGTCGCCAAGCTTCACGCATCGGGTTTTGATATTGCGCACGCTGGTAGATGCGCTTGACTTTGTTCACTTCGGTGTGGTTTAGGCACTTTTCCACCACGTCGGGGAGGGCGCCAAGCTCTGCCATGGTGGTGGCCGCGGTGCGGCGCAAATCATGCGGAGTCCACTTGCCGTCGGGCAACACCAGTGCTTCCACGTCCTTTGATCGTCCGGTCATAGGTACACCACCGGGGCGTTGCCTGTCGCCCACTTGTTTGGTGACGGTTTTGACGCAAACATGGTCGGCAAAGTCAGGTTGATCATTTTTAGCTTGAGAGGCTGGGAACAGCCAAGCTGTCAGCCCAGTGTTTTCATGTAATGTCTTAAGCTGGCGCAGCGCAAAGTCACTTAGCCAGATTTCATGCCGCTTGCCATTCTTGGTTTCTGGCAGGGTCAGGCTCCGCCGCTCAAAGTCCACATGCTCCCAGCGCGCAGCCAACACTTCGCCGATGCGGGCGGCTGTGGCTAATTGGATTAGCAGCGCCATTTGGCATGTGATGGCCAAGCGCGCCTTGGGTAGCTTCTGAAACAGCAGGATCAGTTCGGCTACGCTTAAAACGCGGTCGCGTTCCACGTCAGCACCGATGCGAGCCTTTTTCACGCGCGCGGTGGGGTCGGCATCCACATAGTCCCGATCCAGCGCGAAGCCAAACATTTGGCGCATATCAGCCAGTGTCTTTTTGGCGGTGCGCACCATGTTGTGCACTGCCGTGGCGCGTGATTTGATGGTGTCCACAATCTCGTGAATATGCGCCTTGGTCACATCCGCCGCAGCCACACCGCCGATGAGCGGGAAAACATCGCGCTCAAAAGAGCGTTGTGCCTCACTGCCCTTGTCGGCGCGTTTTACCAGCTCCAGCCGTTGCCATTGTTCAAACAAGCTGCGTACCGACATACGCGCCGTTTTTTCGGCCAATGCTTGCAGCCGCAATTGTTGCTGGTGCACAGCCTCTTGTCGGTCGGCTTCGATTTTGAGGAATTCTGCCTCACGCTCTGCCAACAGGCGCAGGTGGTCGGCTTCACGGTCGGATTGAACTTGTTCGCGTGCCAGTTGGCTTTGAGCTACCGGGTCAATGCCGTTTTGAAGCTTCACACGCAATGCGTCACGGTCTCTGCGGATGGCGGTGATGTCAGCTTTTGGCCATGTGCCCACCAGCACCTCGCGGAACTTGCCGCCAAATTTGTATGCGAATCGGAATTGCACCGAGACGGCACCGTCCCGTGCCGCATAGACCTTGCCTTTGAGTGATCCACCGTCGGTTAGTCGTTGCCCGTGGTCTGCAGCGGTAAGCGCCTTGAGCTCCAGTATCGTCAGTGCCATAGCAAGCCTTGTAAGCCTGCGCCATCGCCGTTGTCCCAACTATTGTCCCAACCGAAACGCAGGCTTTTAGTGTATCTTACTGGACGCCACTGGATTCGATCGACTGCCTTTTTTATAGTAAAGTCATTTAAAGTCAATGGCTTAGATGTAAATTTGGCTTTTAGTGTGTCTCTTTGAATTTACTAAAACTTGCATGGGGTGCAAGGGGTAGGAGGTTCGAGTCCTCTCACACCGACCAATCAGATTAAGGACTTAGTTTCAAACGAGGCTAAGTCCTTTTTTATTGCTGGGTCTATTACGCTGAATACTTTGCAACCCTAGTGCAGGGAAAACAGGCTAACTTTGAATACCAAAAGGTTCACTGCCAGCGCAGCCGCAGCCGCAGCCGCAGGCATTGGACTATTGGCTGATTTAGTCGGCTCGACTTTGATAGCCTACATCACTAATTTTGAGTGGACTCTGCTGCTTATTAATTTGACTAGTTTCAAATCATTTCAGAACAGTCAATAAAGCGATAAGCAAGAATTAATTGAAAACTTACTGAAGGCTTAGATGTGCTTGACCATCGCTATGAGTCACTGGGCTTTTTAGTAAAAAATTAATAGGCTCAGGTTTGTGCAGAAAAAATCCTTGAGCGTAGTCGACACCAAGTTCCTTAATCCTCTCTAAAACCGGTGCTTTATCAACGTATTCGGCAATAGTTTTGATATTCATGACCTTGGCTAAATCCACAAAGCACCTCACAGCTACATCATCCAAAGCATCGTCAAGCAAGTTCGTAATAAATTGACCGTCGATCTTGAGGTAGTCCACACGTAGTCGTTTGAGAAATCCAAAAGATGACGCACCAGCGCCAAAGTCGTCCAGTGCGACGCTGATTCCTAATGCACGTACTTGTTCTATGAAAAGTGCAGCAGCAGCTAAATTGGTAACTGCTGCAGTTTCGGTTATCTCGAAGCATAAGCGTTTACAAAGAGTGGCTGGCAGCGTCACAAGATATTCCATAACACTTCGGTGAAAGGCCATATCGCCGACACTTTGACCGGATAAATTAATCGCAAGCAGCTGAATTGGGCTGTCTGAGCCCAAGGCCTTAAGCCAAGCGATCGAGCGGTTTAACACCCAACGGTCGATACGTGAAGCCAAGTGAAACCGTTCCGCTGCTGGTAAAAAAGCTGCCGGAGAAATGATAGAGCCGTTGTTGTCAAGCATACGCAGCAGCACTTCGGCGTGTATGCCTTGAGTATCGGCTTCTAAAGAATGTAATCGCTGGGCATAGAGTACAAACCGGTCCTCGTCTAGCGCCTGCTCAATTCGGCTTGTCCACTGCATTTCATGACGACGCTCTTTTATAGCTTGGTCGTTATCAATCCAAGTGTGAATTCTGTTACGACCACCTTCTTTAGCCGCGTAGCAGCAGGTGTCAGCCGCTTGCATCACTGAGATGGTGCTGGTGAAAGTATGACTCAGCTCGACTAGGCCGATGCTAGAGCTCACGCGAAAGCGTTTGCCGTCGTGATGTAGTCTGAACTCCCCTATATGGTCACAGACCTGCTGCGCCACACGCTGAGCTTGCTCGCCGCTGCAATGCTCCAAAATAATACCAAACTCGTCTCCGCCTAAACGCGCTAGGGTATCGCAGTCGCGAATAACAGCCCCCATCAAACTACTTATTTGTTTCAGTAATTGATCGCCTATCGTATGTCCGCATGCGTCGTTAACCAGTTTGAATTCGTCTAGATCTATATATAACAAGGTGTGAATACTGCCGTCTTCACTGGATTTTTCTAAAAGACGACTTAAGCGATCATCGAACTCACCACGATTGAACAAGCCAGTCAATTCATCATGGGTGGCGCGGTGTTTCATCTCACTAGCGAGGCGACGTTGCTCTGTAACATCACGAAAGACTACGACAGCGCCAAGTGCCACGCCTTGTGCATTGCGAATGGGCGCAGCAGAATGTTCAATTCCAAACTTTATGCCTTTGCGCGAAATTAATAATGTGTGGTTTAAAAGGCAGACGATCTGGTCTTGTTGGAGATAAGTCTCGATTGGATTTTTTAGCGGCAATCGCGTCTGCTCATCAATGATGTGAAAGACTTTCTTTAATGGACACCCGTGTGCTTCTAGAGCCCCCCATCCAGTCATTCTTTCCGCTACTGGATTGAGCCACGTGACTTCTCCTTTTGCATTTGTAGTTATGACTGCATCACCGATAGACTGCATGGTGATTCGAAGTAGCTCATTTTGTTCGACTAAGACAGCTTCGATTTCGCGTTCATGCGTTACGTCCCAACTTACACCAATAACTCGCTGAGCGGCTCCCGTGGCATCACGCTCTACGTGACCAAGTGTTTTGATAGTGTGAACACTTTTATCTGTCCAAATAATACGAAACTCCGCATCATATTGCTGTGCATTAATAATTGCTGTTTGAAATTTATTTTTAATTATTTTTCTATCATCCGGATGCAGATGGCGTGACGAAAGAGCTCTTGCACTAAGCGTGTCATCTTGCTCAACACCACATAAACGGTACATTAATTCATCCCACACTAGGGTATGTTTAAGCACGTCATATTCCCAAACACCCACGCCCCCCGCTGTTTTTGTCAGTTGCAGCATACGCTCGTGGATGTTTGCAATTAACTGGCGTGTTTTAACGGTCTCCGTTATTTCTTGAAATGCACCGATTAGACGTATGGGTTTAGTCAGTTCAAACTCAACAGAACCTATTGCTCTGACCCAGATTAAAGCGCCGTCCTTACGTATTAGTTGCAACTCTAAGTCCCAACCTTTGCCAGTCGAAATGGCGCTATCAATTGCGTTCGTGATGACAGAGCGCGAGTCTAGCGCGTAGTAGTGTATTGCCCCATCAAATGAAGGCGCGTAACCAGGCTCTTCGCCGTGAATACGACAGATCTCGTCAGACCAATAAACAGTGTTCGCTACTAGGTCTACCTCCCAACCGCCGACTCCAGCCATGCTGCCTGTACGGTCGAGGAAGAGCTTATTTTTACGCAGTTGTTCTTCAAAATTTTTACGTTGCGAAATATCGCGACTGACCGAAACATATCTCTCTACAGGGCCAGAGACACCTTTGAGTGGTGCCATCACGTTATCCACCCATTGCAGCTTTCCATTTTTTTTGCAGTATGAAATTTCACCTTGCCATGACTCACCTTGCTCTACTTTTAGCCACCTTTCTGCAAAAAGTGATTCGGGGTGTGAGCTTGAGTTCAACAAGTTGTGGTGTTGGCCTATTAACTCTGCGCGCGAGTAGCCATTGAAATCACAAAACGCGTCATTCACATCAGTTATGTGACCCGACAAATCGACCACCGCGACCATAAAGTGCTTTTTGATCATGCCTAACAAGGAGTGATTGGCGTATCCGACAAGAGACTGTTTCGTAATGTCTTTGACTGCTCCTACATAGCCAGTGTGCTTGCCTTGCGAATTCATAATCTTGCTCGCACTACTATGCACGACGCGAAGATCTCCTCCTATTGGCTGTATGCGGAACTCGGCATCAAATACTTCACCTTTCTCAGCAAAGGCCTGCCATTGTTCGAAAACTATTGGCGCATCTTCGGGATGGATGCTAGCGGCCCAGTTGGATCCAATACTTTGCTTTAATGAAATATTAAAAATCTTAAGCCAAGCGGCATTGTTGTAGGTGCAAATGCCTAGTAGATCAGTCGCAAAAATACCCATTGGCGAGGCGCTACTCAGATCTCGAAACTGTGCAGAATTAATCTCGTTGTTGCGAGCAGTGGCGCGCAACTCCATCAGCTGACTCGCAGTCTTAGCTAATTGCAATAGAACTTGCTTTTGATTTTGATTAAGCGTGCGCGGTTCACGGTCAAAAATGCAGAGCGTTCCCACACGTGCGCCACCAGACAAGACCAGAGGGGCACCAGCATAAAACTGAAAATGCGGATCGCCAAGAACTAAAGGGTTATCGTAAAACCGTTTATCTTTTAGGGCGTTTTTAACCTCAAGTAGACCATCTTGCAAAATCGTATGTGCACAAAATGCAATGTCTCGTGGCGTTTCCGTGAAATTAGAAAAGCCGAAATTTGATTTAAACCATTGGCGATGTTTATCGACAAGACTTATTAAGCACACAGGTACTTCACACACTAAAGCAGCCGCCTTGACTAAAGAGTCAAAACCTTCCTCAGCCTGCGAATCAAGAATTTCGAGCTGTTCAAGAGCTAGTAGGCGGTATTCTTCCGAATCCGGAACTGATGCAATGACCATAATAGCTATCCTTGAATTTATCCAAAAAATGATAAAAATAGATAATTTTTGATATATTCAGTGTACGCTTTTGGTTGGAAATGTGGCTATTTAATTCTGACTCGCAGAGCAATAAGTTTTATGGTCAGGCTCCACAACTCCGCCGGTCGTCTTATTACAGTTAGCTTCGGCCTAAAAAAAATTGTCATAAAACAAGCTAGCCTTAAGCTCAAACAGAACGTTAAGAAAACAAAAAATACGTCATTAAGTGTTCTTGGAATAAATGGATCAGGTGGTTTTATACACTGCGCTGATCGAACGCATTGCACCCTATTACTGCCGAGGACCGGGCGGCCACCATTTAGTTAGCAAACTATGCGGCGTATTCACTTCATGCAGCAGTGGTTTTCGCTCTCCGATCTCGCCATAAAAGAATTCTTCTTTGTCATACGGCTGTGCCGAAATTTTGCGCAGCCGCAAGCGTTTAGGCGTCTGTTCGACGAGCGTACCATTCTGCGTTTTCGCAACCATCTGTAGACCCACAAATTAGTCGCGTAAACCTTGAGTGTGGTGAATGCGATCCTGATTGCGTACGGCCTATTGCTCGAGACTGGTACGTAGGTAGATGGATGCCCGTTTGATTGCTTCGCCCTTGTTGACCAAGCACTCGCCCAGCTCGTGGCTATGTTTGCGCTGTCGAATTTGTTGAGTGTGCGCGAAAATTTAACGGGCACTTAAGCTTGAGTGAACCTAAAAACCGTGGCATGACCCTGTCAGCGTTGTAGGCCAGATTTTGTTTTGCTCTAGCTTTTGATGTTTTTCAAAAAAATCGGTTTTACACAAAGTTGCCCCGAAGAATTGGTCTTCAAATCACTTTGAGATTTCTCTCAAAAAGGCTGAATAACCGCTCCCAATGGCGTTCTGCAGCTGCTTTGTTGTAGATGCCCATTCGCAGCGGAAATACAAAGCCGTGTTCGACTGCCGGGTACCACTCTATTCGGTGTGGAGTACCGGATTTTTGAAGCGCATCCTGCAACTGTGCGATGTCCGCCGGAGGAGCCCACTTGTCAATCTCAGCGCAGGCAAAATAACTTTCACAATCAATCAGAGGCGCCATCAAGTGCGGTGAATCCGGTGCTTTTGTTGCCATATTGGCTCCGTGAATGGACGCAATACACTGTAAACGCTGAGGAAATGTGGCTGCGGCCCACATGACGAAGGGGCCACTCATGCAATAGCCTACTGCGCCAACACGGCGCGCATCAGCTTGTGGCTGTGTGCCAATAAACTCTAGCATTGCACCTGTGTCACAGGCTGTTGTGGCCGCATTGAGCGAACCCATCAAGGTGAACATTGCGGTCATTGCTGCTTCGGTTCGTTCTTGCAAGCAAAAATCGCGGTCGCGTCGGTAGTAAAGATTGGGCAAGACGACAAAATAACCTACGGCTGCAAAGCGCCGCGCCATATCGTGCAGCTCTTCACGCTTACCTAGGGCGTCCATATAAAACAGAATCACGGGATAAGGCCCGCCTTCGTCTGGATGAACCACAAAGGTGTTCATCAAACCGTCGGCTGTGTGGATATCAAAGTGATGTTCTATCATGTGGAGCATTTCTTGTGGCCTGCCATAAATTAGCTCAATCTTCAAATAACTCGAACTTCAGAGTACCACGAGCCGTACGTGATGCATTTGTAAGAACTAACTTGTTTTTTATTGCCTTGAGCATGAGGCTGAGACATAGATTTTTTCATTGGCACAAACTGATGGTTGCAATTTAAGCTTCGGTGAAAATTATTTTCACTTTTTTTTGTTTGTAGGTTGTCAAGTTTAATAATCGTTCAATCTGTATTTATTCATGCAGTCAACCATCTTTGAGTGACTCCAATCGCTAGACTTGTGGTGTAAAAATTGACTAATTTGCCACGCACACAATTATTTTTTTAAGAGAGCGTCATGCAATGTTTGCAATTGACTAGGAGATTAAGGCAATGGCTCTGTGCGCTGCACTCATCAAAATCAAGGCTTACATTACCAATTGGCTTAGTCTTTCTTTTAATGATGTTGAAGTCTTGAAAATTTACCGTCCAATGCTTGTATTTATTAAACCTTCACAAGTCTAAGTCGTGCAAATTCCTGCACGGCGTCATCCCGACTTTGATCAATCGCTTGGCTATCAATACCCTAGTCATTTGCGCGAAGCCATTGGTGATTTACCGTCTGCGCCCGGCGTTTATGTGTTCCACGGTGAAGAGGGTGATTTACCGCTTTACATCGGCAAAAGTGTTAACCTGCGCAGTCGGGTGCTTTCTCACCTGCGCAATGCAGAAGAAGCCAGTCTCTTAAGACAAACTCGCAGAATCAGTTTTATCCGCACTGTCGGAGAAATTGGTGCTCTTTTGTTAGAAGCCAGTTTGATTAAGCAGCAGCAGCCTTTGATAAACAAAAAACTAAGGCGAATTAAGCGACTTTGCTCGCTTCGAATCGTGCAAGGTTTGCCCGAGGTGGTTTACTCCAACGACCTTAACTTCGCGGCTGAGCCTATGTTGTATGGACTGTTTGCTAGCCGTCACTGAGCCCTTGAAATGCTGCGTAATCTTGCTGACAAACACAGCCTTTGTTATGCCGCCTTGGGACTGGAAAAGCTCAATCTTGGGCGCGCCTGCTTTCGTGCCATGCTCAAGCAATGCGCAGGCGTTTGCTGCGGCAATGAGAGCGAAGAGGCACACCGCATAAGACTCTTTACCAGCCTCGAGGGTTTACGCGTGAATTGCTGGCCTTATCCCGGCGCCATCGGCTTAATTGAGCGGGATGCTACTGACTGTCAAATCCATGTGATTCGCAATTGGTGTTATTTGGGTAGCGTAAGCAACGCAGCTGATGCGGTTAAATTGGATGTTGTAGCTGGCGGCTTCGATGCCGATAGTTACAAAATACTGTGTCAGCCGATTTTGAGCGGTGATGCAGAAATAATTCTTCTCTGAACGATCTTGGCGATCGCCTCGTTTGTCTTGTGCGTAGGTATTGGTCTTATTGCTAGGTATGAATAAATTTAAATCCGTTTGAATTTTTTTCGCTTTGTACAAGCGGTCGTGACGAAAGCAAAAGCGACGAAAATAATGTTTTAAATAAAAAGGTTTTTTGTGAATCAAGCCCATGCCGAACTCATTGCTACTTACAAAAGGTCGCAAGCAGATGCTGCCCACAAGCTAAGTCTTATAAAGCTCGTCAATGCAAAAGGCCCCAAGGCGATTCAAGCGGCGGTTGATACGGCGGCAAAGGCCGTAAAACGCAGAGATTCGTTTGCATCAAAGCTTGCAAAATTAGGTGTTGATATAAATAGTTGAGTGATGAGGGGGTGTTGAGTTAGATGACTGGAGGCTGTGTCTGAGTGCCTCGCAAAAGTCAGAAAGTGTGCAGCTGTTGTCTAACCTCAAACTTAAAAAACCATATTCAAATTTTTTTTAATGAATTTTTTTAAAATATAGCTTTACAGTTTAGATATTGGGCCTGCGAAATATGTATTTGATGCTCCAATTGATGCCCAATTGACGTCAGAGCGAAATCATCGGCTAAAGACTACAGGAATGATGGAGATTTCATCCTGGCAAAAAGTTTGCCCTGATTGATAATATTTGAAGTTATTTAAGTCGTGATTATTTCGTACAGTGCATTTTCCTTTGCCTTGCGCATCATTTGACGCTCTATTTCGTCTGGCCTAAGCGCCGAACTTTATGGGGATTGACTTCCCTACAACCTCTTATTGATTGTCACCAAAGGTCCTCAGATCTTTCTAATGCATTCAACTCTACAGGACCTCTCCAATGAAAATTTCCAGTTCCATGCTGCTGGCAGCCCTTTGCCTGCCTCTGTTCGCCCATGCGGGCGAGCCGGCCTCTTGCAAAGCTGTGCGCTTTGCCGACGTAGGCTGGACAGACATCACGGTGACCACTGCATTGACCAGCACTGTTTTAAAGTCTTTGGGCTACACCACCACAACCGATTTGACCTCTGTTCCTGTGACTTACAAGTCGCTTGAGAACAATGACATCGACGTGTTTTTGGGCAATTGGATGCCGACAATGGAAGCCGATATCAAGGCCTACCGCGATAACGGCAGTGTAGAAACCGTGCGTGCTAATTTAGAAGGCGCTAAGTACACCTTGGCAGTTTCTGCCGAAGCTTACGAAGCTGGTTTAAAGACTTTCTCCGATATCGCCAAGTTTGAAGATAAGCTGGGTGGAAAAATCTACGGTATCGAGCCCGGTAACGACGGCAACCGTTTGATTCAAGGCATGATTGATAAAAACATGTTTGGACTGGGTAGCTTCAAAATTGTCGAGTCCAGCGAAGCGGGCATGCTTTCACAAGTGCAACGCGCTGAGCGTCGCAATAAATGGGTAGTGTTTCTGGGTTGGGAGCCGCATCCCATGAATAGCCGCTTCAAGATCAAATATCTTGAAGGCGGTGACGATGTGTTTGGCCCGAATTTAGGCGGCGCAACTATTTTCACCAACGTGCGCAAAGGCTACGTTCAAGAATGTGCCAACGTCGGCAAGCTGCTAACCAATTTGGCTTTTACCCTCAAGGCTGAGAATTTCTTGATGGATGCTGTGCTCAATGGTGACAAAACGCCAGCTCAAGCCGCCAAAGTCTGGCTCAAGGCCAACCCCATGGCCTTAGATGCTTGGTTATCTGGTGTCACCACTTTTGACGGTAAGCCAGGTTTGAAAGCCGTGAAAACTGCGCTTGCTAAATAAGACTAGCGCCGTAAAACCACAGCGTGCTGAGGGCCGCACGTTGGCAACTTCTTAGCGTCAAGGCGCTCCCGCCCACTCACGAAGCGCGAGTGGGCGATTTTTTTAAATATTATGAATAATTACAAAATTCCGCTGGGCGAGGTTATGGCTGACTTCGTTGATTGGCTGACTCTTCACGGGGCCGACTACTTTGATACTTTCGCCGACGTACTTGAAACCAGCATTCATACCGTCACAGACGGTTTGCTTTGGCTCAACCCGTTGGTGTTGATAGGCTTATTTGGTTTGTTGGCCCACCTAATCCAGCGTAAATGGATGCTGACCTTGTTTGTAGTCGCTTCATTTCTCTTGATTTTGAACTTAGGTTATTGGCAAGAAACAATAGAGACGTTGGCACAAGTGCTGTTCGCCACCTTTGTTTGTGTGCTGATAGGCGTACCGCTGGGTATTTATGCCGCACATAAACCGGTCTTTTATACGGTTATGCAACCACTGCTGGATCTGATGCAGACGGTGCCTACTTTTGTCTACTTGATTCCAACCTTGACTTTGTTTGGTTTGGGCGTTGTTCCAGGCTTAATTTCGACGGTCGTTTTTGCCGTCGCAGCACCTATTCGTCTGACCTATCTCGGCATTCATGATGTGCCTGCAGAACTCATGGACGCGGGCAAAGCCTTTGGCTGCTCACGCCATCAACTGTTAATGCGCATTGAGTTGCCGCATGCCATGCCGAGTATCTCGGCCGGTATAACGCAATGCATTATGTTGTCCTTGTCCATGGTGGTGGTGGCGGCTTTGGTTGGCGCTGACGGTCTTGGCAAACCGGTTGTGCGCGCTTTGAACACTGCAGATATTGCTGTTGGCTTTGAAGCCGGTCTGGCCATCGTGCTGCTAGCTATTATTCTTGACCGCGTTTGCAAGCAGCGCATACCCAGCCGGGGAGGTGCGCAATGAGCATGATCAATATTGAAAACGTAGACGTCGTTTTTTCACCGCAGCCGAAAGTTGCGCTGGACTTGTTGGACCAAGGACTGACACGCGATGAGATTTTTAAGCAGACCGGACAAACCGTCGGTGTTCAAAACGCCAACCTAACCGTGCAGCGTGGCGAGATTTGCGTGCTGATGGGACTGTCGGGCTCAGGTAAATCGAGTTTGCTGCGTTGTATTAACGGTTTAAATACCGTCAGCCGCGGCCGGCTACTAATTGAGCATGAAGGCGCTGAAGTTGATATCGCCAACTGCTCGGCCGCTATGCTTAAAGCTATGCGCACCAAGCGTATCGCCATGGTGTTTCAAAAGTTCGCTTTAATGCCTTGGCTGACAGTAGCGGAGAACATTAGCTTCGGTCTAGAAATGCAAGGTCGCCCGTCCGCCGAGCGTAAAAAACTGGTCAACGAAAAGCTAGAGTTGGTGAGCTTGACGCAGTGGCGAGACAAGCGACCGGACGAGTTGTCCGGCGGCATGCAACAGCGCGTGGGCTTGGCGCGTGCGTTGGCAATGGATGCTGATATTTTGTTAATGGATGAGCCTTTCTCGGCACTTGATCCTTTAATCCGCCAAGGCTTACAGAACGAGTTGCTGGAACTGCAACACAAGCTAAACAAGACCATAGTGTTTGTCAGCCACGACTTAGATGAGGCGCTAAAGATAGGCACTCATATTGCCATCATGAAAGGTGGAGTGATTGTTCAGCGGGGCAAGCCGGAAGAAATTGTTTTAAGTCCAGCTGACGACTATGTGCGTTCATTCGTCGCGCATACCAATCCCTTGAATGTGCTCAGCGGCCATAGCTTGATGCGTCCGATTGAGGCTTGTGATACTCAAGGCGGCGAGATTTGTCTCGATGATCAAGGAGACATATGGCTCACGCTAAATCAGCAAGGAGGGCTTGAGCGCTTGCGCCGTGGCGATCGAGTGTTGCCTCCGCAATCTTGGACAAGCGGTGAGCCATTGGAGGCTTTGCAATCGCTGCCTACATTGGTGAATGCCGATATCGGCATGCGTGACGCGGTTCAAATTCGCTACCAAACCGGTCAAAAAATAATGCTGCGTCAAGGAGATAAGGTGGTCGGTATTCTCGGTGACCGCGAGCTCTACCACGCCTTGCTAGGCAAAGCCATGGGCTGATGACCCACATGCCGGTCGGCATCCCCTTACCGGCATCCATCGATTTAATTTTTTAGGAGGCCTGAGATGCCCGCAATTTCAATTCAACAACTTTATATCCACGGTGCGCGCGTAGACGCCACCAGCGGTGAAGTCTTTACAACCCTGAATCCTGCCACTGGCGAAGTTTTAGCGCAGGTACAAGCTGCGTCGCAACAAGACGTAGAACGAGCCGTTGCCAGCGCCACAAAAGGTCAGCGTGTGTGGGCCGCTTTTACGGCGATGGAGCGCAGCCGAGTGCTGCGCCGGGCGGTCGAGATTTTGCGTGAACGCAACGATGAACTCGCAGATTTAGAAACCTTAGATACCGGTAAACCCGTGTCTGAAACTCGCTTTGTAGATATTGTGACCGGCGCCGATGTGCTGGAGTATTACGCTGGCCTAGCGCCCAGTATTGAAGGCCTACAAGTGCCGCTGCGCGCTAACTCTTTTGTCTACACCCGCCGCGAGCCATTAGGCGTTGTGGCTGGTATTGGCGCATGGAATTACCCGATACAAATCGCGCTTTGGAAATCGGCGCCAGCATTGGCTGCTGGCAACGCCATGGTCTTCAAACCCAGTGAGTTCACGCCACTGAGCACTTTAAAGTTGGCTGAAATCTACACCGAAGCGGGTCTGCCAGATGGCGTATTTAACGTACTCAATGGTCCCGGTGCCAGCGTAGGCACTTGGCTGACGGAACACGCTGGTATTGAGAAAATTTCCTTTACCGGTGGCACTGTAACGGGCAAAAAAGTGATGGCCAGCGCGTCTAGCTCTACGCTGAAAGAAGTGACTATGGAGTTAGGCGGTAAGTCGCCTCTGATCGTGTTTGCCGATGCCGATTTGGACAGAGCCGCCGACGTAGCCATGATGGCCAACTTCTATAGTTCAGGCCAGGTCTGCACCAACGCAACCCGAGTGTTCGTGCATCAATCCGTTAAAGCCAGTTTTGAAAGCAAAGTACTAGAACGCGTACGCCGTATTCGCATGGGCGATCCGCAAGTCATGGATACCAATTTTGGTCCGTTAGTGAGCGCGGCTCACATGGCAAACGTGCTGCGTTACATCAAATTGGGCAAGTCCCAAGGCGCCAAACTGCTGATTGGTGGCGAGCGCGAAATGAGTGGCGTATTGGGACAAGGCTCTTTTGTGCAAGCGACGGTTTTTACGGATTGCAGTGATGACATGACCATGGTCAAGGAAGAGGTTTTTGGCCCAGTCATGTGTATTTTGGGCTTTGAAGATGAAGCCGAGGTTATTTTCCGAGCCAACAACACACCTTACGGTCTAGCCGCAGGCTTGATGACTGCCGACCTTAATCGTGCGCACCGCGTGATTCATCAACTAGATGCTGGAATTTGCTGGATTAATACATGGGGCGAATCCGCCGCCGAGATGCCAGTGGGCGGCTATAAACAGTCCGGCGTTGGACGCGAAAACGGTCAGGAGACCTTGCGCCACTACACCCGTAACAAGTCTATTCAAGTAGAACTGGGTGATTACGCCTCGGTGTTTTAAATGCTCAAGCTATCGCAGAAAGAATTAACACTATGACTAAACAAGCTCAATACGACTACATCATTATTGGCGCAGGCTCAGCCGGTAATGTGCTGGCCGCACGTCTGAGCGAAGACGCTGACGTTAGCGTGCTGCTGCTAGAAGCTGGCGGCCCAGACTACCGGTTTGATTTCCGCACCCAAATGCCAGCTGCTTTAGCTTTTCCGCTGCAAGGCAAGCGCTATAACTGGGCCTATGAAACTGAACCCGAACCGCATATGGGCAACCGCCGCATGGAGTGCGGTCGCGGCAAGGGCTTAGGCGGCTCATCTCTCATTAACGGCATGTGCTACATACGCGGCAACGCCATGGACTATGACGGTTGGGCGCAACGCGCTGGACTAGAGGACTGGTCTTACGCCGATTGCCTGCCGTATTTTAGAAAAGCCGAAACGCGCGATATTGGCGCTAATGACTATCACGGGGACAGCGGTCCATTAAGCGTGACCACTCCGAAAGCGGGCAACAACGTTTTGTTTGAAGCGATGTGCGAAGCCGGTGTGCAAGCGGGCTATCCGCGCACCGACGATCTGAACGGTTATCAGCAAGAGGGTTTTGGTCCCATGGACCGAACGACGACGCCAGAAGGTCGGCGTGCCAGCACCTCGCGTGGTTACTTAGATCAGGCCAAACACCGGCCTAACTTAACCATAGTCACGCATGCGGTGACTGACCGTATTATTTTTTCTGGTCTGCGTGCTGTAGGCGTGGCCTATCTACACAAAGATCAACCGCAGAACGTCAGTGCTAAGCGCGAAGTCTTGTTGTGCTCTGGCGCAATTGCTTCACCGCAGATTCTGCAGCGCTCTGGTGTTGGTCCCGGCGACTTATTGCGTGGTCTCGACATAGCCGTCATTCATGACTTGCCGGGTGTTGGCGCTAATTTGCAGGACCACTTAGAGGTCTACCAGCAATATGAATGTCTTCAACCAGTCTCTGTAGTGGATTCTCTCAAACTAATGAATCAGCCTGCGATTGGCGCGCAATGGTTGTTTCTAAACAGCGGCATGGGTGCCAGTAACCAGTTTGAAGCCGGTGGATTTATTCGCTCATCTGAGAAGTTTGA
This sequence comes from Polaromonas vacuolata, assembly GCF_012584515.1. Classification (NCBI taxonomy): domain Bacteria; kingdom Pseudomonadati; phylum Pseudomonadota; class Betaproteobacteria; order Burkholderiales; family Comamonadaceae; genus Polaromonas; species Polaromonas vacuolata. The sequence goes on along the minus strand of NZ_CP051461.1, from coordinate 2,032,860 downwards.
TTGGCCGAATATTCAGTACCATTTTTTGCCGATAGCTATCAACTACAACGGTAGCAAACCAATTAAGGTTCATGGCTTTCAGGCGCATATGGGTTCCATGCGTTCACCTAGCCGAGGTCATGTTCACCTGCGCTCAAAAGACCCACATGATCACCCCAGCATTTTGTTTAACTACATGTCGACCGAGCAAGACTGGACTGAATTTCGCACCGGGATTCGGATCACCCGTGAGATCATGCGCCAGCCTGCGATGGCGGCTTACACCGGTAAAGAAATCAGCCCGGGTGAGGGCGTGCAGACCGATGCTGAGTTGGATGAATTTGTGCGTCAAAACGCCGAGACTTCCTACCATCCTTGCGGCAGCAATGCCATGGGCTATGACGACATGGCCGTGGTTGATGCGCAGGGCCGTGTGCACGGAATACAAGCTCTGCGTGTGGTGGACGCGTCCATCATGCCGCAGATTGTCACTGGCAACTTAAATGCTCCCACTGTCATGATTGCGGAGAAAATTGCAGACCTCATCCGCGGACGTTCACCGTTGCAGCGTAGCCAAGCGGCTTACTTTAAAGTTGAACCTATGTCGCTAACGCATTCTTGATCGGTAGCGCTTGCATCATTTTTATGACGTTTGTCAATAACCGCTTCGCAATGCAAAAAGCCCGCCAAGGCGGGCTTTTATTCTTAGGCGCTAAGAATTACTTAGCAGCAGATGCTTTAGCAGCAGGAGCGGCTTCAGCTTTTGCTTTTTTAGCGGCAGCTTTTTCTTCTTTAGTCATTTTTGGTGCTTTAGCTGGCTTTTCAGCTTTAGCCATCGAAGATTTTGCCATTGGAGCGGCTTCGGCTTTAGCCATTGGAGCAGCTTCAGCTTTAACAGCTGGAGCAGCCATTGCTTTTGCAGGAGCAGCAGCAGAAGCTTTAACAGCAGGAGCTTGTGCAAATGCACCAGCAGCAAACAGACCAGAGATCAAGACAGCAAGGATTTTGTTCATTTGGATATTTCCTGAAATAACGTTGTTAGAAAAAACTACTTCGAAATTTCGAAGCTGTTAATGTAACGAGGTCAGTTCTCATTCGGTTGACAGCCGGTGTACATATTTTTTTACTGTTTGTGTTTACGACTAGAATTTATAAGTTATCACTGAAACTGCTAGAAGCGGATGAACATGTACTCCGCTCAGGCTAACTGGAGACTCTCGCACATGTATCAGCATATAAAGGTTCCTGCACAGGGCCAAAAAATCACGGTTAACGCCGACAATTCACTCAATGTGCCTAATGAGCCAATCATTCCCTTCATCGAAGGCGATGGCACTGGCGTAGACATAACCCCTGTGATGATCAAAGTGGTTGATGCCGTTGTTGCCAAGGCTTATGCCGGTAAGAAAAAAATTCATTGGATGGAAGTTTTCGCTGGCGAAAAGTCAACCAAAGTCTATGGCCCTGACGTTTGGCTACCGGAAGAAACCCTTAGCGCAGTGCGCGACTACGTTGTCTCGATTAAAGGTCCTTTGACCACTCCTGTAGGCGGCGGTATCCGTAGCCTTAACGTAGCCTTACGTCAGCAGCTCGATTTGTTCGTTTGCTTGCGCCCAATCCAGTATTTCGCTGGCGTGCCTTCGCCCGTCAAAGAGCCGCATAAAACCAATATGGTCATCTTCCGTGAAAATTCGGAAGACATCTATGCAGGTATCGAATTTGAGTCTGGCAGCGACAAAGCTAAAAAGCTGATTAAGTTCCTGCAAGATGAGATGGGCGTGACTAAGATCCGTTTTCCAGAAACTTCAGGCATTGGCATTAAACCAGTCTCCAGCGAAGGTACTGAGCGTTTGATGCGCAAAGCCATTCAATATGCTATCGACAATGACAAGCCAAGCGTGACCATTGTGCACAAGGGCAACATCATGAAATTCACCGAAGGTGGTTTCCGTGATTGGGCTTACGCACTGGCACAAACTGAATTTGGCGCTGAATTGATTGACGGTGGCCCATGGTGCCAGTTCAAAAATCCAAAGACTGGTAAAGAAATCATCATCAAGGACGTAATTGCTGATGCATTTTTGCAGCAAATTTTGTTGCGTCCATCCGAGTACAGCGTGATTGCCACGCTCAACCTCAATGGCGACTATGTCTCTGATGCCTTGGCAGCCCAAGTTGGCGGCATTGGCATTGCTCCCGGTGCAAACTTGAGCGACACCATCGCCATGTTTGAAGCCACGCACGGTACTGCACCAAAATACGCAGGTAAAGACTATGTGAATCCAGGCTCACTCATCTTGTCGGCCGAAATGATGCTGCGCCACATGGGTTGGACAGAAGCTGCTGACTTGATGATCAAGTCCATGGAACGTTCAATTAACTCCAAGAAAGTCACCTATGACTTTGCTCGCCTCATGGAAGGCGCTACCCAAGTTAGCTGCTCCGGTTTCGGCGACGTCATGATTGATCATCTGTAATTTTCCCGGTCTGCTCTGCAGTCCAACCGCCCGGAAGTAGTTTCCGCGGCGGTTTTTTTTGGCCTCATGATGCGTAATTCTTTTTTGTTAAATCTTGCTAGCTCAAAAGCCTTGAATTAGTTTAGATCAGCATCAGCTGTATCCTTAACCTACATCACCCCACACTATGCACAGTACTTTGGCGATGGATAGAATGATTTTTATGGTAACCAAACCCCCCAAGACTCCAACGCCACCTTCTGTGCCGCTTACTAAACCCGATGATGGGCGCGGTGGTGACGCAGTTGTACTCGAGCGTTTACCGCTTAAGACTCAGCCCCCTCAGATGTACCAAGTGGTACTCCTCAACGACGACTACACCCCTATGGAGTTCGTTGTGATGGTGATTCAGGAATTTTTTAATAAGGACATGGAAACTGCGACGCAGATCATGCTCAAAATTCATCTAGATGGCAAAGGAATATGCGGTGTGTTTTCGCGCGATGTTGCGGCTACCAAAGTTGACCAAGTTACCGAAGCGTCTAGAAAAAATGGTCATCCTCTTCAGTGTGTCAGCGAGCCCATTGAATTGTGAGCAATATGACCCATATTTAAAATAATTATGAATCAATCCTCAATCCCATCCGTCATCTCAGTATTCACATAGCAAGCCGAAAGGAAAATCAATGATCGCCCAGGAATTAGAAGTTAGCTTGCACATGGCCTTCGTCGAAGCGCGCCAGCAGCGCCACGAGTTCATCACAGTAGAGCATTTGTTGTTGGCCCTGCTGGATAACCCCAGCGCCGCAGAAGTACTGCGTGCCTGCTCCGCCAATGTTGATGACTTGCGTAAGGCTCTTAGCAATTTTATTAAAGACAACACCCCGCAAGTAGCCGGCTCAGATGATGTTGATACCCAGCCCACGCTGGGCTTTCAGCGCGTGATTCAGCGCGCCATCATGCATGTGCAATCTACTGGCAACGGCAAGAAAGAAGTCACAGGCGCAAATGTGCTGGTGGCTATTTTCGGCGAGAAAGACTCGCACGCTGTTTACTATCTCCATCAGCAAGGCGTGACGCGTCTGGATGTGGTCAATTTCATTGCCCACGGTATTAAAAAGACCGATCCACCAGAGCCTACCAAAGCTGGCGAGTCAGCTAGCGAGAACGAAGAAGGTAGTGAGAAAAACGAGAAAGCTTCACCGCTTGAGCTCTACACTCAAAACCTGAACCAACTCGCTAAAGAAGGCAAGATTGATCCGCTTATCGGGCGCCATTTCGAGGTCGAGCGCGTTATCCAAATTCTTTGCCGCCGGCGTAAAAATAATCCATTACTAGTCGGTGAAGCCGGCGTTGGCAAGACTGCGATTGCCGAGGGCTTGGCTTGGCGCATCACGCAAAAAGATGTGCCTGAAATTTTGGCAGAAGCACAGGTCTACTCACTAGACATGGGCGCTTTGCTGGCTGGTACCAAATACCGTGGAGATTTCGAGCAGCGTCTTAAGGGCGTGCTCAAAGCCCTCAAAGACAAGCCAAATGGCGTTCTGTTTATTGACGAAATCCACACCCTGATAGGTGCTGGCGCTGCCTCTGGCGGTACGTTAGACGCGTCGAATTTGCTCAAGCCTGCGCTCAGTTCGGGTCAGCTTAAATGCATAGGCGCGACAACCTTTACCGAGTATCGCGGTATCTTTGAGAAAGACGCTGCCCTTTCACGTCGCTTCCAAAAAGTGGACGTGGTCGAGCCTTCGGTGCAGGAAACTATAGACATTCTCAAAGGTCTGAAATCGCGTTTTGAAGAACATCACGGCGTGAAATACGCTTTGGCTGCGCTGCAAGCTGCGGCAGAGCTCAGTGCAAAGTACATCAACGACCGTCACCTGCCTGATAAAGCAATCGATGTGATCGATGAGGCCGGTGCTGCACAGCGTATCTTGCCGCCATCTAAGCGTAAAAAGATCATCACCAAGACAGAAGTTGAAGATATCGTGGCAAAAATTGCCCGTATTCCACCCGCTAATGTCTCTAACGATGACCGTGGCAAGCTCAAAACACTTGAGCGAGATCTCAAAAGCGTGGTTTTTGGTCAAGACAAAGCTCTGGAAGTACTCGCCAGCGCCGTCAAAATGGCACGTTCAGGCTTGGGTAAAGATGACAAGCCAATCGGCTCCTTCTTGTTCTCGGGTCCTACGGGCGTGGGCAAGACCGAAGCGGCTAAGCAATTAGCCTACATCATGGGCATTGAGCTGATCCGCTTTGATATGTCTGAGTACATGGAACGTCATGCGGTTAGCCGCCTGATTGGCGCACCGCCCGGCTATGTCGGGTTTGACCAAGGTGGTCTGCTGACAGAAGCTGTGACTAAGAAGCCGCATTGCGTTTTATTGCTCGATGAGATTGAAAAAGCCCATCCGGACATTTTCAATGTCTTGCTGCAGGTGATGGACCACGGCACGCTGACCGACAACAACGGACGCAAAGCAGACTTCCGCAATGTCATCATCGTTATGACCACCAATGCGGGTGCGGAAACCATAAATAAGGCAACGATTGGCTTTACCAATCCTCGTGAATCTGGCGACGAGATGGCTGACATCAAGCGCCTGTTCACACCTGAGTTCCGTAACCGCCTTGATGCGACGGTGAGCTTCAAAGCGCTTGACTCGACGGTCATCTTGCGTGTGGTTGACAAGTTCTTGTTGCAACTCGAAACCCAATTGGCTGAGAAAAAAGTCGAGGTCACTTTCACCGATACCTTGCGCACTTATCTGGGTAAAAAAGGCTTCGATCCATTGATGGGTGCGCGTCCAATGCAGCGCTTGATTCAAGACACGATTCGCCGTGCATTGGCCGATGAGCTGCTGTTTGGACGACTGACCGATGGTGGCCGTTTAACAGTAGACATGCTGGTCACGACGGATGAGAAGGGCATAGAAAATGGCGAAGTTCAGCTCGACATTCAGCCGCTGCCTAAAAAGGAAAGTAAGTCCAAGCCGGAAGCGGCAGAGCCGGCAGCTGAACCGAGTTAAACACTTGGCTTTGACAAGTCTGTAATTTCATATTTGTCCCAAAGGGCCGGCAGCATCACGCTGCCGGCCTTTTTTTTGAGACAAAAATACCAGTCCCCAGACATCGGTTATAAGACCGCATGGTCCCAACACTCCAAGCCGCATGACAAACCTCTCTACACGCAAGCCTTCGCATACTTTTGTCTGGCACGACTATGAGACTTTTGGTCTAAACACGAGGCGCGACAGGCCGTGTCAATTCGCCGCCATTCGCACCGATGCAGAGCTCAATGAAATTGGCGAGCCGCTAATGATTTACTGTCAGCCCGCCAACGACTATTTTCCGGATCCCGCATCCTGCTTGATCACCGGCATCACACCACAACTTTGTTTGTCTGAAGGTCTGCCCGAACATAGTTTTGCCGCTCAAATAGAGCAATGGTTAGGTCAGCCTGGCAGCATAGGTGTGGGCTATAACACCATACGCTTTGACGATGAAGTCACTCGCCACTTGTTTTGGCGTAACTTGATTGACCCCTATGCGCGGGAATGGAAAAACGGCTGTGGTCGCTGGGATTTACTGGATGTGACTCGTATGTGCTATGCCTTGAGGCCCGAAGGCATTAAGTGGCCGTTAAAGGAAGACGGCAGACCGAGCTTTAAGTTGGTTGATTTAGCGCGAGCTAACGGCTTGCTGCATGAGGCTGCACATGACGCGCTGTCCGACGTGCGCGCCACCATCGCGTTAGCTAGACTGATACGTCAAGCACAGCCCAAGCTGTTTGATTTTTGTCTAGGTTTGCACAAAAAAGACCGTGTCGCAGCAGAGCTTGGCCTGCCCACACGCCCGCATTTGGCACAACCGTTTTTGCACGTTTCAGGCATGTTCTCGCCAGAGCGTGGCTGTATGGCCATCATGTGGCCGCTGGCCATGCATCCGACTAATAAGAACGAGTTGCTGGCTTGGGATTTGAATCAAGACCCTAGCGAGCTAGCTTTACTTGACTTGGCCACACTGCGTCAGCGCATGTTTACCAAAAGTGCAGATTTACCGGAAGGCATCACGCGTCTGCCAATTAAGTCCATACACCTGAATAAATCGCCTATGGTTGTGCGCACTTTAAAAATTCTGCGGCCTGAGTTGGCAACTAAATGGGGTGTTGATTTAGATCTGGTTCACAGCCACGCCGCGATTGCAGCAGGTTTGCCAGACATGAGCGCTATCTGGCCTGATGTCTTTGAGCGTGAAGTTCTACCAAGACCAGATGTGGATGAAGACTTGTACGGTGGGTTTGTTGGCAACAACGATAGGCATCGCTTGAATGAATTGCTTGAGCTCTCGCCGCAAAAGCTGGCCATGAGTCGCGGCAGTTTTGACGATGAGCGTTTGCCAGAATTGCTGTTTCGCTATCGAGCACGCAACTTCCCCGATACCTTGAGCCCTGAGGAGGACCAGCGGTGGGAAGCTTATCGTACGGCCAAGCTGCTGGACGGGGAGGGTGGGGCGCGCAATGTTGACGCTTTGCTTGAGAGCTTAGAGAACTTGCAAGAAACGGCAGATGCGCGAGGCGAGCAGATTTTGTCGGCTTTGCAAGATTACGCCGAAGAAATTACGCCGCAGATTTAGGCCAGATCGACACCCCGCGTTGCTCGCTACACCAGCGCGGATATTTCTCCATTACCGCTGCGAATAATTCGCTCGTCTCCCAAGTCGCTAACCAATCGATTAATGCGTGCCACGGTCGCTGCGCAAACCAAGCGTCATCCGTGTGTGCAAATTGCCGTACAAAAGGCAACAACGCTATATCAGCCAGACTTGGCCTTGCACCAAACAGCCAGCCTTGGTGTTTGTCAAGATCGGCGTTAAGTGATGAAAGCCAGAGCGCAGCGCTGTCACGATTACTTTCTGCAAACCGCAGTAAATCATCTCCAGCCTCGAGAGCAAAACGGTGCGGGTATTTATAGCGGTCTAGCTGGCGCTTAAAGTTGCCGTCGTTATGCGCTATCAAACCCAACATGCTCGCCATGTCACCAAGCTCAGGCCTTAGCCAGTGCTGTGGGTCGTGCTGATGCAGCGCCCACAACATTACGTCTAAGCTTTCGTGCAGCACTTCACCATGGGGAAGAATCAGTACCGGCACACTGGCTTTAGCTGATGCGGCGATTAGCTCGGGTGGCTTATCGCGCAAAAGTACTTCGCGCAGTTCACATGTTTGAGCGCTCACAGCGAGCGCCATTCGCGCCCGCATCGCATAAGGGCAGCGGCGAAAGGAGTAAAGAATGGGCAGTGAAGTATTGCTGTTGGCAAGAGGCATAAGACTCAATGTAAAGCATTTGGATTGGTGTTTTAGTCGTCTACATCGAAGTTGACTAAGCAAGTAAATAGGTTTTTTTGCGTAGTTAGTTTTCGCAGAGAAACGTTTTTACTACCCAGTCCAGCAGTTCAAGATTGACTCTGTGTCACACCAATATGCGCCTGCTGCCGCGCATCGGCCAGATCAACTTGTCGCTGACGTTCGCGGTAACCTTGCTTTTGTAATTCGCTGGTTTTTGCATGGCAGTGGGAGCAGCTCACACCTAGCTCATAGAGCGGCGACTGGCGATCATGCTCGCTCAAGGGATCGCGACACGACCGGCACAGCGAAAATTTGCCCACTTGAAGGCCATGACCGACGGATACACGCTCGTCAAATACAAAGCATTCGCCATGCCAAGTGCTTTGCGCTGCCGGCACGGTTTCTAAGTATTTAAGAATTCCGCCCTCTAAGTGATAGACCTCTGTAAACCCACGTGATCGCAGCAGTGCGGTGGATTTTTCACAGCGAATTCCGCCGGTGCAAAACATCGCGACGCGCGGTTTTACGCCATCGGTTTCGGCGAGTTTTCCGCCGGCTTGCATTTCTTGTTCCACCCAATCGGGTAAGTCTGAAAAACTTTGCGTTGCTGGATTAACAGCGCCTTCAAATGTGCCTATGCTCACCTCGTAATCGTTGCGCGTATCGACTAGCACCACGCCGGGTTGAGCCAGTAAAGCGTTCCAATTTTCTGGTTTGACATACTCGCCGGCCATTAGCGCCGGATGTACATCCGGCACACCAAGGGTGACGATTTCACGTTTGAGCCTGACCTTCATGCGGTAAAACGGCATGTGTTTAGCCCAAGCTTGTTTGTGCTCAAGTGCTTTGAAACGGGCGTCTAGGCGTAGCCAAGCCAGCACAGCATTAACGTTTTCGGCAAGGCCGGCAATAGTGCCGTTAATGCCTTCTGGCGCTAACAGCAGTGTGCCTTTGACGCCATTGGCTTGGCAGCATTCAAGCAGTGGCGCCTGCAGTTCTGCGTAATCGGGAAGCTCAACAAATTTATACAGCGCAGCTGTTAGAAATTCAGACATTTTTCAAGCGGAATTGGATACGTTATTTGGTGCCAAAAATACGGTCTCCGGCATCGCCCAGACCCGGCAAAATGTAGCCGTGCTCACTGAGTTCGCGGTCAATCGCTGCGGTATAGATGTCTACATCTGGGTGGGCTTTACCCATTGCCGCTAAGCCTTCTGGGCAGGTCAGTAGGCAAACGAATTTAATCGACTTGGGCTTGAGTTGCTTTAAGCGCGTGACAGCTGCGATCGCTGAATTGCCGGTCGCCAGCATAGGGTCGACGATGATGATGTCGCGCTCCGCCATTTCTTGCGGCATTTTAAAGTAGTACTCAACGGGCTCTAGCGTGGTCGGGTCGCGGTACAGGCCGACGTGACCTATGCGCGCACCCGGCACCACGCTAAGCATGCCTTCCAAAATGCCATTGCCGGCGCGCAATATCGATACAAAAACCAGTTTTTTGCCATCAATCATTTGGCCAGTCATGGTCTCGAGTGGGGTTTGCACCTCGACATCTTGCAGCGGCATATCGCGTGTAACTTCATAGGCCATCAGACTAGATACCTCGTTGAGCAAGGTTCTAAAGGTGGTGGTTGATGCATCACTACGGCGCATCAAGGTCAGTTTGTGCTGCACTAAAGGGTGGGTGATGTGGTGTACATTGCGCATATTTTCTTGCTTTAGGTAGGTATTTGACTGCGCCGCGATGCGCGGCGCTGTGCGAGGAGCTTAACCTCAGTTAATTCAGTAGTCCACGCATTAGACCTTGCAACGAGGCGAGAATCGGCGCGTATTGAGCCGCTTTAAAGAAGGCGGAAATGAAAAAGTAAAATGCAGTCACTGGATTAAATCAATTAATCCAACTCTGAAGGGATTAGCTTGTGGCAGGTCATAGTAAATGGGCAAATATTCAGCACCGCAAGGGCAGGCAGGACGAAAAACGCCAGCGCATCTGGACTCGCGTGATGCGCGAGATCATGGTTGCCGCTCGCATGGGCGGCGGTGACTTAAGCGTTAACCCGCGTCTGCGTTTAGCAATCGAAAAAGCCAAGTCCGCTAATATGCCGGCCGAAAACGTCAAGCGCGGCGTTGACAAGGCCACCGGCAACTTAGAAGGCGTGAGCTACGAAGAAGTTCGCTACGAAGGCTACGGCATAGGTGGCGCAGCCATTATTTTGGACTGTATGACTGACAACCGTGTACGCACTGTGGCAGAAGTACGCCATGCTTTCCTTAAACATGGCGGCAACATGGGCACCGAAGGCTCGGTAGCGTTTCAGTTCAAGCACTGCGGTCAATTTGTTTTTGCCCCAGGCACGAATGAAGAAAAAGTCATGGAAGTTGCATTGGAAGCTGGCGCCGAAGACGTCATCGCTGATGATGAAGGCGCTATCGAAGTGCTGACTTCTTACACTGACTTTGAACGTATCAAGCAAGCCTTAGAAGTGGCAGGTCTGATTCCCGAAGTCGCTGAAATCACCATGCGCGCCGATAACAGCATTGAGTTAAGTCCAGAAGACTCGGCCAAAATGCAGCATTTGTTAGACATACTCGAAGACTTAGACGACACCCAGGCCCTTTACCACAACGCAGCATTATCCTGAGCGGCTTTGCCCTCGGTGATTCACAAGTTCAAACAAGCTAGCAAAACAGTTTTAAAAAAACGGGAAATTCAATGAAAGTATTAGTAGTAGGCGGCGGCGGCCGAGAGCATGCGTTGGCTTGGAAACTCTCCCAGTCACCCCGAGTAGGCTCGGTTTTTGTCGCACCCGGCAATGGCGGAACGGCGCTCGATGCGCGGCTTGAAAACCTCAACATCACCGATGTCGTCGCGCTGCGTGAATGGGCGCTGGAAAATAAAATCAGCCTAACCGTTGTTGGTCCAGAGCAACCTCTGGCTGCTGGCATTGTCGATGAGTTCAGAGCCCACGGTCTGCGCATATTTGGCCCGACCAAGGCAGCAGCACAGCTTGAGAGCTCTAAGGCTTTCTCCAAAGCCTTTATGAAGCGCCACGCCATTCCCACGGCTGAATACGAAACTTTCACCGACGCAACAGCTGCCCACGCCTACATCGATGTCAAGGGCGTGCCTATAGTCGTTAAAGCCGATGGCTTAGCGGCTGGCAAAGGCGTAGTCGTGGCTATGACCTTGGCTGAGGCGCATGAGGCGATTGACTTTATGCTGGCCACCGAGCCGAGTTTTAACCCTCTGGGCGTGACGCATAACGAGGGCGGCGCGCGCGTCGTGATTGAAGAGTTTTTGGTCGGCGAAGAAGCCAGCTTTATCGTCATGTGTGACGGCAAAAACGTCACTGCGCTGGCGACTAGCCAAGACCACAAACGCCTGCTCGATGGTGACATGGGCCCTAACACCGGCGGCATGGGTGCGTATTCACCGGCTCCAGTAGTTACGCCTGAAGTGCATGCCAAAGCCATGCGTGAGATTATTTTGCCGACTATCAAGGGCATGGAAAAAGACGGCATACCGTTTACGGGTTTCCTCTACGCTGGGCTGATGATTGATGCCCAAGGTAACCCCAAAACGCTGGAATTTAATTGCCGCATGGGTGACCCCGAAACCCAGCCCATCATGATGCGACTCAAAACCGATTTGCTAGAGGTCATGCTGGCTGCTACTTCTGGTGGCTTGGCAGATTTCACCCTTGAATGGGACAGAAGGCCGGCTCTTGGCGTTGTCATGGCGGCCCATGGTTACCCATTGCAGCCACGCAAAGGCGATGTGATTGCTGGCCTGCCGGTGTCTAAAGATGGTCCAGCTCCGGATAGCATGGTATTTCACGCCGCCACCCAAGCGCAGGGGAGTTCTACCTTGACCAGCGGTGGGCGTGTTCTGTGCGTTACCGCTCTGGGTAGCACGGTAAAAGCTGCGCAACAGCGCGCTTATGAAGTAGCCCATGAGATTCACTTTAATGGCGCGCAATACCGCAAAGACATAGGCTGGAGAGCCATTAAAATATGACACAAGCCGATGCACTCACACTGGGCGCACGCGCTTTTTTACTAAGTCTTCAGTCACGTATTGTGGCGGCAGTTAGCGGGCTTGACGGTCACGATTTTGTCGCTGATGCCTGGCATAAAGAGCCGGGCGAGCAACTGCAAGGCAATGGAATTACCAACATTCTTGAGCAGGGATCCGTTTTTGAACGCGCCGGTTGTGGTTTCTCGCATGTCAGGGGTGTGCGTCTACCAGCTTCCGCAACCGCTCACCGCCCTGAATTAGTTGGTGCACCGTTCGAAGCGCTGGGCGTGTCGCTGGTGTTTCATCCGCGCAATCCCTATGTGCCGACGGTGCATATGAATGTGCGCATGATTGTGGCTACACCGGTGAATGGTGGTGAGCCAGTGTGCTGGTTTGGTGGCGGCATGGATCTCACGCCTTATTACGGTTTCGAAGAAGATGCCGTGCATTTTCACCAAACCTGCAAAGACGCTTTATTGCCCTTTGGCGAAGATAAATATCCGCGCTTTAAAAAGTGGTGCGATGAATATTTTTACCTCAAGCATCGCAACGAGCAGCGCGGCATAGGCGGTATTTTCTTTGATGACTTCCAAGAGCTAGGGCCTCAGCGCAGCTTTGCCATGCTGCAAAGTGTGGCGAATGCTTTTTTGCTTGCCTATTTACCGATAGTGCATAAGCGGCAACACATGGCTTATGGTGAGCGTGAACGCGAGTTTCAGCTTTATCGGCGTGGTCGTTATGTTGAGTTCAATTTGGTGTGGGATAGAGGCACGCATTTTGGTTTGCAGTCGGGTGGACGCACAGAATCCATACTCATGTCCATGCCGCCTCTTGCGAGTTGGTCTTACCAGCGGCCGGTTTTACCCGGCTCGCCCGAGCAAAGCCTCTACAGCGACTTCTTACCCCGGCGGGAATGGCTGTGAGCGCAGCGATAAGGCGGCGAATCGGTATGTTCGGCGGCGCGTTCGATCCGCCGCATTTAGCCCATATTGCAATGGCTAAAGTAGCGCTAGAAACGCTCGATTTGACCGAGCTACATATAGTGCCCACCGGTAAAGCCTGGCATAAGAGTCGCGTGCTGAGCGACGCAGAACATAGACTTGCAATGGTCAAGTTAGCGTTTGAGAAAATGCCTGGTGTGGTGGTCGATGAGACCGAGCTCAATCGCACGGGGTCAAGTTTCACGATTGACACTTTAGAGGCGCTACAGGCGGCAAATCCAGAGGCACAACTTTGCTTAATTATTGGTACTGATCAGTGCGCTGCGTTCACGCATTGGCAGCGTTGGGAGGAGATCCTAAGAATTGCTATAATCTGCGTAGCTGATCGTGCAATATCTGCAGCTTCCCAAGCCCAGCTTGATGTTTTTACAGCCTCGCTCAACGCGTCGCCAAGCATGTCCAGGCAAGGTTTTTTAAGCCTATCAATGCCCCCCATGGCCCAAACTGCTACCCAGATTCGTGAACTCGTCGCCGCAAGCACCGGGGAAAACCCCGATCTTAGCGATTGGGTCCCAGAGGCTGTTGCGCGTTATATTTCACAGCATCATCTCTACACTGTCAGTTAAATTTTTACTCTTTCGAACACACAAAGCACTGCATGACTTCTACGCCTAAACCCACCAACACACTTGAGAAAAAAGATGTGCAGAAACTCCAGCGTGCCATCATCGATGGCCTGGAAGACGTCAAGGCGCAGGATATCCAAGTGTTTGACACCGAGCACATTACCTCGCTTTTTGAGCGCGTGATCATCGCCTCGGGAACCTCTAACCGCCAGACCAAAGCCCTCGCCGCCAGCGTGCGCGATGCGGTACGTGACGCTGGTTTTAGCAAACCCCGCGTCGAAGGCGAAGCCAACGGCGAATGGATTATTGTTGACTGCGGCTCAGCTGTGGCTCACATCATGCAGCCGACGATTCGTCAGTACTATCACCTTGAAGAGCTCTGGGGTGAAAAGCCAATCAAGCTCAAGTTGGGTTCTGCTGCCCCGTTAGTTAAGGCTTCAAAGCCTGAAGTAAAAGCAGAGCCGGCACCAGTAGTGAAAGTTGCGGCTAAAAAAGTAGCCGCAAAAACCGCAAAAGGTCGCGCTAAGCCAGCTGCCAAAGTGTTGGTTAAAGCACCTGTGCGTGACCATGAGCCAGGCTATATCGGTCGTTTGGGCAAGACCAGCGACTGGACGGCAAAGCGCAATGAAGCTGAAGTTCTTGAAGAGCCAAGCAAACCCGCTAGAGCTACTCGTGCCCCAGCCAAAACTGCTGCTGATAAAGCACCAGCAGTTAAAAAAGTTGCTGTAAAAACGGTTGCTGCTAAAGCACCTGCGAAAAAAGTCGCTGCCAAAACCACCGCCACCAAAACTGCAGCTAAGAAACCCCTAGTCGACAAGTCATGAGACTGACGATAGTAGCCGTAGGCCAGAAAGTGCCCGATTGGGCGCAGACGGCTTACGACGACTATGCCAAGCGGTTTCCGCCCGAATTAAAAGTCGAGTTAAAAGCTGTCAAAACAGAGCCGCGTGCCTCCAAAACATTGGATAACTTGCTGCTTGCAGAAAAGACCCGTATTGAAGGCGCTATAGCGCGTGGCACGCACATAGTTGCCTTAGACGAACGCGGCACGGCTGTCACCACGATGGCGCTGGCAGAGAGGCTAAAAGCCTGGCAATTGTCGGGCGATGATGTGGCCATTGTGATTGGTGGCCCAGACGGCTTAGATGCTGGCTTTAAGCGTGCCGCCCATGAACGAATTCGCTTATCAGACTTGACCTTGCCGCATGCCATGGTCAGAGTGCTACTCATTGAGCAGCTTTATCGGGCTTGGAGTATCACCATCAACCATCCTTACCACCGTGAATAAGGATTTAGCATGGCTCAATTTATCTACCTCGCCTCACAAAGTCCAAGGCGCCGGCAACTGCTTGAGCAACTAGGCGTTAGCTACGAGTTGTTGTTGCCGGAGCCGAATGAAGACGCCGAGGCACTTGAAAGAGTGCTTAAAAACGAAGCCCCTGCGGCTTATGTTATGCGCGTCACGGGTTTAAAACTCGACGCGGCGCTAGCGCGTCTCAAGCGTTTAAAACTTCCCGCTGCACCGATTCTTTGTGCTGACACTACGGTGGCTTTGGGAAGACGTATCTTTGGAAAACCCGAAGATGATGCAGACGCGGTCAGCATGCTTAGCGCGCTCTCAGGCAAAGCCCATAAAGTGCTCACCGCTGTGGCGGTGCAAAGTCCACTCGGCGCGCGCCATGCCGGCCTTTGTATTTCACAAGTTAATTTTGCCGACATGACTGAGCGCCAAATTCAAGCCTACGTTGCTACGGGCGAGCCACTCGGAAAGGCCGGCTCTTACGCTGTTCAGGGCAGGGCGGCGCTTTATATCAGCCGCATCAGCGGCAGCTACACTGGCATCATGGGCTTGCCGTTGCGCGAATGCGCATTGTTGCTGACGGCGGCCGGTTTGAACATTTAATCGCGATTTATCCAATCCATGCAACAAGACATACTGATTAATTGGTCACCACAAGAAACCCGCGTCGCCGTCATTGAATACGGCGCATTGCAAGAATTGCAGGTTGAACGCTCACTAGAGAGCGGCTTAGTCGGCAATGTCTATTTAGGCAAAGTTGTGCGCGTCTTGCCGGGCATGCAATCGGCCTTTATAGATATCGGTTTAGAAAAAGCGGCCTTCTTACATGTGGCCGACTTGATGAGCAGCATTAACAGCCGTCATGCTGATCAAGATGCAGCATCCGCGCCTCTCAAACCTATAGAAAAGCAGGTTTTTGAAGGCCAGTCTCTGATGCTGCAAGTGCTCAAGGACCCTATTGGCACGAAAGGTGCACGGCTCACCGCACAAATCAGTATTGCGGGTCGCTTGCTAGTTTTTTTACCGCAGGACAATCACATCGGCGTGTCGCAAAAAATTCCACCCAATCAACGTGAGGTTTTGCGCCAACGTGTTCAAACCTTGGCCGGTGAGTTGGGTGGCGGTTTCATATTACGCACCAATGCAGAAGAAGCCAGCGACAGCGAGTTAGCCGAAGATATTGCCTACCTTCGTAAAACCTGGACTCGCATCAAGCAAGCTTCGCTGCGCTTACCGCCAGCTTCGGTTTTGCATCAAGACCTTAATTTGTTGCAACGAGTGCTACGCGATATGGTGGTCGAGGGCACGCAAACCATACGTATTGATTCGCGTGAACAGTTTGAAAAACTCACCAGCTTCGCTACTGAGTTCATGCCATCGACACTGCCGAAATTACAACTCTATGCCGGTGAGCGGCCAATTTTTGATCTCTTCAATATTGATGAAGACATTGCCAAAGCTTTAGGTCGCCGCGTTGACCTTAAGTCTGGCGGCTACCTCATCATCGACCAGACAGAAGCACTGACCACGGTAGACGTCAATACCGGTGGTTTTGTCGGCGCGCGTAATTTTGATGAGACGATTTACAAAACCAATCTCGAAGCCTCACAAGCTATCGCGCGCCAATTACGGCTTCGCAATTTAGGCGGTATTGTGATCGTCGACTTTATCGACATGCTCAAAGAAAACCACCGCGATGCGGTGCTGGCCGAATTTAAAAAACAACTCGCACGCGACCGCATCAAAACATCTGCGAATGGTTTTTCTGCGCTCGGATTGTTAGAGATGACACGTAAGCGCACCCGTGAATCACTGGCCCAACAGCTTTGTGAACCCTGCCAAGCTTGCTTGGGCAAAGGTGTGGTCAAGACCGCACGCAGCGTGAGTTACGACATCTTGCGTGAAATTTTGCGCGAAGCCAGGCAGTTCAATCCGCGTGAATTTCGCGTGATCGCCTGCCCCAAAGTGATTGAAATTTTTCTCGACGAAGAAAGTCAACACCTAGCGGGGTTGAGTGAATTTATCGGTAAGCCGATTTCGCTGCAAGCCGAAGCCAGCATGGCGCAGGAACAATACGACATCGTTTTGCTTTGATTTAGGCTCTTATGACTGTTACCAAAAACGCCAGTCCAATACCAATATTGGTCTATCACCAGATCGCCGTGGCGCCAGAAAAAGGCAGCCCAAGCGGAAGTGCGTTTCGCAGCCTGTATGTAGCGCCGTCAGCTTTTGCGCGGCAAATGCTGCTGCTCAAAATTTTGGGTTATCAAGGTCTGTCTATGACGGCACTTGAACCGTATTTGCGCGGCGAGCGTCATGGCAAGGTGGTGGGCATTACGTTTGACGACGGCTACTTAAACAATCTAACCGATGCCTTGCCTGTTTTGCAGCGTCATGGATTTAGTTCTACTTGTTATGCCGTGAGTAGCCAAGCCGGTCAGACCAATAGTTGGGATCTTAAAACTGGTATCGCACAAACCGCGCTAATGGACGCAGGGCAAATGCGGCAATGGGTTGCAGCTGGGCAAGAAATTGGTTCTCACACGCGCAGTCATGTTCATTTGACTGCATTAGATGACGCAGCCAGTAGCGCTGAGATTGCGCTGGGGCGTAGCGATCTTGAAACTATGTTGCAGACATCCGTCACGCAATTTTGCTATCCCTATGGCGAGTATAAAAACACTCACCTTGAGATGGCGCGTCAGCATGGTTTTAGCGCCAGCACCACCACAGCGCGCAGTCGCTGTCATGCCGGTGCAGACATGCTGGCGTTGCCGCGCGTGAGCATTGTTCGTTCCACCACGCTGGCGCATTTTTTGCTCAAGTTACTGACTTCTTATGAGGATGGGCGATAAGCACGATGCTAAAAGCCAGTCACAAACGATTGCGTATTGCAGTTTTAAACCGGCATTTTTCATCTCGCTCAGGCGGTGCTGAGCGCTACTCGACCTCGCTGGTTGAAGAGCTCGCCAGTCGCCACGAGATTCATGTTTTCTCACAAAGCACAGACCATGACTGGCCAGACGTAACCTACCACCACGTCAGCATGCCTTTGCGGCGACCGCGTTGGTTTAATCAGCTCTGGTTCGCAACTTCGACTTGGTGGGCGACACGCAAAGGTTTTGATGTTGTGCACTCACATGAAAACACTTGGCATGGCGCGGTGCAGACCGTGCATGTGTTGCCAGTCAAGCACAATCTTTTTCACGCTCGCAGTGGTTTTAGACTTGTTATGCGATGGATAAAAGTTCTTACCAGTCCAAGGTTGTTGGTGTATTTAGGATTGGAAAAACTTCGCTATGCACCTCAAGTCGGACGCGCCGTTGTGCTCACATCATCTAGCTTAGAAGAAATCTTTATAGCAACCTATCCCCAAGCGGCCAGCATGTGCAGCGTCATCACACCCGGGGTACGCTTGCATCCCTATCCTCAGTTAGCGGGTGTTCGCGCTAACGCAAGACACGCGCTAGGCTTACCGCAAGAACGTTTTTGTTTTTTGTTGGTGGCCAATGACATGCGAAAAAAAGGCTTGCCAGCATTGATTCAAGCTTTGCGCCTGTTGCCTGATGACACTGTTTTAGCGGTGGTCGGTCATTCCAAACAGTTGCCGCAATTCAAACTTCAAGCGCAGCAAGCCGGACTAGAGCAGCGGGTGTTTTTCCTGGGCAGCTTGAACGACGTCGGGCCGGCTTATCAGGCGGCTGATTGCTTGGTCCATCCCACGCTAGAAGATACTTTTGCCATGGTAGTTTTAGAAGCCATGGCTTTTGGTTTGCCAGTGGTGGTGAGCAGTGAAAGTTATTGCGGCATTTCCGGAATGCTTAAAGATAAGGTCAATGCACTGCTACTAGAGAATCCACGCGACGTTTCCGCACTAACTGCCGCCTTGCGAGAAATTTGTCAGAGTGAAAGTTTGCGTAACTCTTTAGGTCAGGCCGCGCGTAAATTCGCCACACGTTTTGAGTGGAGTGAGATAGCACGGGATCAAGAGAAGCTTTATTTTGCAGCTTCAAATTCAGACAAAATTTAGACGGTCGCCCTATCTTTTTTGCGTATGCGTTTCGTTTGCGTCCAATCAACTCACGCTGTTTTGCTAACGTCATAGTCAATAAACGTTGCAGTGCTGAAAATGTTTTTAACACAGACTAAAGTTGTTTAAGGTTGATTTTTAATCTTCAGCCTGATTTTTTTAGCTATTGTCTGTGCGTGTAATTTTTTATTGCTACAGGTCTAAATTAAGCATGAACCCATTTAAAGATAAATGACTTGTCCAGCAAGCCCACAGCATTTGTGCAGGCTTGCTTTAAAGACAAAAAAAGTTTTAGGTATTTGAAAATCCAAGGCGATACAAATGGGCATAAGCACCGTTTTGTGCCAGTAATTCGGCATGATTACCGGTCTCAATTATTTTGCCTGCGCTCATCATGACAATACAGTCTGCGTGTTGAATCGTGGTCAGCCTATGCGCAATGATGAGTGATGTTCGGTCTTTGAGCAGGCTTTTCATAGCGACTTGAACCGCTTGCTCAGACTCAGTATCAAGGGCTGAGGTGGCTTCGTCCAAAATGACGATAGGGGCATCTTTATAAAGTGCGCGTGCAATTGCTAAGCGTTGACGCTGACCGCCCGAGAGCTGCATCGCATTGTGTCCGAGCATTGAATCTATGCCTTGCGGCATGTCGGCGAGTAGTTGGCCTAGGTTTGCAGCTTGCAGACATTGCACTACTTTTTCTCGGTCTATGGTTTGGCCAAGTGCGACATTAAATGCGATAGTGCTGTTGATCATCACCACGTGTTGGCTGACCACCGAAAATTGACTGCGTAGGCAATTTAAATCCCATTCACGCAGCTCGTGACCATCGAGCAAAATACTGCCGCCTGTGAGGTCAACAAAACGCGGTAATAAATTAACTAAGGTGGTTTTTCCAGAGCCTGAACTGCCCACTAAAGCCACGGTTTGACCGGCTTTAATGGTTAAATTGATGGCGTCGACGGCAGCTGGGGCGTCAGTCTTATAGCGCACGGCAACATCGGTGAATTTGATTTCGCCTTTGGCTCTTTCAAGCTTGAAGTCACCGCTGGTTTCATCTTCTATTAGGTCAATCATGTCCAGCCCGCGCTCTAAGGCGGCCAGTCCGCGTGTGATGGGCGTGGCGCCGTCTGAGAGACTTTTAATAGGTGAAATGAGCAGTAGCATGGCGGTTACAAAAGCCACAAATCCGCCCACCGTGGTGGTGTTTTCTGAGCCTTGCAAAATAGCGATTGATATCACTGCCGACAGTGCCATAGATGCGAGTATTTGAGTAATCGCACTCATGCTGGCATATGCTGCGGTGGACTTCATCGACAGGCTGTGCAGCGCATCGCTGAGCAGATCAAAGCGCGTAGCTTGTAGCGATTGCGCCCCATGCAAGCGTACATCGCGGTGGGCCAGCACATTTTCTTCGACCACATAAGCTAGCTCATCGGTCGCGGTTTGGCTTTGCTTGGCGAGTCGGTATAAACGTCGCGTGAGGAACTGTATGACCAGTGCGACCGCTGGAAATAACAGTCCCACCACCAGCATGAGTTTCCAGTTTAAAAAGATTAAATAACTAATCAATGCCAGCAAGGTGAGTAGATCGCGCGCGAGTTTTAACAGCGCGTTCATCAACATAGACGAGCCGTTAAACACCTCATACACAACGGTGTTGGCAATGGCGCTGGAGGACTGGTCAGAAAACAGCGTTAAACGCGCACTTAAAAGCTTGGCAAACATTGCCCGCCGCAAAGAGTGCAGGCCATCGTTAGTGACTCTGGCCAGTGCGTATTGCGCCAAAAAACCAGACACACCACGCACCGTAAAAAGCGCTATCAAAGACACCGGAACCATCCACAGCTCCAAACCGTCAGGTTTAAAACCACGGTCTAACAGTGGCTTTAATAAGGCCGGCACAAATGGCTCGGTTGCCGAAGCCACGATGGTTGCACCTATTGCCAGCGCCCAAGCACTTTTGGCATTTTTAAAATACGGCCAGACACGTTTGAATCTTTGCCGAATCGAGAGCTTGGCGTTTGTTTTTGCGATGTCTGTCGTCATGCGGGGCTTACTCTGGATACTTGAGCGCTGAGCACTTTGGGTTTGTAATTAGCGCCCAAGGCGAGTAATAAGCCTAAGGTCATACAGAAAAAGTCGCCAATCAAAGCGTCGTAAAGAGACGAATTAAAAAGACAAGCGACCGCTAAACCTGCGAGACAAGTTTGCAGTGCGCGCCTATATTTATCAGCCATACGCAGCGAATCTCTAAGTATGCTTAGCATTAAGCCTAAAAACAGCAAAATGCCGCCTATGCCAAGCTGCAGCCCCCAGAGTAGATACTCTTGGTGCGGGTTCCCCATCGGTTGAATGTTTTCAAAGCTAGGGTTGTCAGCGTGCTGTAGGCGGTTGTACTCAGTGGTCCAACTGCCAGAGCCTAAGCCTCTGGCTGGGTGTTGCTCGATCATTATCGAAGCATAACGCCACATCATTAGCCGTAAGCCAGATGAAGTGTTGCTTTGCGCTGTGCTTGAGTAGGCCTGCACTTCGCTTTGAACAACCGTCAATCTCTCGCGTACTTTTTCTGATGTGGCAAACAGCAATGCGGCAAGCAAAAAAGGTAGTGTCACCACTAAGACCCGAAATCGTTTCGGCAGCTCCCACATGATGGCCAGTGACAGACCTGCGATAGCCACCAAGTGACCGCTTCTGCCACTTAAAACAAACAGCACACTGCCTAGCGATAAAACCCCAACACCTATGGCAAGGCCAGGGCCATATCGGCCTGGCACTAAACTGCGCAAGTGCCAGCAGAGCAAGGCAAACACCGCACTCATAATGCCTTGGTCTAGATAGGTAGAAAAAACGGCATATTCAGTCATGGCCATTTTTGAGCTGGCCCATGGAATCGGTATTCCAAGATATAAAGCCCAAGCGCCTAAGACTAAAAATAATTGTGACCCGGCAAACCATGCTGCGGCCAAAAGGGCTTCGCGCCTGCTGCGTATCAAGCACATGATGAAAATAATGATTAGTAACTTAGCGTACTTAGCCAAACTACCAAACGCCTGGTCTATGGGCGCAATCGTCCATGCAAGGCTTATTGCAAACGCTGCCAACACCAGCATGATGGCAATGGGAGTGGCTTTTCCAAGCAATACTGGCGGTATTTTGATGCTGCTTAGGCGCCAAGCTTTGAATAAAACAGTCAAGCCGCAAAGCAGCAACAGAAATTTAAAGATACTGATAAAAGCCATCGACAGGCCAACACTAGCGGCTGCGGCACAAATAATGGTCAACCGAAGGTTGATTTTTTCCCCCATGAGCATGAATGACCTTGACGACTGAGATAGAGCATTATCAATGCATCACCAGTCAAGCCTTTATATGCCTCTGCTATGCTTTAGATTCTGGATTAATTTACCGCCCATCCTCAAGGACAGGCTTTCAATAGCGTCTCAAAGGGGAGTCCTTGGCAAGTCTTTCAGTCATTGTTATTACAAAAAACGAAGCCCACAACATTCAAACTTGTTTGCAAGCACTCTCGTTTGCAGACCAATGTGTGGTGCTGGACTCTGGCAGCAGCGATGCCACCTGCGAGATAGCCCGTGAGCTAGGGGCGGAAGTCACGCAGTCCACAGACTGGCAAGGCTTTGGCATCCAAAAAAATCGTGCGTTGGCTTTAAGCACCGGGGACTGGGTGCTGTCAATTGACGCCGATGAAATCGTCACGCCTGAATTACGCGAGCAAATTCTGGCGGCTTTGGCTGCGCCGCAATTCGATGTCTATGACTTTCCTCGGCTTTCTAGTTATTGCGGTCAATATATACGCCATTCAGGCTGGTATCCCGATCGTGTGACACGACTTTTTAAACGCGGCGTTGCGGATTTTTCTAACGACAAAGTGCATGAAAGATTAATCACAAAATCTCAAGTTGGTCAGCTCAAAGCACATTTGCTACACCACAGCTTTATCAATTTTGAAAGCGTGCTGAGCAAGGTCAACCACTACTCCAGTGCGGGTGCAGAGCGTATGCAATCACAAAATAAAACCGCAACGCCTGTGACTGCTTTGCTTCATGGCTTGTGGACTTTTCTGCGTAGCTATATTTTGCGCCGCGGTTTTCTTGATGGCAGCATGGGTTTGGCGTTGGCGATATCAAATGCCGAGGGCAGCTATTACCGCTATCTAAAGCTCTGGCTAATGCAGCGTCAAACAGAGCAGAACGCTATACCGAGTCGAGATCCGAATTAAATATTTTCCTAAAAAAATCAGCCATGACAATTAGTTTTATCGTCTTGACCTACAACCGAGTCGATGCTTTGTTGGCTGTTCTTACGTCGCTAGCGGATCAATGCGGGGCAGGGCACGAGGTGTTAATTGCGGATGACGGCTCGCGCCCTGAGCAAGTCGATATGCTTAAAAAAAACTGCCCCGTCTTTAACTGCCCTGTTCGTCATATTTGGCACCCAGATATAGGTTTTACCGCAGCGGCGGCGCGTAATTTAGCTATCAGTCAGGCTACCGGAGACTATCTCATTTTTCTTGATGGTGACTGCGTGCCTAATCACCATTTTGTCCAGTCGCACCAACGTTTGGCTGAGTCTGGAATGTTTGTAAATGGCAGTCGCGTCTTACTCAGTGAACGTTTGACTAATAAAGTGCTGGCCGAAAAAATTGTATTGCCGCATCAGAGGCTGTGGTTTTGGATTAAAGCCAGAATTTCAGGTGATGCAAACAAACTGTTGCATTTTCTGGGCTGGCCGAGTTCCCTTTTTAGGGTAAAACAAGGTTTTATCTGGCGTGGAATACGCAGTTGCAATATGGGCGTTTGGCGTGCGGACATGCTTGCTGCGAATGGTTTTGACGAGAGCTTTACCGGCTGGGGTCATGAAGATGCCGACCTAGTGCTACGCTTGAGTCACCTTGGCATATGCCGAAAAGACGGTTTTTTTGCGACTGAGGTTTATCATTTATGGCACAGCGAAAACGCCAGAGACCATGAGTCTAGTAACCATAAAGTTGTGTCCCAGCGCATGCAGACCGACTTAGTAATGGCTACAAAAGGCCTCGCGCAAATCTCTGTTGCAGAGTCCGTTCGCATTAGCGTGTTGCAATGAAAAATCACCCGTCACTATGAATCTAAATTGAACACAAATTCTTATGAGTACTACCCCCCAAGCAATCAGTTTCCCCCGACGCTCCATGCTGGCCTTGCTTTGCGTTGGTGGCGTCATCAGCTCAGCGCCGGCACTGGCACAGTTCCGAATTGAAGTCAGCGGCGTTGGCCTGACCCAGATGCCGGTAGCTGTGGCCGCCTTTCGCGGCGAAGCACAGTCGCCGCAAAAAATTGGCAGTATAGTGATGGCCGACTTGGCACGAAGCGGTATTTTTCGTAGTGTCGATACCAGCGGCTTTGCTGCCGATGAAACCACTAGGCCTGACCTCGCGCAGTGGCGGTTAAAAGGCGCAGATTCGCTTGTGACTGGCAGCGTTACGTCTCTTGCCGATGGCCGCTTTGATGTGCGTCTCAGGCTCTGGGATGTGGTGCGCGGCATCGATCTTGGCGGCCAAAGCTTTGCCGCTAGCAGTGCCGATCTGCGTTTGTCAGCGCACCGCATTGCCGACTTTGTATATGAGAAATTGACCGGTGAAAAAGGTATTTTTTCCACCCGTATTGCTTATGTGACTAAGAGCGGCAAGCGCTACACCTTGTGGATAGCTGACGCCGATGGTGAAAATGCGCAGTCCGCACTGGCTAGCCCAGAACCCATCATTTCTCCGGCTTGGTCGCCTAGTGGCACGCAATTGGCCTATGTGTCTTTTGAATCGCGTAAACCAGTGATTTATTCGCATGATGTGGCGACCGGCAAGCGTCGTTTGTTGGCTAACTTTCGCGGCTCTAACAGCGCGCCGGCTTGGTCACCGGACGGTCGACAGGTTGTAGCCACTTTAAGCCGCGATGGTGGCTCCCAGCTATATGTGTTGGACGCTAACGGCGGAGAGCCGCGCCGCTTAACCCAAACCTCTAGTATTGATACCGAACCGGCTTACTCGCCTGATGGTAAATATATTTATTTCGTCAGTGACCGCGGCGGTGCGCCACAAATTTACCGAATGAGTCCGACCGGTTCTAACGCTGAACGCGTGACCTTTAACGGTAACTACAACATCTCGCCAGCACTCAGTCCTGACGGTCGCTGGCTGGCCTTTATCTCGCGCGTGAGTGGTGCCTTTAAATTACAGGTGATGGAGTTAGCCACTGGTAATGTCGCGCAAATCACTGATACATCTTCGGATGAAAGTCCTAGCTTTGCACCCAATAGTCGCTTAATTGTTTTTGCGACTAACCAGCAAGGCCGTGAATCGTTAATGACGACCACGCTTGACGGCAAGATTAAAACTCGGCTCGCCGGTGCTGGTGGTGATATTCGTGAGCCCGATTGGGGTCCATTCATGCGCTAAGTGTTTTGCTGGTGCGTTAAGCTCTGTTGATAAAGTTCAACGCTCTAAACCTAATGAAGAGTTAAGAAACGCTTTCGATTTCCTTTGAGGATTAATTTCTTTACTTAATCGCTTTATTTCTTGTTTCTCTTTTTGTCTCTTGTCTTTCTGTCTGTTGGTGTTAAAGCTCGCAGTTTTTCTTCTTACTTCTCTTTTTGGAACACCATGAAACGCTCACTTTATTCAATTTTTTCTGCCATTTTGTTGTCGTCCGCTCTGGTGGCTTGCAGTTCCGGGGTCAAACTCAATGAAGCACCGGTCGAGAGTTTGGGTACCAGCGCCAATGCGGCTGGCGCAGGCGGTAACGCTTCTGGCGTAGCCAACCGCGGTGTCGAGCCAGTTCAGCTTGGCAGCACCGCTGGCTCAGGCGCAGGTCCAGCCAATGTGGCAAGAATAATTTATTTTGATTACGACAGCTTCACCGTCAAACCTGAATTTCAATCCGTGATTCAAGCCCACGCCAACTTCTTAGCGGCTAACAAAGGACGCAAGCTGGTTATTGAAGGTAATACCGACGAGCGTGGTGGCCGTGAATACAATTTAGCACTGGGTCAAAAACGTGCCGAAGCGGTTCGCCGTGATTTGGGTTTGATGGGTGTGAGCGATGCACAGGTTGAAGCGGTGAGTTTTGGTAAAGAAAAGCCAGCTGTTGTGGGTACAGACGAAGATGCATTGGCCAAAAATCGCCGCGCTGAAATCAACTACCGTTAATCCAAACTTGACGCATTTATAAGCAGATTTTTGAAATTTAAGGCGGTCGCTATGTCCTTGCAGCAAGGTAAATTTATTCTTTCAGCAAAACGCAGCTTGGTCGCTGGTATGGTGACCAGCATGTTCGCTTTAGCTGCCCATGCCGGTCTCTTGGAGGACGACGAAGCGCGCCGAGCGATTTTAGAGCTGCGTCAAAAATCCGATTTGTCGGCGCAACGTTTGAGCGACGAAGTTAAAAAATCTACTGATGACAATGCTGCGTTTCGGCGCAGCCTGCTTGACCTTTCCAATCAGATCGAGATGCTGCGTATCGACTTGGCCAAGCAACGTGGTCAAGATGAGCAACTTGCCCGTACCGTCTCTGAGCTGCAGCGTCAGCAAAAAGACATGGCTTTAGGGGTGGAAGAGCGTATGAAGAAATTCGAGCCTTCCAAGGTGCTGGTTGACGGTCAAGAATTTATTGCGGCACCCGCTGAAGTGCGCGATTTTGATGCGGCCCTAGCTAGTCTTAGGCAAGGAGAATTTGCTGCTGCGCAGATTGCTTTCATAAATTTTGACAAGCGTTACCCTAACAGCGGCTACAAGCCATCAGTACTTTTTTGGTTGGGCAATGCGCAGTACGCGCTGCGCAATTACAAAGATGCGATTGTTAACTTCAAGGCTTTGCTGTCAGTAGCGCCTGCGCATTTACGTGCATCGGAAGCTGCTCTGTCGATTGCTAATTGCCAGGTCGAACTCAAAGACGGCAAGGGCGCGCGTAAAACGTTTGAAGATATTCTTAAGGTTTATCCTCAGTCTGAAGCGGCCGGCGTGGCTAAAACTCGACTGGCTCAGTTGAAATAATTTAGTTGTAATTGTTCCTGTGCGGCCAAAAGCGTTTTCATCGGCGCTCTTAGGTCGCTTTTTTTCGCGCCTAAAATCCTCTCATGAATATTTTTTCAAGCAGCGCAGTCAGCGCACTGACACCGCAGGTTTTGCGGTTCACGATGGCATCAATGGCTATTAAAGTGGCGGTGAGTTTTTCCGCTCTGAAGTTTCAAGTTTGGCGCATGACTCAAACCTCAACATGAGCTTATCTAATCATCAAAATCCGTTACCTGATGCGGACTTAGAACGCCGCTTTAATGGCTTGGCGCGTCTTTATGGCGTGGCTGGCGCCAGCAAAATAAGAGCTGCCCACGTGGTCGTGGTTGGCTTGGGCGGTGTCGGTTCTTGGGCTGCTGAGGCGTTGGCGCGCAGTGGAGTGGCACGCTTAACTTTAATCGATTTGGATAATATCGCCGAGTCCAACATTAATCGTCAAATTCACGCCTTAGACAGCACGTTAGGCCAAGCCAAAGTCCAAGCTATGCGGGAACGGATTGCGCAGATCAATCCCGACTGCGATGTGCGCTGTATTGAAGAATTTGTAGACGCCAGCAACTGGCCAGCAATAGCCCAATTGGGCAGAGTTCAAGGTCAAAGCGGTGCCGGTATTGCGGTGATTGATGCCTGTGACCAAGTGCGCGCTAAGACCGCCATGGCGGCTTGGGCGCTGCAATTTAATGCGTCTCAAAATGCTGATGCAAAGCTGCATTTCATCTCAGTCGGCGCAGCTGGTGGAAAACGCGAAGCGCACAAGGTCGATATTGAAGATTTGTCCTTGACCACGCACGACCCATTGTTAGCCCAGTTGCGCTACCGCTTGCGCAAAGAGCAAGGTGCTGCACGTAAAGGAAAAATCGGTGTCAATTGTGTGTTTAGCCGCGAAGCCGTGGCGCGCCCAGCACCAGCGGCTCGAGCATTAATTGACGAGAATATTTTGGCTAGCGATCAGGCGCTAGAAGATAAGGAATTTGTTATGCCTATTGCGGCGTCTCAAAACGATGATCAAAGCTTTGTTCAAAGCGACAATAGTCTCAATTGTCATGGCTATGGATCTGTGGTCAGCGTCACCGCAACTTTTGGTATTTGCGCTGCTGGTTGGGTGCTTGGGAAAATAGCCGATTGATTTTTAAAAAGAGCCGATAAAGCACGCTATAATTTGAGGCTGGACTTCTTTAAAGATGTCTAAATAGAGAGAAAATTTGGGATGTTAGCTCAGTTGGTAGAGCAGCGGACTTTTAATCCGTTTGTCGTGGGTTCGACCCCCGCACATCCCACCATTTAACTCTTAATGGTTTATCCATTTTGGGTCCTTAGCTCAGTTGGTAGAGCAGCGGACTTTTAATCCGTTTGTCGTGGGTTCGACCCCCGCAGGACCCACCAGTCACTTGCAACTTATGCGCTTGTTGTGCATAAGTTGTATAAGCCTCGTTTTACTTTCAAAGTAATGCGGGGCTTTTTAGTTTCTAGTGCCCAATCCAATTTTTCAGATAACTGGCTAAAACGCTGAGTCTTCACTCAGCCCATTAAACCTATTAATCTTCAAATCAAACCGGGGATAAATCGCTTAGTGCGGAGCACGTAGTTAGCGTAATCGGGATGTTGCAAGATCATCCAGCGCTCTTCCAGACGGCACTTTAGCAGCAGTACATTGGCCAATGCAAACCACAGCAACAAGCCAGGCAACAAGTTGCCAGTCCATACCATGGCTGAGGCGCCTAGCAAGGCCGCCGTGTACATGGGGTGTCTAATCCAGCGATACGGTCCACTTGTGATTAGTTGACCTTCTGGTTTGGGCATGGGGCGAAAGTTGAAATTACCGATACGGTTATGCATCAGTGTCCAGCCCATTAAGGCTAGTGAGCTTAGCGCCAGCAGTAATGCACCGGCTGGTATTTGGCCTTGCGCAACATTTGGTGCAGCTAAGTTGGCCAGTAGCAGTAGCAATGAAAATTGCAGCGCGACTAGAAAAAACCCCATGAATGATATTCCTTCGTTAAGCGAGTTATTGATGCTGGCGGCCGTGTTGATTAATTAGCCGCGTAATTGGGCAAGTTAATTTTTATACAACAACAGTTGGCGCTTGCCTGGACAGATTTTATCTAAAGACAAGTTTGCGCCGCCAATCAAACGTGGCTTAAGCCACGCGCGGCATCAGTTCAGCGGCCGCGTTAAGTAAACACCTTCATGACCGACTTTGACACTGCGTGCAGGCATGAAAATAGTACAGTCATCGCAAGGTGAGCGTACTTCTTGGTCGCCATCTGTGGCTATGAGTTCGCCATTCGCGAAGGTCTCGAAACCAACTACTGGCCGGCTAAATACAAAGTCATCATTTGCAATGACATGTGTACTTATCAATTCAAAGCGGCGTTGCGGCGTGGTTGATTCTAGGCGTTGTTGAATCAATCCAAAATGAGCGAGATAGTCTAGGCTGATTTTTATGGCGAGGTCGCCAGTAGCTTGCAAGAAATGCTGACCGCATTCCACCACCATGGCAGTACCGCTGCCGGTGGCTTTTCCATGTTGACCGTGTTGAATCAGTGGCGTGCCAGAGTTCATACCGCTGGGCATGACCAAATGAACGCCAGGACTGGGCAAGGCCATAGCTACGGCGGCGTTGCGAGCAAAGCCGGGATAGACCCAAAAGGGGACAACATCTTGGCTGGTTGAATGTATGTCTAGTATGTGATCGGCTGCTGCGACAGCTGGTCGCATTTCGCGAGCGCGGCGCAGCTCGCTGCTGTCTTCATTTCCATCTAACCATTGGCTAGACCAAACACGGTTGAGATTGTGGGTGATTAAGCGAGACTCGAACGGACTCTCTGGGTTAAAGGTTTCATAGGCTTGGACATTGGCAAAGCTGATCGTTAAAGTGCCTAGCAGTGGGCGCAAGCCGGTGTCTAACAAGTGGCAAGCAGCTGTCATGCCGCAAAATTCATTGCCATGTGTCAATGCGTTAATCATCACATGTGGGCCGGGTTTGCCCGACTCGAAGCGGTGCACATAGTCAATGCCGGTGTTACCGGTTTTGTATGCGCTGAGGTCGCGCGGCATAACTTCGATTGCGGATTGGAGCATGTTGTATCAGTTCTTTAATGAATGGGAACAGGCCAAGCCTGCCAAGCTGGACACAGCTTTTTTCACTATAACTCACACTTCCAAAATACTTTGATGGCTTAGATTTTTGAGTTTGCGCTCATAAAGCGTTGACAGCTCGTGTCTGAAAAATATTGCAGATCAGTTTTTGCTGCAAATAAGCGACTAAAACTAAAACTAAAACTAAAACTAAGTCTTAGACGTACTTTTCGCGAAGGTATGACTGGAGTTTTTTCATCAAGCAATTGAGTGGATAACAAAAGCTTAAAAAAATCATACTCACATACAAATATACCGGTAGCATCAGCCGGCCATCACTGCCGTAATTACTTGCAGAGATGACGATATTACAGCGACTAAGTATTTCGCTAACACCAATAATTGACGCTGTACTAGATGCCATGATGATGATCAGCATATAGTTAATCCATGCGGGAATAAACAGCATCGCTGCGGCGTGATTCCCAGCACGCCATTGACGCAGGGCAATCATTAAATTATTAGAAGTAAAACCCAATACGGCGATAGCTAAGGCCAAGGATGCTTTTAGCCAAGCGGGAAAATTAATCGTCCACTCAAGTCCCGGTATCGCCCAATCGCTGGGCAGCATAATCACCAAGTAAAAATGAAACACAATAGTGGGCACATTGCAGCTCAGCGTTGTCAGTCCATAACTGATGTTTCTGAGCCATTTTTTATCTGACAGACGCAAGCTGGCCAGCACTACGCCAAGTAACGAGCCTATCGTCATGGCTAAAACACCAATCACAATATTCCAGACAAAGCCACCCAATAAAAAGGGTGTCCATTTGATTAACGCTGACATCTCACTCATAAATTTCTGCCGCTTTTTCCCGCAGTTTATTTTCTAAGGTTTTAATCAAGCGATTGGTTAAGGCGATGAGTACGACGAAGGTCACGAGTAAAGTATTCATCATCTCGCTGACATTGCCACTGTCCAACATGATTGACGTCGTCGCAGAGAGCAGCTCGGGGACTGCAATGGCTGAAGCGATCATGCTTGCTTTTGAGACGTTAATTAAGGATGCGCTGATTGATCCAGCCGCGCCTTCGTAGGCCTGTGCAATGCTCAGGTGAGAGCTCACCCGCAGGCGAAAATTTGGTCTGTCAATACGTAAATGTTGGCATGATTCCAGCACTGCACGCATGACTGAAGAAGCGGTGTAAAGACTTAGACAAAATACGACAACCAACCATGTGCTCAGTTGCAGCTCAAACAACTCTCTCAAAAGACTGCCGACACCAAATAAAAGCAGATAAATTTGTAAAAGTGGTGGCGTCATACCTGCATAAACAGAGATTAATTGCACCATATATTTAGAAATTTTTTGATTCGACTCCACAACGAATGCGCCACCTATTCCTAAAAGTAAACTTAAAATAAGTGTTGAGAGCATTAAGAAAACAGTGCCTTCAAGACCTGTTAAAAATCGTTGTCTGTCATAGTCGTCATAGATAAAGCTTAGGTCTATACCGCTGAATTCTTTAAAATATAAACCTATTTGTCGCGTGGCTTTGCTTTCTTGTGTGTGTGCTGCAACCAAGCTGCGGGTTTGACATTGCACAGGAAAAAAACCATGCTTATTTTTTGTGCATATATAGGCCGTTTCGTCAGCAGTTTTTTGTGACCACAGTTTGTGCATATTACTGAGATAAGGCGATGCAGAAAGTT
This sequence comes from Polaromonas vacuolata, assembly GCF_012584515.1. NCBI lineage: Bacteria > Pseudomonadati > Pseudomonadota > Betaproteobacteria > Burkholderiales > Comamonadaceae > Polaromonas > Polaromonas vacuolata. Next base: position 2,001,309 of record NZ_CP051461.1, on the reverse strand, counting down.
TCCATTTTTTCTCTAATGCCAATAAAAATCCGTTTCTATGCCAATCTATAACGGTGTCGCTTATGACTTGTCCTAAGGCGTTTGTTTGAGCTGATCTTGGCATTGCAATCGCCAGGTCACGACTTTTTCTGCGGGCAATAAAACTTGATAATCCGACCACTCAGGCTTTTGTAACTCTGTCCATGCTGCTATGTTGTCAAACAAATAGCCGATGCAACGCCCATCTCGTAAGGCGAGCTTGGCTTGGCCTGGCGTGTCAAATGTGAGTGGCGTAAATAAATACATTTGCGCCATTGAAGCGTTGAAATATCCGCCCTGCGAAATACATACGGTTTTACCCTGAAGGTCTTGCCAGCTCTTTAAGTTTGAAAGTGGACGTGCCAGTAAAGTAGCGCCAGACTGGTAATAACCGGGTTCAACTAAGGCACTAACTTTGCGGCGCTCAGCGGTGTCGCCCAAAGTAGCAATCAAAATATCAACCGTGCCTTCTTCGAGTTTTTGTAATCGGTTAGCACCCGTCACACTCACGCGTTTTAGCTTCACACCAATTCGATTGGCTAAGTCTTGTGCCAAGTCGTGCTCTAAACCTTGCATCTCCCCATCAGGCGTTAGCTGACCGAATGGTGGGTAGTCAGTTTTTACGCCGACTATGATTTCGCCACGTTTTTTGATTTGTGCCAAAGTCTCGCCCATTAATGGCCTCACCATCACAAGCAGGCTTAGTGCGAGCACGCTAAGAAAAAAACTTGGGCTAAACAAAAATCTGAAAATGGTGACGAATCGTCTGCAATTTAAGATTTCACACGATTTAGCGTTCTTCAAAGTTATTCGCTCCCCTCAACAGCAACCGCCATCGCCCGAATGCCGTACCCCAACGAAGCTGGCAGTAGACGTTGGGCAAAATGATCAATTTTTCCAAGTCGTTCGTGTTGGGTAACTAGCCACTCTGGGAACAAACTTTCTGCTTCACACGCTACTAAGTGCCAACCGGCTTGTTTAAGCTCTAGCCTCAGCGTGCTCACGCTATACAAGTGATACGGAAAGGTTTGGGTTTTACCTGCAATAGTTCGGTTAAAACTGATGTCCCCCCAAAGCATGCTGTCATGATGAAAAGCTGATGCCAACAAGTCCCAAGGTCTGCGCCGCCAAATGCTGGGAACTGACAAAATAAGTTTGCAGTTAGGTTTAGCCAGTTGCCTTAATTTTTGCAACATGGCTTTACGAGCATTACTTTTTTTAATGTGGCTTAGCACGCCAAAAATCATCAGCATGGCGTCAAAATATTTGTTTTGATGTATCTGTTCAACTGAATGATGCAGCAGCTCAAACCGCGCATCAGAAATAGCCTGCGCTGCTGCTGTATCGCGAAATGACTTCAACGCTGCAGCGGAAATATCGCAGCCTGTGACATTAGCATTGCAGCCTTGCAAAATAGGGATGGCATAGCGTCCATCGCCGCATCCCACATCAAGAATTTTTTGACATTGCCCCATGACATGGCGCTGCAAAAATGCCAGCGTTCCAATGTTGGGGTGTGGATAGCGCTGTTGATATTCCTTCGACGCGAAGTAGCTATCGTAGGTTGCGCGAAGATCGCTTTCGCCCAGTGGTTCGGGCACATTCATCGACATTCCTTTGGTGTATCTGGGTTGAGTTTTTCTCCACAGAAATAAGTACCGTCAGTTTTTTTTTGATTCCAAATTTGATTGTGTTTGAGCGCAAAGCTCGATGCGGGGATTTTCCAATGTCGCTCAAGTTCTAATAATTGACCGGTTCTATGCCAATCAACTATTGCATCAGAAATGAGTCGTTCAAAAGCACTGCCGTGTTCTTGTGATCTCAGTGCAATTGACCATGGTGTGACATAAAGTGTTGGCAGTCGCATTTCATGGTCACTGCTCCAGCGCGTGGTTTGCAGCAGTGCAACGATATTGGTGTCGTCGTAGAGTAAGCCGTCACAACGACCGTCACCCAGTGCATTAATAGAGGCTTGGTTGTTGTAGAGGGCAACTAAATTAATGCCGTACTTCACAGTTATAAGGCGGTGGCGGATTCAAGCTTGAAGTGCAACAGCGTGTTAGTTGGACTTTAACTCTTCCATAAAAACCTGATGCGGTGTTCGATACCCCAAACATTTTCTAGGACGATGATTGAGCCTGTGCATCGCTAAAGCAATGTCATCGTCGGTGATGCAATTAAAGCGCATCCCCTTTGGGAAAAACTGGCGAATCAAACCGTTCATATTCTCGTTTGCCCCACGCTCCCACGAGGCGTATGGATGGGCGAAAAAGAAATCTGCACTCAGCGCAGAAGCTATTCGTTCATGCTGAGAAAATTCCTTGCCGTTATCTGTCGTGAGTGTGTGCACGCAATGAGCGAATGGTTTAAGTAAAGTGATTAACGCGTCCCCTACGGCTTGCGCTGTTTTGAATGGCACGTGGAAAATTATTGAATACCGAGAGACACGCTCGTTAATCGTCACTAGGGCTTGCTTCTGCCCGGCACCAATCACCAGATCAGCCTCCCAGTCGCCAAAGCGCGCACGCTCAAGCACGATGGCGGGTCGCAGTTCTATTGAGACCTGGCGAGAGATGGTGCCGCGCCGTTCACGGCCGCTGCTGCGTTTTTTTCGCGTCTTCTGGCAACGCAGTGTTTTATGCAAGCTGCCGCCCGCGCGTTTGTCAGCGTAGATGTACTGGTAAATGCTCTCATAGCTAACACCGGGTTGGCATCGAGCTTCGAGGTGGCCGCTGATTTGTTCGGGGCTCCAAGCCTCAGCCAACTTTTCCTCCACTACAGCCCATGTCGAGTCAGCAACTCTAGGACTGTTGGCGCAGGCAAGTCTACGTTCTTGGGCTTTGTCATTTGCCTGCTTAGGGCGATAGCCTCGTAGACCGCGGTTACGACGCAACTCACGGCTGATGCTCGATTTATCACGGTCCATCATTTTTGCAATTTCACTTTGATTGAAGTTTGCTTTGGCGAGGATTGCAATCTGGTAACGTTCGTCACGGGTGAGGTGTGTGTAAATCATTCTGGGCAACTTTGACTTGGTGGTCGGGAAGCTTGGATGCTCTCACATCTCACCCACCCGTCCGGTTAGTTTCAAAGTTGCACTTCAGACTTGAATCCGCGGGTTATAAAAAGCACCTCTGCGGCTGCAAATTCGCCGGTTTCTTAAATCATCCCACACGTTAAATTTATCGCGCTTTTTAGCCAAAACACTTACTCCAGATGCGTAGTAGTCTGGCGCGACTAAGGTCATTAATTTTTCACGCTCTTGCGTATGCGACAGGGTTGCGATTAAGACGTCAATTCGCTCGCTTTGTAACGCGGGTATGCGCTCATCCGTGCTTAGGCCACGAAGTTCCAACTTAACGCCAAGTCGGCGCGCAATGTCTTCTGCCAGATCCGGCTCAAGTCCCTCTATACGCCCATTAGTGGTATTTTTAAAACCCCACAGCGGAACATCTTTTTTGACGCCAACCACAATGATTCCACGCTGCTTTATTTGTTCAATTAAGTCAGCATTGGCAGTTGTAGTGGTAGAGGCCAGCCATCCCGCTAGACATAAAACGTTGGCTATTAATCGACAGCTTTTAGATTTAAAGCGTGGTTTCATAAAACTGTGTATGGTGGTAACTGAGCTGGCAGAACTGAGCTGGCAGAAATGGGTGGTGGGTGGTGGGTGGTTTGTGCAGTGATCGTTAATACATAGCCGTTCCGGTCTGTAGATCTAATGTCTGCAGTTGATCTTCAGATAAAGGTAGGGCCGAATCAAAAAAATCGCTTTCTGGTGCTACACAATTTGAAGTCGATAAAACTTTCTTTTGACACTTCTTGCGCTGCCTAAGGTAAAAATATCCAACCGTAGCGACTAATAGGCTGGCACCTGTTAGAAACATCGCCCGCCTGTCATGTTTGAACAAGTGGGCTCGAAAGGGTTTGAGTGAATCAGTTTGTTTGAACACGGGTTATGTCGTTATTTTTAAGTTTAGTTTAGTGATTTATTTTGTGACAACTATTGATATAATGTATTCAATTTCTAGAGTCGTTGTCTAGTCTTTGCTACTGGTAATGACGATTTTTGGAAAGTCCTATCCGCAGTGTTTGTCGAGTGACCAAAGAGTCATTTATCTACCGCTTAAGAAAAGACAATCCAAAGCATGAGGCGTAAAAAATTTACAACTTAATGTTGTAACGATTCAAAACTTAAAATCGTTTCGCTTTGTTTATGATCACTAAGTGTGTAAGTTGCGCACAATTCAATTGACAAGGCCGAATTATGAAAATGTTGGCTTATTTTTTTAAGCCCACTAGATGAGAAATGAAGTTTTAGTCGACAGTTTTCTACAAGGTCAACACCGTCCTGAGTTAATTCGTGACGAGTCCTTAGCCGATTTGTTTGAAGCGACAGCTGAGCGCACGCCAGCACAGACGGCGTTGTTATTTGGCTCCTACAGCTTGAGTTATTTAGAACTCAACAATAGGGCCGACCTGGCAGCTTCACACCTGATAGCTTCGGGGATTGTGCCGGGTCAAATTATCGGCCTGTGGTTGCCGCGCGGTATTGAGCTTTTGGTCATGCAACTGGCCATTAGCAAGGCCGGTGCAGCTTGGTTAGCCTTTGACGCCGATACGCCTGTTGAGCGGATTTTGGTCTGTCTGTTGGATGCTAATGCGGCTGGAGTTGTGAGCTGCGAAATTTTTAAGCCCCGACTTGACGAATGCAGTTGTCCGGTCTGGACTGCAGAAGTTTTGAGCGAGCAGTCTCAACTGGACTTGCGCAGACGCGTAGATTTATTGCCCAGTCATCCCGCTTATGTCATCTACACCTCAGGGTCTACCGGCAAACCCAAAGGCATAGTCATTAACCACGGCAGTATTTGCCACTTTTTACGCAGTGAAAATGCCTTGCTTGGTGTGACCGCAAGCGATCGTGTCTACCAAGGTTTTTCATTGGCCTTTGACATGTCTTTTGAAGAGATATGGATTAGTTACTTGGTCGGCGCCAGCGTCTGGATCGCGCCTAGTCAAATTGCGTCTGATCCTGAAGCAATACCGCTGGCCTTGTCAGACAATGCAATTACTGTGCTGCATGCAGTTCCGACGCTGCTGGCTTTGTTTAATCGCGATGTCAGCAGCCTGCGCTTGATTAATTTGGGCGGCGAAATTTGTCCTCAGCCGCTGGTTAAACGCTGGTGGCGTGAAGGCCGGCAACTTTTTAATACCTATGGCCCTACGGAAACCACCGTATCGGCAAGCTTGGCTGAGCTTTATCCGGACACCCCTGTCACGATTGGCCGGCCACTGCCCAATTACGGCATGCTGGTGATTAACGCCACTGCTGAAGGGCCGCTGCAAATCATGCCTATGGGCGAGGTCGGTGAGCTGTGTATTACCGGGCCTGGCTTGTCTCAGGGTTATCTCGGTCGGGCGGATTTAACTGCCGACAAGTTTCTGCTCAATCCTTGGGCTCCGAGTGCTGAGCCGGGCCGACTTTACCGAACCGGTGACTTAGCGCGCATATTGCCCGATGGACTTGTGGAGTGTTTGGGTCGCACTGACGACCAGGTCAAGATTCGCGGCTTTCGGGTTGAGCTAGGTGAGATCGAGGCCGTGCTGTCTCAGCAAGCCGGTGTTGGTGCGGCTGCCGTTGTGCTGCGCTCTGAAAATGGTATTGATCAATTGCTGGCTTTTCTCGTGCCGCAAAGCATTGATCAACCACCCGCCGTGGCCTGGTTGCGCAGCGCTTTAGCCTCTGCCTTACCCAACTACATGGTGCCGAGTGTGTTTGAGTTACTCACTGAAATGCCGCGCCTGACTTCAGGAAAGATTGACCGCAAGGCTTTGAAAGCGCGTCCGCTGACGCAATTTGTTGGTGATGTGACGGCCTCGGATCAGCCCGATACGGATACTGAAAAAGCCTTGTTTTCCGCTTTGGCGAAGCTTTTTCCTGGGCAACCGATACGCCGCAATGCAGATTTCTTCACTGATCTTGGCGGCCATTCTTTATTTGCAGCAAGGCTAGCGTCGGCCTTGCGAGCCGATGCGCGTTTTGCACATGTCACGGTGCGTGACATCTATCAAAATCGCATCATTGGCCGGATTGCTCAAGTGCTGGCGCTGGATCATGATGCGCTGCCGCCCGTCAATACCCAATGGACGCCGCCGTCAGCTTTAAAGCGCTGGCGTTGCGGCTTAGCCCAGGCAGCAGTCATACCGCTGTTGGTGACGTTGCACATGGCCCAGTGGTTAGCACCGTTTTTCACCTATCACTTTTATACCGGCGACGCAGACCAGTCCATCACCTTTGCGATTGCCGCATCGACTGGTGCTTTTTTGCTCGCGACCTTGTTGACTTTTGTGCTGGCGATTGCGGCTAAATGGATGGTTGCCGGCAGATTAAAGGCGGGCCGTTATCCACTTTGGGGCCTGACTTATTACCGTTGGTGGTTGGCCGACCGCATGATTGAGGCGGCGCCGACTTATATGCTTAACGGCTCATCACTCTACACCTGGTGGCTGCGCGCACTGGGCGCGAAGATTGGTCGGGATGTGATGATTGGTTCTGGTACTTTGCGTGTCGCCGATCTTTTAGAGATTGGCGACGGTGCCAGTATTGGCAATGCAGTTAATTTTGAAAATGCGCGGGTTGAGCACGGTGTGCTGCATCTTGGGACTATCAAAATTGGAATTGACGCGAACGTGTCTTCTTACGCGGTCTTAGAAGGCAATACTGAGATTGGCGCACTCGGCCATTTAGAGGGTCAATCGGCCTTGAGCGACGGTATGCAAGTTGGGGCAGGGCGTGTGTTTAGTGGCTCACCGGCGCTTGATATTGGGGCTTTTGATCCCGCTTCGAACCAGCCGCGCCCAGTCGTCTCAAAGCTGCGACATGTGCTTGAAGCGATATTTTTTCTGTGCGGTGCGCTTGTCATCACCACGTTATTTTTTCTGCCGGTTTTCCCCAGTTTCATACTGATAGATTTAATCGACGGCTCGGATGGTTTAGCGCCAATCCCGCAAGGCGCTGTGACTGAGCAACTGGTGAAATACTTTTTGCTGGCTTTTCCCGCCACGGCTTTGTTAATTGTCTGCACCGTGTTGCTCTCGGCTGGTGTGCGTTGGCTAGTGTTGCCGCGTATGAAACCTGGGAGCTGGCCGGTGCACAGCAATTTGTATTGCGCCAAATGGCTGGTGAACCAGATTCAAGAGTCCAGCCTTAGCGTTTTACACGGCGTTTACGCCACTGTTTACGCGCCATTTTGGTATCGATTATTGGGTGCCAAAGTCGGCCGAGGCGCAGAAATATCCACCGCGCTCGGCTTGGTGCCCGATATGCTCACGCTTGGTGACGAGTCTTTTATTGCGGACGCCGTCATGCTGGGCGACGAGAAAATCGATGCGGGCTGGATGACGCTACGGCCGACCGTGATTTCTCGGCGTAGCTTTGTTGGCAACGGTGCTTACATTCCTGATGGCACTTTATTGCCAGAAAATGTATTGATTGGTGTGCATTCCTCGGCACCAGCCAACGCCGTCATGCGCGATGGTGATACATGGTTGGGCTCGCCGCCTATTAATTTGCCAGCGCGCGAAGCAGTGCAATGTTTCGATGAGCACCTGACCTTTAATCCATCGTTATTGCGCCGCTTAGGACGCGGCACGGTGGAGGCGTTTCGCATCATCACGCCGCACGCCTTTGTGATCGCTGTGGGTTTTACTGTGGTGCTGGGCGTCATGCCTTTGGCCTCTGATGGTTTGTGGATTCGCGTGGTTTATTACTTGGCAATTGCTGGCTTGGCCTACGGCATAGGTACGTTCTTCTTCGTTGCCATGCTCAAGTGGTTACTGGTGTTTCGCTACAAAAAACGCAGCGTACCGATGTGGACACCGTTCGTCTGGTTCTCAGAAGCGGTGACCAATCTTTATGAAGGAATTGCCGTGCCTAACTTCTTGCGCTATCTGCGCGGCACGCCGTGGCTGCCGCTAGTTCTAAACTTGTTGGGCGCCAAGATTGGGCGCGGCGTTTATCTTGACACCACCGATATCACTGAGTTCGATTGCGTAAAAATTGGCGACTACAGCGAATTGAATGCATTGGCTTGCCCGCAAACCCATTTGTTTGAAGACCGAGTCATGAAGGTCGATCACGTCACTATTGGCAGCCGCGTTTATATGGGGCCTCGCAGCTGCGTGCTCTACAGCGCTGTGGTCGTGGACAACGCAAAATTAGGTGCGCTGACTTTGGTCATGAAGGGTGAAGTGATTCCTGCGGCCAGTGCTTGGCGCGGTTGCCCGGCTGCTCCGGCGCAATTTTGAATCTCTCGGCGGCCATGCTTGTAGAGCGGCTAACCGTTCATTCTTGGCCCTTATCGATTGCGCAGATTGAGGCTGTTAAACCTGATCTAGATCTGTTGGTGATTAGTCTGGCTGTGCCCAAAAGCGCTAAGCGTGAGGTCGCACGGATTGAACTGCGTGCGGCAGTCACAGCATTTTTAGCGGCGCTTTACAAACTTGCGCCAAGCGCAATTTCTATTGCTTCTATTGCTGGTCAGCCGCTGCACGTTTCGATGCCGGCTCCTTTGCCTAAGCTGTTTTTATCTTTTAGCCACCAACCGGGTTTATCTATTGCGGTGCTGGACTGGTCAGCGCCGGTTGGAGTCGACTTGATGCAAGTACCGCAAGATTTCGATTGGCACACGCTGGCAAAAGACTATCTGGGCCAAGCCGCCTATAAGCGTATAGCGAGTAATAAAGCGGCGGAACAAATGATCGCTTTCTCCCATGAGTGGACGCGCATCGAAGCTGGCTTGAAATGCCTTGGGCTGGGTTTGGAAGAATGGCGCTTTGCTTTGGACTTGAAAATTCAATCGTGTCAATTTTCTGATCTGCAATTGCCAGCGGGTTTTGTTGGTGCGGTGGCGCGCGCGCAGTCATTGTCATTTGAATTGTGCGCAATAGAATAACTAGAAATCAAGCTAGGTGACAATGAATCGAATCACTTGCGTGCAATGCGCTGTGTGATTTTTACAAGGACACTTCATGGCATCCGGTAATCTTTTTAAATCAGCGCTGTTAGCGCGTCGTCCACAAATCGGATTGTGGTTATCCATGGCTGATGCTTATCTGGCTGAAGTCAGCGCCAGCGCAGCCTTCGATTGGCTGCTGATTGATGGTGAGCACGCACCCAATGATGTGCGCAGCACGCTGGCTCAGCTACAGGTTTTAGCGGCTTACCCGGCGCATGCGGTTGTTCGAGCTGTTGAGGGTGATGTGGCGCTGATCAAGCAGTTACTCGACATTGGCGCGCAGACGCTACTCATTCCCATGGTCGAGACTGCGGAGCAGGCCAGCGCTATGGCTGCGGCAGTGCGTTATCCCCCGCAGGGCGTTCGGGGTGTGGGCAGTGCCGTGGGACGCGCCTCGCGCTGGAACGCGCGCAGCGATTACATGGATGTAGCGGACAGCGAAGTCTGTTTACTGGTTCAAGCGGAAAGTGTTTTAGCGCTCAAAAATCTAGCGGCAATTTGTGCGGTAGACGGTGTCGACGGTGTATTTATCGGCCCGGCTGATTTAGCTGCGTCAATGGGCCACCGCTCCAACCCGGCACACCCTGAGGTGCAAGCGGCGATTGAGGCAGCGATTGTGACCATAGTCGCTTCGGGCAAGGCTGCCGGTACGCTGACTTCAGACAACGCACTGGCTCGCCGTTATCTTGAGCTGGGTTGCACTTTTGTAGCGGTCGGTGTTGATGTGCTGGTCTATGCGAATGCAGCGCGGCAACTTGCCAATGCGTTTCGCGAAACCAGTGACCATCGCCTAACAGCAAACCGCATCAATGCTGCCTATTAAAACCAGTCATCTCCTTACAAGTGCCTATTCGCTGGCTTGATTTACGCCTTGCATGTTCAAGCTGCCATCAGCCGCCGTGTGCCTTAAGTGGAGTTAAACCATGCTGACCATCACTTTGTTAAGACCTAACGAACCACAAAAGTATGAAAAAAATAGCACTTAGAAATACGAGCAAATAGTTACAAATTAACGCGTGTTTTCACCTTTGCTTAAGGGTTTTCACTGGGATTGGCTTAGATCATCAACTTACATTTTGAATAAGATAACTGTTGGTGAGTATTTCCAGTAAATAGCTAGCTTGTATTTTTAAATAAAAAAGGTGAGACAAAATGAAATTAACAAAAATCCGGGTTGCTTTTTTAAGCAGCCTTTGCGTATTCGCTATGCAAGCGGGTGCTCAAAGTGCAGATGGCACGCTTAGCAATTTGAAGCAAATGAAGGTGGCAACTACGGATTTAGATATCCCATTAGTTCCGCAAACCGGAAAAAATGCAGACGCGTTGCGCGCCAATCTGAAGAAAATCAAAATGCCACCGGGCTTTAAGATTGATCTCTACGCGGTAGTGCCAGATGCCCGTCACATGGCGGTTGCACCATCGACGAATATGCTGTTTGTTGGCACCCGCAAGACCAGAGTTTGGGCAGTGACCGATAGAAATAATGGCGGCGAAGCCACCGAGGTTAAGGCTTTCGCACCCTCACTGTCTTTTAAAAATCCGAATGGCGTTTGCTGGACTAAAGACGGTGTGCTGGTAATTGCTGAACACAACCGAGTGCTGAGCTTCCCTGCGGCTGAGTTTTTCTATGAAGGCCCGGATGTCGCTGTTGGCGAAATCGTGCCACAAGGCAAACTCGTTCCGGTCGAATTCGAGTCTTACAACCACGGCGCACGCACTTGCCGAGTTGGCCCGGATAACAAGCTCTACATCACCGTCGGTCAGCCGTTTAATGTGCCACCAGTTGACAAATACGTAGAGCTTGATCGTCAAGGTGTTGGCGCTATCGTACGTATGAATATGGATGGCAGCGGCCGGGAAATCTTTGCCCGCGGCGTGCGTAATTCTGTTGGTCAAGACTTCAACCCGAAAGACGGCAGCTTGTGGTGGACTGACAACCAGACCGATGGTCTTGGCAATGAAATTCCACCCGGCGAGCTCAATCGCTCGACTAAAGTCGGTCAACACTTTGGCTATCCGTATTGGAATGGTCATTACAAAGTGGCGGGCAGTGCCGCCGCGCCAGACCTTAAGGACATGAAAGAGCCGGCTAATGCAGTTTTTCCGGAAGTTGAATTTCCAGCACACCAAGCTCAGCTCGGCATGGCTTTTTATAGCGGAAAAATGTTCCCGGCTAAATACCAAGGCGGTATTTTTGTCGCGGCCCATGGCTCTTGGAATCGCTCACCAGCCAGCGGCGCGCTGATTAATTTTGTCTCACTCAAACCAAATGGTTCGGGTGAGAAATCTGAAGTCTTCGCAGAAGGCTGGCTCAGTCCTGAAACTGGAACCTATATTGGTCGTCCCGTCGATGTGGCCATGCTCAAGGATGGCTCTATGCTGATCTCTGATGATTATGCTGGCGCAATTTACCGCGTGACCTACTCCAACTGATAAGGCCTGGGCAACCCAAGCTGTGGGGCGGTTTTTTAATCGCCCCATTTTTTTGAAATGAAATGAAATTAATAATGCGAATATTGAAGTTAACAGCAGCGCTATTTTTAATCATTAGTCCACTGCAATGGGCGCAAGCTGGCGATATCGAAGCGGGTAAAATTAAGTCTGCGCAGTGTGTGGTGTGCCACGGTCAAAATGGGATTTCCACCATGATTGAAGCGCCTAATCTAGCCGGTCAATCGGAAATCTATTTGCAGGAGCAGCTGCTACATTACCGCAGCGGCAAACGCTCACATCAAGTCATGAGCATTATTGCCAAACCTTTGAGCGATAAAGATATTAATGATTTATCAGCTTGGTACTCCGCTTTTAAAATTGAAGTGACTATGCCGAAATAATCGGCTTAGCGCACTTGCCTACATAATTTCTATAGCATCTCTCCAAGTACCCAAGGCCAAGCCCTCCAGTGAGTAGGGGCCAATAGCGGCACGTATTAAACGCAGCGTGGGAAAGCCAACAGCGGCAGTCATGCGCCGCACTTGGCGATTACGGCCTTCGCGAATACCCAGTGAAATCCAGGCTGTGGGTATAGCTTGGCGAATCCTAACCGGCGGCTCACGCAGCCACACTGGCGGCGTATCTATAGCTTGTGCAGATGCTGGTAGTGTCATGCCGTCTTTGAGCATCACACCTTCTCGCAAAGCCGACAAAGCGCTCTCGTCGGGAATGCCTTCAACTTGCACCCAATAGGTTTTTTCCATTTTAAAGCGCGGGTCACTGATGCGCGCTTGTAGCTTTCCATCGTTGGTGAGCAGCAGCAGTCCTTCGCTGTCGGCGTCTAACCGGCCGGCTACATAAACTTCTGGAATACGAATGAAATCCGCCAAACCTTGCCAGCGCCCTTCAGGTGTGAATTGGCTCAGCACGCCATAAGGCTTGTTAAAGCAAATAAGACGCGGTGGATTGTGAATAATCATGGTTGCGCAGCATAGCACTGCTGCTAGGTCTCAAGCCCATCGCTCTTGAGACGCAATGCACGCCTGGCTTATGCGGTGGTGTTGATGTTGTTGCCAATAGTCGCGGTTGGCTTGGAGACCGGCGGTGGTTGTGGCGGCGCCATCTCTGGTGCACCGGCCTTAGAGCCATCGCGATCGCCGCCAAAACTGACGGCTGGGTTTTTTTGCGGTGCCACGTAGGCAACATTTTCAGTTTGAATATTTGCGATGTCAGACATGATAAAAATCCTTTCAATTGAGGTTTTTATTTATGCACAAATTAGGCGATATCTAGGCGTAGACACAAACTATTGCGTTTTAAAATTATTTAAATTCCAGCGTTTTCAAATCGACCGCGTAAATAACTGATGATGGCTTTTGAGTCTGTTAACCACTCGACCTTGCCCTTGGCGTTGGTAATTTTTAAGCAGGGTACTTTGGCTGAGCCAGCGCCGGCTATTAATGCGGTTCGATTCGCTGCATCGTGCTGCGCATCACGGCGCTCAATCGGTAAAGACAAGCGGTGCATTTCTTGCCTGATCTTCATGCAAAACGGGCAAGTCTTGAATTGAAACAGCGCAAGATCACGGCATTCGTTGTCGACCTTGGCTTGCAGTGCGGCTTGTCTGTGCATCGGCTTTGGGCGTTTGATGATTTCCCAAATTAGTAATAGCGGTCCCATCACGGTTCGCACTGTTTTAAAAAACAGACGGATTAAAAATTTCATTCGATATACCTTGGCTGTTGTTGACGTCTGCTCGGCGCTAAGTACTTAGCTTAACCTTGCATTTTAATGCCTGACTCAGCGCTTATTGGTCTAGATGTGTTCCGCGTTTGCTGTAGAAAGTGCTAAGGTAATGTCAAAAATACGGTTCTGTTTTCGACCCCTCAATGAAAGATTAGCTGATGACGCCAAGACGAATTTATGTTCACGACGTGGCCATGCGTGACGGCCTGCAGATTGAAAGTCAATTTGTCGCAACCGAAGACAAAGTGCGCATGATCAACGCCTTATCACGCACCGGCCTGCACAAAATCGAGGTCACATCTTTTACTTCTCCTAAGGCTATACCTGCGCTGCGCGATGCCGAAATGGTGCTCTGCCAAATCGAGCGCTTACCCGGCGTTTGTTACGCTGCACTGGTGCCGAATATGCGTGGCGCTGAACGCGCACTCGAATGCAAGGCTGATGAACTCAATCTGGTTATGTCAGCCAGCGAGACGCACAATCTGTGCAATACCCGCATGACGCGCCAGCAGTCGCGCCGCGTGCTCGCTGATATCTGCCGTCTTGCCGAAGGTCAAAGTGCGATTAATTTGTCGATATCCACTGCCTTCGGTTGCCCCATGGAAGGCGATGTGCCGGTGGCCGAGGTTTTGGCTTTGGGCGACTGGTTTGTTAAAGAGCAGGGCGTAGGCAGAATCACGCTATGCGACACCACTGGCATGGCCAATCCAGCGCAGGTAGAACGCATCTGCCAAGGCTTGGTCGAGCGCTGGCATGGGGTTGAAATCACGCTGCATTTTCACAATACGCGCGGCATGGGATTGGCCAATGTATTGCCCGGTTTAGCGGCTGGAATTGATCATTTTGATGCGTCTCTTGGCGGACTTGGTGGCTGCCCTTATGCGCCGGGCGCGACAGGGAATATTTGCACCGAAGACTTGACCCATATGCTTGAGAGCATGGGCTACAGCAGTGGCGTTGACCTCGATGCATTGCTAGCGTGCGCCGCGCAAATGCCAGGTTTGGTTGGCCATGGCGTTCCAGGCTATGTGCTCAAAGCGGGTAAATCAGACCGACGCTATGAAACGCCGGCTGATTTTGAGCAGACCCGCGCTAGGGCGCAGGGCAGGATTTAGAAAAGTTTTTCCACCGCCTGCAAAGGCGTGTTCTTAAGCTGATTAAATAATGCTCGCTCCACCGTCAACCACCAAAGCTTGACCCGTGATATGCCTAGAGGCATCTGAAGCCAGAAATACCACTGCGCCTTTTAGATCTTCGTCGCCGCCAATACGCCGCAGCGGAGACCGGTCAATCAGTTCAGCGCCTAGTTTTTCTATTAAGCCACTGGCGAGTTTGCTGTGAAAAAAGCCCGGGCAAATTGCGTTCACGCGAATGCCGTAATGGCCCCATTCCGAGGCCAGTGTGCGGGCAAAATTAATTGCCGCTGCTTTTGAGGTGTTGTAGGCAATCGTGTGCATGCCTGGTGGCGTGCCTTTAAGACCGGCGACTGAAGCGGTGACGATAATGCTGCCACGCCCATTCGGAATCATGCAGCGCTTGCCGACTTCGCGGGATAAGAAAAACGGTGCGCTGACATTTAAATCCATTACTTTGTGCCACGCTGCATCGGGATAATCTTCAGCTTTTGCACCCCAAGTAGCACCTGCGTTATTAACCAAAATATCAATGCTTTTGTAGCGTGCCAGCACTTGGTCTACCAAGCCCGGTATTTGGTCGAACTTAGACAAGTCGCAGACCAAGGTTTGAACTTCATAGCCCATGGCCTCAAGATGAATTTTGGCCGCTTCCAACTCATCTGCTTTACGCGCTGTGATGGCTAGCTTGGCACCCATCTCGCCCAAGGCCTCCGCCATTTGCAGGCCTAAGCCGCGCGAGCCGCCGGTTATCAGCGCGACTTGGCCAGTCAGGTCAAACAGTTTTTTAACACTCATTTTCAGCACACTTTCATCAATCTGAATGGCCGCATTTCAGCGACGTTTGTTCAGGTGTTGTTTAAAAAATTTAGCCCTCTAATTTAGAGGCTTAACTGTCAATGACTTGTCGAGTCAGAGACACTGGAAAACCCTCTCTACCTTAGGCCTCTAAGCTATTCACAATGAAGGTTTACCGAAAGATAAGATGCTGAAAAAATTGATTTTTCGTGCTGGTTTGACACTGCTTGCTATTAGCGCTGCTGCATCCGTAATCGCACAAACTAGTAATGCGTCAGCCTATCCTGCCAAGCCGATTCACATCATTGTTACTTTTAGCAGCGGCGGCGCACCTGATACGCTGGCACGCATTTTGGCCGAACGTTTGACAACTGCTTGGGGCCAGAGTGTGATCGTTGAAAATAAGCCCGGTGGCGGCGGTAATATTGGCTCAGACTATGTGGCAAGGTCAGCACCTGATGGCTACAACATTGTGGTTGGCACGGTGGGCACGCACTCCATTAATGGTGCTATTTACGCTTCGATGCCGTATGACATGGTCAAGGACTTCACCCCAATTACTCTGCTGGCCTCAACGCCAAATGTACTGGTGGTGAACAACGATTCACCGGCTAAAAATCTCAAAGACTTTATTGCGCTGGGCAAAAAAGAGGGCAAGATGAATTTCGCTTCATCGGGCACTGGCACCTCTATTCATATTTCTGGCGAGTTGTTTAAAACCATGACCGGCATTGATATGACGCACATTCCCTACAAGGGCAGGGCGACCGCTATTCCCGATTTGCTCGGTGGTCGGGTGACCATGATGTTTGATAATTTGCCGTCTAGTTTGCCCCTCATTCGGGAGGGAAAACTGCGCGCACTGGGTGTGACCAGCTTGCAGCGTTCGCCAGCGGCACCGGACATTCCCACCATTTCCGAGTCTGGTTTGCCCGGCTTTGAAGCGGTTTCTTGGTTTGCACTTTTTGCACCGGCTAATACGCCCAAGCCAATTATTGATAAGCTGCAATTAGAGGTCAGCAAAATCATTAAGTCACCAGCGGTCGCCAAGCGTTTGCTTGACCTTGGCTTAGAGCCAATCGGCTCAACGCCTGAGCAACTTGCCGCACATCAAAAAGCTGAAATCACCAAGTGGACAAAAGTGGTGAAGGACTCGGGCGCAAAAATCGATTAGCTTGCTTCAAGTCAGACTGGTGCTGAAGCGAGCGGCGTCAGTTTGTATAAAAGCGGGTTAAAAGCTCGCTTTTTTTTTGCCCAGTTGTCCGCCAGCTAAATATTTCTCTGATTACAAAAATCTAAAAAAGCTTTTTTAAAAAAGAGTGTTTTCAGTGCATTCAAAAGCACATTTCTGGCGCAAAAATTGCTTGTAATTGGTGCAATTTAAAATAAATTGCACAATATCGCACCAAATTTAAAGTAATTGCTCGAAAAGGAATTTATGGAAGCACTAAAACAGGGCTCAGATGTCTTGTTCATTCTGTTGGGCGCCATCATGGTGCTCGCCATGCACGCAGGTTTTGCTTTTCTCGAACTCGGGACGGTCAGAAAAAAGAATCAGGTCAACGCCTTGGTGAAAATACTGGCTGACTTCTCAGTCTCTACCGTGGTTTATTTTGCAGTCGGTTATGGCGTGGCTTATGGCACGCATTTTTTCATGGGTGCAGAAGAGTTGGCCGCAAAAAATGGCTATGAGCTGGTCAAGTTCTTCTTTTTACTGACCTTTGCTGCCGCGATTCCCGCCATTATTTCGGGCGGTATTGCGGAGCGGGCAAAGTTCTACCCACAACTCATAGCAACGGCTGTCATAGTCGGCTTTGTCTACCCCTTCTTTGAAGGCATAGTTTGGAACCAACACTTTGGTGTCCAAGCTTGGATTAAGTCTTTGACCGGCGCTGAGTTTCATGATTTTGCCGGCTCTATCGTCGTGCATGCTGTCGGCGGTTGGCTGGCGCTGCCGGCAGTGATATTGCTTGGTGCACGAAACAACCGCTATCGCAAAGATGGTGGTGTCTCGGCTCATCCACCATCAAGCATTCCCTTTCTTGCGCTAGGCGCTTGGGTGCTAACGGTTGGATGGTTTGGCTTTAATGTCATGAGCGCACAAACCATAGATAAAATTTCAGGCTTGGTGGCTGTTAACTCCGTCATGGCGATGGTGGGCGGCACACTGGTTGCGTTAGTTCTTGGTAAGAACGATCCCGGCTTTGTCTACAACGGCCCTTTGGCTGGACTAGTTGCAGTCTGTGCCGGTTCCGACTTAATGCATCCGCTGGGCGCATTGGTGGTTGGCGGTATAGCCGGCGCAGTGTTTGTGGTGATGTTCACACTGACTCAAAACAAATGGAAGATTGATGATGTGCTTGGCGTCTGGCCGCTGCACGGCTTATGTGGTCTTTGGGGCGGTATTGCTGCTGGTATTTTTGGCAGCAAAGCGTTTGGCGGTTTAGGAGGAGTCAGCCTTGGTGCGCAGGTGATTGGCAGCTTGATGGGTGTGGCTTGGGCTTTGCTTTCAGGATTTTTAGTCTACGGTATTCTTAAAGCCACTATGGGTTTACGCATGACGCAAGAAGAAGAGTTCGACGGTGCAGATTTGTCCATTCACCGAATCAGCGCGACGCCGGATCGGGATGTGAATTGGTGATGTGATTTAGCCGGCATAAATCGGAGTAGTCTTACATGAGTAGGGCGCTAAAAATTCAGACGATATTTTTGGCGTTACTACTGTTATAAATTGCGCTTCCAAAAGAGCGTTTGCAACGCCTTCGTTAAGGTGAGAGACCTTCTGTTAGCAGACAAAAAAATACCGGTTGCGCCGCAAGCGGCAAACAACCGGTATCTCAATGACTATGAAGATGCTTACTTAGCAGCCGGGGTCTCTATGACCTTAACTTTGCCGTTTTCAACAGCGCCGCCACGAGTGACCGTGATGGTTCCGCCTTGTGCGTCAACGCCGGTTACACCGCCAGGATTTTGTGCAGAGCTCAAGGCTTTGTAACCGTTTTGCAGTTGGGCACGAATGGCGACTGCATCGGTCGTAGTGCCAGCTAATTTCATAGCTTGCAACGTGGCGTGGATGGCGGTGTAGTTCCAGACCACTTCAGAGCCTGGATCACGGTTAGGGTAAATCTTGTGGAAGCGAACAACAAAGTCTTTCATCTCAGGCGCTGGGTCATCCACCACTGGCAGCACGCCAATCGCACCTTCAAGAGCGCCGTAGCCACCGGTCACTTTTGCCATTTCGTCAAGCTTGGCTTGATCGATGACGAAAAAGCCGCCTTTAAAACCTAATTCGCGGGCTTGTTTGACGACTAAGCCAGTCGGCTCAGAAGCGCCGCCAACAAACAACACGTCAGGTTTGGCCGCTAAAGCTTTGCTCACGCCGCTGTAGAAGTCGGTCGCGCGGTTGTAAGACATGGGGTTTTCTGCCACAACCGTGCCGCCAGCGGCTTCCCATGCGGGTTTAAAGGCTGCAACCCAAGCTTTGGCGTAATCGTGGTCGGCACCGATCAAAGCGATCTTCTTGCCGTAGCGTGTCATCAAGTATGCCGAAAAAGGCTTGATGTAAGAGGTGAACTCTGGCGGAATTCGCAGCGTCAGTTTGTTGCCGCGGTTGGTGATTTGCGGCACGCTGCTATACGCCAGCAGCAGGTATTTTTGCGCTTCGTTAGTCGTTTGCAAGGCGAAAATACCGCCTGAATGCGGTACCAATATAGCTGCGGTTTTGTACTGCTGCACCAGACGCTGGGCGTTGATGGCGGTTTCACTCGGGCTATATTTATCGTCTAGTGAGACCATCTCGAACTTGACTTTTTTGCCTGCGATTTCTGGATTCGTCGCATTGACTTCGTTAATCGCCATCAGCGCGCCATCGAGCACGTTTTTACCGTACTGAGCAGCACCACCTGAGAGTGGACCAGAGTAGCCGATTTTGACAATTTCTTGCGCTAATACGGGGCCGGCTGTGAGGGTTGCACAAGCCAGAATAAGCGCCGACATACGCAGGCGTGAAGGCAGCTTTGAAGCTGATGGGTTTTTTCTCATGGGTTTTGTCTCCTGGGTGTGAAAAAAAGAAAAGTGCTTAGTCGCTTAGTTGCTAAGTTGCTTAGGTGCCTATGTAGGCTTTGCGTATCGTGTCATCGGCGAGTAACTTTTCTGGGTCGCCCTCCATCACGATGCGTCCGCTTTCTATGACATAGGCGCGGTGAGCGATCTTGAGTGCGGCAAATGCGTTTTGCTCTGCAAGCATCACGGTCGTACCGGACTGATTGATTTTTTGTATGACTTCAAACATTTGCTTGATCACCAGTGGCGCCAAACCTAGCGACGGCTCATCGAGCAGCAGCACTTTGGGCCGGCCCATCATGGCGCGGCCAATGGCCACCATTTGTTGTTGACCACCGCTGAGTGAGCCTGCTGGATCGTCTTTTTTCTCCGCAAGAATCGGAAACAGTGCAAGCACTTCTTCCAACATGCGTTTACTCGGCGCTGGATCACGTCTGTGAACATAAGCGCCCAGCATTAAATTTTTCAGCACCGACATGCCGGGAAACAACTTGCGTCCCTCAGGGCACTGCACCACACCGGCTTCAACGATTTGTGATGCACGCATTCCTACGAGTTCTTTGTCACCATAGCGAATGCTGCCACCGGCAGCTTTATGGATGCCACTGGCGGTTAAAAAAATCGAACTTTTACCGGCGCCGTTTGCGCCTAAAAGAACCACCAACTCGCCTTCTTTTACATGCATTGTCACGCCGTCTAAGGCCAAAAAACTGCCGTAGCGTAGCGATAAATTCTCAAATGCCAGCATGGTCGCTCCCTAAGTAAGCATCGATCACCGCTGGGTTCGCGCGAATCTCTGCAGGTGTTCCTTCAGCGATTTTTTCGCCATAGTTAAGCACCAAAATTTTGTCGGCTAGGCTCATGATCATGTTCATTTTGTGTTCTATCAAGCACACCGTTAGACCGTGACTAACCATTTTTCGTATCAACTCAGCCAAGCCCAGCGTCTCTTCTGGGTTTAAGCCGCCGGCTGGCTCATCTAGCAGCAGCAGCTTGGGGTCGGTGGCCAGCGCTAGTGCAAAAGCTACGCGTTTTCGTTCTTCCTGGGTAATGTCGCCGGCTAGTCGGTTGGCAATGTGTGAGAGGCTCACAAAGTCAAGCGCATCGCGGGCTTTTTCGCGGCAGATGCGTTCTTCTTCCCTGAGCCGGCTAGAGTTGCACAGCACATCGAGCAAGCCTGAGCGCGTGCGCAAGCGGTGGCCAACGATGAGGTTGTCGAGTACGGTTGCCCCGTTAAACAGCGACGTCGTCTGAAAAGTACGCGCTACGCCGAGACGGGCAACTTGGTCGGTACGCAGGGATGTTACGTCGCGTCCGTCTAAAGTGATGGTGCCTGAAGTGGGTTTATAGACGCAGCTAATTAAGTTGAAAAACGTCGTTTTACCAGCGCCATTAGGCCCGATGATGGCGTTAATTTTTCCTTCTTCGATGATGGTGCTGACATCATTGACAGCAGCCAAACCGCCAAAGCGTATGGTGAGGTGATCAATCTTAAGCATTCTTGCCCTTCAAATCAGTGCGACGCGTGCGCCAAGCAAGATAGCTGCCGACGATGCCATTGGGAACAAAAATAACCAGTAATACCAAGATAGGGCCGAACACAATGAATCGGTATTCTTGCAAAAACTGCAGATACTGGGTTAGCCAAGGCACTGTTAGTGCGCCCAAGAGTGGGCCAATTAGCGTGCCCAGACCGCCAACCAACATGTACATGGTCATGTCAAAAGTGTGTTCTACGCCGGCTATGCTTGGGCCGATAAAGCGCACAAAACCAGCATAGAGACCACCGGCCATGCCGGCATAAAAAACCGACAACATAAAGGCCAACACCTTGTTGCGCATTAAGTTTATGCCCAAGGATTCCGCCAGTTCGTCACCGTTGCGTATTGCTATAAAGGTACGGCCTAGCAGTGAATTGACAATCCGTCGCATCGCCCACATACCCACTACTAGCCAGAAAAAGACTAAGTAGTAAAGCGCCAGTGGCGTGGTGAAAGTTATAGAACCAATAGCTTCGGGCGCTGGAATGCCCAAAATACCCACAGTTCCGTGTGTCAGGCCATCCCACTTTTCAATCACTAAAAACATGATGTAGCCCACGCACAGCGTGAAGATAGAAAAGTAATGACCTTTTAAGCGCAGCGACACAAGTCCTATAAAAAACCCGAGTGCTGCGGCGACCACACCCGACAGCGCGAACGCTGCCCAGAATGTGAAGTGATAGTCGACGGTGAGAATACCGACGGTATAAGCACCCACAGCCATAAAGCCGCTATGCGCTAAATTGAGTTGACCGGTGTAGCCGGTAATCAAGTTAAGGCCAATCGTTGCAATTGCAAAAATATAGGCCGTACTCATAACCGTCAAGTAATAGTCGTTCCCGGCCAGCCAAGGAAACGCCAAGCCTACGCTAATGAGCAGCAGCCAGCCCAGTTTGCCTTTAAGGTTTGCCATGCTTAGCGCACTCCCTTGGTAAACAGGCCCTGTGGGCGAAACGACAAAATCACTACTAACAGCATGAAGGCGATGATGTCTTTGTAGTCCGTTGAGATGTAATACGCCCCAAAGCTTTCGGCAAAACCTATGATCATGCCGCCAACAATAGCGCCCGGCACACTGCCCATGCCGCCCAAAATAATGATCACAAAGGCCTTAGTAATGACCAAATGGCCCATTGCTGGGTAAACCAAGTTGATAGGCGCGTAAAGCGTAGCGGCCACGGCGGCAAGTACGCCAGAAATTGCAAAGGTAAGCATGGCCACGCGGTTGGCATCTATGCCGACTAAGGAAGCGCCGTCACGGTTTTGCGCCATGGCGATGATGGTCGAGCCCATCACGGTTTTTTTCAGGAATAGATGCAATACGACCATTAGCGTGAATGCCGCGCCAATAATGAGTAATCTCTGCGCCGGCGCAGTTACACCGCCTAAGTCAATAATGCTGTTGTAAGGCGTTTGCATGCGTTGGAAGTCCGCGCCCCATATGGCTTGTGCAGCAGCTTCCAAAAACAGCAGTACGCCGATAGCTGCGATCATCGGATGTAGCCCTGAGGCATGGCGTAGCGGGTGAAACACCAAACGTTCAGCCAATACTGCTAACAAGGCCACGGTAGCTGCCGAGCCTGTCATCGCCAACCAGTAATTCCAACCCCAGGCCGACATCAAATGAAACGACATGAAGGCGCCGACCATGTAGAAAGCACCATGGGCAAAATTAGGCACATGCAAAATACCGTAGACGAGGGTCAGGCCAAGCGCCACCAAGCTGTAGATGCCGCCTAGGGTTAAACCGTTGAGCACTTGTTGAAGAAACATGTCCATCATTAAGTCCTCAATGCTGCGGTCATTGAAATGACCTGCGCTTGTTGACCAGTGCCTGAAAGCCAAGCCATGCAGGACCAAGTCGTCGGATTCTGAAGCATATGCATCGTTTTTTGTTCCTATGAGGGGGGAGGACTTCGCATCTCTGTTCCTGCCATGTCATGCCTTGCGGATGCCAATGAGGAGGTGATGCTTAATTGATATTTGATAGTACCAGCCGGGAAGTACGTAATCTCCGCAAATTTCGCAATGCGGAATACCCACAGGGTAATCCCTAGGAGAATTGGGGCTATCTAAGTCGCCTAAATGACTTTGTCAGTCATTCACAACCTTGCTTCGCAAGGTGTAGCAAAGATCAGCGGCTGAGGACGCTGTCTGACCATCCTTAATGCTAAAGATCAGCTCTTAAGCTTGATTTGCTGTTAAGCCACTTATCTTTTTGACACGCGGATTCAAGTCTGAAGTGCAACTTTGAAATTAACCGTACGGGTGGGTGAGATGTGAGAGCATCCAAGCTTCCCGACTACCAAGTCAAAGTTGCCCAGAATGATTTACACACACCTCACCCGTGACGAACGTTACCAGATTGCAATCCTCGTCAAAGCAAACTTCAATCAAAGTGAAATTGCAAAAATGATGGACCGTGATAAATCGAGCATCAGCCGTGAGTTGCGTCGTAACCGCGGTCTACGAGGCTATCGCCCTAAGCAGGCAAATGACAAAGCCCAAGAACGTAGACTTGCCTGCGCCAATAGTCCTAGAGTTGCTGACTCGACATGGGCTGTAGTGGAGGAAAAGTTGGCTGAGGCTTGGAGCCCCGAGCAAATCAGCGGCCACCTCGAAGCTAGCCACCAACCCGGTGTTAGCTATGAGAGCATTTACCAGTACATCTACGCTGACAAACGCGCGGGCGGCACCTTGCATAAAACACTGCGTTGCCAGAAGACGCGAAAAAAACGCAGCAGTGGCCGTGAACGGCGCGGCACCATCTCTCGCCAGGTCTCAATAGAACTGCGACCCGACATCGTGCTTGAGCGTGCGCGCTTTGGCGACTGGGAGGCTGATCTGGTGATTGGTGCCGGGCAGAAGCAAGCACTAGTGACGATTAATGAGCGTGTCTCTCGCTATTCAATAATTTTCCACGTGCCATTCAAAACAGCGCAAGCCGTAGGGGACGCGTTAATCACTTTACTCAAACCGTTCGCTCATTGCGTGCACACTCTCACGACTGATAACGGCAAGGAATTTGCCCAGCATGAACGAATAGCTTCTGCGCTGAGTGCAGATTTCTTTTTCGCCCATCCATACGCCTCGTGGGAGCGTGGGGCGAACGAGAATATGAACGGTTTGATTCGCCAGTTTTTCCCAAAGGGGATGCGCTTTAATTGCATCACCGACGATGACATTGCTTTAGCGATGCACAGGCTCAATCATCGTCCTAGAAAATGTTTAGGGTATCGAACGCCGCATCAGGTTTTTATGGAACAGTTAGAGTCCTATCAGCATACGGTTGCACTTCAAGCTTGAATCCGCCACATAAAAGTGCGCATCAGACCTGATGTAGCGCTTCTCTATCAAGGAATACGGATTTTATTGAGCAGCAGCAGCAGTTTTTGTAATTTCTACTGGTGCATGAGCTAACGGCAAGTTGATGCGCAGTTGAAAAGTAAATCTACCGTCTTCTACGGACGAGGTACCCACAGAGCCGCCTAAGCGACGCGCCATTTGCTGGGTCCATGTCAGTGTTGACGGGATTTCTATCTCGGCGTCATAGAAGTCGAGTAACGAGCTATGGCTTACGCCAATCCCGTCTTTTTTGTGTAGAGAGGAAATTGCTACTGTGGTGTGCAACTGCTGTGCTTTAGTTTGGCAAGCAACATGCACACGTACTTCTCCGGGCTGGGCAGTGGCGATCGTAGAAAAAAATAGTCTGCGCAACACCAGAGCTAGGCGATTGCGATCGGTTTGCACCACGTGCTCACAGTTGTCTAAGCTCAGAGTAAAACTAAGCGCACGATCTGCCGCGAAGTGTTGCCACGTACTAGCCAAACTTTCTAGCCACGGTGTCAGGAGGAATTCATCATCCGTTAGCCTGACCTTATCTAGCACCGAGGCTGCAGTGTCCATCACCTCATCTAAGATTTCAGTTAATTGAATGCAGTTATGGCTGATTTGTTCTAGGTTGACGCCGCCACTTACGCTTTCGTCTTGCTGCATTTTTTGGATGCTATCGATAATAGTTTGTAGCTGCATGCGGGTGTGAACACTCAGCTTATCGAGCGAGATGAGTTGATCATGAAGGATTTTTTTCTGCGCTTCGTGATCGTTATGCAGCGCCGTCACATCTAAGGCAAAGCACTCCCATACCAGCTTTTTTTCTCTACGAGCGGGCATGACCTGAACTTGTAGCCAATGTGCGTCGCTACGCAAGGCGAGGCAGATTAATTCGTTAAAAGGCTGCATACGCTTAACGCTAACTTGCCATTGGCGTTTGATTCTGCGAGCAGACGCTGGCGTCAAATATTCCAATATTAAAAGGGGATTTTGGATCAACGTACTGGTCGTAGTCGCAAGAATATTGCTGACGTTGCTGCTGGCGTAGACTAAATCTAATGGACTAAGAGACGCTAAACTGCATGAAAATTTTAATGTGATCAGAGAAAATGGACTCTCAGATAGGCTAAAAAGACAGCGCCTTTCTTCTTCTAGTGCATCAATATGCGCCTGCATTCGCTGTATGGCGAGTGCATGAGAAACCTTCTCGCGCGGCTCAGATTTATCAATCGGTTTGAACAGGTGTCTTAGCATAGAGTTTTAAAAACTGTTGTAAGAAAGACCAAGAAATATGCTTTTGTCGTTTAGCCGGTAACCCAGCCTTAGAGACAAGCGCGTATCGGGCAGTGCATAACGCAGCGCAATGCTGTGACCGGCATACCAGCGCTTATCGCCAACGCCAACCCATTCCATACTTACAGGCAAACCGTCAGGCTTGTATTGAGCAACCGTAAGCCAAGTGCCAAATATGCTGGCGCGCTCTACTAAAAAGTAGCCTTGACCAGAAGTAAATCTAGGTTGCCATTCAGCGCTCAATTTAAGACCAATACCGCTGGAACTGGGTCGCGCTGCATCTGGCGCAGATCGATGCGCAATGCCTTGCAATCCCCAGGCAAATTGCACGCCGTCATACAATACAAGTGGCAATTGTTTTGTGATTCCAATCCCGGTCGCATGACCCTGCTCACTCCAGCGCGAATGGCTGGCCGACATTTTTATGTCATCCCAAGCTTTGACCGCCACAACTGTGCTGCCCGCCGAGCCAGTGTCGAGTTGATAGAACTCGCCCGTCACAGCATTCGCATTAAATACGGTTGTACAAAGTAGAGCCAATAGTTTGAGTTGAAAAAAGCTCATGTAAATGAAGCCTTTATGGTTTGAGCAACAGCCTGCGCTGATTTATAACCGCCGTTTAACCTTTCAAGCCCCACTTCTAGGCTAGCGACAGTCAATCGACTAAGCCATAAGCCGCGACATTTAAGTGTGTGAAAAAGTATTTTTCCTTGGTCATTGGTTCTGCCAATGTGGCGCTGTGTGCCGTTATGCAAGAGCGCTAAGTCCCTGTGAGCAATGACTTGATTTTCATTAGTGCTGCTCAGTGAGCTTTCGCTGACCTGAAACTCTCCCACGGCATTGGCCGGCAAGCCGTCAATCCACAAATCAGACATTATTCTGACCGGTGCTTGAAGTTCTTCGAGCCGCACGGCTTTTTCACGGCGTAAGCTGGCATAAACAAACCATATACGAGCGAAATTGATGAGGGCCCAAAATAAAGAGACTGCATAAACACCAGACTGAGCAGTGCTTTGAGCGTCATTCAAGTTCACCACGCCCAACGCTAGACAAGCAAATGTCAATATCAAAAGGCTTAACACCAACACATCAAAATATCGAGGTGGTGTAGCTGTGTTTGGATTTTGGGCTGCAGCCGATGAGGCCGAAGCCTCTGCTAAATGAACCGCATCGCTGCCTTTTGGCGTGACAGAAAAAACAAGCTTGTCATTTGGTTTGATCAGCCTAAAGAGAAAGTAAAAAGTCAAGCGCAAGGCAAGAACATCGTGCCAAATCTGGCTTAACAATAGTTGACTGTGTGAACGGGAAATCCATTGGTTAAAAGCCAGAATCAATATCAGTACGCCACCCTGCGCTGCCAATAACTGGTTGATAGGCGCGTTGACAAGTGGTTGCCAGCCCAGTAGCAGGCAGGCCTGAGGCACCAACAGACTTATCAGCCGCACGGGATAAGAAATTAACCAATACACCGGGAAAAATTGCAATCGGTTAATGACGCCTAGATTGCGCAACCAGCTTTGGGTAGAGCCCCAAATACAGGAATTCATCTGTATGGCACCTTCACCCCAGCGTTTGCGTTGGGCAAAAAAATCGTTAATGCTTTGCGGGTTCAGTCCAGTCGCCACAGCCTCTTTAATGGTGACTGATAGATAGCCCTGGGACTTCAGTTTGAGCGAGACAAAAATATCTTCAGTGATGGAATCAGTGGGAAAGCCTGAAATCTCTTTGAGCGCTTTTAATCTTATTAAACCGCTGCTACCGCAAAAAAAAGCGGCGCCTCCGTTATCGCGCATGCGCAGTGTGTCGTTGAAAAAATGTATTTGGTCAGTAGGGCTTAGGCTTTCTAAACCAAGACTGCGTTGTATGGGATCGGGGTTGTAAAAATCGTGCGGTGATTGCACCACTGCGACTTGGGCATCGACCATAGGCGCGATTAGTTTTTCAATTGCAAATGGTGCGACTAAAAAGTCTGCATCTAGCAGTAACGCAAAATCGCCGTGAAGATAATCAAGCGCGTGATTAATGTTGCCGGCCTTAGCGTTTAGATTGTCCGGTCGGCTAAGGTAGTTAATGCCCAACTTGTAGCAAAGCTCAGCGAGCCACTGACGCTTACCATCATCAATGACATATATCTTTATAGGCGCACTCCAATCTAAGTGAAGGGCACAAAGCAATGTTTTTTCCAGTATGTCGCGGGGCTCGTTATAACTGGCAATGACTACATCGATGCTTGATTGGCGAAGTGCGCGGCTGATGCCTTGTACCAGCGGCCGTGATGCATAAGTATAAAAATGGCAATCATGAACCATTTCTGCAAGCCAAAGCAACTCAACTAGTACGAAAAATTGGGTGTAAAGCGCCGCAAAGCTAAATCCACCCCATAGAACAGTCTGACCTAAACGCCACACAAAATAAACACCAAATACCCACGCCATTACCAATAAGACACCCAGACGGGCTTGACGACATTGAGGGGACAGCCAGAACATCGCCAAACTTGTGATAGCCGCGGCTGCAATACTCAAGTAAAGAACAAGTTCTGGCATAGGGCAATTAACTCTAGCTTTTTCTAATTTTTAAAAAATAAGAAACAACGACTAATAGCTAATTCTTTTCTATTTTTCACGTAAAAAAATAGCAAATGTGTGACTTTTTAAAACTACTTTTTGCGCTGTGTTGAAAGCACAGCGAGAGTAATTGCGTGTTGAGCCGTGCGACTGAGCCGCTCGACTAGGTCACAGCAAAGCTTAAAACTTCGCTAATCAAAACAAAAAATGACCGCAGTATGTCGTATTGCTAGTTTGAAAACTTAATTGACATCGAGTAATGTAATGAGTGGAAAAAGGCGTTGCACCTTTTAATTTCCCTTACCTTTTAGCTCGATGAATCTTCAAGCCGTGCGTGCAAAAGACTTTTTAGTTCAAGCGCCTAGCAACGCGTGCAAGCGAGGGCTAGTGGTGGTGTATTGCAACATGATTTTTTTCTCGGGAAAGATGATTTCTGCTGCGCCAAAAACGGCGAGGGTGGCTTCATGAAAGCCGCTCAAAATCAGTTTCTTTTTACCCGGATAACTATTGATGTCGCCGATAGCGAAAATGCCTGGCTCACTGGTAGAAAACTTTTCTGTGTCAACTTCTACTTGTTTGCGTGACATGGCCAAACCCCAGCTGGCCAGTGGCCCGAGTTTTGGTGACAGACCTAGTAATACCAACATGACGTCTAAGGCAAGTGGTGCGGTCTGGCCATCGACATCAGTAATGTGTGCCGCTGTCATACAGCCTTGAACTTCGCTATAAGCGGTGACTTGGCCGACCATAAAGCGAATCTTGCCGGCTTCACATGCAGCTTGAAATTGCTGGAGTAATT
Source organism: Polaromonas vacuolata (assembly GCF_012584515.1). NCBI lineage: Bacteria > Pseudomonadati > Pseudomonadota > Betaproteobacteria > Burkholderiales > Comamonadaceae > Polaromonas > Polaromonas vacuolata. The sequence continues at coordinate 1,972,569 of NZ_CP051461.1, read as the reverse complement.
CAGGCTCAGCTTGCAATACATCGCGTCGATGTAGCAGTGTCACACTGGCGGCTTTTTGCGTGCTGTCGGTAGCAAAGTTAAGTGCGCTTTGAATCGCTGCAGTATCGCCGCCCACTACTAAAAGATGCTTGTTCGCAAAAACAGTATTGGCGTCGCTACGGTAAAAAATCTGACTGCCGTTAAAGCGCTCAAGGCCATCGAGCTTGATTTGTCTGGCCTGAAAGGCACCCACACCAGCGGCAATGAAAATAGTCTTTGTTAAAAAAGACTGACCGGCTGTGGTTTGCGCTAAAAAGCGCCCATCGGCTTGTTTTTCTAAACTGCTGATTTCTTGGCCTAGATGAAACTGAGGGTCAAAGGGTTTAAGCTGTTTTAACAGGTTTTCTGTCAGTTCGCGCCCGGTGCAACGTGGTGTGCCGGGAATGTCATAGATGGGTTTGTCGGGATAAAGCTCTATACATTGACCACCTGCGTAATGCAGGCTGTCAACAATATGCGTTTTGATTTCTTGCAGCCCTAACTGGAATGCGGCGAATAAACCAGTAGGGCCTGCGCCAATGACTAAGGCATCAGTTTGAATGCAGTCCGACTGCACTTGATTGGGCATTAGTTTTTTGGCCTTCTTTGGGTTTGTAGATTAGCGAACCAGCTCGGCGAGCTTGTTGGTTTTATCTTTCCAGTCGTCTGCGTCTGGCAGTGGGTCTTTGCGCTTGGTGATGCTTTTCCAGCCCGCAGCGGTGGCTAAATCAATGTTGATTTTGATGAAGTGCATCTGATCAGCTGGCAAATCTTCTTCTGCATAGATCGCGTTGACTGGGCATTCTGGGATGCAGACGGCGCAGTCAATGCACTCGTCTGGATCAATCACCAACATGTTGGGGCCTTCGCGGAAGCAATCGACGGGGCATACGTCAACGCAGTCGGTGTATTTGCAGCGTATGCAGGAGTCTGAGACGATGTGGGTCATTTTGTAGGTCTGGCTGTTCTAAGGGAATGCTCAATTTTATGAGCATTCCAACGCAGCAATTTAAAAGGGTTAAAAAATACGCAGAACAGAGCTGATACAACAGGCCTGTTCTTGGTTTTTGAGGCCTCGTGGTGGCCGCGTGATTTAAAGAATCAGCGCTGCACCCGACGTTTTATGCGATGCCGTATCCACCAGCACTAATGAGCCGAGTATGCGTGAGCGCTTGTAGGGCAGGGCAGCAATCGGTTCAAGCAGTGTCAACTCAATAACACCAATAGCATTGGTGTCTAACTGCACTGCATCATGGCTTTCCAAGGTGTTGATATCGATATGGCTAATGATGCGTGTGACCTTGGCCTTGACCCAGCGGTGGCCGGACAGCGCCCAGTACATGCGGCCAGGCAGCAATGGCTCTTCGTCCATCCAAGCGACAGTGGCGGTTAAAGTGCGTTGGCCTAGTGGCGGTTCAAAACCGCCATCCGCTAATAACCAATCGCCGCGTGAGACATCCAGCTCGCGATCAAGAATCACGCCAGCGCTGCTGCCCGCAAGAACGTCCGTGGGTTTGCGTGAATGGTCGATTACTTGCGCCACAACAGCGGTTTTGCCGCTCGGCAGTGCGGTGATCTTTTGGCCTGGCTTGAGCACGCCGCTGGCGATGCGGCCCCAAAAAATACGCCTGCCTTGTGAGGTGTCAGCGCTGGATGAGAATTTTTCTACCCACTGCACTGGCAGTGCAAACGGCAGACCGGTATCGGTCGGCGTCGCCGAGAGTTGTTCGAGAATCGCTAGCAAGCTTGGGCCGTTGTAGTCGCACCAACCAGGGTTGGCATCCACCACGTTATAGCCGACCAACGCTGAGACTGGCACTATCGCTTTGACCGGTATTTCTGCGTGTTCGGCAAACGCTATCAATGCGGCGCTAATGTTTGCAAATGCCAAGGCTGGGTTTTCAACTGCGTCGAGTTTGTTAATCGCAAACACAATCGACGGCACGCGCAGCAGGTTAACCAGCAGTGAATGACGACGGGTTTGCGGTAACAACTCGGGCAGGTTTGAGGTCCAGTCGAGTTTGGTTGCATCGACTAAAACTACAGCGGCGTCAGAGCTAGATGCAGCGGTCACCATGTTGCGGGTGTATTGCTCGTGGCCGGGTGCATCGGCAATGATGAATTTACGCGCCACGGTGTTGAAGTAGCGGTAGGCCACATCAATCGTGATGCCTTGTTCGCGCTCGGCTTGCAGGCCGTCGGTCAGCAAAGCCAAGTCGACTTTGCCGCTGCGGTGAACGCTGGCGAGTTGGTCTTGCAACACGGCGCGGCTGTCAACCAGCAAGCGACCGATTAAGGTACTTTTTCCATCGTCTACGCTACCGCAAGTGACGAAACGCAATGCGGCGCGTGTGTCTTGGCTGACGGCTAACGCTAAGTCGGCAATTGATTCAAGGGTGGGGTTGCTCATCAGAAATAGCCTTCTTTTTTACGTTTTTCCATGGACGCATCGGAGGTTTTGTCGTCCATGCGGGTAGCGCCGCGCTCGCTGACGTCTACAGTCAATGTTTCCATGACCACTTCAGCGGCATTTCTTGCTGGGCTAGCGACTGGGCAGGTGGTGGTGATGTCGCCAACCGTGCGAAAGCGCACGGTTCGCTCGACAGCGACTTCGCCGTTTTTAAGCGGTGTCAAATCGGTAACAGGAACTAACAAGCCTTTGCGGTCTACAACTTGGCGCTGGTGTGCATAGTAGAGCGACGGCAGTTCAACGTTTTCACGTTCAATGTATTGCCAGACGTCGAGCTCAGTCCAGTTAGAAATTGGGAACACGCGGAAATGCTCGCCCGGTTGAATTTTGGTGTTGAACAGCGTCCACAACTCTGGCCGTTGAGCCTTGGGTTGCCACTGACCGAAAGCATCGCGATGCGAAAAAATACGCTCTTTGGCGCGGGCTTTTTCTTCATCCCGGCGCGCACCGCCTATGAGGGCGTCAAAGCGAAATTCTTCAATCGCTTCAAGCAGCGTGACGGATTGGTGCGCATTGCGTGACTCACCGGCATGGGCTAGACGCACAGTGCCGCGTTTCATCGAGTCTTCGACATTGCACACAATCAGTTTTGCGCCAAGCTGATGGGCTCTGAAGTCGCGAAAGTCTGTGACTTCCGGGAAATTGTGACCGGTATCAATCATCAACAGCGGATAGGGAATAGTGCTGCCGCGCTGGGTGTCGACAAAGGCTTTTTCAGCGCATTTGAGCAGCACTAAAGAGTCCTTGCCGCCGGAAAACAGCAGGGTAGGTCGCTCGAATGCGGCGGCGACCTCGCGCATGATGAAGATGGCTTCTTCCTCTAAGGCGTCGAGGTGGGCGTTACTCAAAATTGGCATGGGATTTTCGGCTCTTGCGTTCATCAGGGAATTTCTTTGATTGGGATGCTCGACAGGCGCGAGCTTGGTGATAGCGGAGATGACATCGGTGATGACAGTGGCGACGAGGTTGGTAGCTCGGAAACCAAGGATTCGTCATGCGCACCGTCGACATGCAGGCCGCACTCCTTGGCACTTTCTTGTTCCCACCACCAACGGCCAGAGCGAAAGTCTTCGCCCAGAGTGACGGCACGTGTGCAAGGTGCGCAACCTATGCTGGGGAAAAATTCGTCGTGTAGCGGGTTGTAGGGAATTTTTTCTTCCGATATGAAATACCAGATATCGCCCCAAGTCCAGTCGGCTAAAGGATTGACTTTCGCACGCTGGGTGGCCTTGCCATCGACATTAATATCTTGCATTTCAAGATCATGCACTTCGGCACGGGCATCAGACTGCTCGCGGCGCAGACCAGTAATCCAGCCGTTTTTGCCGGCTAAGGCCAGATCCAGAGGCACCATTTTGCGAAAGCCGCAGCAAGCTTTGCGCAGCGCCAAACTTTTATACATGGCGTCTTTGCCGTTGTCGGCAATGAATTGCTCGGCAACTTCTGCGTCGGGTTTGTAGCTGTCAACTTTGCGCGCATAACGCGCTTCGATGCGACCTATCAAGTCCAGCGTTTCCGTGTGAAGCATGCCGGTATCGAGCACAAAAATGCTGGACGCTATGCTGGTCTGACTAATCAGGTGAGTAATCACCATGTCCTCTGCGCCAAGGCTTGAAGCCTGTGTCAGTGGTGAGTGATCTTTAGCGGCCAAGCGCAATAAGTCTTGGCTGGCTTTGAGTTTTTCTGCGAAATTGGCCGACGGTTTTGCGTAGAGTTCTATAGCGTTCATAACTGCTAAGCCTTTCAAGCCGAGACCACAAAGTGCGGGCTAGCCTGCACTGCGTCACCCTGATATTTGCCCACTAAGTGGCCCGGATATTGACTCAGCAAACGCTGTGCGACTGCTACGCTCTGGTCCGCGCGCAAGACGGCTTGGGTAAAACCGCTGCGTTCCATTTGCGCTAATTGGTCGACCAATACATCACCGGTTGCGCGTATTTCGCCCTTAAAACCTAGCCTGCGGCTGAGTAAAAAAGCTTGCGTAAAGGCTCGGCCATCGGTGAATTTTGGAAAATTTAAATCGATGCGTTTAATACCTTCTAGCGAGATTTCGCGTGGGTCGCTGTCGTTTGCCAGCACTGCCACTTCAGGATTAGCGGTGATTTCTTCTGGCGTTGCCGCAGCATTGAGTTCTTGGCTTGTAATGAGTTTCATAGTATTTATTCAGACGGTTTCTTCGAGGTCAGTTTTGACCTTGGCGGAAAAGCGTGCGCCATTCGCGGCGATTTTGAACGGGTCTGCGCCCAAGCGGTGCAGGGCGTCAATAAAGGTTTCGGTTTGTAGGCCGGTGGATTCGCGCAAATCGCGGTAGGTGTTTAAAACTGCCTCAATGACTTCCGGTACTTCTGCTGCAGAAAACGATGGGCCGACTACTTTGCCGACTGCCGGTTTGCCAGATAGTGTTGAACCGTCAGAGCCGCCAAGCGTGATTTGATACCACTCCTTGCCATCTTTATCGACACCAAGAATACCGATATGGCCGCTATGGTGGTGACCGCAAGAGTTGATGCAGCCGCTAATGTGAAGGTCTATTTCACCGAGGTCATGCAATTCATCGAGGTCTTGGTAGCGCTGGGTAATTGCCTCTGCCAAAGGCAATGAACGGGCATTAGCTAAGGAGCAAAAGTCGCCGCCAGGGCAAGCAATCATGTCGGTAAGCAAGCGTGTGTTGGCACGTGCAAAGCCGGCTTTACGCGCTTGCGTCCAAAGTTCGGCGAGTTGGTCGTAGCGCACCCAAGGCAACACCAGATTTTGGTCGTGTGTGACGCGTGCTTCGCCAGCGCCGAACTGATCGGCCAAATCGGCGGCGATCTCAAGCTGATCGGCAGTGGCGTCGCCGGGCGCTTGACCAAGGCGTTTAAAGGACAGCGTGACTATGCGCAGATCTGGATTTTGGTGTGGCGCTACATTGCGCTCTAACCAGCGGATGAATTCTTTGTCGTCTTGGGTTGCAGCGAGCAAAACCTTGGCGGTCTGGTCTTGTGCAGCGCTTCGTTTGTTGCTCACGTTGGGGGCGACAAAGCAACTGGTGACGCGGTCTAGTTCGGCTTGGGTAATCGTGTGTGGTGCGCCGTCGAGTTCCACAATGTCTTTGTATTCAGCTTCGACTTGGTCTATAAAGCGTTGGCCTTCGGCCTTGACCAGTATCTTGATACGGGCTTTGTAAATGTTGTCGCGGCGGCCAAAACGGTTGTAGGCGCGAACAATCGCTTCGATGTAGTTAAGTAACTGGTGCCACGGCAAAAATTCGCGCAGCGTGCTTGCCAAAATGGGAGTGCGGCCCATGCCGCCGCCCGCCGCGACTTGAAACCCTAGCTCGCCGGCTTCGTTTTTAATCAAGTGCAGACCTACGTCGTGCCAAGCTGTGGCAGCGCGGTCTTCGTGAGCACCGGTGATGGCGATTTTGAATTTGCGCGGTAGAAAAGCAAACTCTGGGTGTAGTGTGCTCCACTGACGCATGATTTCTGCAAACGGGCGTGGGTCTGCCATCTCGTCAACCGCAATACCGGCACGCTCGTCACTGGTAATGTTGCGAATGCAGTTGCCGCTGGTTTGAATGCCGTGCATATCCACGCTGGCGAGTAAATCCATCACGTCGGCAGCTTTGTCGAGTGGAATCCAGTTGTACTGAATGTTTTGACGAGTAGTGAAGTGTGCGTAGCCTTTGCTGAGGTGTGACTTGACGGACAAGCCACCCGCTAGCGGCACGCTGCCCAGCTTGTCTTGCGCTGCTTGGGCTGAATCTATCAGTGCTGTGCTGGGCTGGTCGTAGTCTCTGGCGATTTTCGCTAGTACACGGATCTGGGCGCTTGAGAGTTCGCCGTAAGGAACTGCAACTCTGAGCATGGGTGCGTAACGCTGCACATACCAGCCGTTTTGCAGGCGCAAGGGTTTAAATTCGTCTTCTGCTAATTCACCGGCTTGCCAGCGTGTGAGCTGGTCGCGAAATTGGCTGGCTCTGGCTTGTACAAACTGGCGATCAAATTCTGTGTATTGGTACATGGCTATCAGTTGTCTGTTTCTGTGTAATTAATATGTATGCGTACGAAGATAAATGTTTTGAAAAATCCGTGTCTTTGACTATATCGAAATAAGTTTGGCGCCAGCGTAGGCAAGCAACACAGATAACAAGGATCGGATGATGCGATCAGAGGTTTTGTGCATGAGGTACGTGCCTAGCCAAATTCCGGGCAGGGAGCCCGCCAATAATTTAGCCAACAACATCCAGTCTACCGAACCAATGCTGGCGTGACCTAGGCCCGCAACCAGTGTGAGCGGTACTGCATGGGCAATGTCGGCGGCCACAATACGCGGCATTGGCAGTGCGGGGTAAAGCAACATCAACACAATCACGCCGATGGCACCCGCGCCGACTGAAGTCAGTGTAACAAGCGTGCCCAGAACAGCGCCAAACAGTACTGGCAGTGACCAGTGCTTGGGCCGCGTGGCTTGATCCAGCAGAGCAGGGTCTATCTTGGTGGGCGCAGTCTTGCCCCGAATCGCCTTGTAAAGCATAGCGGCTGCGGTAAATAGCAAGGCCACACCTAAAGTTGTTGTCATCAAAGATTGGATGGCTGGATCGGCCGGACCTAAATCGCGAAGAATGTAAAGGGTAATTAAGGTTGCCGGTATGCTGCCTGCGGCGACTTGACCCACGATTCGCCAGTCGATTAATCGGGAGCGCGCTAGATTTACCGTCCCGCCCATTTTGGTGAAAGCTGCAAACAACAAATCTGTGCCAATCGCTAAATGCGGTTTGACACCAAACGCAAAAATCAAAAGAGGTGTCATGAGCGAGCCGCCACCCACACCTGTTAGTCCAACAATGAGACCAACACCAAAGCCAGCAAAGATAAAGACAAATTCATTCATAGGCAACTAATGTAGAGGCAGTCTTTATGAAAACAAACTACAAAATTGTTGTTCCTTTATGTGCATAAGCTTATATAGGGCTTATTCATCAAAGGTCTCTTCTAAAACTAGCGACTGCGCTGTTAAAGTCCCTTCAACTATAAAAGCCTCCCTCAATGCACCCTGCATGTCGGTTGCCTAGCTAATTTTTAAATGGATGGAGACTAGATTGAATTTCACACAACGTCGGCTGCTGAGCGCTGCTCTGCTGGTTTATTTAACCGGCATTTACAGCTCAGCCCTAGCGCAATCATCGACGCAAGCCAATATCAAAATTGGCGAGATCAATAGCTACTCCACCATGCCGCAATTTACCCAGCCTTATCGCCAAGGCTGGCAACTTGCGGTTGAAGAGATCAATGCCGCCGGTGGTCTGCTGGGCCGCAAGGTTGAGGTGATTTCGCGTGATGACGCAGGCAAACCCGAAGAAGCAGTTCGCCATGCGGTTGAGCTTCGTTCACGAGAAAAAGTTGATATTTTGGCCGGTGGTTTTTTGTCCAACGTTGGTCTTGCACTGGCTGACTTTGCACATAAAAACAAAACCGTTTTTATCGCCAGCGAGCCTTTGAGCGACGCGCTGGTCTGGGAGAAAGGCAATCGCTATACCTTCCGCTTGCGCCCGAGCACCTATATGCAGTCTGCCATGCTGGTAGAAGAAGCCGCCAAGCTACCCGCCAAACGCTGGGCGACGATTGCGCCCAACTATGAATATGGTCAGAGCGCCGTCGCTAGTTTTAAAGAATTGCTCAAAGCCAAGCGACCAGATGTGGAGTTTGTCAGCGAACAGTGGCCGGCTCTTGGCAAGCTAGACGCTGGCACTACTTTGCAAGCGACTATGCAGTCAAAACCGGATGCCATTTTCAACGTGACTTTTGGTTCAGATTTGGCCAAGCTGGTGCGCGAAGGCAATCAGCGCGGCATTTTTCCTAAAACACCAGTTGTCTCGCTGCTCTCGGGCGAGCCTGAATATCTTGACGTGCTCAAGGATGAAACGCCAAAAGGCTGGATAGTTACCGGCTACCCTTGGGATCAAATCGATACGCGTGAGCACGCGAGCTTTGCAGCTAATTACTACAAGCGCTTTAACGAGAACCCAAAAGTCGGGTCTGTCGTGGGTTACTCCACCATGCAAGCGATTTTTGCAGCTATCAAAAAGGCCAATTCCACCGATGGTGAAAAGCTAGTGACCGCTTTTCGTGGTTTGAAGTTCAGCACACCTTTTGGACCGGCCGAGTTCCGGGCTTTGGATCAGCAGTCCACCATGGGTGCTTTTGTCGGTAAATTAGAGGTGCGCGCTAACAAAGGCACTATGACGGATTGGCGTTATGCCGATGGCAAAGCCTACATGCCAAGCAATGCTTATGTCAAAGCGCGGCGTCCCGCTGAGGCTATGCAGTAAAGAGTGCGCGGCTTTTTAACTTGCCTTGGCCTTATCTATCATCAAGGCCTTGACCAGTCTTTGCTCCATGGGCAAAGGCTCAGCGTGTAGCCAAGCGGCGAGTAGTTCGGCGCAAAGACCTGAGAACGTCAAGCCACGCGAACCCATGCCACTGCAAACCCAAACCTGCGGGCCGACTGAAGCGCCAGCTAAGCGCGTGAGCATGGGTAGACGTGAAGGTGTGGCGCAGCGCACGCCTGCCCAGCCATGAATTTGATTTTTTGCCAGTTCGCTTTGCATCTGCTCTGCGGCTGCTGGCAATAGCTGCTGCAATTTAGCTAAATTTTGCGCGTGATCTTGCGCTTTTATTTCAGCCGTTGCGCAGTCGCGTTCATAGCTTGCGCCCACCATCCATGCCAAGCCTTGTTCTAACGGCAGGGCGGGCGTGTAACTGCCGTGACCGTTTAGAGCCGCCTTATTGGGCGACTCGCCAGACTGATGCAAACCCCATGAAACTTGACCGCGTATCGGGTGCATACGCAGTTCAACGCCTAGTGATTGCGCCAGCGTTTGGCTGTCAAATGCTGCGGCGATCACCACCAAATCAGCTTGTGCGAGTACTTTTTCGTCCGCATCCAGCGCTTGCCAACCTGCTTGAACAGTTTTTGCGGCTTTAAGACTTGCTACTCGCGCACTGCCTTGCCAACTAACACCTGGCGTTTTTAACCAAGCTTCAACCAGTTTTGCGGGTTTGATCCAGCTAGCGCTGGCATGCCAAATACCGTCTGCTTGGGGGCTTAGGCCGCAGGCAATATTTTGTTCTTCAGAACTCCGGCAACTCCACTCAGCAGCCGCTTTAGACCACTCGTTGAACCAAGCTTTAGGTAACTGCGGGCCTGTGCCATCCAAATCGCGTTGCAGAACGCCGTTGTGACACCAGTCTTTGCCATCTTCCAGCAATGCTTTGGCCTGTTGGCGCGTGATGCGTGCACCGCTGCGTGATAGTTTTGACAGCAAGCTGTCATCGACAGAGATATGCGGCACCAATAGTCCTGCAGGTAAACCCGATGCCCCGCTTGCGGGCGTAGCGGCTGCGTCCAATACCGTGACCTTCCAGCCACGCTTACTCAAGCTGGCTGCGATTGCCGCGCCAGTTAGGCCTGCGCCTATGACAATACAGCTGCTCGCTGCCAATGCCCGTGGTCTCCGTTGATCGATTGCTTTTCTTGGCTCCCAAGCCGGGTTATATAGGCCTTGTAAGCTGTATTGCTGTGGTGTTGTAGCGGATGTTTTTTCGGTTTCAAAGCCGCATTGTTTTAAGCGCTCTGGTAATGCGTGATCTGTCGCGTTTGTTGCTAAGCGAGTGCCGCGCCGGCAGCAACTGGCAACGGCTTTGATGGTGTGTAAATCCCAGATAAGTGGGGACTGTTGATGGTCAAAACCATTGAGGTATAGCGAGTCAACCTCTAGCAATTGCTGCTGCAGCATGGTTTTGGCATCTCCCACACACAGGGTGAGCAGCACGTATCCGTCTTCAAACAGCAATCGGTGCATGCCTGGTAGCAAACCCCATAGTTGCGCTTGTAACTGCTCAATTAACGGCAACAGCTGGGGGTAGGCTTGGTTAGCGTCCAGCATGGCTTGCGCACTGAGAAAGTAGGTATCGGTTGCAACGAAGTGCAGCTGGTTCGGCCTATCTGCATCGTCTCTCCAAGCTAGCCAAGTGAGAAGAAAATTTTGCCCCAATCCAAAGCCGACTTCTAAAATTCGCCAGTCAGACTTTTTACGCCAGACCATGGGTAGGCCACAGCCGGCTAAAAAAACCTTTGCTGCTTGGCTGAGATGAATGTCGTCAATAAGCTGGCGACTCAACAGGCTAGAACTTTTAAGTGCAGTGCTGGTTGCGCCGCCTTTTGGCCATTCAATGCGCTCTGTCATTCCTAGCGCTTTAGACCTACTTAGGCAGTAGGGGGCACGTAGCCTTGCACTGCATCGGCGCCGTCGCCAAAAAAGTGTTTTTCCATTTGCCGTGCTAAGTATTGACGCGAACGTGCATCGGCTAGGTTGAGCCGGTTTTCATTGACCAGCATGGTTTGCTGCTTCATCCAATCAGCCCAAGCTTGTTTGCTGACTTCTTCCCAAAGCCGCTTGCCCAGTGGTCCGGGATAGGGTGGGAAATCTAGACCTTCAGCTTCAACACCGAGTTTTATGCATTTGACGAGACGTGTCATGTTTATATGTATTTCCGTTAACTTTAAAGATTATTTGAGTATAAGGAATGGCGCCACCACTAAGGTCAGTGATGACTATCTAGCCATTGTTTTTTGAGCTGATTGGTGATTAAGACGGCGTTTGCTGGCAGGCTTGCACGTGTAGTCCAATGCCCTCAAATAAGCCTCAAGCTTTTGCTGCCACCTTAAAGGTTTCGATATCTAGGGTAAAATTATGTTTTTCGAGCAGTGTATAAAAGCATTGCGAGCTATCAAAAATATAGCACTTAATAATCATCAAATTTGCCTTGTAAAAATCAAATTTCTTATTTAATTGTTATTAATTTGACAACAAGATAACTATAAGTTAACAACTGAAGCAAAACTTCAAGTTTAACAGTCATCCAAATCAATAAACTTTGATTATTTTTTTGGTAAATGCGTAATTAGTAAGTCTTTATTTTGTTAGCCGTTTCCATTCACAAGTACTACTCATAAATAGGCTAGGCATGGACACCACCACTGCTGTATGCCATTTATCAACTTTAACTACGGAAGAAATAAATTATGGCAAGAGCTGACGCTAAAACTGCTGTCCTAGCTGACGGACTGCGCTACAAATCGAAGGTCTCTGGCTCTCCTTTCGCCGCCACAACATCTTTTGGTGCTGCCACCATGTCATGTTTTATGTGCGGTAAACATCGGGCCCGCTCTTTGATGGGTACGCGTAAAGTGCTGGGTAAATCGCAAGCAGTTTGCTCGCCTTCGTGCAAAGCACTCGACGAGACCTTAGAAAACGCAGCAGCTGCTGCCGCTGCCGCCGCAGCATCTAACAATACTTAAGTTGTAGCGGTAGTCAAACAATTTGTGAGCCTTAAAACTATGCAATCGCTTTTGACAATCCGCGAATCATCAGACCATATTTTGGGGCCTTTGTCGGCGCCAATTACGGTGATTGAATACGCTGACTTTTCTTGTCCCTCATGTCTTCAAGCGCAAAGCGCACTTAAGATCATGTCAGTGCAGTTTGAAGGCCAGATGCGCATAGTTTTTAGGCATTTCCCCGTACGTGAATTGCATCCGCTTTCTGAATTGGTTGCACAAGCCGCAGAAGCGGCTGGCGCACAGGGGAAATTTTGGCCTATGCACGATTTGCTGTTTAACCATCAACAACATTTGAGCGAAAGCTACTTGCAGACATTGGCTCAACAGCTTGACCTTGATATGGCGCGCTACCACAACGACATTCAAGGTCATGTTTATCTGCAACGCGTACGGGAGCACATAGCGGACGGCCACAAACTGGCTTTACGCGCTACGCCTAGCTTTTTCGTTAACGGTCAATTAGTCGATGTGTCGTTCGGCCTAGATCATTTACATAAATCGGTGGAAGCGCTAGTGTTGCGGCATTAAAACTTAATGCACGCAAGGTGTTAGCTGTTTAAGTTGTACGCCTTCATTGCGCAATCTTTTCACCATTCATTTCTCATTTAGTGCCAGCTTGGCACTGATAATCTTCAGATAGCTTGGCTATTCAAGCCACGCACAGCACGCTACAAGGTCCCCATGAAAAAAACATACCTCCTCAACGTTGAGGGTAAAAACCGTGATCGTCTGTTGGATGCGGCAAAGCACGACATTCGCAAATACGTCAAACGTGAACGTGCGCGTCCTCTGCCGGCTGAGGTTGATTTTTTTGACTTTAACTGCCGCCTTGGTAGCAGCCAAGAAACCGCTGTTGAAGTCCACTTCGCCGCACTATTTACGGCGATTGATACGCTGACCAAAGACGGTGCAAGCCAGTTCTACGCCGAAGTCGTTACCAGCCACGGCCAACGCACGGCTAAACCGTATGACGCCAGTCGGGACGCCCAAGCACAAGCTGACGCAGACTATCAGGATAACTAACAGCTAAAAGTCTGCTTGGCAGACTTTTTTTGCATTTTATTCTTCAGCAGCAGCGGCGCGCAGTTTGTCTTTTTTGCTTGGGCGCTTGCCCTTAATGCCGCCTACTGACAGCGGATCAACCGCGTTGACGACTGCGGTTTCAATGGGTTCAAAGCCAACAATTTCTTCCAGCGCCACCGATAAACGTTGGCGTTTTTCAATCAGCTTGAAATGCGCCTGTGTGCTGCCGCTGACAAAACTCACCGCCATACCACTCTCGCCAGCGCGACCTGTGCGACCTATTCTGTGGGTGTAATCGGTCGCTGAGCGCGGTAAGTCGTAGTTCACCACGACGGGTAATTGATTGATGTCTATGCCGCGCGCCGCCACGTCAGTGGCCACCACCACTTGAACGGTTTTGGCTTTGAAATCCATCAACACTTGATTGCGTTTGCCTTGGCTTAATTCGCCGTGAAACGGCTCGGCCTCGATAGCGTATTTACGCAGCTTGTCGGCAATCATTTCTGCTGCATGTTTGGTTGCGACAAAGACCAAAACCCGACTCCATTTTTCAGTTTGCACCAAGTGCCTGAGCAGTTGTGTGCGGCGGCTAGCATCAACCGCAATAGCGCGTTGGGTGATGTCGGGTTCAGTCGCAGCCAGCGCTGCAATTTCTATTCGCAACGGATTGCTGAGCATGCTTTGCGCAAGCTTTTCAATTGCGGGCGCAAAAGTGGCCGAGAAAAACAAACTTTGGCGCTTGGCTGGTAGCAATTGCAAAACACGCCCCAACTCCTCACCAAAACCTAGGTCTAACAAACGATCTGCCTCGTCTAGCACCACGCAATTGACCTTGCTAATACTGACTGCATTGTGTTCAATTAAATCGAGTAGTCGCCCCGGCGTTGCGACCAAAATATCAGCGCCGCCGCGCAGATTAATCATTTGCGGATTAATCGACACACCGCCAAAAACAACCGCAACCTTGACACGTTTGGCAAGGTGTTTGGCAAAGCCATCAATCGCTGCGCCGACCTGAGCAGCAAGCTCTCGCGTCGGCACCAAAATCAGTGCGTGAATGCGGCGGGGTGATACTGATTGCGGTTGGGCAAGCATTACCTGCTCAAGCAAAGGCAAACAAAACGCAGCGGTCTTCCCGGAGCCGGTCTGAGCCGAGCCGATTACATCGCGGCCTTGCAAAATTGCCGGTATAGCCGCCGACTGTATTTCGGTGGGTGCGCTGTAGCCGTTGTCGCTAAGTGCTTTGAGCAGAGCGGGCAATGTAGCGGGCGAAAAACCCAGATCAGTAAATAGCATGAAAAAAATCAATCAAGACAGGCGCTAGCCCTGTATGCCGCGCAGTGCGCAACGGGTGCGGGGCTTTGCCTCGCATAAGCATAGAGTTTAATCGCCGTAGACAGCAGCTAGTGCTTGCATGCTGATATGGTGGGTATATGCGCAGTAGTTTTAATCTTGATCTTTTTGGCGATATGCCCGAACCCGGTGAATCGTTTAGCCCCATCGCGCCTGGTGCTGCCTTGCTGCGCGGTTTTGCACGTGCGCAAGCAGCGCAACTTTTAGCCAATATTGAAGACCTTATAAAACACGCGCCGCTACGCCATTTGGTCACGCCGGGCGGCTATCCGATGTCAGTGGCCATGACTAATTGCGGCAGTTTTGGTTGGGGGTCTGATCAACACGGTTACCGCTATACAGCACAAGACCCAATCAGCGGCTTGGCTTGGCCGGCTATGCCAGAAATCTTTTTAACTTTGGCCACGGCCGCAGCACTCGCCGCTGGTTTTCCTCACTTCGCGCCTGACGCCTGTTTGATTAATGAATATCTGCCAGCAGCGCGCATGTCGCTACACCAAGACCGCAATGAACGGCATATGACTTCTCCCATCGTGTCGGTTTCGTTGGGACTGCCGGCGGTTTTTTTATTTGGTGGATTGAGTCGATCTGATAAGCCGCAGCGCTTGTTACTTTCGCATGGCGATGTAGTGGTTTGGGGCGGCCCCTCAAGACTGGCCTTTCATGGCGTCGCCCCACTTGCAGACGGCTGGCACGGCCTGCTCGGGTCACGCCGTATCAACCTGACTTTTCGCCACGCTGGGGAAAAGCTGGCGAGTTCTGGCTTTGATTGACAGCCGTTTTTAGGCGGCTGTTTTATCCTTTTATTTTTTAGCTTTAAGAATAGTCATAACACCATTTACAGGGGCGAGAAAGTAGTAATTAGTCGACGCCAGAGTGCCAAGACTTCCCGTAATGACAGCCGTTCCAGGCAAGGTTGTAGTTGTCGCAGTACTGTTGCCAAATGCCGTACCGGTGACGCCGGATGTGAGTAAATTTTGACCCAAGACAAAACCAGTGATGCTTTCTGTGAACGTCGGATTGATCGCGCCAAAGTAACGCGTCTGGTTATTGGCTGTCACAAGCAGCGGCGCTTTATTAATCGTTAACGTGCCCTTCACAAAATTTGTGAGGTCGTAATTTTTAGCGATTAAAAAGGCATAAGGCGTAATGTCTGCTGTACCGACATTAGTGGTTGATGGAGCTGTTGCTGTGGCGCTGCCGATACCGCTAGTTGCCGTAGCCGCCGTCTCGT
Organism: Polaromonas vacuolata; assembly: GCF_012584515.1. Lineage (NCBI taxonomy): Bacteria > Pseudomonadati > Pseudomonadota > Betaproteobacteria > Burkholderiales > Comamonadaceae > Polaromonas > Polaromonas vacuolata. The sequence continues at coordinate 1,957,087 of NZ_CP051461.1, read as the reverse complement.
TGTTTGCAAAGCCGCTGACCGTTGTCGTAAAGCTCGGGTTGGCTTGGCCATATAGGCGCGATTGGTTGTCGGCGTTTACGGTTAAATGCGCTTTGTTAATGGTTAACGTGCCGTCAATCAGATTAGTAAAGTCGTAGTTTGTAGCGGCCAGTGAGCCGGCGCCGGCGCTTATATTTACGTTACCAACATTAGTGGTTGATGAAGCTGTCGTTACGGCGCTGCCGGTACCGCTAGTTGCCGAGGCAGCATTCTCACTATTAACAAAGCCGCTGACCGTAGTGGTTAAGCTTGGGTTGGCTTGGCCGTAGAGACGCGATTGGTTATCGGCTGTGACGGTTAAATGCGCTTTGTTTATGGTTAACGTACCGTCAACAAAATTAGTAAAGTCGTAGTTTGTAGCGGCCAATGTGCCGATGCCTGCGGTGATGCTGACATTACCGACGTTAGTGGTTGATAAAGCTGTCGTTACGGCGCTGCCGGTGCCGCTAACTGCCGTGGCTGCCGTCTCGCTGTTTGCAAAGCCACTGACCGTTGTTGTTAGGCTTGGGTTGGTTTGGCCGTAAAGGCGCGATTGGTTGTCGGCGGTGACGGTTAAATGCGCTTTGTTTATGGTTAACGTACCGTCAACAAAATTAGTAAAGTCGTAGTTTGTAGCGGCCAGTGAGCCGACGCCTGCGGTGATGCTGACATTACCGACGTTAGTGGTTGATGAAGCTGTCGTTACGGCGCTGCCGGTGCCGCTAACTGCCGTGGCTGCCGTCTCGCTGTTTGCAAAGCCACTGACCGTTGTCGTTAGGCTTGGGTTGGCTTGGCCGTAGAGGCGCGATTGGTTATCGGCGGTGACGATTAAATGCACTTTGTTAATGGTTAACGTACCGTCAACAAAATTAGTAAAGTCGTAGTTTGTAGCGGCCAGTGAGCCAATGCCGGCGGTGATGCTGACATTACCAACATTAGTGGTTGATGAAGCTGTCGTTACGGCGCTGCCGGTACCGCTTGTTGCCGAGGCAGCATTCTCACTATTAACAAAGCCGCTGACCGTTGTCGTTAGGATTGGATCGGCTTGGCCGTATAGGCGCGATTGGTTGTCGGCGGTGACGGTTAAATGCGCTTTATTTATGGTTAACCTACCGTTGAGCCCAGTAGTTCTGTAGTTTCTAGCGCCAAGATCGTTTACGGTGACGTTAATGCTGACATTACCGACACTGGTTGTTGGCATAGCTGTTGTGGTGAGCAGAGGGGATCCAATATTGGGCGTGCTCAAGCTCTCGCCGTTAACAAAACCACTGACCTTGTAGGTCAGGTCTGGATTGACTTCACCATATAAGCGAGACAGGTTGTCAGGGGTAATGGTTAAATAAGCTGGGGTAACCGTCCAGTTTGTTGGTGTTTTCCAGGCTTTCAAAACGTAGTTACTGGCATCGGTTCCAGACAAACCATAGCCACTGGCATATCTGAATGTGTAGTTGTCGACGTCACTAAATTTAGTTGGGGCTGTCGACGTGTTTGTTGCAGTGCCGTTCAACGACGCATTGTTAAGGCTGTATGAGGCGCCATTGCGATCGACCAGTTTGTAGGCAAATACCGGCGCTGTGCCATAGACGTTAGTGCCAGCAGTTGGGTTCACATAAACAGTGACGCTGCAAGCACTGACCGCGCACAAAATAGGTTGGTCATTATTGACGCCTGTGGCGAATCCCCATATTGGTTGAGTGAAATTAAAGCCTGTAAATTTAAATTCATCAGTCATTTGGGCTGCTGTTAAACCTGTGGCGCCAGTTGATATACCGCTTCCAATACCTAACTGGTTTGGATTTGTTTCATTAATTTTCCAGTAGTTATTGCTAATTAAGCTATTCTGATTCGACCCAATTAGTCCGCCAACAGACGATGTGCCACTCACAAAACCTGATGCATAGCTGTTGATAACTGCTCCATAGTTATTTCCAATTAAACCACCAGCATAATTAGAAGAAGCAAGCACTGAGCCTGTGGCGTAACTATTATTTATTGTTGAAGAGCTCTTGTTATAACCAATCAAACCACCAACATAAGATACTCCTTTTACTGATCCTGTCGCATAACTCATATCGATAGAGCCTCTACTTTCAGTGTATCCAACTAGGCCTCCAACATAATTTACACCATAAGTAGATCCTGTGGCATAGCTGTCACGAACTGAACCCTCGTTAACCCCGGTTAAACCACCAGCATAATTAGAAGAAGCAAGCACTGAGCCAGTAGCGTAACTATTATTTATTGTTGCATTTACATTGTTATATCCAGTCAAACCTCCCACGTAAAATGATCCATTTACTGATCCTGTCACAAAACTTTGGTTGATAGCACCAATGTTTACTCCAACTAGGCCGCCTACATAATTCGCTGCAGTTACGTTTGTCGAAGAATAGCTGTTGGCAATGCTTGCATTGCTATATCCAGCTAGTGCGCCGACGTAACTAGCTCCGGTTGTTATATTAGAGTTAACAATTCCAATATTGCGAATATCACCCTGAGCAGCGACAAATCCAAATAAACCTACATAGCTAGTTATGGCTGGATTTATAGAAAGGTTGCTGACCGTATGACCGAGACCGTCGAGTGAACCATTAAATGAATTGATTGCATTACCAATCGGGTTAAAAAAAGATCCACCTAGGTTTATATTATTTCCCAGCACATAGCGGCCAGATAAAGTGGCTGGACTGTTTCCCATGCTCTGCAAGCCAGCTTGGTTAGTAATAACGGTTTGCGCAAAGCCCTTGATAGTCAAAGCGCCCGGATTCAGATTAGAAAAATCAACACTCCCAGTAAACCCACTCACACCCAGCGCCACATTTACTTTTCCGGTTGGATTTAATTCAAGCGATGCCGCACCAGTTGCCGTCATCACGGCGTTGATATTCACATCATTGACAGCTGTAAGGGTGAGCTTGTTGGTACTCCAGCTCACTGCGTCATTAACATTGAGATTGCCCAGTGTGCCGGTTGCACCGCTGGTACTGCTGATGCTCACATTTGTGCTGGAGAGGTCCGTGCTCAGGTCTGCGCCTGTCATATCGCCGCCGCTTGCTGCGATGGTGAAATCAACCGGGTCTATCAACCATTCGCCGGTTTTTCCATTTGCGGCTTTGGTGGTGATGCTGGCGTTGTTTGATATTTTTACTCGCGCGGCTGAGGTTTCGATAAAGCCGCCATCACCGCCATTCGGTGCTGATGCGTCTAGCGTTCCGCCCACATGAACAGTGCCGTTTTTCATGTCGCCCAGCAGCACGATGCGGCCTTTGTGGTTCTCCAAGGTCTGGGCTTGGATTAAGCCGGTGTTGTTGACCACGGTGTTTAGCAGTCCCGTCGCCGCATGCGTGGTCAAAAATACTTTGCCGCCATCGGCTTGAATCAAGCCTGTATTACCCACCATTGCATTAACTGCGCCTGTGTCAACGGTGACGTTGAGTAAACCGTCGCCAGCCATATCCAACGTCATGGCATTACCAGCCGCCAGCGCTACCGTGCCTAGCTTGGCAGAAATCGTGCCATGATTGTGAACACTAGCGCCAAGTAAAGCTACGTAACCACCCGCAGTTGCGGTGATGTCGCCTTGGTTGATTACTGAGGCGCTGCTGCTTCCTGCAAACTTGTATCTTCCGGCCATGAAATCCGCGTCTGACATGTCATGGGTAGACGCGATCAAGCTACCAACATTAACGGATGCGCTTTTACCAAACAAGATACCGTTTGGATTGATCAGTATGACTTTTCCGTTAGCCGAGAGACTTCCGAAAATACCTGAGGACTCAAGGCCCAACACGCGGTTAAGGCTGACTGAGCTGGCATTGGGTTGTACAAACTTGACCGATTCAGTCGCGCCGATGTTAAAGCTCTGCCAGTTAAGGGCCGCTTTTGGAGTAGTTTGGGTAATAAGCAGTCCCGACGGATCTTTTGCGATATTCGCGCTACCCGATACAACTTCACCACCAGACGGCAGCGCGTAAAGGTTTGAACCAAACATCAGCAACAGCGCTATGGCCGCGGCTTTAAAGGTGTCGCAAAAGCGAGTATGGCGAGTTGAGTGATGCGATTTTCTTGCATTTTTTTCGCAACATTTGCCAGCGCTAGTGTTGGTAGAAGTAGCTTTTTTACCTGCACTTTGGGTTAGTTCCGAGGTGGCGACAAAAGTGCCTGTGCTGTCGTTCCAGATTGAGCGGTATACATGGTTCATGATGCATGTCCTTGGGTTTAAACAGTCTCAAGGCCTAGAACCAGCGGGAATTGTGTCAATGCCTGCTAGCTGAGACAAAGAGTTTTTTAAAGTTGAAGATGTTTTAGGGTTTATTAAAAACGTGGTCGAGAAAAAATAGCGAATGAATACTAATCAGTTCTTATTAATTAACGAGTGCATGTTGTAACGAAGTGAATCATTAAGCAACATATTTTTTGGGTATTACGAAATTAATTTATTTTTCCATGTCATGTCATGTCATGGCGTGCCATGAATCGCTCTGCGTGACCACGCCAAGCAGAAACTTAAGAAAGAAATAATGAGTCGGCGAAAAACGATAAAAAAACTTGGCGTTTTGAGCGATGACTTTGTACGTTTTAAGGCGAAACTCCAAACGCCAAACACTTAAGGCCTCATCACGAGGCAATACGATGCGATGTAGCCAATTGGGCCAGTCAGAAAAAAGGCTATATTTAAAAATGTTGTTTAACGCTTGTAATACCGCGAACAAATTTAGATAAAAGTCTGCTGACGCAAACTTGACTTTTTCTCTGGTGAGATGGATTGGTGTTAAAACACTCACATGGCATTTTTTCTTTGTAATAGCGCTTTGTGAATGTGCGATTCCTACAGACAATGATTTTAAAATTTAACGAAATAACGGGGACTGCATGCGCACCTCATCACGGGCCAATTCGGCGCCTAACAAAAACGATGCAGCTATTTTTGGAGAAGTGAAAAAATGACTATCTTTTCGACTTACTCAGACACTGCGCCTAGCCGAATATTGGCGTTGATCTGCGCCGCTTGCGTGGCAATGCTGGGCTTTGGTTTGTATCTCCAACACGTTGTGGGACTCGAGCCTTGCCCGATGTGCATAGTTCAGCGTTACGCCTTAATTTTGGTCGCAATTGTCTCTGGCCTCACGGCTTTAAGTCGCACCAAGTCGCTTCAAATCACAGGCATTATCTTTATGCTTTTGTTCTGTGTGCTGGGCGCTTTTGTCGCTGCGCGGCAAAGCTTTTTGCAATGGTTTCCACCGGCTGAAGCGTCATGCGGTCGCGACTTCTACGGCATGATTGAAACCTTCCCACTGCAGCGCGTTATCCCCATGATTTTTAAAGGCAGCGGCGACTGTAGCGTGGTGGACTGGACTTTCTTGGGTGGATCAATTGCCAATTGGTCGTTTGTTTGTTTTGCCATCATTGGCGCGGCTGGCTTGGCTCTGCTTATTCGCCTTCGCCGTTGAACTATAAATTTATATTTTCAGCCGTCAGAGCAAATTCAACAGCTGAAAATTTATCTAGCCGTCCTAGGTATCTAAAGCTTGCAGCAATTCGGTTTCTATAGCGATTTGTGCTTTATTTTGCTGTAGCTCAGGCCCATCTATCAAGAAAGTATCTTCGACACGTTCCCCCAGTGTGGTGACTTTTGCCAGTAGCAAATTAATGTGATGTTTGGCCAGCACACGTGCGATTAGGTAGAGCAGGCCAACACGGTCGCTGGCAGAGACAGTTAGCAGCCAGCGCTGGGCTTTATCGTCGGGCTGTAAATCAACTCTTGGTGCAATCGGAAAGCTTTTTCCGCGCCGCGAAACTCTGCCCATGCCTTGTTCTGGCAGTGGTTGTTTGTCTTCTACTGCGCGGCCCATTTCTGCCTCAACAATGGCGGCGAGTTCGCGGTAATGCTCGTCTAAATCAGGGCTGCTGACCTGAAAGGTGTCAATCGCATAGCCGTTTTTGGTGGTGTGGATTTTGGCATCCAAAATACTGAAACCGGCCTGATGAAAATAGCCACAAATTCGTGCGAACAAGTCGGGTACATCGGGCGTATAGACCAGTACTTGCATGCCTTCGCCAGCCGATGATCGGCGTGCGCGCACAATCGCTTTTCCTTTGTTGACATGGCGCGAAAGTTGGCGTGCGTGCCAAGCAATATCGCTAGCATCGTGGCGAATAAAGTAGCTGACGTCCAGCGTCTCCCAGAGTTTTATATGCGACTCGAATGGCTCGGCAAACAAGGCAAGCTCTATCAGCGCTTCACGTTTTCGTCCTTCAATCACAGCCGCTGCGTCTGGTGCTCTACCGCCAAGTACGCGTAAGGTGTAGCGATACAAGTCTTCTAATAGTTTTCCCTTCCACGCGTTCCAGACCTTTGGACTGGTGCCACGTATATCCGCTACTGTGAGCAGATAGAGCGCGGTCAGATAGCGCTCGTTGCCCACGCGGGCGGCGAAAGCCAGTATCACGTCTGGATTACTCAGATCTTCTTTTTGAGCGATTCTGCTCATACTTAAATGTTCACCGACTAAGAATTCGATCAGTTTGGTGTCTTCAGCTTCTATGCCGTGTTGACGACAAAATACGCGAACGTCTTTTTTCCCCAGCTCGGAATGATCGCCACCACGGCCTTTTGCAATGTCATGAAACAGTGCTGCAACAATCAAGATCCAAGGCTTGTCCCAGCCCGCAGCGAGCTGTGAGCAGGCCGGATATTCATGCGAATGCTCGGCCATGAAAAAGCGCCTCACGTTACGCAGCACCATGAGAATGTGCTGGTCAACGGTGTAGACATGAAACAAGTCATGCTGCATTTGGCCAACGATTTTTCGAAATACCCAAAGATAGCGACCCAACACTGAGGTCTGATTCATCAAACGGATAGCGTGGGTAATGCCTTCTGGTGCCATGAGTATTTGGCGGAAGGTTTCATGGTTGACCGGGTCACTGCGAAACTGGGCATTCATAATGCTTCTGGCGTTGTAAAGCGCACGCAGCGTTCGTGCCGACAAACCTTTGATGCCAACAGTTTGCTCGTACAACCTAAAGGTCTCTAAGATGGCGTGCGGTTCACGCAGATAGAGGTCGTCAGTGGCCACTTCAAGCATGCCGGCTTTGTCGAAGAAACGCTCATTAATCGCAGGCATTGGCCAGATCGAAGGGTTTAAACGCTCCTCAATATTGAGCAGTAAAACTTGGTTTAACTGACTGACTGCTTTGGCTGCCCAGTAGTAGCGTCGCATCAACTCTTCGCTTGGGCGGCGCTGCATTTTGCTGCCGTCTTCGGCTTTGCTGCGGTAGCCAAAAGACTCGGCCAATGAGGTTTGCAGATCAAACACCAAGCGGTCTTCGCGCCGGCCGGCAATTAAATGCAGACGTGCACGAATTAAACTGAGTTGGGCGAGGTTGCTTTTGAGTTGGCGTAACTCGAACGCAGTAGCTAAACCGTTTTTAGCTAATTCGTCCCAAGTTTTACCCAGACCAGCTGCTTGAGCTACCCACAACACGACTTGTAAATCGCGCAAGCCACCGGGTGACTCCTTGCAGTTGGGTTCTAGTGAATAGGGTGTGTCGTCAAATTTGTTGTGGCGCTGGCGTTGCTCTAGTGTTTTTGCCACGAAAAAAGCATAAGCGTCCATATCGCTAGCGAGCTTTTCTTGCAGCTGTAGAAAGGCTGACTTGGAGCCCATTAGCAAGCGCGCTTCTAAAAGTGAAGTTTGCACCGTCACATCTTTGGCGGATTCTTCTAGGCATTCATCGGTGGTGCGCACGCTTGAGCCAATTTCTAAGCCACTGTCCCAGCAGTCGCTGATGAAGTTTTCGACCTTGGTTTTGAATTCTGGGTCTTGGTCTAGTCTGGTGTGGGCCGGCAGCAGTAGCAGCACATCTAGATCTGAATGCGGATAAAGCTCACCTCTGCCGTAGCCACCCACTGCGATCAGGCAAGTTGCATCAGTGAACCCTGAGTTTTCCCAAAGTATGGCTAGGGTCTCGTCAGTGTGTTTGGATAGACTTTGCAGCCTACTTTTAATACCGCGAATAGACGATCCACTGCCGGCTAGTGAGGCAAACAAAGCCTGTTTGCCGGCGCGATACCGGTCTTTGACGATTGCTAAATCAGTTGTCACTTTTTGCCACCTTGGCCAGCGGCCGGTCAGAGACTAATTTTTCTCAAGGGGCGGTTTGCCCGCCCCTTGAGTTCAGGCAGCGATTGGGCTTTGTGCCGCTGCTGCCATTTTTGCTTCGTACTCGGCCACAAAAGCCGGTATGGCTGGGCTGCCGGCAGAGACTGTCATGACTTCGTAGCCGGTCTCAGTGACCAAGATGGTGTGTTCCCACTGCGCCGAGAGTGAGTGATCGCGGGTAACAATGCTCCAGCCGTCTTTTTCTGGGCCGTCCTTGATTTCACGCTTGCCGGCGTTAATCATGGGCTCAATCGTGAAAGTCATGCCGGGCTTGAGAACTTCAAGCGTGCCTGGTCTGCCGTAATGCAGAACTTGTGGGTCTTCATGAAATTTCTGACCCACGCCGTGTCCGCAAAATTCTCGTACAACGGTAAAGCCTTGTTTTTCAGAAAAAGTTTGAATCGCAAAACCGAGGTCACCGAGTCTGACCCCAGGTTTGACGCGCATGATGCCTTGCCACATGGCTTCATAAGTCACAGCGCAAAGCCTTTTGGCTGCAATCGATGCTTCGCCAACCAAATACATGCGGCTGGTGTCTCCGTGCCAAGTGTCTTTGATGACGGTCACGTCGACGTTAACAATGTCGCCTTTTTTAAGCGGTTTGTCATTGGGTATGCCGTGGCAGACTTGGTGGTTGACCGAGGTACACAGAGACTTGGGGTAGGCGCCGTAACCGGCGGGCTGATAGCCCAAAGTCGCGGGAATCGTGCCCTGAACTTGGGTCATGTAGTCGTGCGCCAAGCGGTCGATGTCGTTGGTCGTGAGACCCGGTTTAATAAATGGTGTCAGGTAATCCAGCACCTCGGAGGCCAAGCGGCCAGCCACGCGCATACCAGCTATGCCGGCTGCATCTTTGTAGGTAATAGTCATTTTTAGATTATCCCACCTCAACTATGGCCTTGCTAATTTTGGTCCATGCGATTAGCAGATGGTGTCTATGCGTTTCAGATCGTGGAGGACAATTGCGTGAAGAATTCACTCACTTATGCCCTAAATGCAAATCTGCATTCACTTACGAAGACGGCAAGCAGATGGTCTTCCCAGAGTGCGCCCATGAGTGGGCACAAGACGCCGCGCCTGTCGCCGATATGCGTGTCTGGAAAGACGCTAACGGTAACGTGCTGCAAGACGGTGACACTACTAGCTTAGCCAAGGACTTAAAAATCAAAGCCTCATCCTCGGTTGTCAAGGTCGGCACAAAGATCAAAAAACATTCGCCTGATAGACGGCGACCATGACATTGACTGCAAGATCGAAGGCATAGGCGCGATGTAGCTCAAGTCCCAATTCATCAAGAAGGCCTGAATATCTCAGTGGGCGTGCTGGCGCTGGTAAAATTTATTTCTTTGTCTACTCCTCGCTAACACTGGCGCTGGGTTGCCACCCTACCAACGGCCAAGCCTTGGTTTGTACTTACTCATTACCTGACAAGGCCAGTCCCCGTGACCCACCACCTGACGACATTTGAGGCTTTGCCTCGCGGTATTAGTGCCCTTAGCGAGTTCCGCGCCGGTTTGTTACTTCCCCAGCTAGCGGCTGTGAATGAAAAAATCATTGCAGTCCACGCTCGCTTTGTGCACCTAGTCGCAACCACCAGCCCGATTGAAACGGTTGAGTTTGACAAGCTCACCGAGCTGCTTACCTACGGCGAGCCTTGCAAAGTAGAGCCGTCCGGCAATTTAAGCCATGCTACTTTTTGGATAACGCCGCGCTTTGGTACGGTCTCGCCGTTTGCGTCAAAAGCTACCGACATTGCGCGCAACTGCGGCTTGGCAGTACGCCGGGTCGAGCGCATTGTGGAATACCGCTTAAGCCTTAAAAACCCACTCTTGGGCAAAGCAACAGTATTGACAGCAACCCAGCGCGAACAAATTTCAGCCTTGCTGCATGACCGCATGACCGAAAGCATGGTCGATAGCTGCGAGCAGGCCAAAGGCTTGTTTGCTGAAATGCCGGCTGAGCCACTGCAAATGATTGATGTTTTAGTCGGTGGCCAAGCCGCCCTTGAGTCAGCCAATGCAGAGTTTGGACTGGCGCTGGCTGAAGATGAAATCGATTATTTAGTCAAAGCTTTTCAGCAGCTAAAGCGCAATCCAACGGATGTCGAATTGATGATGTTTGCGCAAGCCAATAGCGAGCATTGCCGTCACAAAATCTTTAACGCTGAGTTCACGATTGATGGCGTTGCGCAAGAAAAATCCTTGTTTGCGATGATTCGAAACACTGAAAAACTCAACCCGCAAGGCACGGTAGTTGCCTACTCGGACAACGCTTCTGTGATGCAAGGCCATGTGCTTCAGCGCTTTAATGCCAGCGTTAATGCGGATGGCCGTCAAAGCTATGCCGCCAGCGATGCGCTGTTAACCCATGTTTTGATGAAGGTAGAAACCCACAATCACCCGACTGCTATCTCGCCGTTCTCTGGCGCAGCAACCGGTGCGGGCGGTGAGATTCGGGATGAGGGCGCGACCGGTCGCGGCTCCAAGCCCAAGGCCGCACTGACCGGTTTCACGGTATCTAAATTGTTTGCTGACGGCCAGCAGCTCAGCAAACCTGATCACATCGCAAGTGCGCTTGAGATCATGACCGCAGGCCCACTGGGTGGTGCGGCATTTAATAACGAATTTGGTCGGCCAAACTTAGCCGGTTACTTTCGTGAGTATGAGCAAACTGTGGGTGGTCAAACTTGGGGTTATCACAAGCCCATCATGATTGCCGGCGGTCTTGGCACGATTGACGCGGAACTGACGAAAAAGATTTTGTTCCCCGCCGGCTCGCTGCTGATTCAACTCGGCGGCCCCGGCATGCGAATTGGCATGGGCGGTAGTGCGGCCAGTTCTATGGCCTCGGGCACTAACGCGGCGGCACTCGATTTTGATTCGGTGCAACGCGGCAATCCTGAGATCGAAAGACGCGCCCAAGAAGTCATTAACCAGTGCGCCCAGCTCGGCTTGGCGAATCCAATTTTGGCGATTCATGATGTAGGCGCAGGCGGTCTATCCAACGCCTTTCCCGAGCTGGTCAACGATGCTGGCCGTGGCGCCCGCTTTGATTTGCGCGCCATTCAACTCGAAGAAAGCGGTCTGTCACCAAAAGAAATCTGGAGTAACGAAAGCCAAGAGCGCTACGTGATGGCAATAGCGCCTGAGTCGTTGGCTTTATTCCAAAGTTTTTGCGAGCGCGAACGCTGCCCGTTTGCGGTTATCGGCGTGACGACTGAAGAAAAGCAATTGTTACTGGTTGACGGCGACAGCCCAACACCGGTAGACATGCCCATGAATGTGCTGCTCGGCAAACCGCCCAAAATGCATCGCGACGTTACTTCAGTCGCGGCTAATCCATTGCCACTAGAGTTGACCGGCGTTGAATTGCAAAAGGCTTGCATCGATGTGCTGAGTCACCCAAGCGTTGCTTCCAAGCGCTTTTTGATCACCATTGGCGACCGCACCGTGGGCGGCTTGACGCACCGTGATCAAATGGTTGGTCCTTGGCAAGTGCCTGTTGCCGATTGCGCAGTGACATTGGCCGACTACCAAGGTTTTGCCGGTGAGGCCATGAGCATGGGCGAGCGCACGCCGTTGGCCGTCCTCAATGCGCCCGCATCCGGCCGTATGGCGGTGGCAGAAGCGATTACCAATTTATTAGCCGCACCGATTGAGTTATCAAGCGTGAAGTTATCGGCGAACTGGATGGCCGCTTGCGGCGAGCCGGGTCAAGACGCAGCCCTTTATGAAACGGTTAAAGCGGTTGGCATGGAACTCTGCCCAGCGCTGGGGATTTCGATCCCGGTTGGTAAAGATTCCTTGTCCATGCGCACCGTCTGGACAGAAGCGGGCGAGACTAAAAAAGTCACCTCACCGGTGTCACTCATAGTCACCGCTTTTGCGACTTTGGCTGATGTGCGCGGCACGCTAACGCCTCAGCTTGATGCGGTTGAGGCCGACAGCACTTTGATATTGATTGATCTGGGCTGGGGCAAGTGCCGCATGGGTGCGTCCATACTGGCGCAGACGTTGCATCTTGAAGGTGGCGAAGTGCCTGATCTTGACGATCCTCAAGACTTGATTAATTTGGTCATTGCGATCAATGCTTTGCGCAGCCAGGGCCGTATTCTGGCCTACCATGACCGCAGTGATGGCGGTTTGTTTGCGGCGGTTTGCGAGATGGCGTTTGCCGGCAATGTCGGTGTGGCCATGAATATAGACATGTTGCTGGTCGAAGGCGACGGTATTACCGACAGCCGTATGGATACCGGCGACAGCAAAAATTGGGCTACTCAAGTTGGCGCTAGGCGTGATGAGCTCACGCTCAAAGCCTTGTTTAACGAAGAATTAGGCGCGGTCATACAAGTGCCTACCGCACTGCGTAATGAAGTCATGCAAACGCTGCGTGAGCACGACCTGTCCAAGTTCAGCCACTTCATCGGCAAAACGCGGCCAGCGCACGCATCGCTTGAAGTTGGTAAAGGTGAGATTCAAGTTTGGCGCGATACCAAAGCCGTCTTTAAAGCCAAGCTGCAAGACTTGCATCAAGTGTGGGACAGTGTGAGTTGGAAGATTTGCCAACAGCGTGATAACCCACTGGGCGCAGATACAGAACACGCTGCCTTGGGCGATCCCACCGATCCTGGTCTGCATGCGCACCTGACGTTTGAGCCGGTCAAAACCTTGTCCGCGCCCATGCTGAATTTGTCTAGGCCGCGGGTGGCCGTGCTCAGGGAACAGGGCGTTAATTCTCATTTGGAAATGGCCTATGCCTTTACCCAAGCGGGCTTTGAGGCGGTCGATGTGCATATGACAGACTTGCAAACCAGCCGAGTCCAACTGGCTGACTTTAAAGGCGTGGTCGCTTGCGGTGGTTTTAGTTATGGCGACACCTTGGGCGCAGGCATTGGCTGGGCCAGATCGATTACTTTTAACCCTTTGCTGTTAGACCAATTCAACGCATTTTTTGGCCGTGACGACACCTTTGGTTTGGGTGTTTGCAATGGCTGCCAAATGTTTGCCGAGCTCACCGACATCATTCCGGGTGCCACCGCTTGGCCGCGTTTCACGACCAATCGCAGCGAGCGCTTTGAAGCGCGTTTGAGTCAAGTTGAAGTGTTGGATTCGCCGAGCTTGTTTTTCGCTGGCATGGCTGGCACGCGTCTGCCAATTGCAGTTGCTCACGGTGAAGGTTTTGCTAATTTCGATCAGAGTTTGGGTGGTTGTGGTGACCCGGCTTTGGCGATTGCGGCCATGCGTTTCACAGATAACTTTGGCAAGCCAGCGCAAAACTATCCGGCTAATCCAAACGGTAGCCCTGACGGATTGACGGCAGTGACCACTGCCGATGGCCGTTTCACCGCCATGATGCCGCACCCTGAACGCGTGTTTCGCAACATCCAAATGAGCTTTAGCCCGCTGGATAAAAGTGCGCTCAGCCCGTGGATGCAGATGTGGATTAATGCGCGTAAGTGGGTCGATTAATGTCGCTTGAGATGTGAGGCGAGGTGCGCTGCTAAAAGCTAAAAGGAGTAGCCTAATGTCAGGTAACTGACGATAGGCCGCATTTCAAGGTCGGCTTGACGAATCACACCTTGTGTGTTGCTAGTCATTTTGGTTTTGATTTTCAAACCTGCTATTGCGGCGCGCAACGACCACATTTCATTGATGCGATAGACCACACCAAATTGTGTCACTAAGCCGGTCGAATTAGTCAAAGAAATAGCGGTAGGACCACCGTTTAACGCGTCTCCAACGACGCTGCTAGTGGCATCGCTAAAGCGCGTATGCACGATACCTAAACCCATAAAAGGGCGCCAGTCACTGTCTTTGTCTCTAAAGCTGTAATTGACAATGACAGAGGGTGAGAGTTGCTTGACCTGTGCGACTACTTGACCATTCAAGCCTTTAACGCCGACTGGCAAACTTGGGTTGTTAACTTTCAGTGTCACATCGTGTTTGGGCGGCAAACCCAGTGCTAGCTCAACACTCCAGTGCGGGTTTAGTTCGCGTATGTAGGCAATGTCTAAGGTTGTGGCGCGGCCAACATTCAGGCTAAGTCCAGGCGGTGTGAAAGGTCCGGTGATGTCGCTAGAGCTTGAATGCGGCGCGATATTGACCATCCCTAGTTGAATTGTGTTTTGTGCGAATGCAGCGCTATTGAAGCTAAAAATAACAAGCGCGAAAAGTTTTTTAAAAATCATGCGTTGGCTCCTGTAAATTGAACCGAAGTATTATTTTTACTGTCGCAAAAATAAACAGGTGTTTTCACTAACTTGCGCTGTATTTCTTCATCTAGTAAATGCCTAAAGCTTAAGTTTGTTTTGAATCTAAACTTAAGCCCATGAACCAACCCCGATTGCTTTGTATTGATGCCTTGCGCGGCATCGCTGTTGTATGGATGACTGTCTATCATTTTTGTTTCGACCTCAATCAATTTGCTTATTTAAAAGCCAATTTCTATACCGACAGTTTTTGGACTTTGCAGCGCGTATGCATAGTCAGCTTGTTTTTATTTTGTGCAGGTGTGGGCCAGGCAATTGCGCTTAAGAATGCGCAAACCGCCAGCCGCTTTTGGCGGCGATGGCTACAAATTGCGGGCGCGGCGCTGTTAGTCACCGTCGGCTCTTACCTGATGTATCCGCAAAGCTTCATTTACTTTGGCGTACTTCACGGCATAGCGTTAATGCTCATCATCACTCGCTACACCGCTTCTTGGGGGCGTTGGCTGTGGTTTGCTGCGGCTTTGGCAATCGGACTTAAATTTATAGCTGCTTGGCTGCACACCCAGGGACTTGGTATTGATTTTTTAAACCAGCCAGCGTTTAACTGGTTAGGACTGATCAGCCGTTTGCCAGTGACAGAAGACTATGTGCCGATTTTTCCATGGCTTGGCGCGATGTGGGCCGGTATGGCTTCAGGTTTTTGGTTGATGCAGCGCCAGCCTAAGTGGGCGGTGATGACGCTGCCTGCCTTTACTCGGCCTCTGGTTTGGTTGGGGCGCAAAAGCCTTTCTTGGTATTTGCTGCATCAACCTGTAATGATTGGCCTACTGATGGTAGTGGGATATATCAAAGCCATGGGTTGAAATTGTGGTGATGACATTTGCAGAAAATATTAGCTGGCTCAGTAAGCGCTAAGTCTGCTTCTTTAATCTCTCTTATACGCAAACATTTTGCGTTTATTAGGAGAAACTATTTTGACCCGTTTTAACAAAATTTCATTAACAGCAGCTTTGCTTGCCGCTTCACTTGCCGCTGTCGGTACGGCTGTTTTTGCCGCTAACAATACTGAAAATGATGCTGCTAGCCTTTTAAAGGCAAACATATCTTTGTCTCAAGCTGTCGCTGTGGCTGAGCAACATGCCAATGGCAAAGCCACACGTGCAGAGTATGAAAACTCAAAACAAGGTTGGGCCTATGACATTGAGGTAGTGAGTGGCACCAAGGTCTTTGATGTCAAGGTAGATGCGGATAAGGGTATTGTCATTTCATCCGCTCAAGACTCGTCTGACCGCGATGATGAGCACGACACAAACGACTAATTACTGATTAAATAGCCCAGCCGAATTGCGATTGTTAGATAAAATTACTCGCTAAATTCGGCTTCAAAGAATTCTATGGAAAACCTAAACCACACTCTTTTTCTCTGGCTTAATGCGCCAGCAGATCCCAATAATTTGGTGCTAACTAGCGCCACTTTTTTTGCTCAGTACCTTATTTTGGCAATTCCTATTTTCTTTGGCTTAGCTTGGTTGCGCGGTCAAGAGACGACTCGAAAGTGCTTACTCGTCGCGTCTGCTGCAGTCTTATTAGGACTTGTTATCAACCAGTTAATTGGAATGATCTGGCCGCATCCTAGACCTTTTGTCATAGGCCTTGGTCATAACTTTCTTTTGCACGCCGCTGACTCATCGTTTCCGAGTGATCATTTGACAATTTGGTTGTCGGTAGCTTTTAGCTTTTTAAGCCAACGCAAGTTAGTCAAACTAGGGTTGAGTATGGTCGTGCTCGGCCTGCCTGTTGCTTGGGCGCGTATTTATCTGGGCGTTCACTATCCTGCCGATATGCTGGGCGCGTTAGTAGTTGCTGCGTTTAGTGCTTGGCTATCACTGCGCACTGCAGGTTTTTATTTGCCGACTGTCTTTAGTATTGCCAGCAGTATTCACCGAAGACTTTTCGGTAAATTAATTGCCATGGGCTGGGTTAGTCAATAAGCCGCATAAGAGGAACGCGTGGCCTATGTCTGCGCTAAGTTTGGCGGTTTAAATTCATTGCAACCCCTCATTAATAAGATAGGTCGCAATACTATGAATACGCTGATAAAACCCGAGACTTCAAACTGGCTTAACAAAGTCCCCGAAGTCACCCTCTCATTTTGGATTATTAAAATCATGTCAACGACGGTAGGTGAAACCGGCGCTGACTTTTTGGCAGTTAACGCCGGCTGGGGTCACGGCATTACCCGTACGGTTATGGCGACCTTGTTCGCAGCAGCTCTATTGGTGCAATTGCGCACTGAGCGCCACACACCTTGGATTTACTGGCTAACAGTTGTGCTGGTGAGCGTGGTCGGCACCCAAATAACCGATTTACTCACCGATGGTTTAGGTGTGAGTCTCTACGTTAGCACCTCAGTGTTTGCCGTACTGCTGGCCTTGATTTTCGCAGTTTGGTATGCGGTGGAACGCAGCTTGTCTATCCACGATATTTTTACGCGAAAGCGCGAATTATTTTATTGGGCCGCCATACTCTGCACCTTTGCACTGGGTACGGCAGCAGGTGACTTGGCTACTGAAGCTTTGGGTCTTGGTTTTGTTTGGGGTGCGATAGGGTTTGGTGCTGCGATTGCAGCGTCTTATCTTGTATGGCGCGTGGGAGGCAATGCCGTGTTGACCTTTTGGATTGGCTACATCTTGACTCGCCCATTTGGCGCAGCGCTGGGCGACATGCTGACGCAAGCTAAAAGTATTGGCGGTCTGGGCATGGGCGCTATGTGGACTAGCGCTTTATTTTTAACGGTGATTGTGTTGCTGGTAGCTGTAGCTCAGCTTGGTTCAAACGACAAAAGTACGCTTGTCACTCGATAAGCGCAGCAAAACCGCCCTTTATATAAAGTGTTTTTTCAATTGGCAGCAATTATGCTTTTTGCTGTCTTGACCGAATCACTAGCCATAACTCTTTGTATCGCGGAATAAAAAAATGGAGGCCTATTTGAGGCATAACCACTCGAAATATTCGCGCAACTACAAGAGAAAATTTTTAAATCAAATCAGATAAATTTATATGAATCATTTAACTTCTAATAATTTAACCCAGACGCAAAAACCTAAAGCGGCTTATACAGCGACTGCGCGAGGCCTTCATTGGCTGATGAGTGTTCTTATCGTTGGCATGCTCGCTTTGGGCTGGTACATGATGTCGATTGAAGATGAACCCGGTAGTGATTGGTATTTCAGTCTGCATAAATTAATCGGAATTACTTTGCTTTTACTGGTTGTTCTTCGCCTGCTATGGCGCTGGGCAAATAAGCCGGGATTACTACCAACGCATATACCGCGTTGGCAAGTTATTGCCTCAAAAGTCTCACATTACTTGCTCTATGGCACTATGTTTGCAATGCCGATTGCCGGCTTGTTGGGCGCACTCTTTAGCAAAGATGGTCTAGCATTTTTTGGTTTGCAACTGCCTTTAGTGTCTAGTAATCACGATTTGTCAGAGCTGTTTTTTTCCGTCCACTCAATTATTGCTTGGGTCTTTGTGGGTTTAATACCACTGCATCTCTTAGCTGCACTGAAACATCTTTTCATCAATAAAGATGCGGTGTTTCAGCGTATGTGGGTGGGAAAAAAATAGTTGTTCTGAGAGCCCATTAGGTTGGGCGGTGAAGGAGAGTCAATGCGAATATTACTGGTCGAAGATGACCCAATGATTGGGGAGGCCATCCAAGGCGCGTTAAAAGATGCAGCCTATGCGACTGACTGGGTCAAAAACGGACTGACTGCTCTGACAACTCTCGAATGTCAGCACTATGACTTGGTGTTGCTCGACCTTGGGTTACCTGGAAAAGATGGGCAAGAAGTTCTGGCCAGCATTCGCGCTAAAAATAATCCTGTTGCACTACTCATCATCACCGCCCGCGATGGACTTAACGATAGGCTGCGTGGCTTAGATGGTGGTGCTGATGACTACTTGCTCAAGCCATTTGATATGGCGGAACTTCTCGCTCGTATGCGTGCGGTGTTGCGCCGCAAAGGCGGACAGTCAACACCCGTACTGAGTAATGGCGTGCTGTCCTTAGACCCGGCAACTCGGCTGGCTACGGTTGCTAACGGCTCCTCTGTTCAGCTCTCCAACAGAGAGTTTTCACTATTGCAAGCCTTGCTGCTTAGACCCGGCGCCATTTTGTCGCGCAGTGATTTAGAGGACCGTATTTATGCTTGGGGCCAAGAGGTCGAAAGCAATGCTGTGGAGTTTTTAATTCATGCGCTGCGGCGCAAGCTTGGCAGTGGTGTGATCAAAAATATCAGGGGGGTTGGATGGCAGGTTTCAAAAGACGCTTAAGCGAGTCAATCCAGTTCAAACTGTCTTTTTCTTTATCGCTGGCTATTTTTCTTATTGCGGTAGTGGCAGGTGTTTTTTCATTTGTCTCCGCTTTTGATAAGGCGCATGAGCTGCAAGACAATACGCTGCATCAAGTAGCGTCTTTGTTTGACAGGCAACACCTGACATTAACCTATCCTGGTGAAGACGGAAAAGCCAAAGATAGCGATGACGATAACCTCGTCATTGTTCAGTATTTAGTCGATGGTGACAAAGCCGTCGATAAGTTTGGTGTCGCAGCGCCGCTCAAGTTGCCCACTACTTTGATTGACGGCTTTCACACATTAGAAGTGGGCAGCGAACAATTTCGCGTTTTAGTTAAAACAACAAGCAGTGGGGAAAGAATTGCAGTGGCGCAAGAAACCAGTGTGCGCGACGAAATTGCGCGCGATAGTGCGGTGCGCACCTTGATGCCGTTTTTGATTTTGGTTCCGGTTTTACTTTTGATTGTTGCTGACTTGGTGCGAAAAATGTTTAGGCCTATCGCTACTTTGTCCATGGAAATTGACCAGCGCGCTGAGCAAGAACTGCACCCAGTGGGCGAAGGCAACTTGCCGGTTGAAGTCAGACCCTTTGTAGTGGCTATTAATCGTTTGCTCAACCGGGTGGCACAAGCCATGGACGGGCAACGCAGATTTGTTGCTGATGCAGCGCACGAACTGCGCTCTCCACTGACCGCCATGTCCTTGCAAGCCGAGCGTTTGGCGGATGCAGAGATGTCAGACCTAGCGCGTCAGCGGCTGAATGTGCTGCAACGTGGAATTGAACGTGGTCGAAATTTATTGGATCAACTTCTAAGCTTGGCGAAAGCCCAAGCTATGCCGGAGCAACTCAATTCACGCGTCTCGGTGCAAGGCATTTTCCGCCGTGTTTTGGAAGACCTTTTGCCCTTGGCTGAAGCCAAAAGAATCGACATAGGTGTTGAAGGTGAGCAAGACGCGCATTTAGCTATGAGTGAGTTAGATTTGATCGCCGTCGTGAAGAACTTGGTCGATAACGCTATAGCCTACACACCCTTAGGTGGCCGGATTGATTTGTCTGTCAACACAGACAATGGCTATGCAGTTTTGAGCATTGAGGATAATGGCCCAGGCATTGCATTAACTGAGCGAGGGCGCGTGTTCGACCCTTTTTATCGCACGCTTGGCAGCGATAGTATTGGCTCTGGTTTAGGGCTGTCCATAGTCAAAACAATACTTGACAGGGTAGGCGCTCGGGTCATGCTTGATTTTACAGACCCGCTCAAGCAAAGCGGCTTATGTGTTCGGGTATTTGTATCGCTTGACTCTGCCAAACAGTGACTCAAGACTTGTAGTAAATACCGTCTCAAAAAATAAGTTCTTACCGACAAACTTCTTTTACGCATAAGCGCTAAAGAAGTTTGTCAATATCAAGCGGTCACAAGACTTTATTCAACCTTGGCTTTGGCGCGCAGTTCTTGTTGGAATGTAGCGAGTTTTTGCTGTTCCATTTGTTGTGCGATTTGTGGCTTGACCTGCTCATAAGCTGGTAGTTCTGCATTGCGAATGTCGTCAATACGAATGATGTGAAAACCAAACTGTGACTTGACCGGTGTGTCTGAGGTTTGGCCTTTGCTTAGTTTGAGCAGGGCTTCGCTGAACTCTGGCACGTAGCTACTGGGATTGGCCCAGTCAAGTTCACCGCCCTTAGCGCCTGAACCCGTATCTTTAGATTGTTTTTTTGCGATGTCTGCAAATTTCCCACCCTTTTTAAGGCTGGCAATAATCGCTATGGCGTCGGCTTCTTTGTCGACCAGAATGTGGCTGACTTTATATTCTTTGCCGCCGTTGGCTGCTGCAAATTTATCGTACTCAACCTTCATATCTGCATCGGTGACCGGATTTTTTGCTTGATAGTCTGCAAACAAAGCACGGATCATGATGGACTGGCGGGCCAATTCCATCTGACCTTTGAAGTCATCTGTGGTGGCCAAGCCTTGCTTCTCGGCTTCTTGAACAAACACTTCGCGAGTAATGACTTCTTCGCGAATTTGCGCTTGCATTTCTGGGGTGATGGGCTTACCGGATTTGGCTACCTGCTGCGTCAATAACTCGAGCCTAGCTTTAGGCACGGCCTTACCGTTGACAATGGCGAGGTTTTGCGCCATAGCGCTTTGGGCACCTAGAGTCATCAAGACAGCTGCTGCGGTTGTCAGTAGTAAATGTTTTTTCATGAGTTGTCCGGCCTTAAAGTTAAGCTTGAAAAATAAATAAATGTCAGTTATTGAATAATCTCAATCGCCAGCGCATGCAGGCCTTGATCTATGAATTTTTGCATCGAATCATACACAAGCCTGTGGCAGGCCAGCCGATTCTTACCGGCAAATAAAGGGCTGGCAATACGTACCCTGAAGTGCGTCCCAAAACCTTCTGCGTTCGCGCCCATGTGACCGGCGTGGGCAGCGCTTTCATCTATGACTTGTAATTGTGTGGGTGCCAAATTAGCAATTAATTGCTGCTCTATAGTCGCTTGATTAATTGGCAAAATACCGCTGACGGCGCCGTTTATTGCTTGGCTCATAAAGGTTTCTCCGGGTCTTGAAGGTATTTGTTAAGTACAACGGCTTGCGCCAGTACAAAGGCAATCATTAAACCCAAGCCACCAAAGAGTTTGAAGTTCACCCAAGCAACGGTTGAAAAGTTAAACGCAACCCACAAGTTGAGTGCGCCCATGGCGGCGAAAAAACCAACCCATGCAAGATTAACGCGGGCCCAAACCGGGTCTGGCAGTTTCATCTGCGCACCCATTAGTTTTTGAATGCCGTTCTTTTTCAACACCACTTGACCAAATAACAAGGCGACGCCCATCACCCAATACAGCACGGTGGGCTTCCATTTAATAAAGCTTTCGCTATGGAAATAAATCGTCGCTGCACCCAACACAGTAACTAAGCCTAGGCTGATCCAGAGCATGGTGTCAACTTTTTGGCCGCGTGATTTAAGCCAGAGTATTTGCGCCAGCGTGGCGACTATCACCACCACAGTCGCAAGTAGTACCGGCGCTTCGGTCTGGCCGACCACGCCGCCGGCCACTATAAAGCCCAGCCAGTCGGTGGCGGCTGATGCAGCCCACTCTTTATTGCCTTCGGCGTACTTGAACATGCCGAAAAAAAGCATGATGGGAAGGAAGTCAAACAAAATTTTCATGGACAGATTATGGCTTTTCTTGTGACGTCAAAAATGGCAGATCAATAACAAACAAATGCCCGCAAAAAAGTACGGGCATTGCGCTACTTCTGAGAAGTGCTTACTGCGGCTTAAAGTCTAGCGACGCTGAGTTCATGCAGTAGCGCAGACCGGTATCGGTCGGACCATCAGGAAAAACATGGCCTAGATGCGCGTCACAGTTTGCGCAAACTGTTTCGGTACGCGTCATGCCGTACTGGCGGTCAACGATTTCGCGGATTGCGCCGGGTAAGGCGGCTTCGGAAAAACTGGGCCAACCGCAACCTGCGTCAAACTTGCTCGACGCGTCAAACAACTTATTGCCGCAGCAAATGCAGTGGTAGCTGCCATCGGCCCAGACTGCATCAAATTTACCGGTAAAAGGCCTTTCTGTGGCGGCGTGTCTTGTGACTTCGAATGCGTTGGCTTCAGCGCCTTTTTCAGTTAAGACAGCTTTCCACTCGGCTTCAGTTTTTTCGATTTTTTTGTTCATGTCCGTATTCCTTGTGAGTAATAAGAGGTGCCAAATGAATCGGATGGCTGTATGAAGCCAATCCCAACTAGTTCAAGAGCTGCAGCTAATTTCTATGCTGGCGGCCCAGTCTGGCGGTAAACCAGCCATTTTTTCGTGCTCGGGATGCTCATCAAATGGGGACTGCATCAGCATCAGCAAGGTCTCTACTTTGGAGTAGTCTTTAAGTTTTGCCGCGCGAATGGCTTCTTCGCCCAAATGATTTCGCAGAACAAACTTAGGGTTTGTTTTTTGCATCAGCTTAACGCGTGCTGACGCATCTAAAGGACTGATGCGTTGTGAGTAAGTGGTGGCCCAGGCGTTGAAAGACTCCCGGTCATAGAACAAATCACGCAAGCCTTCGTGACCGCTTTGCGGGGTAAAGCTAGCCAGTTTGCGCCAAAAAATTGTGTAGTCCACCTTGTTGTTAGCCAATAGGGAAAAAGTTTGCTCAATCAGTTCTTTGTCTTCGACTAGCGAGTCAGGCAGACCGAGCTTGGCGCGCATTTTGTTCTCTAAGGCTTCAGGAAAAATAGTCTTGAAAGGCTCTAATGCCGCCAAAGCTAGTTCTTGGTCGTCTATCAACGGGAGTAGGGCTTGGCCCAAGCAAAACAAGTTCCAATAAGCCATATTGGGTTGTTTGTTATAGGCGTAGCGGCCTTGGTTGTCGGAGTGGTTGCAGACATGTGAAGGATCAAACACATCTAAAAACTGGAACGGGCCGTAATCGACTGTCAGGCCCAAAATACTCATATTGTCGGTATTCATCACCCCATGACAAAAGCCGACCGATTGCCAGTCTGCCATTAGGTATGCGGTGCGCTCACTCACCGCTTGCAGCAGCGCCGCATACGGCTGGCTGGCATCACGGCAGTCGGGGTAAAAATTATCGATGACGTAATCCGCCAAGACTTTGAGCGACTCGTGCTGCTCGGTGTAGCTAAAGTGTTCGAAGTGGCCAAAGCGAATAAAACTGGGTGCTGTGCGTGTGACCACTGCGGCGGTCTCAATCGTTTCGCGCCGTACCGCTGCGTCCGAGCCACTCACACCAAGTGCGCGTGTGGTGGCTATGCCTAAGCCGTGCATGGCTTCTGAGCATAAGTATTCGCGAATCGAGCTGCGCAAAACAGCGCGGCCGTCGCCCATGCGGGAGTATGGGGTTCGTCCCGCCCCCTTGAGTTGAATTTCACGCTGACCTTGGGGGGTTAGCAGCTCACCTAATAGGATCGCTCGTCCATCGCCGAGCTGACCGGCCCATTGGCCAAATTGATGTCCACTGTAGACACTAGCCATTGGCTCAGAGCCAGGCAATACACAATTGCCGCTCAAACTGTCTAGCGCTTCTTGTGATGCAAACCAGTTTTCTTCTAAGCCTAATTCTCGGGCTAAGGAATGGTTGCGACTAACCCAATACGGGTCTGGTAATGCTTGGGGTTGTAACCGGGTAAAGAATGCATCGCCTAAATTAGCGAAGCTATTACGCCAAGCTTGGGCCGGAAAAGTGGCGACGGAAATGGTGTTGCTCATCAAAATATTGTCTCTTACTGGACTAAAGCTTGCGGATTCACGGGGATTCCCGCGCAGACAGCGCGTAACTCTGGGGCATGATCGGGGTTGAAACAAATAACTTGTTTACTTATTTAACACTATGACTATAGGAACGATACCCATGCTAGGTCTAATGCAAAGCCAACCGCTGCTGATTTCAGGGCTGATAGAGTTTGCAGAGCGCCACCACGGCGATGCTGAAATAGTTTCGCGCAGAGTCGAAGGCGATATTCACCGCTACACCTACAAAGCCAGTGCTAAACGTGCGCGTCAACTGGCCAATGCACTTGACGGTTTGAATTTGGCGTTCAGCGATCGTGTCGCCACTTTGGCTTGGAATGGTTATCGACACTTCGAGCTTTACTACGGCGTGAGTGGCTCTGGCCGCGTTCTGCACACCGTAAATCCACGCCTACATCCGGATCAAATTGCTTGGATTGCCAACCACGCTGAGGACCAAGTACTGTGCTTTGACATGAGCTTTTTGCCTTTGGTGCAAGCAGTGCATGCGAAATGCCACACGATTAAACATTTCGTCGCGCTGTGCGATGAAGACAAGCTGCCTACAGACAGCGGTATTCCAAACCTAATCAGCTACGAGGCCTTAATCAACGCACAAACCGACGACTACGTCTGGCCTAGCTTTGATGAGAACACCGCCTCAAGCATGTGCTACACCAGCGGCACTACCGGCAATCCTAAGGCAGCTTTGTATAGCCACCGCTCTAGTACGCTGCATGCATTTGCCGCAGCGCTACCGGACGTGATGTGTATTTCTGCGCGCGACGCAATACTGCCAGTCGTGCCCATGTTCCACGTCAACGCGTGGGGCATTCCATATTCTGCCGCCTTAACCGGCGCGAAATTAGTCTTTCCTGGCCCGGCAATGGATGGCAAATCAATTTACGAATTGATCGAGTCTGAAAAAGTCACTTACGCCGCTGGCGTGCCTACCGTGTGGCAGATGTTGCTCGGTCACCTTAAACCGGCAGGTCTGAAGTTCTCTACTTTACGCCGCACGGTGATTGGCGGTTCCGCCTGCCCGCCCGCCATGATTCGGGCTTTTAAAGATGATTACGGGATAGAGGTATTACACGCTTGGGGTATGACAGAAATGAGCCCGCTGGGCACGCTTTGCACGCTTAAAAACAAGCACGATGCACTCAGCGAAGAAGAACGCATGGCAATTTTGCTTAAGCAAGGACGCTCGATTTACGGCGTCGATATGAAGATAGTTGGCGATAACGGATCCGAGCTGCCGTGGGACGGTAAAACCTACGGCGACTTGTACGTCAAAGGCCCTTGGGTAGTGCATGACTATTACAAAAGCGAAGGTCAAAGTCCTTTAGTTGACGGCTGGTTCCCGACTGGCGACGTGGGCACTATAGACGCCGATGGCTATCTGCAAATTACTGATCGCAGCAAGGACGTGATTAAGTCTGGTGGTGAATGGATTAGCTCTATTGATATCGAAAATATTGCCGTTGCCCACCCAGCCGTAGCTATGGCTGCCTGCATCGGTGTTGTCCATCCAAAATGGGACGAGCGGCCGATTGTGGCGGTACTGGTAAGGCCAGGCATGCAGGTCACACGTGAAGAGCTCTTGAGCTTTTATGAAGGCAAAACTGCGAAGTGGCAAATCCCAGACGATGTGGTGTTTGTCGATGCCATACCGCTAGGCGCTACCGGCAAGATCCTGAAGACAAAATTGCGTGAAATGCTCAAGGACTACAAGCTTCCAAGTGCTTAATAAAACCCTTTAATCGGCACAAGGCATTCACCCTGACGCGGGAATGCCTTGGGCGTTGGCTAACCAGTCTCTTTAGTGACAAGTTTTAGGGCAATCCCTCCCCTAAAAATTTTATTTATCACCTAATCTCAAGGCTTGATGTCGCAATCGAGTCAAACCAGTATTAGCCAATAAATGGAGACAAGTCATGATCAAGTCAGTTAGCCCGCATCTTTTACCCATTCGTCTAGCCGGTATTGCGCTGGCTGTCAGTAGCTTGCTTTGCATGGGCATTGCGAATGCGCAAACGGCCAAGCCTGCCGCCACTGCCGACAAGACTGTACCCGCAGTAGCGGCGGTCAATCTGAACCAGACGGTGAAGATCGCTTGGCTTGATCCGCTCTCTGGCCTGATGGCTGCTGTGGGTACGAATCAGCTGCATGGTTTTCAGTTTTTAGCCGAGAAATTCAACCTTAAAAACAAAGCTGGCGTTAAGTTTGATGTGATTGGTATCGACAACAAACTCAGCCCGCAAGAAACTATTGTGGCTCTCAAATCTGCGATTGATCAGGGAGCTCGTTACGTCGTGCAGGGCAACGGTTCTGGCCCCGCACTGGCGATTATTGATGCGCTGTCAAAGCACAACGAACGCAATCCGACCAAGCAGGTGGTGTTTCTCAATTACGCCGCGGTTGACCCTGATCTGACAAATAGCAAATGCGATTTCTGGCACTTTAGGTTGGATGCAGATACCTCCATGAAAATGGAAGCACTGACCACTTATATGAAAGACCAGCCGACGATTAAAAAGGTCTACCTGATTAATCAAAATTACTCGCATGGTCAGCAAGTCGCTAAATTCGCCAAGGCTAACTTAGCGACTAAAAGACCTGACATTCAAATCGTTGGCGAAGACCTGCACCCGCTGGCTCAGGTACGTGATTTCGCCCCCTACATCGCTAAAATTAAGCAGTCTGGTGCCGACACTGTGATTACTGGCAATTGGGGTTCTGACTTGTCGCTGCTAATTAAGGCGGCGAATGAAGCTGGTTTGTCTAACGTGAAGTTCTACACCTACTACGGCAGCGTGACGGGCACACCGACTACATTGGGCGCAGGTTCTGCTGGCCGCGTTTATATGGTCGGTTATGGTCACATGAATATGGGCGGTGAAATCGAAGCATTGAGCAAAGAGTACGACAAACGTTTTAACGACGATTTTTATACTTTCGCCATCTTTCACGCCTACACCATGCTGATTGAAGGTATGGCCAAAGCCAAATCAACAGACGCTTTGCAAGTTGCTAAAGCCATGGAAGGCTTGCGCTTTAACAGCTTTAACGGCGAAGTTCAAATGCGTAAAACGGATCACCAGTTGCAGCAAGGTCTGTTCGTGACACGTTGGGAAAAAGCCGGCGGTAAATTCCCCTTAGATGAAGAAAACACCGGCTACACCTTTGTGCCTGTGAAGTATTACGAGCCCTATGTTGCGAGCACACCAACGTCTTGCCAGATGAAGCGGCCTTTTTAAAATCCTGTATTGCTGCTCATCGGCCCGGGTCTTAATCAAGAATCCCGGGCCTTTTAATGTCCTGAAGTCATGACAATCAATTTTTATCAGGGCGCTCAATGAATATGGAATTTTTCACCATCTCGCTGCTCAACGGCTTGAGTTACGGCTTGCTGTTATTCATGCTTAGCGCTGGTTTGACGCTTATCTTTAGCATGATGGGCGTGCTCAATTTTGCCCACACTTCGTTTTACATGGTGGGCGCTTATTTTGCCTACAGCATCTCGCAAGTGGTGGGGTTTTGGTGGGCCTTATTAATTGCGCCTATGTTGGTGTTTGCCATGGGCGCGGCGTTTGAACGTTTTTGCCTGCGCCGTGTGCATAAATTTGGTCACGTACCAGAGTTATTGATTACCTTTGGCCTTTCTTATTTGTTGTTGGAGTTGGTGCAATTGGTCTGGGGCAGGTCGGCGGTGCAATACCCGCTACCGTCTGGCTTGCAAGGCGCTTTTTTTACCATTTACGGCACTGACTTTCCAAAGTCCCGCGCCTTCATCATGTTGCTAGCCATGCTGATGCTGCTAAGCATATGGCTGCTAATTACCCGCACTCGTATTGGATTGGTGATCCAAGCTGCGTTAACGCATCCGGAGACCGTGCAGTCACTTGGCCACAATGTGCCGCGCGTTTTTATGTTGGTGTTCGGCGGTGGTGCGGCCTTAGCCGGTCTTGCTGGCGTGATTGGCGGCAATACCTTTATCACTGAGCCGTCAATGGCTGGCTCAATTGGCGCCATTATCTTTGTGGTGGTGGTCGTGGGTGGTATGGGCTCACTGAGTGGTGCTTTTTTAGCCTCGCTTTTAATTGGTTTGCTGCAAACCTTTGCGATCGCTCTAGACCATTCCGCCATGAGTGTGCTGGCACAAATGGGTGTGGCGGTTGGGCCGGCTACTTTTGGTTACCCGCTGCTCAAACTCACCATCGCACAAGTCGCGCCAATACTGCCTTATTTACTGCTGGTGATGATGTTGATTTTTCGGCCCAAGGGCTTACTCGGCACGCGGGAGGGCTGATTCATGAACGCACTTGTGATTAATTTGAAAAAGCGTAATACCGGCCGCTGGACACTTTGGGGCGCTTATGCCTTGTTGCTTCTGGCAGCGCCTTTACTTTTAAGCAGTAGTTTGTCGCTCACCATGCTGTCGCAGGCCGGGTTTTTGGTCATCATTTGCTTGAGCTACAACATCTTGCTAGGCCAGGGCGGCATGCTTAGTTTTGGCCACGCGGTGTATTCCGGCTTGGGTGCTTTTATGTCGATTCATGCAATGAATCTGGCCTCAAAGGGCACGCTCTACATTCCTTTGCCATTGATACCGCTAGTGGGTGGTTTGGCTGGTTTGGTTTTTGCGATTCTTTTTGGCTATGTCACCACTAAAAAAGCCGGTACTACCTTTGCCATGATTACCCTAGGTGTTGGCGAATTGGTGTTTGCCATGTCTTTGATGTTTCCTGAGTTCTTTGGCGGCGAGGGTGGTATCACTACCAACCGCACATATGGCACAACTTTTTTTGGGATTAGCTTTGGGCCGCAAATACAGGTTTATTACTTGATTGCGGTTTATTGCTTTGTCTGCACCGCTGCAATGTTTGCCTTCACCCGCACGCCATTGGGCCGTATTCTTAACGCGGTGCGGGACAATCCAGAACGCGTAGAGTTCATCGGTTATGACACTCAGCGCGTGCGCTATTACGCCTTTATAGTGGCCGGTTTTTTCGCTGGTATTGGCGGTGGATTAGCGGCAATTAATTCTGAAATAGTGACCGCAGAAGTCGTCAGTGGGCTGCGCTCTGGCAGCTTTTTATTGTTTACTTTTCTTGGCGGTGCAACCTTCTTTTTCGGGCCAATTATTGGCGCTGGCCTCTTGGTGTTAGCGCTGGTTTGGTTGTCTGAGCTAACCATGGCTTGGTTGCTGTATGTGGGCTTAATCTTTATGTTTATGGTTATGTTTGCGCCCGGCGGCGTGGCCAGCTTAATCATGATGAATTTGCGGCTAGTCCAATTCGGTCGGCTTAAAGAATTAGCCTGGCTTTATCTAGGTTTGAGCGTCACCGCAATCATTGGTCTGTTGGGCGCGTTTGCTGCGCTAGAGATGCTTTATCACCTGCAACTTAAATCCGCCTTGGGCGCTGAGCTTGAATTTTTAGGCATGGCGTTGAACACCCAAAGTCTTATGACTTGGTTGTACGCGGGTCTGTTGGGCATCATAGGTTTTAGCCTATTTGAGTTGCTGCGCCGCCGCTTTGCCTTGCAATGGGGCGTGATTCAAAACGACATAGAAAATCAAATCAAGCAAAGAGAGTCGTCATGAATAGCCAGACCTGCTCGCTTGAGCTTAAAGATTTGCGTAAGAGCTTTGGTAAGACCGAGATTATTCGCGGTGCCAGTTTGAAGGTGGCAGCGGGTGAACGAGTCGGCATTATTGGGCCTAACGGCGCGGGTAAGTCCACGCTGTTTAACCTCATCAGTGGCCGCTTAGCGCCCACTAGTGGAGAGGTGCTGCTCAATGGACAAAGCATTGGCGGCAAAAAACCGTTTGAGATAAATCGCATGGGTTTGTCGCGTAGTTTTCAAATCACGAATATTTTTCCTAAACTCAGTGTCTTTGAAAATCTGCGTTGCGGTGTGCTTTGGAGCTTGGGTTACAAATACACGATTTTTAAATTTTTGGCTGATTTGACCGACGCCAACGCGCGCACTGAAGAGCTCATGCAAATGATTAAGCTGGACAAAAAACGCGACGTGTTAGCCACCAATTTGACCTATGCCGAACAACGCGCACTGGAAATTGGCATCACTATTGCCGGCGGTGCCAGCGTGATTTTGTTGGACGAACCAACAGCAGGTATGAGCCGTTCTGAGACCAGCCGCTTCATCACCTTGATTAAAGAAGTCACGGTTGGCAAAACGCTGCTCACGGTCGAACACGACATGGGCGTGGTGTTTGGCTTGGCCGACAAAATTGCCGTTATCGTTTATGGCGAGGTGATCGCTTATGACGAGCCACAAGCCGTGCGTGCCGATCAACGCGTGCAAGAAGCCTATTTAGGCTCATCAGTTGCAGACCAGCAGGCCGGGGGACATTGAAATGCTAAAACTTGAAAACCTGCATGCTTTTTACGGCAAGAGCCATGTGCTGCATGGCGTGTCTTTTGCGATTGGTAAAGGCGAAATCGTAGCGCTATTGGGGCGTAACGGTTCTGGCCGCTCCACCACTGCCAAAGCCATCATGGGTTTGGTCGATTGCAACGGTTCTATTGACTGGGATGGCGTCGAAATTGTGGGTAAAAAAGCCTATGAAATTGCGCATCTAGGTTTGGGTTATGTGCCTGAGAACCGGGACATTTTCCCCAAACTCACGGTGCATCAAAACTTGCTACTGGGTCAAAAAGGCAAGGGCAAAGGATCGCGCTGGAGCTTTGACGATATGTACGCCATGTTTCCGCGTTTATTAGAGCGCCAGCATACCGAAGCCGGCGTACTTTCGGGCGGTGAGCAGCAAATGTTGACGCTGTGCCGAACCCTCATGGGCGACCCAGACCTGATCATTATTGACGAGCCCACAGAAGGCTTGGCACCAAAAATAGTCGAACTGGTTGGTCAGTATTTACAAACTCTCAAGGCCAGGGGTATTTCGGTGCTGCTGATTGAGCAAAAATTAACGATTGCCATGGCAATTTCAGACCGCGTTATGGTGATGGGCCACGGCAGTATAGTGTTCGAGGGCACGCCCGATAGTCTCAGGGCTGACGTTGATATTCGCAAAGAGTGGCTGGAAGTCTGACGACTTCGATGTCGCGATAGGGACAAAAATCAGGGTAAAAAAAGAGCTAAAAAAACGCAGCCCGAAAAAGCCACCCTACAATGGAAAAAGAACGGTCGTACTATTTTTAACGACTTGTTGCATTCGCTTACCGGTGATTGCAACAGGATGAAAAACTCTTATTAGGAAAGTAAATCTTCATGACAACGCTTTATAAAGTTAACGGCTCAGTAGCTGTCATCACGCTGAGCAATCCGCCGGTTAATGGTTTGGGCCACGCCAGTCGTCTAAGTCTGGCCGGTCATTTAGAGCAAGCCAATGCGGATGCTTTGGTGAAGTCCATCATCATCACGGGCGCCGGCAAGGCCTTCTCGGGTGGTGCGGACATCAAAGAGTTTGGCACTGATAAAGCCATGGCTGAACCGAATCTGCATAGCGTCATCCGCATGCTGGAGAACTCTGGTAAACCCGTAGTTGCTGCCATCCATTCGGTCTGCATGGGCGGTGGTTTGGAACTCGCTCTTGGTTGCAACTACCGCATCGCCTCACCGGGCGTCAGCGTGGCCTTACCAGAAGTCAAGTTGGGTTTGCTTCCGGGTGCTGGCGGCACGCAGCGTTTGCCGCGCGTCATCGGGGTTGAAGCGGCACTCAATATGATTGTCAGCGGCGAGCCGGTTAAAAGTGAAATGCTGGTCCAACTGCCAGGTCAAAAATTGTTTGACAAACTCTCTGCCTCAGCCGATTCACTGCTTGAAGAAGCCTTGGCATTCGCGCAAAGCATTGCCGACACTCGGCCATTGCCGCTGGTGCGCAATTTGCCTTGCAAGCATAAAAATGGTGATGCCTATTTTCAGTTCACGCGCAATATGGTTAAAGGCATGGCTAAAAACTATCCTGCGCCACTTAAATGCGTGGATGCAGTTCAAGCCGCCACACAGAAAAAATTCGAAGACGGTTTGCTGTTTGAACGCGAGATTTTCATCAACTTGATGTGGACGCCTGAGAGCCGCGCACTGCGCCATATTTTCATGGCCGAGCGCGCCGCATCAAAGATTCCAGACGTGCCAGCAGACACACCGCTGCGCGACATCAAGCTGCTGGCCGTGATTGGTGCTGGCACCATGGGCGGCGGTATTGCGATGAATTTCCTCAATGCCGGCATACCCGTGAAGATGTTGGAAATGAAGCAAGAAGCGCTGGATCGCGGCATTGCCACCATCCGTAAAAACTACGAATCACAAGTCAAAAAAGGCAAGCTCAAACAAGACAAGTACGAAGCCCGTATGGCCATGCTTAGCACAACGCTGAGCTATGACGACTTGAGCGATGCAGACATGGTGATTGAAGCCGTGTTTGAAGAAATCGGTGTGAAAGAAAAAGTCTTTTCTGAACTGGACCGCGTGATGAAGCCGGGCGCGATTCTCGCGTCCAACACCTCAACGTTGGACATGAACCGAATTGCGGCCTTCACCAAGCGCCCGCAAGACGTGATCGGCACGCACTTTTTCAGCCCTGCCAATATCATGAAGTTGTTAGAAGTCGTGCGCGGTGAAAAAACCGCTAAAGACGTGCTGGCTACCGTGATGGCACTGGGTAAAAAGATTCGTAAAACGTCGGTGGTTTCTGGCGTTTGCGATGGCTTTATCGGCAACCGCATGATTGAGCAATATGGCCGTCAAGGTGGCTTTTTGCTTGACGAAGGTTGCACGCCAGCCCAAGTCGACAAAGCGATTGAGAAATTTGGTTTTGCCATGGGCCCGTTCCGTATGGGTGACTTGGCGGGTAATGACATTGGTTGGGCGATTCGCAAGCGTCGCTACACCGAAAAGCCAGACATGAAATACAGCAAGACCGCTGACTTGCTCTGCGAGAAAGGCCGTTACGGCCAAAAAACTGGCGCTGGCTGGTACGACTATGTTGCCGGTAAACGTGACGCGATTGTCAACCAAGAAGTGGTTGCCATGATTGAAGAAAACCGCCGCAATCTGGGCATCACAGCACGCCAAATTTCTGACGAAGAAATCGTTCAACGCTTGGTCTATTCGCTGATTAATGAGGCAGCGCATATTTTGGAAGAAGGCATTGCGTCCAAGGCCAGCGATATCGACATGGTCTACCTGATGGGCTACGGTTTTCCGATTTACCGCGGCGGCCCGATGTTGTATGCAGACCAAGTGGGCTTGTTTAATGTGGTGCAGAGCATGAAGCGTTTTGCGCTTAATCCGCTGGATGATGCCAAGTTCTGGCAGCCAGCACCTTTGCTTGCGCGCCTAGTGGCTGAAGGCAAGACCTTTAACTAAAGCGCTTTTTACAGCCACACTTTTGGCACTTAACCCAGCAACAATTTTTAGGAAAAAATCATGAGTTCAGCAGTCATTGTTTCCACCGCCCGCACACCTTTAGCCAAAAGCTGGAAGGGTTCTTTCAACATGACGCACGGCGCTACTTTGGGCGGCCATGCCGTCGAACACGCGATTAAGCGCGCCGGCATTGATGCCGCCGAAGTTGATGATGTGATCATGGGTTGCGCCACGCCAGAAGGCGCGACGGGATCCAACATTGCGCGCCAAATTGCATTGCGTGCTGGTTGCCCAGTGACGGTTTCAGGCATGACGGTGAATCGCTTTTGCTCGTCAGGTTTGCAAACCATCGCTTTAGCGGCCCAGCGCATTATTGCGGGCGAGGCAGACATCTATGTCGCTGGCGGTGTGGAAAGTATTTCTTGCGTTCAGCAAGAAGCCAACACACATATGTTGCGCGAAGATTGGCTGCTTAAAAACAAGCCAGAAATTTACTGGAACATGCTGCAAACCGCAGAGCAAGTGGCCAAGCGCTACAGCATCAGCCGTGAACGCATGGACGAGTACGGCGCACTCAGTCAACAAAAAGCCACGGCAGGACTTGCCGCTGGCGTTTTCCAAGCCGAGATCGCACCGATTACTGTGACTATGGGTATAGCCGATCCAGTCATGGGTCTGAGCACCCGTCAAGTCACTGTTAGCAACGACGAAGGCATTCGTGCTGGCACGACTAAAGAAGGCATTAGCGGCATCAAGCCGGCTATTCCTGGCGGCGTAATTTCAGCCGGCAATGCCAGTCAGTTTTCGGACGGTGGCGGTGCCGTGGTCATGATGGATGAGAAAACCGCAGAGAAAAAAGGCTTGAGCCCACTCGGTCGTTTTCTGGGTTTTGCAGTCGCTGGCCTAGAGCCTGATGAGATGGGTATTGGCCCGGTCTATGCCATTCCTAAAGTGCTAGCCCGTCTCGGTTTGACGGTTGCCGACATTGACTTGTGGGAAATCAACGAAGCTTTTGCAGTGCAAGTGCTGTACTGTGCCGACAAGCTCGGTATTCCAATGGACAAACTCAATGTCAACGGCGGCGCGATTGCAGTCGGTCACCCTTACGGTGTGAGCGGCCAACGCCTGACCGGTCATGCGTTGATAGAAGGCAAGCGCCGCGGTGCCAAGCGGGTTTGCGTGAGTATGTGTATTGGCGGCGGCATGGGTGCCGCTGGGGTGTTCGAGGTTCTGTAATGCAATTGCGCCCAACCCTAGACTTTTTACTCTACGACTGGCTGGGCGCTGAGTCGCTCAACCAACGCCCGCGTTTTGCCGATCATTCTCGCGAGACTTTTGACGCGGTGTTCGACATTTGCGAGAAAATTGCGCGTGAAAAATACGCGCCTTTTAATCGCTTGGTCGACACCCAAGAGCCGCACTTTGACGGTGAAAAGGTCACGCTGCCGCAAGCCACGCATGATGCGCAAAAAGCCTATGCAGCCTCTGGCATGCTCAGCGCTGCGCAAGACTACGAGATGGGCGGCATGCAATTGCCCTACACGGTAGAAGCTTCTGCGAATGCTTTTTTTGCCATGGCATCGGTGAGCATTGGATCTGGCATGCTCACCACCGGCAATGCTAATTTGTTAATGGTGCATGGCAGCGAGACGCAAAAAGAAGTCTTTGCCAAAAATGAATTCTCCGGACGTTTTTCCGGCACCATGTGTTTGTCTGAGCCGCAAGCCGGTTCATCGCTGAGTGATGTGATCACCCGCGCTGTGCCCGATGGCGATGACTTTGAATCCGATTTGCTGGGTGCACGCTACCGCTTGAGCGGCAACAAGATGTGGATCTCGTCGGGTGAGCATGAGTTGACCGAAAACATCATCCACTTGGTATTGGCGAAAATACCCGGGCCAGACGGAAAATTGATAGCTGGCACACGCGGCATTTCACTTTTCATAGTCCCTAAGAAATTAGTCGACATTGAAGGCAAGTTAACCGGTGTACGCAATGACGTAGCGCTGGCTGGCTTAAACCACAAACTCGGCTGGCGCGGCACGACCAATACCTTGCTCAATTTTGGTGAGGGCAAATACCCAGTAGACGGCAAAGCCGGAGCGATTGGCTATTTAGTCGGTCAACCACACCAAGGCTTGCGCTGCATGTTTCATATGATGAATGAAGCACGCATTGGCGTTGGTATGGCGGCCACCATGCTAGGCATGGCCGGTTACTACGCCAGTTTGGACTACGCCAAAAACCGCCCACAAGGCCGGCTAATGGGCGTGGGCGGCAAAGATGCTTCGCGGCCTCAAGTTCGTATCATTGAACACGCCGATGTCAAACGCATGTTGTTGGCACAAAAGTCTTATTGCGAAGGTGCGCTAGCGTTAGAGCTTTACTGCGCGAAACTTGTCGATGAGCAACACACCGGTCAAGCCAAAGCCGCAGACGACGCGCGCTTGCTGCTGGAAGTACTCACCCCGATTGCCAAAAGCTGGCCTAGCGAGTGGTGCTTAGAAGCCAATTCCTTAGCCATACAAGTGCATGGTGGCTACGGTTACACGCGCGATTTTCCGGTCGAGCAATATTGGCGTGACAACCGTCTGAACATGATTCATGAAGGCACGCACGGCATTCAGGGTCTGGACTTGTTAGGGCGCAAAGT
Source organism: Polaromonas vacuolata (assembly GCF_012584515.1). Classification (NCBI taxonomy): domain Bacteria; kingdom Pseudomonadati; phylum Pseudomonadota; class Betaproteobacteria; order Burkholderiales; family Comamonadaceae; genus Polaromonas; species Polaromonas vacuolata. Next base: position 1,921,062 of record NZ_CP051461.1, on the reverse strand, counting down.
TTTAATGGAAGAGGGCAGGGGATTGCTGCTTTTAGCTGACAGAATGCAAGCCACAGTGCTCCGCGCGGCGCAGACGGCCGAGCTGGCACAACATGGCGAGCAACTTGCAAAAGCGTTGGCGCATTTGCAATCGGCAACCCAAGCGGCTTGGTCAACTGGCGAGACTGGCCCGGCGCTGGCAAATGCCGTACCGTATTTACAAGGCTTTGGCCATACTGTTTTAGCTTGGATTTGGTTGGATGTTGCACTGGCTACAAAAGCAGCCATTGACGCGAAATCTGCCGCTCATTCAGGCGCATTTCTGACTGGTAAACTGGGCGCTGCCGCCTATTTTTACCAATATGAACTACCCAAAACCGCTGCTTGGTTACGGGTAGTTGAGACGCGCGAGATGACTTGCGCTGATTTTCCAGAAGAGTCTTTTTAATGAGTTTTTTCAAGTCTTCCACCGAACGTGACCCCAATAACTCCATCGTGCGTTTGCATACGACGATTTGGGTGTTGATCTACGGCGGCCTTCTTGCTCTGGTGTTTGGCGTTGTCATGCAGCGCTTTGACGAAGAGCTTGGCTGGTATCTAGTGGGCGCTGGTGGTGTCTTGACTGTCGTGGGCACAGCACTGATTTACGTGCGAGCACGGATGAAATAAATAAGCTGGGTTTTAGTCAATACAAGCGACTTAAAAAGAGCTTGTATTGATTGCGCAGGCTTTGCAAATGACTGCTTTATTGCACCCGCAATAGCATTCGGTTCTGGGTCGTTCTTCATGCGCTTTGGCTTTTCAGTTGCAGCGTGTTGATGGGCGATAAATAAATACAAAATAATCACAAAGACAAAGGCCATGCTATGACTAACAAAACTCCCCGCACCATTAAACAATTGTTTGACCTGACGGGTCAGACCGCATTAGTCACCGGCGGATCACGCGGACTCGGTCTGCAAATGGCGCAAGCGCTTGGCGAGGCGGGTGCAAAAATCATCGTCACTTCGCGCAAGGCAGAAGACCTTGAGCAGGCAGTCGCTGAACTCAAAGCCGCTGGCATTGACGCTGACTGGATTGCTGCAGACTGCGCAAAAGAAGATGAAATCCGCGCGCTTGCCGTTGAATCCATTAAGCGCTTAGGCCATGTCGATATTTTGGTGAATAACGCTGGCGCTGCTTGGGGCGCGCCTGCGGAAGATCACCCGGTAGAAGCCTGGGATAAGGTCATGAATCTCAATGTGCGCGGTTACTTTATTTTGTCGCAACAAATTGCCAAATTGAGCATGATTCCGCGTAAGTCCGGCCGCATCATCAACTTAGCGTCCATCGCTGGCTTGGGCGGCAATCCGCGCGGCATGACAACTTTGGCCTACAACACGTCTAAAGGTGCGGTGATTAATTTCACACGTGCATTGGCCTGCGAATGGGGTGACCACAACATCACGGTTAACGCTATTTGCCCAGGATTTTTCCCCAGCAAAATGACCATGGGCACGCTCAAAGCCATGGGCGAAGAAAAGCTCGCGGCGAATTCGCCATTGGGCCGACTCGGCGATGACGAAGACCTCAAAGGCCTTTGCGTGCTGTTCGCGTCCGGTGCCGGCAAGCACATCACTGGTCAGTGGATGGCTGTCGATGGCGGTGTGTCGGTTGTGACGGGCGGCTAAATGCAGAACGATTCAACTGCGCTGGACTTTGGTTTTGGTGCTGAGATTCCCTTCGTCACGCATCTTGGTTTTACGCTTGTAGAGTTCGATGCCGGCGAATCCGTCATTAGCTACACGCCACTAGCAGAGCACCTTAATTCTTTTGCTGTCACCCACGGTGGTGCTTGCATGACTTTGCTAGACGTGAGCATGGCAACGGCTGCGCGCAGCGTACAAAAAGACATGGGTGTGGTCACGATTGAAATGAAAACCAGTTTTATGCGGCCAGCGCCCGGCGACGGCAGCGCATTGATCGCCAAAGGCCGACTGATGCACAGAACGGCTAGTTTGGCTTTTACTGAAGCCACGATTTACAACAGCCAGGGTCAAGCCTGCACACACTCGACCGGCACGTTTAAATACGTCAAACGCTTAGTCGCAGATACGGCTAATGGGACGACACCAGCGCAAGTACCCGCCAATCCACAGTTATCCACTGATTAAATTTTCAAGGAAATACTATGCCAATCAATCACCAAATTCTTCTGGATAACCGCCCAACCGGCGAGGCATCTACTAGCAACTTCAAGCTGGTTAAAAACGAATTGCCAGAACTCAAAGCCAATCAGGTGTTGGTACGGCATGACTTTTTAAGTCTTGACCCGTACATGCGCGGCCGTATGAATGACAGCAAAAGTTACGCCGTGCCGCAGGCCCTAGGCCAAGTCATGGGTGGCGGTACGGTTGGCCAAGTTTTGGATAGTCGCTCAGATAAATTTCACCCCGGCGATAAAGTCGTTGGCATGGGTGGCTGGCAGGAATACAGCATAGTTGACGCAACCCAAGTAGGCGCACTGCGCAAGGTCGACACCACCCACGTGGCTTTGTCGCATTACTTAGGCGCTGTCGGTATGCCGGGCGTCACCGCATGGTATGGACTGGTCAAAATCATTGATCCCAAAGCTGGACAAACCTTGCTGGTGAGCGCTGCGACTGGTGCTGTTGGTAGTGCGTTTGCAGCGCTTTCCAAAGCCCGCGGTTGCCGCACAGTTGGTATTGCAGGCGGCCCCGAAAAATGCGCTTATGCGGTTAATGAATTGGGCTTTGATGCCTGCGTCGATTACAAGCTTTATCAGGATGCTGCATCGCTCAGCGCCGCCATCAAACTGGCTTGCCCAGATGGCGTTGACGGTTACTACGAAAACGTAGGCAGCATGGTGCTTAACGCTGTCATGCCTTGCTTGAATGCGTTTGCCAGTATTGCGCTGTGCGGCATGATTGCTGGCTACGACGGCAAGCCAGTGCCCATGAGCAACCCTTCATTGATGTTGCTGAGCCGCTTGAAAATTCAAGGCTTTATTGTCAGTGAGCATATGGATATTTGGCCAGAAGCTTTGGCTGAATTAGGCCAGCTGGTCGCGACCGGAAAACTCAAACCGCGCGAGACTGTCGCTATGGGTTTGGCGTCAGCGCCAGAGGCATTCTTAGGCCTGCTCAAAGGTAAAAACTTTGGCAAACAACTGGTCAAACTCGGGTAATTTTCACTTTGTTTAAAAAGGACTGATATGCAAGACTTGATTTTTCACCACTATCCTAATTCGCCTTTTTCTGAAAAAGTGCGCTTGGTGTTGGGCTATAAACAACTTGCGTGGAAGTCTGTGCTGATCCCTAGCATCAGCCCCAAGCCTGATTTACTCAGCCTGACGGGCGGCTATCGTAAAACGCCGGTGCTGCAAATAGGCGCGGACATTTACTGTGACTCCGCCTTAATCTGTGATGTGCTTGAGCATATTCAACCCGAAGCTAGTCTCTATCCCGAGCCCAGCAAGGGAATGGCTAGAACCTTGGCGCAGTGGGCTGACTCGACACTGTTCTGGACTGCTATGGCCTACAACACCCAGCCAAAAGGCTTGGCGCAGATGTTCGATCAGCTGCCACCCGAAGCCGCACAAGCGTTCGGTGCAGACCGCAAAGCGATGTTTTCTGGCGCCGCTAGATTGCGCCCAGCCGATGCGACAGCAGCCTATAAGTCTTACCTTAGGCGTTTTTCTGACATGCTGGATGACTGGCCGTTTTTACTCGGCGAGCAGCCTTCGATTGCAGACTTTTCAACCTATCACCCGCTTTGGTTTACCCGCACCCGCACACCTATCGTGGCCGATATTTTGCAAGCCACGCCAGCAGTGCTGGAGTGGATGGACCGCATGCACGAGCTAGGGCACGGAAAGATGGAGAAATTTAGCGCCAGCCAAGCCATTGAAGTGGCCGCCGCTTATTCACCAGCACCGCTTAAAGATGAGATTTTTCAAGATGATCACGGCATTGCATTGGGCAGCAAGGTAAGTATTTGCAGCGAGAGTTTTGGCCTTGAGCCGACTGAAGGTGTATTGCTCGCAGCTACCCGCATGCATTTCACGATTGCCCGCACCGACGAGCGCGCCGGCCTTGTCAATGTGCATTTTCCGCGCATCGGTTTTCAACTCAAGGTCGTCGATTGAGTGCAATTGCTAATCCGATTGCATTAGCACTTGACTGGACGTGTAAAGCCTTTGATGCGCTGACGGTAGCCGAACTGTATGCCTTGCTGCAATTGCGCTCTGAGGTGTTTGTCGTCGAACAAAACTGCGTTTTTCTTGACTTAGACGGCAGTGACGCCCAAGCCCTGCATGTACTGGGCCGGCGCGCAGGTCAACTAGTCGCCAGTGCGCGTTGTTTTGGCCCAGGAATTAAATATCTTGAAGCCAGCATTGGCCGGGTGGTCGCACATCCCAGCATAAGAGGCAGTGCTGTTGGCGTTGGTCAAGGCCATGCGTTAATGCGTCAGGCTATCTGCGCTCTTGAGGCCAGGTGGGGTAAGCAAAGCATTCGCATTGGTGCGCAAATGCATTTAGACAATTTTTATGCTGCCCACGGGTTTGTTAAAACCGGTGAGCCCTATCTTGAGGACGGAATAATGCATGTCGAAATGTTGCGCCCGCCCAAGAACTAATAACAGGAGAGACAAAAAATGATCACTGATTTCAAAGGTAAGACGGCGGTTTTAACGGGCGCAGGTTCCGGTTTTGGTTTGGAGTGTGCGCGTATAGGCGCCAAACTCGGCATGAACTTAGTGCTTATTGATGTGCAAAAAGATGCGCTAGAGATGGCGTCAGCTGAAATGCAGGCGGCCGGTGTTCAAGTCCTTGCGCGCCAAGTTGATGTGTCTGATGCTGTGCAAATGCAAGCACTCGCCGAAGAAGTTAAACAGCGCTTTGGCGCACCGCATTTGGTGTTTAACAATGCCGGTGTTGGCTCGGGTGGACTGATCTGGGAAAACTCGGTTAAAGATTGGGAATGGGTTTTGGGCGTTAACGTGATGGGTGTGGTGCATGGCATTCGCCTGTTCACGCCCATGATGCTAGAGGCCGCAAAAAACGATCCCACATGGCAAGGCCACATCGTCAATACCGCCAGCATGGCGGGTTTGCTTAGCCCTCCCAATATGGGGATTTACAACGTCAGCAAGCACGCGGTCGTGGCTTTGAGTGAAACCTTGTACCAAGACTTGTCCTTAGTCAGCGACCAAGTTGGTGCTTCGGTTTTATGCCCATTTTTTGTGGCCACTGGCATTAGCAAAAGCCACAGAAACCGGCCCTCTTCAATGGCATCCGATAAACCAACGGCGAGTCAGAAAATCCAGCAAGCTATGACCGGTAAAGCAGTAGATTCAGGTAAGGTTAGTGCGGCCGATGTGGCGGCTATGGTTTTTGAAGCGGTGGAACAAAACCGCTTTTATATTTACAGCCACCCCAAAGCCATACGCTCAGTGCAAACCCGTATGGAAGATATTTTGCAAGCACGAAACCCAACCAGTCCGTTTGCCGATAAGCCAGAGATTGGCGAGCAACTTAAAACGGCTTTGCGCAAAGTCTAAAGAATCATTCACGCGATGCTCAGCGCTCTTAATCGTAGTTCTGCGTTTAAGAGCGCTTTTTTTTATTTCAAACCCGGTATTTGATCAAAAACTTGGTAGCAGTTTTTCAGCCAAGTCTTAACCCGTTGGCGCTCTAAAATACCCAGCGAATGCGGACTTTCCCTGTCGTTGACGGCTTTCCAAAAACTGGTGTTGTGCTGGTCAATTTTGCGCATGCTGGCGTCGTGCAAACGCGGCAACTCTATGACTTGTGCGCCTACTGATTCGGCTTTTTGCAGCGCATAAGAATTTTTTAGTAAAACGAAATCTGTGCCGCGGCCTTGATTTTTGACCACTATATAGTTAGGCCCCTTGCCATAGGTGTCTATGAGTTTACCCAGCAGATCAACTGCATCGCGGCCATCGTCCATGACGTGCCAGAAGTTCACGCGAATACCCATTTCAACAAACAACTCTAACAAGCTGGCGTCGCCTATCCATTTAGCCAAAGGCGATGAAGTTTGCGCGGCCAAGTCGACGATCACGTTTTGCTGGGGATTGTCTTCAAACGCCGAGACAATCAGGTCTAGACCTTCGTAGTTATCGACCATCACGGGTGAGGCGTAGTCGGCATAAAAGCGGTTGAAAGAATGGTGTGAGCGGTCAGTGTCAAAGCCGGTGAACGCGAGGCCCTTGTCGATGAAGTACTGGGCCAGCACGCGCGCGGTGACTGACTTGCCAACGCCACCTTTTTCGCCGCCAATGAAGTTGATAGATGCCATGTTTGCCCTGAAATAAATGGATGAATTCGTAGCCGATCACGCACCGCCAAAAGGTGCGCCCAATCAATCGGGATCAGCTTGCATGATAAGGCCACCTAGGCAGGTGACGCGTTTCATCTCTAGGCTTTTTATTTGGCCGCTATCACTTCAGGTCAGGTTAGGTGAAGTCGACGCTCCGTAGCCACCACCACCCGGGGTTGTGATTTCAAATATGTCGCCGGCCTGCATCTCGGCCTGACCAATGTGGCCCAACTCCTCAACACTGCCATCGCTGCGAAGCACCCGGTTAGAGCCGACTTGACCGGGCGCGCCGCCGGCTAAACCAAAAGCGCCATGGACTCTTCCGTTTGACAAAATGCTGGCCGTCATCGCTTCTAAAAATCGAATTCGCCGCACACCGCCATTGCCGCCATGCCACTGACCGGCACCGCCAGAGTTTTGCCGGATTTCGTAATTTTCCAAACGCACGGGAAATCTAAACTCGAGTATTTCAGGATCAGTCAAACGTGAGTTAGTCATATGCGTTTGCACCACGCTAGTGCCATTAAAGCCACCGCTTTGTTGGCCTGCTGCGTCGGTGTTAATGCCTGCGCCTGAGCCGCCAGAAATGGTTTCGTAATACTGATAATTAGCATTGCCAAAGGTGAAGTTATTCATGGTGCATTGGCTAGCGGCCATCGCACCTAGCGCGCCAAAAAGAGCATTCGTGATGCAGCTTGAGGTCTCCACATTGCCTGCTACGACGGATGCCGGTGGATTTGGGTTCAGCATAGAGCCGGCAGGGATGATGACTTCCAGCGGTTTCAGACAACCGGCGTTAAGCGGAATGTCGTCATCGACCAAACTACGGAAAACATACAGCACAGCGGCCATACACACCGCCGTCGGGGCATTGAAATTATTCAGCTGCTGGGCTGATGTGCCGGTGAAATCAACTACTGCGCTGCGCGCATCTCGATTAACCCGAATCGCCACTTTAATCTGCGCACCATTGTCTAGAGCTAAGGTGAATTCACCGTCTTTTAAACGCGTAATCACTCGACGCACTGATTCTTCTGCGTTGGCTTGGACGTGGCTCATATAAGCCTCTACAACCTCCAAACCGTAATGCGCCACCATCTTGCCTAGCTCTTGCACGCCTTTTTCATTCGCCGCAATTTGGGCTTTGAGGTCGGCCATGTTTTGCTGTGTGTTGCGCGATGGGTAGGCGCCGCTGCTGAGTAGTGCCACCATTTCGGCTTCGCGTAAATGGCCTTGATCCACTAGCTTGAAGTTATTAATTTGCACGCCTTCTTCTTCAATCCTGGTAGAAAACGGTGGCATAGAACCGGGTGTAGTGCCACCTACATCGGCATGGTGTCCGCGTGAGCCGACGTAAAAAGTAGCTTTGCCGTTGAGATAGACCGGTGTGATCACTGTTATGTCGGGCAAATGCGTGCCGCCGTGGTAGGGGTCATTTAAGACATATACATCGCCGGGTTTCATGCTGGCAGCGTTTTCACGCACCACGGTTTTAATGCTCTCACCCATTGAACCCAAGTGAACCGGCATATGCGGCGCATTGGCAATTAAGTGGCCGGCAGCGTCGAAGAGGGCGCAACTAAAGTCAAGGCGCTCCTTGATGTTGACTGAGTAGGCGGTATTTTGCAGTTGCAAGCCCATCTGCTCGGCGATATTCATGAAGAGGTTGTTAAAGACTTCTAACAACACCGGGTCTACGCTTGTGCCGACGGCGAAATGAACGACACGTTTTTCGGTACGGACTAAATTAAGGTGATCAAACTCGGTCAGCGTGGCTTGCCAGCCCGGCTCCACCACAGTGGTGGCATTTTTCTCGGCAATGATGGCGGGACCGGGGATGACGTCTCCGGGGCGCAAGTCTTCGCGCACCACTAAGGCCGCTTGCAACCATTTTCCTCCGGTATACATGCGCACACTCTCGCGTATCAGTTGAGCTTGCTTCAAATCACGAACTGGGTGAAGTGTGTGCTTGGGCTCTTGCGGTGCATCACCGGCAATAGCCGCTTCCACCGACACGGCTTCGACGGTCAAACCCTTGCCTTGCATTAAGAACGCAAAGCGCTGGCGATAAGCCGCTTCAAAACGACTGGTAATTAAATCGATTGCGGCTTGCGCATCGCTAGCCTCAGTCGGGAAGGCTACGACCAATGCGGCGTCGCTGCCTTGGTAGCGCACATGAACGCGCCGCTGCGTTGTCATACTGCCTTGGTTGACCTGCTGGCCCATGAGTTCTTCTTCTGCTTGGCTGGCTAAGGCGTCCAGCGCAGCGCTGACGTCTGCCAAGGCGGCAGGCGTTAATGTGACTTCAACGGCTTGTTCACGAATGACGGTTTGATCCGCCAGCCCCATGCCGTAGGCACTCAGTACACCGGCCAGTGGATGGACAAAAACCCGGCTCATGCCCAGCGCATCAGCCACCAAACACGCGTGTTGACCGCCGGCACCTCCAAAGCATTGCAAGGTGTAGTTGGTGACGTCGTAGCCGCGGGCCACAGAGATTTTTTTGATCGCGTTAGCCATTTGCTGCACTGCGATGTTGATAAAGCCTTCAGCGACATCTTCGGCCGTGCGCTGCGATTGCTGAGCCAGTGCTTCAAACTGCTGCTCGACCGCTTCTATGCTGAGCGCTTCATCCGCATTCGGGCCAAATACTTTAGGAAAAAAGTGAGGTTGAATCTTGCCCAGCATCACGTTGGCATCGGTGACGGCCAAGGAGCCGCCGCGGCGGTAACTGGCTGGGCCAGGATTGGCGCCAGCGCTTTGTGGGCCGACCCTAAAGCGGGCGCCGTCAAACGCTAGCAATGAGCCACCGCCGGCCGCTACAGTGTGAATACTCATCATCGGTGCGCGCATACGCACACCTGCGACTTGGGTTTCAAATTCACGCTCGAATTCACCCGCATAGTGCGACACATCGGTAGAAGTGCCGCCCATGTCAAAGCCAATGATTTTTTCAATGCCAGCAATCGCTGCGGTACGCGCCATGCCGACAATGCCGCCTGCCGGGCCGCTCAAAATTGCATCTTTGCCTTGGAACACACGGGCGTCGCTCAAGCCGCCAGAAGACTGCATAAAAAACAACTTAACGCCTGGCATTTCACTAGCAACTTGCGCGACGTAGCGGCGCAATATCGGTGACAAGTAGGCGTCCACCACCGTGGTGTCGCCGCGGCTAACAAACTTCATCATCGGGCTGGTTTCGTGCGAGGTACTGATTTGCGTGAAACCGATTTCTTGCGCCAAACGCTTGGCCGCCAACTCGTGGTCGGTGTAACGGTAGCCGTGCATGAAGACAATCGCTAGGCTTCTAAGTCCTTGTTGGTACTGGTCCTGTAGGGCTTTTTTTAACAGCGCCTCGTCTAGCGGCTCAATCACATCGCCATGCGCGCCAACGCGTTCTTGTGCTTCTATGACGGCTGAATAAAGCAGCTCTGGCAGTTGAATATTGCGGTCAAAAATACGTGGGCGATTTTGGTAGGCAATTCGCAAAGCATCTCTAAAACCTTTGGTGGTCACCAGCAGGGTTGGCTCTCCTTTACGCTCTAGTAAAGCGTTGGTGGCGACCGTCGTGCCCATCTTGACGCAGGCGACTAGATCGGGTGTGACGGGCTCGCCTTTTTTAAGACCTAGCAAATGGCGAATACCTGCGACGGCTGCGTCTTTGTATTGTTCTGGGTTTTCGCTGAGTAGCTTATGCGTGACCAGCGAGCCATCTGGCCGTTTACCGACCACGTCGGTGAAAGTGCCGCCGCGGTCAATCCAGAATTGCCAGAGTTTGCTGTCTAGGGTGTGGGGGGTGTTTGGCATGGTGTGAGTCAATTCATGAAAAGACGTAAGCGTCTGTTGTAGGAAAGAAAAGCTATGCGAAGCGATGGCTTAACAAGAGGCGTGAATAAGCCTTGGCTACGTGTGAGGCAGCCGTCTTTGTTTGGCAATTGGTTAATTCGCAGCGAGGCGTTGGTTTTTTGTTTAAGCGCGTTAGCGCATGTTTCTAGGCAACCACAGCACGACATCGGGCACAAAGTAAGTCAGCAACACCATCAAAACCATGACCATGAAAAATGGAAAAGCTACCCATCCAAGGTAACTCAACTGGCGTTTGGTCAAGCCTTGCAAAACAAATAAGTTAAAGCCTACCGGCGGCGTGATTTGCGCCATCTCAACCACTATGACGATGAAGATACCAAACCAAATCAGGTCAAAGCCAGCGGCTTCAACCGTCGGCAACAAGACCGACATGGTTAGCACCACCATAGAGATACCGTCTAAAAAGCAGCCCAATACGATGAAAAATCCCACCAACAAAACCATCAGCATGAAAGGCGACAACGCAAGTGAGCCGACATACTCAGCCAGATGGCGCGGCAAGCCAATAAAGCCCATGGCCAGCGTTAAGAATGCAGCGCCGGCCAGAATCAAACCAATCATGCAATAAACCCGGCATGCCGCTTGAAGGCCAGATTTAAACGACGCCCAAGTTAACGTGCGTTCAATCAAAGACAGCAGTAATGAGCCGCCCACACCCAACGCTGCGGCCTCTGTAGCGGTAGCAATACCGGAATAAATGGAACCTAAAACCAAGGCAATCAGCGAGACCACTGGAATCAGGTGACGCGAAGCATAGAGCTTTTGAGCAAAACTAGTGGGTGCATCTGGCGCCGGTATTTTGTCTTTGTTGAGCAAAGACCAAATCACTATGTAGCCGCTAAAAAGACAGGCCAGAACAATGCCTGGAATGACTCCGGCAACGAATAACTTGGCAATAGAAACGTTGGCCGCAACCCCATACACAATCATGATGATGGAGGGTGGAATTAACAGTCCGAGTGTGCTGGCGCCAGCCAGCGTACCGATGGCCATGTTGTCGGGGTAGCCGCGTTTTTTAAGCTCTGGCAGAGCGATTTTTCCAATCGTCGCGCAGGTGGCGGCGGACGAGCCTGAAACGACCGCAAAAATCGCACTACCGACTACATTGACGTGTAGCACTCGACCCGGCAAGTGGTTCAGCCAAGGCGCCAAGCCCTTGAACAAACCATCCGAGAGTTTGCTGCGAAAAAGAATTTCTCCCATCCAGAGAAACAATGGTAATGCCGTCAATGTCCAACTCGATGTCGTTCCCCAAATCGTCAGTGACATCGCATCGCCTACAGGGCGCTGAGTAAACAACTCCATGGCGATGATGGCGACGCCTAACAAGGACAAGCCAATCCACAGGCCTGAACCTAAAACAACAAACAGCGTGACGATCAGCGCGCCAGCAATCCAAATATCCATATCGGTCTTTCAGTAAGTGGCGGTGATTTATTCTGTGCGAGCGGCTTCGCCGTCTTGCACTTGAAAGAAAGGGCGGCCCAGAACATGGCTGATGAAGGCGTCAGCAAACGCCACCACAAAGCCAAGACTGCCCAACACCATCAAAATTTGCGGTATCCACAGCGGGCTAGCGTCAGCAGCTGGGGAAACGTCGTGAAAGGTATAGGAAATCCACGCCATGCGAATCGCGTACCAAGCGAAATAGCTACTTAAAACAGTACCTGCGCCTAGGCACCAGTATTCAAGAATGGATTGAGCGCGTGGTGACAATTTTTGCAACACCATGCTGACTCGAATATGGTCGCCTTGGCGCAGCGTGCTGGGCAGGGCTAAAAATAAAGTACCGGCGATTGCGTAGCCTGCATAGGCATCCAGGCCGGGAATATCCCAGACGAACTCACGCGCGGCAATACCCAGCAAGATAATGCCAAAAGCCGAGACCATGGACAGGCAGGCACCGAGCATCAGCATTTTGTAAATATTGTTGACGAGTTTGTTCATGAAACACTAGGTTTTGGGTGGAGACAAAAAATCATGGGCCAGCTTACGCATGCTGGTGAAATAAAGAAGTTGAAATAACGGTGCTGAAAGTGATCTGACTCACACGCAGCACCGCAAGACTTACATCTTTTTGTAGGCGTCAATAATGGTTTTGCCTTCGCTACCGGCTGACTTCAACCAGTCTTGAATCATGGTGTCACCGATTTTGCTTAGACCAGCACGTACCGCCTCAGTAGGTTGAGCAACAGTCATGCCATTTTTTGTCAGATCTTTGACATAAGCCGCGTCTTTGCTGCGGCTAGCGGCCCAACCGCGAGCTTCGGCGGCCTTGGCTGCAGCCAACACGGCGTCTTGAGTGGTTTTATCCAGCGCTTCAAAAACTTTTTTGTTCACCACTGTGGCGTTGCGCGGCAACCAAGCGTTGACGATATAAAAGTATTTGGTTTGCTCATACAGCTTGCTGTCCATGCCGCTAGCGCTAGAGGTCAAGAAGTTCTCCGCTGCGCCAGTGGCTAAGGCTTGACCTAATTCAGCCAACTGAATCGTCACGGGTTGGGCTTTAGCCAACTGTGCAATTTTGGTGGTCGCAGGATTGTAAGCACGCATTTTTGTGCCTTTAAAGTCATCCATAGTGGTAATTGGCTTGACTGAGTAGAGCGACTGACCAGGCCATGGCACTGAGAACAAAAGCTTCATGCCTTGGTCAGCCAGTAGCTTTTCGGTAGCAGGTTTTGCGGCGGTGTAAAGCTTTTGCGCTTGGTCGTAACTAGTCGCTAGAAAGGGAATGGAGTCAATGCCAAACAAAGGATTCTCATTTGACAGGCCTGACAAAATAAATTCACCGGCTTGAGTTTGGCCGGTTTGCACTGCGCGTTTGATCTCCGGCATTTTGTATAGGGACGCACCCGAATGCACGGTAATTTTCAGCTTGCCGCCAGTGGCTTTGGCCACGTCGTCAGCAAACTGCTGCACGTTTTCGGTCTGAAACGTATTGCTGGCGTAACCCGTGGGCAAATCCCAATTGGCTTGAGCGTGCGCAAAAGGTGTGGCCAAAGTGGCCGCACAGGCGAGAGTCATGGACAGTAATTTCATGGGAGCCCCGGGGTTTTACTCGCTCAAAACGAGGCGAGTTGTTGATTTAAAAGGTCTGTGATCAGCATTGCGCCTGGGGCGTGGGTAATGCAGAACGCGGGTCGTGCTTGAACAATCGCCGCTTGCGGTGTGACGCCACAAGCCCAAAAAACCGGGATCTCACCCGCTTTTATGCTCACTGCATCGCCGTAATCGGGTTGTTGTAGGTCGGCAATGCCGATCAGGGATGGGTCACCCAAATGCACCGGTGCGCCGTGCACATTTGGAAAGCGCGATGTGACCTGAATTGCGCGAATCGCATCTTTGGCCAACATCGGGCGCATAGATACAACCATGGGGCCGTGGAAAAGGCCGGCGGCCTGGGTTGGAATATTCGTGCGGTACATGGCTACGTTTTTACCTTCGTCGATATGCCTAAGCCGCAGGCCAGCTTCTAGCAAGGCAAACTCAAACGAAAACGAGCAACCCAGTACAAAGCTCACCAAATCGTCACGCCATAAGTCGGTGATGTCGCTGATCGCGCCAACCATCTCGCCATTGCGCCAGACGTGGTACTTGGGCAGGTCTGTGCGAATGTCAATATCTTGACCCAGCGTGGGCAATTGCGGCTGACCCGGCTCAGACACTGCAAGCACTGGGCATGGTTTGGGATTGCGTTGGCAAAAGCGCAGAAAGTCATTCGCCTCTGCCTCAGGAAGAATCACCAGATTGCCTTGTACATGATCGCCCGCTAGACCACTGGTGTGTGATTGCCAAACGCCTTGGCGAATGAGCTGGCGAACATGGTTGACATCAGCTATGCCCTGAGCGCCAAAAACAGTAGAAGCAGTCATCGATGTAGCCAGCACGGGTTTCCTTGGATTGAGTGAGTCATTTGTTTGACAGTGCACGGATTGTGTTGGCCGTTCGCTGCTTGAGCAAACTCAAAATATACTGGTTTCAGCATCGATTTTTTCGATGACTAGGGTTTACCCTTCATTAATTTTTTTGGTGCATTGCGTGCACCTTCAGCGAACATAAGCGCCGATTGCACAACCGTCTCTAGTAAGTTACTGCTTGGGTTTGTACGGTAACTGGCATGGATGGGAAGTGACTGCACGGTGACCTCACAGGGCAGTATTCTCAGGCTGGTAAAGCCGGTTAAGCGCTCGACCGCCGCGACTGGCAACAAGGCCACACCAAAGCCGCCTTGAACCAGTTGAACCATGGCTGAGATGGATGAAATCGCATGCACTTTTTTGGCTTGCAAGCGGTGCTGGCGAAACAGATCTAACAAAGTGAGGTTGGGTTGTGAGCCTTTTTGAAAGGTCAAAAGATCCATGCTGGCCAAGTCATCGAGCAGATATTTTACTTTCGGATGACGCTCGGGATGGCCGACGAAAGCCATTTCCATCGGCGTTAGCTCCTTATTCCGTACACCATCCGCAGAAGAAGGCAGTACAGCAAATGCCAAGTCCAGCGTGCCGCGCTGAATTTGCTCATTGAGAATCGGTGTGGTCTCAACGGTCAAATCCAGCTCTAGACTGGGATGGTCTAGTCTTAGCTGCTCTAACCACGGTATCAGCCAAGAATGCAGCACCGATTCAATCGCGCCTATGCGCAAAGATATAGCGGCAGATTCACCCGAGCCCATTTCGGCCTTGGCATCACGTTGCAGCTCTAGCAACTTGTTGGCGTGGACTAAAAACCGCGTACCGGCTGTGGTGAGCTTGAATTGTTTGTCGTTGCGGTCTAGCAGCAGCACGCCAAGTTCTTCTTCTAACTTGGCAATCCGGCTAGACATGGCTGACTGGGTTAAAAACAGTTTTTCAGCGGCGCGGGATATGCTTTTAAGAGCGGCCACCCAGTAAAAGGCTTCGACAAACCTAAGATTCATAAGCGTTTAGTCATGGCTTAGTTCAGCTTCTTAACCAATACCTGGCTCTTTCGATCCCAGTTGTATTTGCGTTTACGTGCTTCAGGCAACCAGTCCGGGTCAACTTGCACAAAGCCGCGTTTGATAAACCAATGCCGGGTGCGGGTTGTCAGCACAAATATGCTTTGCAGGCCGCTGGCGCGGGCGCGCTGTTCTATGCGTTTT
The DNA here is from genome assembly GCF_012584515.1 of Polaromonas vacuolata. Classification (NCBI taxonomy): domain Bacteria; kingdom Pseudomonadati; phylum Pseudomonadota; class Betaproteobacteria; order Burkholderiales; family Comamonadaceae; genus Polaromonas; species Polaromonas vacuolata. The sequence continues at coordinate 1,905,753 of NZ_CP051461.1, read as the reverse complement.
AAGATTTTCTCGCCATCGCCTTGGCCTTGGCTTTGCGGCGAGACGGTGAGTGCGGCCATCTCTGCTGTTTTCGCTTCCGGGTAGGGGTAGAGCGCGGCGCAGGCAAAAATCACACCATCGTGTTCAACCACGGTGTAGTGGTCGGCGTCACGCTCGATTTCGGTTGGGCTGCGTTTGACTAAGGTGCCGTCTTTCTCAAACGGCTCGATCAGCTGCAAAATTCCGCCCACATCGTCGGAGGTGGCTTCGCGCAGGCTTTCGAGCTTTTCGTCAATCACCATGGTGCCTATGCCGTCGTGCATATAAATTTCTAACAGCACTGAGCCATCGACGGCAAACGGCAATATGTGGCTCCGCTCTACGCCGCCCTTGCAGGCTTTGACACAGTGCTGCAGGTAAAAAGCGGTGTCGGTCGGGATGCTCGCTGGTGCCAAAGTTGAAAGCAGTTTTTCTGCAGCGGCTAGCGGCAACTCGGTGTCAATCGGATTGTCATCACTTTCTGGCTGCATGGGATCATTGCGTATGCCGGCAACTTCTGTGAGAAACATCAGTTTGTCGGCCTGTATCGCCAATGCGACCGAGGTTGCCACTTCCTCCATGCCTAGGTTGAAAGCCTCGCCTGTCGGTGAAAAGCCAAACGGTGAAATTAACACCATGGCTCCCATGTCCAGCGTCTGCATGATGCCAGCCACGTCGACTTTGCGCACCATGCCCGAGTGCATAAAGTCAACGCCATCAAGTATGCCTATAGGCCTTGCGGTGATGAAGTTGCCCGATATCACGCGCACTGTGGCGCCTGACATGGGTGTGTTGGGAAGACCTTGGCTAAACGCGGCTTCAATTTCGTAGCGGAGTTGGCCAGCCGCTTCTTGGGCGCAGTCGAGTGCCACTTCATCAGTAATACGTATGCCGTGCGAGTATCTTGCGTGATGACCTTTGGCTAGCAACTGCTCATTGGCCTGGGGCCTAAAGCCATGCACCAGAACAATTTTCACGCCCATGCTTTGAATTAAGGCCAAGTCTTGTGCAATGTGCTGAAGTTTGCCGGCTGCAACCGCCTCGCCAGCCATACCTATGACTACAGTTTTGCCGCGGTGCAAATGTATATACGGTGCAACTGAACGGAACCAGGGCACAAAGGTGAAATTAAAGACGGCTGACATGCGGGCGCTTTCGGGTGCGGGCAGATTAGAAAAAAGACATATGGCCTTGAACGCCAGAGGCTGTAAAGATTGAACGGGCGATAGCACAGGTGAGGACCTTATGCCGCAGATCAAACGAATTACCAGCAATAAGTGTAAGTCAAGGCTGCGTTTCATCACGGAGACAAAATTTGCCGCGTTGGTACCTGCTGCTATGCATGCGCTCAGTGCGCTAGTGGCCACGCTTAGCCTACTTTGCATTGCAGCCGAAATGATGGCTCGCTACTTCGCTCTGATTGAGCTGCGCCGCATCATGAGCTACGGCTCATGTTACGAATCCTGTGATTCGCATGCGTTCCCCGAAACAAACCCGCTGGCTGGTTGATGAGATTTTCAAACAGTTTGAGCTCAACCCCGCACCCATGGGCATTATTGTTTTGAGCATAGGGAACTTGCTTTCACTTGAAAAACTTTACGGAAAAGCGGCGGTCAATCATGCGCTATTTGTTTGTGCAGGGCGTTTAAAGCGTTAAGTGCCTGACTCGATTGAGATGGGTCGGCTATCCGCCGATAGTTTTGCGCTCATCATGCCCAACTGCCGTAATAGCGGCCAACTCATAGGTTTGGCGCAATTTTTGATTCATCAATTACGCCTAGTCATTGAACTTAAAACCAATAGTCATGCTAGTCAGATTGAGTCCAGCGGCAAACCCTGGGTTGCGGATATTGGCACGGGTTTGCTGTTAATTTCTAATCCTGCGGTACGCGGCGCTAGCGCTATTGGAATGGCCCGGCAATTCGCACACAGCGGCGAGTTACGCCAGCCGGATTGCTTGGTTTGACCACGGTAGTGCACAAATCGTTGAGTTGTCAGAGGCCTTTAGTCCCAGCAGCATTTAATAAAGCTTAGCGTTTAGCGACTGGCTGGCAACTCGATTCAAGGCTTTTTCTTACTGACATTGCTTACCGCTGCCGGGCTTGCATGCGCCCAGAGCCGATAATCAAGCGTTACGGTGAGCGTGAGCTCAACCATCTTTTTTTATCCCCGTATTGAGTCAGCCCCGCCGCAATGATTATTGAGTTCCCCGAATCACTCCCCGTCTCTGGCAAACGCGAAGAAATCATGGCCGCCATGGCGGCCCATCAAGTCATCATCGTGTGCGGCGAAACGGGCTCGGGTAAGACCACCCAACTGCCCAAAATAGCCTTATCCATGGGGCGTGGCAAACTCAATTACCCGGCCGGTCAGCGTGCCCGCATGATTGGCCACACCCAGCCACGACGGATTGCCGCGTCTAGCGTTGCCAAACGAATCGCAGAAGAACTTAAAACCCCACTCGGCGATGTGGTGGGCTACAAAGTGCGATTTGCAGACAGGTTAAGCCGCGACGCCTCAGTCAAGCTGATGACAGACGGTATCTTGCTGGCCGAGACACAGACTGACCCTTTGCTGCAAGCGTATGACACCATCATCATCGACGAGGCCCATGAGCGCAGCCTAAACATCGATTTTTTACTCGGCTACCTGCGCCAGTTGTTGCCGCGTCGGCCGGATCTTAAAGTCGTGATTACATCGGCCACCATTGATGCGCAGCGCTTTGCCGACTACTTTGCCTCTAGCAAAGGGCCTGCGCCCACCATCATGGTGTCTGGCCGCATGTTTCCGGTCGAGCAGCGTTATCGGCCGTTTGAGGAGTCGCGTGACTATGACCTTAACAATGCGATTGCCGATGCGGTCGATGAGTTGTGGCTTAGCCCGCACAGCGCCGGTGATATCTTGGTGTTTTTGCCCGGCGAGCGCGAAATTCGCGAAGCTGCAGACCATTTGCGCAAGCATTTGTCGCATCAACCGCTGAACCGCAACGCCGAAGTCTTACCCTTGTTCGCGCGTTTAAGCCCGGCCGAGCAAGACCGGATTTTTGACGGCCACACCGGCAGACGCATTGTGCTGGCCACCAACGTAGCCGAGACCTCGCTCACCGTACCCGGCATACGCTATGTGGTCGATGCGGGGACTGCCCGCGTCAAGCGCTACAGCTTTAGAAGCAAGGTCGAGCAACTCATGGTCGAGCCAGTCTCGCAAGCGGCTGCGAACCAGCGCGCGGGCCGCTGCGGCCGTGTTGCTGACGGTATTTGTATACGCCTGTTTGACGAGCAAGACTATTTAGGCCGGCCGCGTTTTTCTGATCCTGAGATTTTGCGTAGCTCTTTAGCGGGCGTGATTTTGCGCATGAAGTCACTCCACTTAGGGGCGATTGAAGACTTTCAATTCATAGACATGCCGCAGCGCCGAGCGATTACTGATGGCTATCAATTGCTCAATGAATTAGGTGCTGTCAACGACGACAACGTGCTGACCCCAACCGGTTGGACCTTGGCCAAATTGCCGCTAGACCCTAGAGTGGGCCGCATGATTTTGGAAGCCAAAGACCGACAAGCGCTAGATGAAGTCTTGGTGATTGCCAGCGCGCTGAGCGTGCAAGATGTGCGCGACCGCCCAATGGATAAACAGTCCCAAGCCGATCAAGCGCATGCCAAGTTTGAAGATGAAAAAAGTGAATTCTCTGGCTACTTAAAGCTGTGGAAGTGGCTGGGTGATTCCCGAGGTGGCCATGATGCAGAGCACAAGCTCAGCAACCGCCAGCATGAAAACTTATTGCGCGAGAACTTCATCAACGTCAGGCGCTTGCGCGAGTGGCGCGACATCCATTCCCAACTGCTCAGCGTGGTGGCAGAGCAGGGCTGGGTTATCAACGACAGACCGGCCAGCTATGAGCAATTACACCTGTCAATGCTCTGCGGTTTGCTCGGCAATATCGGTTGCAAAAGCGATGAAGACGATTGGTATTTGGGCGCGCGCGGGATTAAGTTTTATCGGCACCCGGGCGCCAAATTAAGCAAAAAACCCGGTCGCTGGTTGGTCGCTGCTGAATTGGTTGAAACTACTCGCGTGTTCGGTCGGGGTTTAGCCAATATTGACCCCGCTTGGATGGAACAAGTCGGCGGTCATTTGCTGCGCAAGCAACTACTAGACCCGCACTGGGAGAAAAAAGCGGCGCAAGTCACCGCACTTGAGCGCGCCACGCTATACGGTTTGGTGGTCTATAACGGCAGACGGGTTAATTTTGGCCGGGTTGATCCGGTTACAGCACGCGAGATTTTCATACGCGAAGCCTTGGTCGCTGGCAACTGGGAAACCAAACTGGCATTTTTAACCGCCAACCAGCGTCTAGTCGAAAAAGTCCAAGACATAGAGCACAAGGCTAGACGCCAAGACGTGCTGGTTGACGAAGAGCTGATTTATGCGTTCTACGACCAACAATTGCCGCATGACATTTGCACCGGCGCGGGCTGTGAGAGCTGGTTTAAAGATGAGGTGAAAAAGCAGCCTAAGCTCTTGCTGCTGACCCAAGAAGAGCTGATGCGCCATGAAGCGGCTGGCATAACCACCGATTCTTTTCCCAAAACCATGCGCTTGGGCGGCGTTGATTGCAGCGCCACTTATCTGCATGAGCCGGGCGACGCAAAAGATGGTGTGACGGTAGAAGTGCCGCTGTTTGCACTGAATCAAGTCAACGAAGACCGCTGTGAATGGCTTGTGCCAGGCATGCTCAAAGACAAAATCCAAGCCTTGATCAAAACCTTGCATCAACGGCCGCGCTCGCGCTTAGTGCCCTTGCCGGACACGGCCACGCGCATGGCTGCCCAGCTCAATACACCGGAGCTGTTTGGCAGCGGTTCTTTGACCGATGCGGTACTGAAGTTAGTGCGGGAAGCGACTGCGGTAGAGATCAAACGCGGCGACTTAAAACTCGAAATGCTGGCGCCACATTTGTTCATGAACTTTAGGGTCGTCGATGAGCATGGTCGGCAACTGGGCTCGGGTCGCTCTCTCGCAGGACTAAAGGGCGAGTTGGGTAGCCAAGCGCGGGGTGCATTTCAGGCTTTGGCCGGGCTTAAAAACTTAAACCTTGCCGTGCAAAAAATGCCTGCAACTTCGGCCGTAAACTCGACAGCGATAGCAGCGCAAGGCGTTCCCAAAAGTTCCGCTAGAGCGCAGCCTGAGCCAGTAGTCGCAAAAGTCGCAGAGCGCTACACCAATTGGACTTTTGGTGAGTTGCCAGAACTCATGGAAATCCGCAAAGGCAAGCAAACCTTGATTGGCTTTCCGGCTCTTATTGATCTGCAAGACGCCGTTACGATTGAAGTGTTTGACGAACCCGATATCGCCATGCAGCGGCACCGCGCCGGTCTGCGACGATTATTTTCTTTGCAAATTAAAGACGCGCTTAAATATCTTGAAAAAAATCTGCCGGATTTACAAAAAATGGCAGCGGCTTACATGCTGGTTGGTCGCCATGCAGATAATTCAGGCGGCGGCACGATAGAGGAGTTGCGCGTGCAAATTCTAGAAGTCGCGCTAGACCGGGCCTTTTTGCTAGAGCCCTTGCCGACTACTGAGCTAGAGTTTAAAAAGCGCGTGGATGAAGGGCGAGGGCGTCTGACTTTGATCGCCAGCGAAGTCTCACGCATGGCCGCTGGCATATTGACTGAATTTTCTGCCGCACAGCGAAAAATCAAAGACAGTAAAAACGCAGTCGATGCCGCAGCCGACGCAGCCGCCCAATTGCAACGCCTAATGCCTAAGCGCTTTTTAACAACCAGCCCTTATTTGCAATTGCAGCACTTTCCGCGTTACCTTAAAGCGATTACTGCACGGCTTGAAAAATGGCGCGCAGACCCAGCAAGAGATACTGCCAGGATGGCAGAACTAAAGCCGCAAGAGCAACGCTATTGGCGTTTAGTGGCCGAGCGCAAAGGCGCATTGGATGCGCGTATGCAAGAGTTTCGCTGGTTGCTTGAAGAAATTAGGGTGAGTTTTTTCGCCCAAGAATTACGCACACCGCAGCCAGTCAGTATTAAGCGATTGGAAAAATTGTGGGTGCAACTCAATAGTTAGTACGCGTAGATTTGCCGTTGATCGCTGCTTTTAAGCCGTTTGTCTGGCAACCCAGATAGCCTGAATTTAAAACCGTCTTATAAATTTGCACTAAACTATTTTGTGTAACATGATTGCACAAAGACGCGTTTAAATTGCTTAGTTCTCCCAATTTAATTGGGCGCAACTAAATGGCTTCGCAAAGGCTTAGATACGTGATGAAAACTAAGTACATCAATGGGTTCACGCTCATAGAGCTGTTAATCACAGTGGCAGTGGTTGGAATTTTGACATCCATCGCATTGCCGTCTTACTCACGCTATATCGCGCGTGGAAAAATCACTGACGCAATGGCCGCGCTGGCCGATTACAGCGTCAAGATGGAGCAATACTTTCAGGACAATCGCAACTACGGCAGCGCCAATACCGCCTGCCCTGTGACGGCGGCCAACAGCCTTTACTTTGTTTATTCGTGCCAAGTTGGTGCAACAACACCTAGCGATTCTTATATCGCCACCGCGAGCAGCATTGCCGGCGCTTTGGGTACAACGGCTGCTGACTACCGCTACACGATTAATCAGTCCAACGCCAAGACCAGCAACCGTTTTGAAGGTGCGACGCTGAGTAAAAATTGCTGGCTAGTTAAAGGCAACGAATGCTAATCAATCCACGACGTCACGGTTTTACGATGATTGAGATGATGATTAGCATCTCAATTGTTGCTATCTTGATAGCCTTGGCCGTACCGTCTTTCAAAATCATGCTGGCCAACGCTCAGATACGCACGGCAGGTCAAGGTTTGCTAGATGGTATGCAACTGGCAAGGGTTCAAGCGATACGGCTCAATGAACGGGTGATTTTCACTAAAGACACTCAGAGCGGATGGACGGTGAAGGTTGAAAGCGCACTACTTGTAATCGTGCAGAGCCGTGTTTTCACAGAAGGATCAAGTGCCGCACTGGTTACCGTTACGCCCAGTGCTGCAACCCAAATGACTTTCGACGGTTTGGGGCGAGTCAAAACCAACACAGATTTAAGCAGCACGCTGACGCAGTTGGACATCAGTGTACCCATCACGCTTATTGCTGCTGCTGATGCGCGACCTTTGCGCATCACTACCAACAGCGGTGGTGCGATTAGGTTGTGTGATCCGAATGCACCTGTCGGTGCGGGGACGGCTTGCTTATGAATTACCTTACCAAGATAAAAACTAATCTAAAGCCGCAAACCGGTAGTGCGTTGCTAGAGGCTTTATTTGCGGTTTTGATTTTCTCTATTGGCTTGTTGGCACTGATCGCCCTGCAAGTGGTTTCTATCAAGAACAGCATTGATGCCAAATACCGTGCCGATGCGTCTTTACTGATTAACCAAATCATTGCGCAGATGTGGGTAGATCGCTCCAATATTGATAACTACGGCCACTACCAAACCGGCCCAGTTTGTGGCTTTACGGGTTCGGCCTCGGCAAACGTATCGGGATGGACCTCACCTGTGACCGCTTGGCTTACCCAAGTAAATCTGGCACTGCCGGGAAGTGCTGTGAATACAACGCAGATATTGGTTAGTAACTCTGGCAGCACCAAGCAAGTTTCGGTGACTATTTGTTGGAAAGGACCGCAGGAAACGACTACCCACAACCAAGTAGCGACTGCGCAAATTAATCCATGAAAAAATTTACCGCTTCGAACCAAAACGGCGTTAGCTTGATAGAGACCATGGTTGGGTTAGTGCTGGGTATTTTGGTCACATTAGTCATCACCCAAGTCTGGGGTTTATTTGAAAGCCAAAAACAACGCAGCATTAGCAGCACGTCGGCTCAGTCTAGCGGTTTGCTGGCAATGACTGAGCTTGAACAAGATATTCGCAGTGCTGGTGCGGGACTTAATAATTCATTGGCATTTTCCTGTGCCAATGTTTATAGCTACTTTCAAAATGGTAATGTTTCTGTCTCACCCATACCCGCCTATGCAGGTGCTCTGGGTTTGATTCCGGTGCAGATCACGGACGGTGGCAGCGGCGCTAATAGTTCTGACACTTTAATTGTCAAGCGTGGCGCTGATTTTCTCGGCTCTATCGCCACGACGATTACGACCACCATGCCGTCGTCTTCGTCAGAACTCAATGTTAGTTCAACAGCCGGTTTCTTTGTCGATGATGTAGTTGTGGCAGTTGACAGTAGCAGCGGAGTTTGCACTGTTATGAAGCTCACGCAAGTGCAGGCCTCAGCGTCTAAACTGCAACACAATCCTGGTGGAACACCTTCTAACAACCCGTCTAACTCGTTTCAAAACACTAACGGTTGGCCGGCATATCCTAGTGGTGCGCAACTGTTTAAGGTCGGTGAATTGCTCTCCCATGTCTATGCCGTGAACATCAAGAATGAATTGTCTTTGGTGGACTATACCGATGCTTTGGTCGCGACTACATCGGCACTTGCACCCGATATTGTCACTATCAAGGCCCAGTATGGCGTGGCCAATACGGGTAGTCAAAATGTCAGCGCTTGGGTCAAGGCCGATGCCGCTAGCGGCTGGAATGTGCTTAACGCTGACAAGGTCATGCGCATCAAGGCCATTCGTCTCGTAGTGGTTTCCAGAAGTACGAAAAAAGAAGCGACTAACGTTAGTTTTCCCTGTACCAACAGCACCGGCACAGTGCTCAATGCAAACGGGCCATGTGCTTGGTCCGATAGCGAGCCTTTAATTAATCTGAGCGGCAGTACTGATTGGCAGCAATATCGCTACCGGGTTTACCAAACCATTATTCCGATTCGCAACATCATCTGGGCCAGCTGATGAAAACCTTGCACAAACATTTACCCTTTTTTAAAAGCGCACAACACGGCGTAGCGCTGGTAATTTCCTTGATCGCATTAATCGCCATGACGCTAGCTGGCTTGGCCTTAATGCGATCGGTAAACACTGGCAATGTAATTTCTGGAAACTTAGCTTTCCGGCAAGCAACATTGCAAGCCACTGATGTTGGCGTTGAAGCAGCATTTACCTTGTTATCCGGCCTAGCTATCACTGCGCCAGATGCCAATTTCCCAGTTAATTGTGTGTTGGGTACTTGCAATTATTATTCGACCCGACTCGATAGTTTAAGTACCTCAGGTATACCGACATTAATCGACTGGAGCCTAGTGCCCAAGGCAACGTTGAATCAAAGTTATAGCGTGCAATACGTGATTGATAGGCTGTGTGATGGCCCTACACCAGTTACCGATATTGCCAGTAAATGTATGAATAACGCCAGTCAAGCGGTAGGTAGTAAAAAAGCCGGTGCCGTGACTTTTAGCTCAGCAAATCAGGTTTTTTATCGGGCCACTGTTCGCGTTACCGGACCGCGCAATACGAATAGTTTTGTGCAAGTTATTTATGCGGTTTAAAACTTAGGCAAAACTCTTAATTATTTTTTATTATTTTTTATTATTTTTAAATTTTTTTAAGCTATTTTTTCTATAGCTGCTCTAAAGGCAAATTTCAAATTCAATGAAGAAGAAAAATCATGAATAAGAACTTATTTAAACCCCATCCGTTCAACCTTGTGCTGTGTCTTTTCCTAATCTGCGCGGGTGATGTGAAATTAGCCCTTGCCGCAACGACTGACATTGCCAACACACCTATGGCCACCACCACCATGGTGACGCCAAATGTGCTGGTGATTTACGATAACTCTCAATCCATGGATGCCTTTATGAATGGCGTTATGGTCTCTGGCAACAATCCCAACACGCGTGGCAATATTGGTCGTGCTGTTATGCGCAATGCATTTTTGACTTATCGAAATGCTTTTAACTGGGGTTTGATGACATACGCAGTAACCAGTAATAACGGCCCTTACAGCACCTATGCATACTATTTGGGCAGTACGTTAGGGATGGTTTTTACCAGTAACTGCACCGGTTATAGCGCCGGTGTTTTCAACGGTGTGCCGGCACAAGCAGGCACGTCAACTTCTGGCGGCGGTAAATGTATCGCCAACCCTCAGCCCTCAACAGGGCGTGAGTTCGTCACTTTTAATCTCAGCTCGGATGATTCAAATATCGTCGACGTTTTGTATTACGGCAGCTATTCAGGTTTGCCCACATACGCGCAACTGTGGGCACCAGCGATTAATTCATCCAATCCGACGACTTATAGCTGGTATGAAAATCACACTAGCAATGTGTCGACTTGGAATGTTCCTGCGGATTTTAATAATCCTATTTTTTCGTCTACTCTCACCCCCACCGATGCTGGTTTTGTTCCCAGTAACTCTGGTGCAAGTTCACCAAACAATATTTCACGCTCACTGTATCTGCCCAGGGGTTGGGGTTATCTCGCTAACGTTAGTGGTGGTGGAACGCTTAATGAGGCGGTGATGACGGACTCAACAACTCATTTCAATAAACTCCAATCGCTGCTTGGCAATGAGACCAGTAGTGCGACCGGTGAAATTAAAAATAGCGCAATCTTCACCACGCTTAAAGGCACACTAAATTCAGCAAAGACTTATTTTTCTAGCGGCCTGGGTAGCCCGAATTTTTCACCCATCACACAAAGTTGCCAGCAAAATTTCGTCATGCTAGTGACCGACGGCCTACCCACAGGCAATGCCAGTGGTGCACTCTACTCAGAGAGCGATAGAACCAACACTTGTCTATGGAGTAAGGTGACCAACTCTTGCACCGGTGGCGTGTTGGGTGTGGCGGCAAATGATGCGATTCAATCCGTACAAGATTTACGCACCCTTATAGCGGGTAGTTTGAGTTCGACTAGGAAAGACGGTACCGGATTGGTAACCGGTAAATTCGATGTGCAAACTTATGTCGTGGCGTTGGGCGATACTCTGGCAAACCCCAATGCTTTATCGGTCATGGATGCGATGGCCTATGGTGGCGGTACAGATGCTTCTATTGCGGCGTCGGATTCGGCTACATTTCAAGCCGCCATTACCAGCGTGACTGAAGACATAATTGCCAAAGTAGGTGCAGCGTCTGCAGTAGCCGTAGCCAATGCGCACGTTACTTCCACGGATAACGCATCTTATGCGTCTAGCTACAACTCTGGAACGTGGAGCGGAGATGTCAATGCCTACTCGATTGATTTAACGACAGGTCTGCCGTCTACTGTTTCTCTTTGGAGTGCAGGTTCAGCGGCTACGCAACTCGATCTTCGCCAAGCCTCCAGCCGATACATAGTTTCATCTCCAGACGCTGCGGGCGCTATAGGCGGCATACAGTTTCAACCCAGCAATGCATTGAGCACGACTAAATTAAGCGCTTCACAGCAGACCTTGTTAAATACAACGGCCAGCATTGACGGTGCGGCAGTGCTGGCTTATTTACGTGGAGACCGCAGCGGTGAGACCGCGCTAACTTACCGCGCTCGCGCGCATTTGTTAGGCGACATCATTAATGCTGAACCACTGCTGGTGCGCGAGCCAAGCGCCAGTTATTCAGACACCGGCTACACCAGTTTCAAGCAAACCAATAGCGCAAGAAGCCGCGTGCTTTACCAGGCCGCTAACGACGGTATGCTGCACGCGTTTGCTGCGGCTAGCGGCGCTGAACTTTGGGCTTTCGTGCCAAATTTAGTACTCTCAAGTCTTAACAATCTCAGCCGAAGCAGCGGCTTTTCACACCAATACACAGTCGATGGCACGCCAGTGTCTGGCGATGTTGATTTCAATAACGTAGGCGGTAACAACAACACGGTTGATTGGCGAACAATTTTGGTGGGTGGATTGGCCAAAGGTGGACGTGGTTACTATGCCCTTGATGTCACTAACGCCAATGCGGCAAGTGAAGCCGCGGTAAGCGGAAAAGTGCTTTGGGAGTTTCCCAACAGCGTATCGAATGCGGGTATTCGCAGCACTGCCAAGCTCAATATGGGCTACTCATTTGGTAGACCGGTGATTGTCAAAACGCTGGCCAAGGGTTGGGTAGTCCTCGTGAGTTCTGGCTATAACAACGGTACAAATAGCGGAGAAAGTGGCGGGGACGGCTTGGGACATTTGTATGTGCTCAATCCTAAAACAGGGGATTTGATCGCTGACATTCCAACTACAGGCTGTACCACTAGTCCAAACATTAATCCCTGCGGTTTGTCGGAGCTCAGTGCTTACGTCTCCAACGGTGACATCGACAATACCACTGACTATGTTTATGGCGGAGACCTTAAAGGCAATCTGTGGCGCTTTGACTTAAGTGGAAACACCGTCAATCAATGGCAAGTCGCTAAATTTGCGACTCTGAAAGACGGCAATGCAGTTGCGCAGCCCATCACCACTGCGCCTGAGCTGACATTGACCAGCGACGGTCGTATGGTTTATGTGGGAACGGGTCAATATTTAGGTTCAACTGATATTGCCGGTTCAATCGGTGCGAACAGTAACGCCAGCCAGACGCAAACGATTTATGGTTTGAAGGACTCATTTGTGGCACTGACAGACCCGGTGCGTTCGGTATTGCAGCAACAGACTTTTACGACTAGCGGCAACAACCGTGTCAGCTCTAACAACAGCGTCGATTACGCAGTTAAAAAAGGCTGGTTTATAGACTTACCCAGTAGCGGTGAGCGTATAAATACTAATCCTGCACTAGCGGGTAAGACGCTGGTCTTTAGCAGCAATATCCCTAACCTAACCGTCTGCCAGCCTGGCGGTAGTAGTTGGGCATATTTTCTTAATATTAGAACTGGCGGCTTGGTTGAGAATTCAACGCTGAGCTGGTCTGGTGTATTTTTGGGTAATGCTTTGGCCAGTCGACCGGTGTTAATTCAACTACCCAGCGGAAAAATTGTCTCGCTGGTTAGAACATCAGACGCCCAGACTATTAAGCAAGATGTGCCTGTCTCAAGCATTGCTTTCATCCCAAAAAGAACCTCTTGGCGCGAATTATTTAATTGATTACTCGCTTTGGCCGTTTGAAATTCTAAGGAATATGTCTATGACTAAAATTTCACTGCTCGCTGTCATATCAGTATTTAACTGGATTCAATTACCGGCTCATGCCGTGACGACAGGGCCGAGTTCGTCTCAAGCTAGCTCACCTTCTGCGCTTGCAGTTATTAAAATTGAAAGAGGCGGCACGATTAACAGCATAGATTTAAAGAAAAAATTAATACTGGTTGACGGCGTAAGTTGGTCGCTGGCGGACGCATCCGTCAAAGGCATTGCGTCGGCTTCGAATGGATTAAAGACAAGCCAATTTGAGTCGACCCTAGGGCTTTCCGATCTCAAGCCGGGAATGCCTATTCGCTTCGTCACCGTGAAAAAAAATACATCTAACCAAGATCAAATACTGGAAATTATTGTGACGGTATCGCAAGTTATGCGGCCATAACTTTAACTAAAAAAATTGCTACTTTTGTAGTTTGAATCTTTGCAGCAATCCTACAGTTTGGCTAAGCGCGCTAGTGCAGCTTCTAACGTTTGGTCTTTTTTGGCAAAGCAAAAGCGCACCACACGCTGATCGAAACCGTCGCCATAAAAAGCCGATAGCGGAATGGCTGCCACACCGATTTCTGTGGTCAGCCATTTGCAAAAATCAGCCTCGTTCAAACTACTCACAGCTGAGATGTCTACGCACTGAAAGTATGTTCCCTCACTAGGCAGTAATTTAAAACGTGAGCCGGCCAATCCACTGCGAAAAAGGTCTCGTTTGCGTTGATAAAAAGCCGGTAAGTCTAGATAAGGTTTTGCGTCCGCCATATAGGCCGCCAGCGCATACTGCACGGGCGTATTGACGGTGAAAACATTGAATTGGTGGACCTTGCGAAACTCGGCCGTTAAAGCAGCGGGGGCTGCAACATAGCCGACTTTCCAGCCAGTGACGTGATAGGTTTTACCAAAGCTGCTGACAATAAAAGCACGTGCAGCGAGCCTTGAAAAAAGAATCGCACTTTGGTGTGCACAGCCCTTGTCGGCGTCAAAAACCATGTGCTCATAGACCTCGTCGCTGATTAATAAAACTTCAGTCGGCGCGAGGATTTCTTCTAATCTAAGCATGTCCGCTTTAGTCCAGACAGTGGCGCTGGGGTTGTGCGGTGAGTTGATGATGATGGCGCGTGTTTTGGGCGTGATGGCGGCACTGATCTTGTCAAAGTCTGGCCTGAAACTACCCGGTACTAACGGCACGCGCACAACCACACCACCGGCCAGTTCGATATTCGGTACATAGCTGTCGTAGCAGGGCTCTAACACTATGACTTCGTCACCGGCATGCACGACGGCCAATATGATGGTGATGATGGCTTGGGTCGCACCCGCGGTGACGGTTATTTCACTGTCTGCACTGTATTTTCCGCCGTACAGCAACTGCAGCTTGTCTGAAATCGCTTGGCGCAAAACCGGAACACCAGCCATGGGCGGGTATTGATTCAGACCTTGTGTCATAGCCTGTGTGACATCTGCGACCAGCTTGGGATCGCAATTGAAATCAGGAAAACCTTGACCTAGATTGACCGCACCACTTTCCTGGGCCAAGCTGGACATTACCGTAAAAATAGTTGTGCCCACGGCCGGAAGCTTGGTGGTCAACAACGGTGTTCTTGGCGATGTGTTTTGCTGCGTGTTTTGCGTTTGCATAAGTTCGCTTATTGATTGATTTACTCAGTGACTTTTAGATGACAAAGATTTAAAAATCGTCTTCGGTCAAATGACCGGCCATGGCTCGGGTAACTAATTTTCTGTCTAACTTATCACTGAGCAACTCGGCAAATTTATAGACAAAATTTCTCAAGTAAGCGCTGCGCTTAAAGGCAATGCGGGCCACGTTCACGCCAAACAATGTGCCCACAGGAATAGCCACCAAGTCAGCGTTAGTGCCGTCATCGTGCATGGCCATTTCAGCGACTATTCCCACGCCCAAGCCCAGCCGTACATAAGTTTTAATCACGTCGGAATCAATGGCTTCCAACGCTATACGCGGCTGCAAGCGAGCGGCAGCAAACGCTAAGTCAATCTTGGTGCGGCCAGTAAAAGAAGGGTGGTAGGTGATTAGCGGCTCAAGCGCTAATTCTTCTAGCGTGATGTCGGTTTTACCCGCCAGCGGATGCGCTAAAGGCATGACCAATACATGCTGCCATTCGTAACAGGGTAGAGTGATGAGCTCGTCGT
The DNA here is from genome assembly GCF_012584515.1 of Polaromonas vacuolata. NCBI lineage: Bacteria > Pseudomonadati > Pseudomonadota > Betaproteobacteria > Burkholderiales > Comamonadaceae > Polaromonas > Polaromonas vacuolata. The sequence goes on along the minus strand of NZ_CP051461.1, from coordinate 1,890,570 downwards.
ATTGGGTGAGTGACTCGGTGGCGATACCGATTTCTGCAACTTCATCTATCACCATGCGTGCGACTTGATCGGGCGAGCCTTGATGCAGGCTGACATTGACTTTGGGAAAGGCTTCGCGCAAGCGTGCTACTGGTTGCGGCAACACATAGCGCGCTTGAGTGTGGGTGGTGGCGATTGAAAGCGTACCCGTGTCTTGGGCTGAATATTGCTCGCCGATACGGCGTAAATTACCTACCTCGCGCATGATCAGGGCTATGCTTTTGAGCACATGCTCGCCGGGCTCTGTGACTCTTTTAAGGCGTTTGCCGTGACGCGCAAAAATCTCGACACCAAGTTCTTCCTCCAGCTCAATAATGGCTTTTGAAACCCCGGGCTGTGAGGTGTGCAGTGCTCTGGCCGTTTCGGTCAGATTGAGGTTTCGCCTAACGGCTTCTTGGACGAATCGAAATTGATGGAGGTTCATATCAAAAGTAGGCTAATGTTTGATTTCATTATGCCTTTTCGCATTTCTCACACAAGCGTTGATCTAGTCCTTGTAGCTCTTAAATTCTAATTAAGCCAGTGCTAAATCCGCCATTAACGCGATTAAGGCGGGGTTTTCGCCCGCTGTGGCCATTAATTCAACCTCGGTTTGCGGATGGGTGGCGCGGATTTCACTAACCAGCAGTGGTAAATCCTCACGCGCATGTTTGCCAACGCCTAAAAACAGCGGAAATATCTTTACCCGTTCAGCGCCGTCTTTAATTAAGGCCGCAGCAGCAGCTGGCAGACTAGGTTCACACAGTTCGAGATAAGCACAAACAACCGGTGTGGCTGGCTCACGACTGCGAATTTGCGCCGCCACGGCTTCCATGGGTAAGCGCCAGTTGGGGTCACGCGAGCCGTGACCGAAAAGTACTATGCCCAGCTGTGAAGCAGGCTTTATTTGTGGATTTGAGGTAAGGCTATTCATGTGTGTTCGTATTATCGTCTGAGCACTAAAACACTGAACGCACCCAGCGATGCGGCCATATAAAGTAGGCCTGGCGCTGCCGCCGCAATCCATGGCTGCCAGTTGCGCAAATTGCCGACATAACCAAAAACATTGTTAAGCAAAAAGAAGCTGATACCCAACATCACACCGGCAAAGACATAGCCGGCTATTCCACCCGAGCGAAAGTGCAGGTAAGCAAACGGTAGGGCAAGTATCACCATCACAAGACAGCTAAGCGGGTAGAAAACTTTTTTCCAAAATTCAATCTCATAGCGCTGAGCGGTTTGACCATTAGCATCTAGATGTCGAATGTAGTTAAGCAAGTCCAGCGTAGCCATGCGATCAGGTTTGAGCAGGGCAACTGAGACCATTTCTTCGGTCAAGTCAGTGGCCCAGCGGTAATTTGCGATTTCACTATTGTTCACCCGCGGCGGCGCTTTGCTGCTGCTGACCTCGCCAGCACTTTGTTTGGGTATGGCTAGCTCGGTGCGAGTAGCTTGTTCAAGTATCCACGCGTTGCCGTCTGAGAAAACAGCTTTAGGTGCTTTGGTGATGGAGACCATAAAGCCCTGGTTGTTGAATTCCAGAATCTGAACACCTTGCATTTCATTATTGGGTGTGAGGATTTTGATATTGGCGACGTAACTGTTGTAGGCCTTTTTCTCACGCAGCCAAGCGCCTGTTTGACCTACCGTGATGCTGTTTTGGTAGCGACCCTTCAGCAATTGCGCTGTGCGGTCTGAAAGCGGCGCAAGGTAATCACCCACGACAAAACTAAAGACAACAAAAAATAAACCAATGCCCAGCAGCAACCGCAGTGCACGCCAAGGCCCTAAACCGCTGGTGCGCAAAATCGTGAATTCAGAACTTTGTGCCAGTCTAGCCATCACGAAGATTGTGCCTATCAATACTGAGATCGGGAGTAACTCGTAGAGGTGATTGGGTACTAGCAAAGTCACGTAAAGCAGCGCGTGCTTGATTTGATAGATTTCGCCCAAGCCCGCTAAGCCATTGTTTTTGCCAATGTATTGCAACTCGTCAACTAGATCAAAAAAATAAAACAGTGATAAAAAACCCAATGCCACTAGGGCGATAGAGCTAATAACTTCACCATAAATCAGACGTCTTATGGTTTTCATACTGAAGTTTTCTCGGTGACTGGGTTGCGACTGTTCATGCGCAGCATTGATTTGAGTGTCCAGTTGCTATGGCGCTTAGCCAGCCATGCCAAGCCAAGCAGCAACACACCGCCATGTAGCGTGATTAGAAATCCACCAAAACTCACCAAGCCGCTATAAATCCAATTTTGGCCGAGGTTGAGTAAATTGTTGTAGACGATAAAAGTCAGAAGTACAAATATCATGTTGCCACTGCGACCGCCGCGCGGGTTGACGCTAGCGAGTGCTACGGCCAAAACCACAAGATTGAGGGCTGAAAGCAAAAGACCTAGTCGCCAAGCTAATTCACTTCGGTTAACCAGAGACGGCGCCTTGAGCAGATCGCGCGTAGACAAAAGCTTGGCTTCAGTAGCTTCCGCTGCCAAGGTGTTTGTCGTGCCAGTATTCGTGCCATATTCTTGAAACTCACTGATTTTTAGTGCATTTTTGCCTTCAATACGTTCGACTCTCTGACCGTTTTCTAAAAGCAGCAGTTGGTCTTTCCCACGCATTTCAATGCGTCCGGAGTTGGCTGTGATTACAGTGTTCTTGCCGTTGGTGTTTGCCGAAATAAAAACATTGTTACTGGTTTTTTTTGCTGACTCGGTTCCCGCATCAATAAAAAACACCCTACTTCCGTTGGATGATTCTTGGAATTGCCCAGGCGCGATACGGTCTAAATCACTGCGACTTTCGTAACGTTCACGCATGTCTTGGGTTTGCTGGTTGGCCCAAGGCCAAACGAACATTGACATCAGGGTAATGATGAGTAAAACCGGCCAAGCAAAGCGGTACAGTGGCCGTAAAAATCCCCATAAGCCCTGGCCGCTGGTGAACCAGACCACCATTTCGCTGTCCCTATACATGCGCGAGAGTGTGCTCACCATGGCGATAAAAAGAGACAGCGAGAGTATGGTCGGCAGCCGTCCCATAGCCGAATAGGCCATGAACAGCATCACGTCTTGTGGGTCTATTGAACCGCGCGAGGCTTGGCCAAGCGTGCGGATAAGCACAATAGTCATCACGATAGTGATTAAAACCACCAACGTGGCACCGAAACTGCGGGCTAATTCTTTGCGGATCGAAGATTGGAATAACATTGACACGTGGCGTGTTTTTGCGCTTAGCGCTTTACTTAAAAATATAGACTGACAAACCCCCAATTATGAACTTTGAAATTAAACCTTTAAGTAATGAGCGTGTGTGCGCTGAAAAATGTGATGCTCTGGTGGTTTTGTTGCCGCATAACTTTCAAGCGGGAGAAGATGCCGTATCAGCGCTTGCAAGCTTGGCCTTAAAGTCTGGCGACCTTCAGGCTAAAACCGGTCAGTTGCTCACAACCTACCGACCCACGGACATGGCGGCTACTCGCTTGGTTCTGGTCGGTGCCGGCGACGGCAGCGCCAAAAGCGTGCGCTCAGCAGTTAATGCCGCCATCTCCAGCCTTAAGGGAAGCAACGCTAAACGCGTGTTGTTAGATCTAAATTTTCTCAGCACTGCGGCTAACGCCCAAGCCAGTGCAGCTGTTTTGGCTTGCGCAGATGCTTGCTACGTCTTTACTACTACCAAACCAAAAGCCAGCGTCAGTGCAATTGAGCGCATAGTTTTCACAGCCGCCACTGCGCCAGCCGTGACAGCGATGAAAGCTGGTTTTGAGGCCGGTATTGCGCTCGCTAAAGGTATTGACTTAGCCAAAGAGTGGGGCAACCGTCCTGCCAATCATGCAACGCCCACTATGCTGGCAAATGCAGCTAAAGAATTAGGAAAATTACCCGGTATCAAAGTTGAAGTGCTGGGCCCTAAAGAAGTTGCCAAGCTAGGTATGGGTAGCTTTATGTCTGTGGCCAAAGGCTCACGCGAAGAACTACGCTTTATTGTTCTGCATTACAACGGTGCGGCAAAAACAGCAGCACCAGTGGTGTTGGTCGGTAAAGGTATTACCTTTGATACTGGCGGCATTTCTATTAAGCCTTCGGCCGATATGGATGAGATGAAGTTTGATATGTGCGGTGCTGCCAGCGTGTTGGGCACCTTTCGCACACTCGCCGATCTCAAGCCTGCCATCAATGTGGTCGGTTTGATACCTGCTTGCGAGAACATGCCAGATGGCAACGCAGTCAAACCTGGTGATGTGGTCACCAGCATGAGCGGACAGACGATTGAAAACCTCAATACCGATGCCGAAGGCCGACTGGTTTTATGCGACGCACTGACTTATGCCGAACGCTTTAAACCCGCTGCTGTAGTCGATATTGCCACCCTAACCGGTGCTTGCGTAGTCGCTCTTGGTGGTGTGCGCAGCGGTGTTTTCTCTGCGGACGAGCAATTGGTTAAACGCCTGTTAGATGCAGGTGATAGCGCATTAGATTTGTGCTGGCGCATGCCGCTAGATGACGATTACGCTGAAGGCTTGAAAAGCAATTTTGCTGACGTTGCGAATGTCGCCGGGCGTGCTGGCGGTGCAGTGACAGCGGCAAAATTTTTGCAACGTTTTACGACTAAGTACCCTTGGGCACATTTGGATATAGCCGGCACCGCTTGGAAAAGCGGTAAGGTCAAAGGCTCTACCGGTCGCCCAGTCGGTTTATTGGTTGAATTTTTGTTGGCAACTGCGGCACTTCCTGCGCAGCAATTACCTAAAGCCGCGACTAAAGCCAGCGCTAAATCAGCAGCAAATAGCGCCCAGACGACCGCGCTGAAAGTGCCGAAAGCACCGGTTAAGCGCGTCGCCAAACCTCGTCAAGCAAGTCTGATCCGCTCGGCATGACTGAGGTAGCCTTCCACGTCAATCTGGCCGACAAGCTAGGCTACGCCTGCCGCTTGTTGCGCAAGGCTTACGCCGGGGGCGCAAAAGTGCTGGTGACAGGGCAGCCTGATCAATTGCATGAGTTAGACCGCTTACTCTGGCAGTTTTCCAGTACAGATTTTGTGCCGCATTGCGCGGCAACAGCGGCCTCATCTGCCAATCCTGAACTGCACGCCATCACACTTGCAGCCAGCCCCATAGTGCTGGCGCAATCGACGGCTAGCAGTCAACACTGGCAGGTGTTGGTCAATCTCGGAGAAGAAATACCTGAGAATTTCGAACGCTTCGAGCGTCTCATCGAGTTAGTGGGTCAAGCACCTCCAGAACTCTCGGCCGCGCGCCGCCGCTGGAAGCATTACGCCGACAGAGGCTATCCGCTGAAAAAACACGAAACATCTGCCGCAGGAACTAACGCATGAGCGACTCACCCATGCCGCCGCGTTTTGTGCCCACGCTCACAGATGTGGTTCAACTCGGGGTGGCTATTCCTGCATTAACAGGCCTCAAGCAGTCTGCGGTATTGACGGCAGCCCAGCCAATTCAGCCGCCGATCATTAATTCAGAGCAAGCGCAAGAGCAAGAGCTGCCTCAAATGTCGCAAGCAATGACATTTGAGACCCAGCTAAAACTTGAAAATGAAATTCTCCACCGCGTGATGCAGCGCGTCGACAGCGCGCTTGAATCGCGCTTGCAAGATGCCGTTTCACAAATCGTTCTGGCGCATACCCAAACACTGGCACCACGCTTGCGCGAAGAGATCGAATCTGTGGTCCGCGAGACGGTCATGCAAGCGGTTTCACAAGAGTTGTATCCAAAAGTTTTTTAACTTTATTTGATGACACAATACTTCCAGGTTAATTTACATCGGATGTTTTAATCCAATCGATTAAACCTAGGGATATTGCTATACGGCAGGCGCGAAAATTGCGTTATGTTACGTGCCGTTGAGCAAAAATTTTGTTCTCAACCTTTAACGGTAATTTCCTAATCGGAGTGTTTTTATGCAGATGAAATTTAAACTGACAGTGATTGCGGCACTGGCTAGCTTGGCTGGCATGGCTTCGGCTGAGGACCTGATCGTAAAAATCGGCCATGTTGCCCCGCTTTCCGGCTCGCAAGCCCACTACGGAAAAGATAATGAAAATGGCGTCCGCATGGCCATTGAAGATCTGAACGCTCAGAACATCATGATTGGCGGCAAGAAAGCCAAGTTTGAAATCGTGGCTGAAGATGATGCCGCCGATCCAAAACAAGGCACGGCTGCTGCACAAAAGTTGTGCGATGCAAAAGTCGCTGGCGTAGTCGGTCACCTCAATTCCGGCACCACGATTCCTGCTTCTAAGATTTACAACGACTGCGGTATTCCCCATATCACCGGCGCTGCAACCAACCCTAATCTGACCAAGCCAGGCTACAACACCACCTTCCGTATCATTGCCAACGACAACGCTCTTGGCGCTGGTCTGGCTTTCTACGCGATTGATGGACTCAAGCTCAAAACTGTCGCCGTCATTGATGACCGTACAGCTTATGGCCAAGGCGTTGCTGAAGTGTTCAAACGCACCGCTTTGTCCAAAGGCATGAAGGTTGTTGACGAGCAGTTCACCACCGATAAAGCCACTGACTTCATGGCCATTTTGACAGCCGTCAAAGCCAAGAAGCCCGATGCGATTTTCTTCGGCGGTATGGATCCACAAGCTGGACCAATGCTGCGTCAGATGGAACAACTCGGCATGAGCAACGTCAAGTTTTTCGGTGGTGACGGCATCTGCACGACAGAAGTCGCCAAGCTCGCAGCCGGCGCTAAAACAGTTGAGAACATTGTTTGCGCTGAAGGCGGTGCATCGCTGGCAAAAATGCCAGGCGGCGAAGCATGGAAAAAGCGTTACGACGCCAAGTATCCAAACCAGTTCCAGGTCTACAGCCCATACACCTATGACGCTACTTTCGTTTTGGTCGACGCGATGAAACGTGCAAAGTCTAGCGATCCAAAAGTCTATTTGCCAGAGTTGATGAAGACTAACTACAAGGGCGTGACCACCACCATCGCTTTTGAGCCTAACGGCGAATTGAAGAACCCAGCGATTACTCTTTACGTCTACAAAGACGGTAAGAAAACACCGCTGAATTAATTCATGAATTGATCTTTTAGATTGATTTAAAAAGCCACCTTTCGGTGGCTTTTTTTATTCTAAATCTGCACCCATATAAGCACAGACGCCAAACCATTATTTGCAATCGCTTATGGATTTATGGGTTGAGGGTTAACCCGGATTTTGATTTGGTTGCACTATCTATAAAATGGGTTGCACTAACTCAGTCAAAAGGTGCAACCCATGTCTACAGTCACGCTAGGTCTTAAGGTCGATGAGGCGCTGCGAGCCCGCATTCGCGAAGCGGCTACACAACAAGGTCGAACACCACATTGGCTGATCAAGCAAGCTGTTTTGCATTATGTTGAAAGTCTTGAACGCGGTCTTTCACCTTTGGGCGCTAATTTAGGTGCAACCGCTCTCGGCGAGATGCCGGAAATAAATGAGATCGATGAAAGCGATGAGCCAACTAGCAGTTTGATGCCGTTGCCGCAGCCGCAGCCGTTTCTCGATTGGGCTCAAAATGTATTGCCGCAGACTGACCTTAGAGCGGCTATTACCGCCGCTTGGCACAGACCCGAAGAAGAATGCCTGCCGCTGCTAGTGCAACTGGCGCATACATCAGACGCCGTACAGCGCACTGCGATAGAAACACAGGCAACAAAACTGGTCGAAGGTTTGCGCGGTAAAAAAGACAGCGGTGGCGTTGAAGCACTGGTGCAAGAGTTTTCGCTTTCCAGCCAAGAAGGCGTGGCGCTGATGTGTTTAGCCGAAGCGCTGCTGCGAATTCCCGATAACGCCACCCGCGACGCATTGATTCGCGACAAAATTAGTCATGGCGACTGGCATTCGCATTTAGGCAACTCGCCTTCAATGTTCGTTAATGCAGCTGTTTGGGGCCTGATGTTGACCGGCAAGTTGACGTCTAGTAGTAGCGAAAAAAGCCTGGGTGCGTCACTCACACGTTTGATTGGCAAAGGCGGTGAACCCTTGATTCGTCAAGGTGTGCACCGTGCGATGAAACTCATGGGTGAGCAGTTCGTGACCGGTCAGACCATTTCCGAAGCGCTGGCCAACAGCCGGACATTAGAGAAATCGGGCTTTCGTTATTCCTACGACATGCTGGGTGAAGCGGCTGTGACAGAGCAGGATGCTGAGGGTTATATGGTGTCTTACGAGCAGGCTATTCACGCTATCGGCAAGGCTTCTAACGGACGCGGCATTCATGAAGGACCTGGTATATCGGTCAAACTCTCGGCGCTACACCCCCGCTACAGCCGCGCTCAGCGCGACCGTGTCATGACGGAGTTGCTGCCGCGGCTACTGCATCTAACTCTGTTAGCGCGCAAATACGACATTGGATTGAACATTGATGCTGAAGAAGCCGACCGCTTAGAGTTGTCGCTTGATTTACTCGAATGCCTGTGTTTTGAGCCCGCGCTAAAAGGCTGGAACGGTATCGGTTTTGTGGTGCAAGCGTATCAAAAACGCTGCCCATTTGTGATTGATTACGCCATCGATTTGGCTAGACGCAGCGGCCACCGGTTAATGATTCGACTGGTCAAAGGCGCTTACTGGGACAGTGAAATCAAACGCGCCCAACTCGATGGCCATGAAGGCTATCCGGTCTACACCCGAAAGGTGCACACCGATGTCGCCTTTTTGGCCTGTGCAAGAAAACTGCTGGATGCGCCAGATGCGATCTATCCACAATTCGCTACCCACAATGCGCAGACGCTCGCCACTATCTACCACATGGCTGGCGGCAATTACTACAGCGGGCAGTATGAATTCCAATGCCTGCACGGCATGGGCGAGCCACTCTATGACCAAGTCACAGGCAGTGTCGCCAACGGAAAACTTGCCCGGCCTTGCCGCATTTATGCGCCGGTTGGCACGCACGAAACGCTGTTGGCCTACTTGGTGCGGCGTTTATTAGAAAACGGCGCTAACACCTCATTTGTTAACCGCATTGGCGATGCCAATATTCCGGTGGCTGAATTGGTGGTGGATCCCGTGTTCCAAGTTCAGCAAACTGAATTTGAGACTGGTCGCTTAGGTGCTCCACACGACAAAATTCCTCTGCCGCGCCAGATGTTTGCCGATTTAGGTGAGCAATCACGGCAAAATTCGACCGGTTTAAATTTAGCCAACGAGCAACAACTGGCGTCCTTGTCCGCTGGCTTACTGCGCAGTACGCAGAATTTATACACCGCCTCTAGTACGGTGGCTGACATAGCCGCAACGGATGCGCCCAATACTGATGGCGGCTGGCACGCGGTTTTGAATCCAGCGGATACGCGTGATCAAGTCGGTTGGATGCGACCGGCTAGCGCAGAAGATGTCGAACTGGCCATTAGCCGCGCCGCCCGCGCCGCACAAATTTGGCAGGGTACGCCACAAGAAGAGCGTGCCGCCTGTTTGAGTCGCGCCGCCGACTTGTTGGAGCAGCGCACGCAAAGCTTACTCGGTCTCATCGTGCGTGAGGCTGGCAAGTCGATACCAAACGCGATAGCCGAAATACGCGAAGCAGTGGACTTTTTGCGCTACTACGCTGCTCAGGTATCCGCTACGTTTGATAACGCTACGCACCGACCACTAGGCGTGGTGCTGTGCATCAGTCCGTGGAATTTTCCGCTGGCAATTTTTACCGGCCAAGTCGCCGCTGCCTTAGCCAGTGGTAATTGCGCTTTGGCCAAACCGGCCGAGCAGACCTCACTGATTGCTGACGTGATGGTCAAAATTTTGCACGAAGCCGGTGTTCCTGTTGATGCCGTGCAATTAGTGCCCGGCACTGGCGAGACAGTCGGTGCAGCACTGGTTGCACACCGCCAAATAGCGGGTGTGATGTTCACCGGTTCGACCGAAGTGTCGCGCATGATTGCGCAAACCTTGGCCAAACGTCTGAGTCCTCAAGGCAGACCGATTACATTGATTGCGGAGACCGGTGGCCAAAATGCACTGGTGGCGGATTCGTCGGCATTGGCAGAACAATTGGTAGGTGACGTGTTGTCATCGGCTTTTGATTCAGCTGGTCAACGTTGCTCTGCACTGCGCTTGTTGTGCCTGCAAGAAGACGGAGCGGATAGAGTAGTGGAGATGATCAAACATGCCATGCGCGAATGGGTTATGGGTAACCCAGACCGCATGCAAACTGACGTCGGCCCAGTGATAGATGAGGACGCCCGTATCCAAATTGAAGCGCACATTGCACGTATGCAATCCGAAGGTCAAAGCGTGACCCGTGTGGGGCGCAATGAAAGCGCGGTGCAAGGGCATTTTGTGATGCCAGCACTGATCGAAATTGATGACATAAAACGCTTGCAGCGCGAAGTCTTTGGGCCAGTGCTGCATGTGCTGCGTTACCGCCGTGATCAACTGGGTGAAGTGTTGGACGCGCTGAACGCAACCGGCTACGGCCTGACCTTTGGGGTGCACAGCCGTATCGACGAGACGATTGCTCAAGTGACGCAAAAAGTCCAAGCCGGCAACGTGTACGTTAACCGCAACGTAATTGGCGCTGTGGTCGGCGTCCAGCCTTTTGGCGGCATGGGTTTGTCGGGTACTGGTCCCAAGGCGGGCGGCCCGCTTTATCTGTACCGCTTGCTGCAAGCCAATCCCTCACAAGGCAACCAAGCACTCACCGCTCTGCCAACCATGCCAGTTAGTCCTAGTGCAGCGCTGATTAAGCTGCCTAACCCAGCAGCTACGCTAGCCTTAAAGGCCTTGCAAAGTTTGAACTCAGCGTTAGTGAGTCCCGCATTTTTGGCGCTAGACGGCTGGCAAACCAGCGGCGATATGGCTAAAGCCGTGACCGCTTGCGATGCTTACACAGCAAGCAACGTACTAGGCCAAATCTTTACCATGCCAGGCCCAACGGGGGAGGCGAATCGTTACCAGCTACTGCCCCGCGGCGCTGTCTGGGCCATGCCACAAACCGCGCTAGGTTTGGTGCAACAAGTCGCAGCAGCATTGGCCAGTGGCAACCCGTGCTGGTTAGAAACACCTATTGCCGGTAGTCCAGTCGCGCTAGCGTTGGCGATATTTCCAGCTGATGTGCAAGCCTTTGTGCGGGCTCATAAAGTGGGACAACTTTTAGAGCAGCAACATTTGAGCGCACTCTTATTTGAAGGCGATAGCGATACGCTGCATGCCTTGTTACCGCGCATTGCCGAGCGCTCTGGTGCCATCGTGCGGGTTGAAAACTTGACCTCGGCACAACTGGCTTCGGGCGGCGTATACGACGTAAGTGCCTTAATGCACGAGCAAAGCATCAGTACCAACACTGCAGCGGCAGGTGGTAATGCGCAACTCATGACCATGGGGTAGATATTTAATATTGGCTTTGGCTAATCAGCATTCCCAACAACAGCCATCCTCATAGCAAGGGATGGCTTGACACTAACTGCTTTGCCGCAGTCATAAGACTCAATTTTTTGAGCCATCACTTCCCACCTAGAGGAGACCTTCATGAACTTAACGGATCCCACCCTAATCACCTTCGGCATCTATTTGCTTGCAATGCTTGGCATAGGCTTTTTAGGCTATCGCGGCACTCAAAACTTAGACGACTACATTTTGGGCGGCCGAAGTCTTGGCAGCTTTGTCACTGCGCTGTCAGCCGGGGCTTCTGACATGAGCGGCTGGCTGCTTCTGGGTCTACCAGGTGCAATTTATTTATCCGGGCTAAGCGAAGCTTGGATTGGTGTGGGTTTAATCATTGGCGCATACCTCAATTGGCGTTTTGTCGCCGCACGGTTACGGCTTTACACCGAACGAGCCGGTAACGCGTTAACGCTGCCCGACTACTTCGCCAACCGTTTTGAGGACAAGGCTAATTTGCTGCGCATACTCACGACGTTGGTGATTTTGGTGTTTTTCACCGTTTATTGCGCCTCCGGCGTAGTCGCTGGTGCAAGACTGTTTGAAAATATGTTTGGCCTGCCTTATGACACCGCTTTATGGGTCGGTGCAGCTTGCACAATTGCATACGTGTTTATTGGTGGCTTTCTGGCTGTCAGTTGGACGGACACTATCCAAGCATCATTGATGATCACTGCTTTAATCGTCACGCCGGTAGTCGCGTACTTCGCTGTGAGCGGAGATTTACAGCCAGCTCAGACAATCGTTGAATTGATGAAGCCAGCGCAGCTAGACATGATGCAAGGCGCCTCGTTTGTCGGCATTGTCTCGCTAATTGCTTGGGGCCTTGGTTATTTTGGTCAACCGCATATCTTGGTGCGTTTTATGGCGGCCGAATCGGTGTCAATTATTCCAACAGCGCGCCGCATCAGCATGACTTGGATGATCTTGTGTTTAGCCGGTGCGGTGGGGGTCGGATTTGTTGGTATTCCTTATTTTCTAGCTAACGCTGATGCAGCCGTTGCTGTAAAGGCCAACTCAGAAACCGTGTTTATCGAGCTGGCTAAACAGTTGTTTAATCCGTGGGTAGCCGGTGTCTTGCTCGCCGCTATCTTGGGCGCTGTGATGAGCACTTTGTCTTGCCAGTTGCTGGTTTGCTCTAGTGCTTTAACTGAAGATATTTATCACACCTTCATACGCAAAAACGCCACGCAAAAAGAACTGGTCTGGATTGGTCGGGCGATGGTCTTGTCTGTGTCACTGATTGCAATAGGCATTGCCAGCGATCCTGAGGCCAAAGTTTTGGGCATGGTTAGCTATGCATGGGCCGGTTTTGGTGCGGCCTTTGGCTCAGTCATCATCTTGTCATTGTTCTGGTCACGCATGACGCGTAACGGCGCATTGGCGGGCATTTTAGTGGGCGCCATCACGGTGTTAGTTTGGAAGCAAAACGGCTGGTTTGGATTGTATGAAATCGTTCCTGGTTTTATTCTTTCCTGGCTAGTAACTGTTGTGGTCAGCCGTTTTGGCCAACCATCTGCCAGCATGGTGAAAAAACACCAGGCAGTTGAAACAGAACTGTTGTCAGTTTAAGAAGACTCAGTACAGTTCTTGGATTTCAAGTGTGAGATTGAAATCCAAGTAACTCTGGCCAATAGCAATAACCGTTTGAGCTGAGTAGCTCTTGCTTTGATACTTTAAGAAAATATAATTTAGGCCTTTAAAGATTTAGACCGGTTTGATTTGAGTAAAAAAAGAGCCATTACAAATGGCTCTTTTTTTTATTTATTTATTTATATAAAGGAATTCACATGATTCTTGTATTCGACGCCCAATGTCTGTTATGCAATGGTTCGGTGAAATTTTTGCTCAAGCACGACCATCAAAAGGTTTTTCAGTTCGCTTCAATTCAAAGCGAAAGTGGTAAGGCGCTACTACTCCAAGCAGGACTAAGAGTCGATAAGTTAGAGACCATATTACTAGTTGACGGTCAGCAATCGTGGCAGCACACAGCCGCCATTTTTCGTGTGCTGCATAAGCTTGGTTGGCCTTGGCGACTTGCGTGGATTGGCTGGATTGTTCCCGCACCTCTTAGAGATGCAGCCTATCGATTAGGGGCGCGCAATCGCTATAAATTGTTCGGCAGCTTAACCACTTGTGCTGTGCCGCCAGAGGACTATAAGAGTCGATTTTTGGTCTAAAAAAATTAATGACTTCTACACAATTCTGTATTTAGGTTAATTTTTACAATTTTAAATAACGTGCTGAGGAATCAAAGTTCCTGCACTTAGTCGTACACGATGATTCAAATTTGAATCTTCACAGCTTTAAATTAAATTTATTTTTAAGGAGCCAATATTTTTTTAATTACTGATACAAAACTATCTAAAAAAGGTCAATCCATGTTACCCAGACGTTTTGCTTTGCAATCACTTTTTGCGTTATCCGCTGCAAGCTTAGTTGGCCGCGCCAATGCTGCACAAAGCTGTGAGGCATTTACCGCCACCACACAAAAAGCCACCACACCCGATGAAGCTTTGGAATTTCTCAAGACTGGTAACGACCGTTTTCTTGCAGGAACCATGCGCAATTGCGACATGCTTAAACAAGTTAAGGACACTGCCAATCAGCAGTCTCCATTTGCGGTAGTGGTAGGTTGTATCGATAGCCGAGTTCCTCCGGAATTGATATTTGACCAGCGGTTGGGTGATATCTTCGCTGCGCGTATCGCCGGTAATTTTGTCAATGAGGACATTCTGGGAAGCTTAGAGTTTGCGACGCAACTCGCCGGCGCTAAGCTTGTTGTAGTGTTGGGCCATACCGAATGTGGCGCCATCAAAGGCGCTGCAGATAACGCCAAACTCGGCAACTTGACAGCCTTGCTGGAGAACATTCGACCCTCCTTAGACAAGCTCAATTACAAAGGCGTTGTCAGTTCTAAAAACAAAGATTTAGTACAAAAACTCGCTGCTCAAAACGTTGAGGATGCGGTGATGAATGTAACGCAGAATAGTCCGCTAATTAAAAATTTGGTGGCACAGGGAAAGGTTAAGGTTGTCGGTGCAATGCACGACATTTCAAGCGGAAAAGTTACTTGGTTTTCCTGATGGCGATGAACTGGCGATGAACTAGCGCTGAGACGTTTTTTTTATCAGCCGCCAAAAAATCAGCGCTAAATTTTCACGGCTTTTCAGCGCTTAAAGCGTCTTGCCATTGCTTGAAAATTTAGCGATTTAACCATCAAGGCAAGCTGAGGTAACGCTCAGTCAAGGCTAAAAATTCGCTAGTGGTTATAGGTGCGCCCAACTCATCCGCCAATATGGCCGCAACTGCTGGGGCGGCTGTCGCTGCAGCGCGAGCATCGAGAAACAGCAGTCGGCTGCGCCGCGCCAACACATCTTCAACCGTGCGCGCATATTCAAAACGCGCTGCAAAACGCACCATGGCTTCGCTTAAATTGGGTGCCACCATTACTTCTGCGCCAGGTAATTTGCTTAAGGCATCTTGCTCTTGACCGTAGAGGTGGGCGCCCGGCTCCTCGCTGATGCGCGTTGTTGTTGAGCCTTTAGGCGGTGCACCAACCAACAGGCAGTCAGAGGTGGTAGAGGCGGGCAGTGCAGGCAGCAAGCCCGAGGTCTGGCATTTTTCCAACACGTCCTCAGCCATTGCGCGGTAAGTCGTCCACTTGCCACCCGTCACGGTGACCAAACCAGTTTGACTCACGGCTACTGTGTGTTCACGGCTAATGCCTTTTGTATTGCCGCCATCTTCTTCTGGCGGTTTGACCAAAGGCCTTAAACCTACCCAAACGCTGCGCACATCTTCGCGGCGCGGTGCACGTTTTAAATAGCGGGCAGATTCGCCAAGAATAAAAGCGACTTCTTGTGCAAACGGATCCGGCTCGCGTGACAAATCATTTCGCGGGGTATCGGTTGTGCCGAGTATGACTTTGCCTAGCCAGGGCACGGCAAATAAAACGCGGCCGTCGGCTGTTTTGGGCACTAGCAAGGCGTGGTCGCCAGGGAAAAATTCGCGATCAACGACTAGGTGAACGCCTTGGCTGGGCGCAACCATTGGCGCGCTGACTTGCCCTACGGCTTGACCGTCGAGTGCGCGCAAAGCATCCACCCAAACACCAGTAGCGTTGACCACGCATTTAGCTTTGATCTCTATGGCTTGCCCAGTTTCAGTATCGCGGCAATGTAGGCCAGCGACTTTTCCGTCGGTATGAATCAGGCCAACGGCTTCACAGTAATTAATTAAAAGTGCGCCTTTCGCAGCTGCGGTGCGCGCAAGAGCCAACGCCAAACGCGCGTCGTCAAACTGACCATCCCAGTATTTAACGCCACCCCATAAATTTTTCTCACTCACCGATGGCAAACAAGTGCGGGTTTGTGCGCGGCCTAAAAATTCTGTAGGACCGAGTCCAGATTTACCGGCCAAGACGTCGTAGGCTTTAAGGCCAATGCCATAAAACGGCGCTTCCCACCAGCGGTAAGCTGGCATCACAAAGGGCAGGGGTTGGGCCAAATGCGGTGCATTGTGCAGCAAGCTAGAGCGTTCGTGCAACGCCTCACGCACCAGAGAAATATTGCCTTGCGCCAAGTAACGTACGCCGCCGTGTACTAATTTTGTTGAGCGTGACGACGTGCCCTTGGCAAAGTCATGCGACTCAATTAGTACCACGCTCAAACCGCGCAGGGCCGCGTCAAGCGCCACGCCCAGACCCGTGGCGCCGCCGCCAATAATGGCTAAATCATATTGACGCGGCTGCGCCAACTGCGCTATTAATGTGGCGCGTTCAGTAAGAAAAGGTTGAGAGTTGTCGCGCATATCTTCAGACTGATACTTCAGAGCCAAGCTCTGAAGTATCCAGTACCGTTATGGGGTGCGTTGAGTCAACGCACCGTATTGTTTGAATCCGACTGCTAAAAAATCTAGCCGCCGGAGCTTTTTTACAAGTCTAAAACTTAACGAACTTTGCCGTCTTTCCATGCTTGTAATAACTTGTCATAGGCAACGGTTTCACCCTTGACTTTTTCATTGGCTAACTTCTTCCAAGGCGCATGTGTGTCGCTCAGCATTTTGGCTGGATCTTGTTTAGCAGCAAGTTTTGGTGCGCAATGCGCCATGCCTGCGCGTTCCAGACGTGCCATCACAGCATCCATTTCTTCAGCCAAGTTATCCATCGCAGCTTGCGGTGTCTTCTCGCCAGTTACCGCTACAGCCACGTTTTTCCACCACAGCTGAGCCAGCTTTGGATAGTCAGGCACGTTGGTACCAGTAGGTGTCCATGCGACGCGCGCTGGGCTACGGTAGAACTCAATCAAACCGCCGTACTTGTTGGCATTTTTGGTGAAGTAGTCAGCGCGAATGTCGCTGTCGCGAATAAAGGTCAGACCGACAATCGATTTTTTAAGCGAGACAGTTTTGCTGGTGACAAACTGCGCGTACAACCAAGCAGCAGCAGTTTTGTCGGCATCATGGTTTTTAAAGAAAGTCCATGAACCTACGTCTTGGTAGCCGTTTTGCATGCCTTGCTTCCAGTACGGGCCGTTAGGGCCGGGGGCCATGCGCCACTTCGGTGTGCCGTCGTCGTTCACAACTGGCAAACCTTTTTTGACCATGTCAGCAGTAAATGCTGTGTACCAAAAAATCTGCTGAGCGATTTGGCCTTGCGCTGGCACAGGACCAGACTCGCCGAAAGTCATACCCATGGCTTCTTTAGGTGCGTACTTTTTCATCCATTCGATGTACTTGGTCAATGCGTAAACAGAAGCTGGCGAATTGGTTGCACCACCGCGCGAGACAGATGCGCCAACCGGTGTGCACTTGTCAGCGCCAACTTTGATGCCCCATTCGTCTACTGGCATGCCGTTTGGAATGCCGATATCGGCAGCACCGGCCATAGACAGCCATGCATCGGTAAAGCGCCAGCCCAGCGATGGGTCTTTTTTGCCGTAATCCATGTGACCATAAATTGGCTTGCCGTCTATGCTTTTGACGTCATCCGTAAAGAATGCGGCGATGTCTTCATAGGCTGACCAGTTTTGTGGAACGCCTAATTCGTACCCATACTTAGCTTTAAATTTTTCTTGCAAGTCTTTGCGCGCAAAAAGATCGGCGCGGAACCAGTACAGGTTAGCAAACTGCTGCGTTGGTAATTGGTAGAGCTGACCATCTGGAGCGGTGGTAAAGCTGGTGCCGATGAAGTCTTTTAAATCCAGCGTTGGACTGGTGTAGGGCTTGCCAGCTTCTTTCATGTATTTGGTCAGCGACATGATATCGCCGTAGCGGTAGTGGGTACCAATCAGGTCTGAGTCAGTGACCCAACCGTCGTAAATACTTTTGCCCGACTGCATAGAAGTTTGCAGTTTTTCAATCACATCGCCTTCTTGGATGATGTCGTGCTTGACCTTGATGCCGGTAATTTCTTCAAACGCTTTGGCCAGCGTTTTAGATTCGTACTCGTGCACCGTCAGTGTTTCCGATACGGTGGAAATCTCAGTCACGCCTTTGGCTTTGAGTTTTTTCGCCGCGTCAATAAACCACTTCATTTCAGCGAGTTGTTTGTCTTTGCTTAACGTAGAAGGCTGGAACTCGCTGTCTATCCATTTTTTAGCCTCTGCTTCACCCGCATGTGCGAGCTGACCAGTAGCCAGAGCCACTGTGAACGCAATTGCCGAATATCGAAATCTCATAACATGTCTCCTCGAATTCACATCCCCATTTTTAATAAAAGTAATCTGGCTCCGGGGATAGATTGAACCAAATGCTTGCATGCCTGTTAGCCCTTATTCATGATCAGGCCTAACAGTCCCATAGAAAGCACAAAGCTAATCCAAATCGATGGTTCGGCTTGAAGATTAAGCAAGGCTTCGATTCGAGAGCCAAAGCCCAAGAACAGTAGATTTAAATATGCCGCCGCGAGTAGACCAATAAATAAGCGGTCACCACGAGTGGTTTTCATAGGTAGAAAGCCGCGCCGCTCCACCGTAGGCGAGCGGATCTCCCAGATCGTCATACCGACTAGCATCAGCGCAATAGAAATAAAAAATACAGCGACCGGTAAGGTCCAAGCCATCCATCCCAGCATATTTTTCTCCTTAAACGCGACCCATCGCGAAACCTTTGGCGATGTAGTTACGAACAAACCAAATCACGATGGCGCCGGGCACTATGGTCAGTGCGCCGGCGGCGGCCAGCGTCGCCCAATCCATACCGGATGCAGACACGGTACGCGTCATCGTGGCCACAATCGGCTTTGCATCGACACTGGTTAAAGTGCGTGCCAGCAGTAACTCCACCCAACTAAACATAAAGCAAAAGAATGCGGCTACGCCGACACCGGCTTTAATCAATGGCAAGAAAACTGTCATGAAAAAACGTGGAAAAGAATAGCCGTCGATATAAGCTGTCTCGTCAATTTCGCGCGGTATACCGCCCATAAAACCTTCCAAAATCCAGACCGCCAAGGGCACGTTAAAAAGTAAGTGCGCCAGCGCTACTGCAATATGGGTGTCCATCAAACCGACGGTTGAATAGAGCTGAAAAAAGGGCAGCAAAAACACCGCCGGCGGTGTCATGCGATTGGTCAGCAACCAGAAAAACACATGCTTATCACCCAAAAAACGGTAGCGTGAAAACGCATACGCAGCGGGTAGGGCAACTGCGACTGATATGACCGTGTTCATTGCCACATAAATCATTGAATTGACGTAGCCCATGTACCAAGACGGATCAGTGAAAATCGTGTGGTAGTTGTCCCAAGTGAAGTTCTGCGGAAAGAACGAAAACACCGAGACAATTTCTTCATTGGTTTTAAAGCTCATATTGATCATCCAGTAGATGGGCAACAAAGCAAATACCAGATACAGCATTAAGAAAATGCTGCGTTTATGAAAACGATTTTCATGCATGACCAGACTCCTTGGTAGTTTGGTTGCCGACGCTTTGCATCCAGTTATAGAGAATGAAGCAAATCAGCAAAATGATCAGAAAATAAATCAGTGAGAATGCGGCCGCTGGGCCTAGGTCAAACTGACCGACGGCTTTTTGTGTCAGGTACTGGCTTAAAAAAGTGGTGGCATTGCCGGGGCCACCGCCAGTTAGTACAAACGGTTCGGTGTAAATCATGAAGCTGTCCATAAAACGCAGCAGCACACCAATGACTAATACGCCGCGCATTTTCGGCAACTGAATGTAGCGAAACACCGCAAACTTAGATGCGCCGTCAATTCTGGCCGCTTGGTAATAAGCGTCTGGAATACTGCGCAGACCGGCAAAAGCCAGCAACGCAACCAGTGGCGTCCAGTGCCACACATCCATCAGCAATACCGTTAACCACGCATGGGTGGCATTACCGGTGTAGCTGTATTCAAAACCCATTCGGTGCAGCATGACACCAAATAAACCAATATCGCTGCGACCAAAAATCTGCCAAATCGTGCCAACCACGTTCCATGGAATTAGTAATGAGAGCGACACCAATACCAGCACGGCGGAAGATTTCCAGCCCTGAGCTGGCATGGACAAAGCCAGTAAAACGCCTAGAGGGATTTCAACTGCCAAGACCGATAAAGAGAACAATATCTGACGTATCAAAGCACTGTGTAGCTCTTCATCACGCATAACAGAAGTGAACCATTCAGTGCCAACAAACACATGACGCTCGGGCGAGATGATGTCTTGCACGGAATAGTTGACCACCGTCATCAAAGGAATAATGGCTGAAAAAGCCACGCACAAGATGACGGGCAAAATTAAGAACCAGGCTTTCTGGTTCACCGGTTTATTAATGGCGCTCATGACACCCGCTCCTCGTTAATATAAAAACAGCTGTGCTCGCTCAGTAGCTGTACGTACACCGTATCGCCTGGCGTTAGGCGATCCGCTTGTGGGCTCTGACGCACCTTGACCTGTTGTCCATCAATTAGCACGGTCAGCATTAAATAAGTGCCAACGTCTTGCAATTGTTTGACTGTGCCGCGTACTGAGCCAAGGGTGTTTTCAGGCGCCAGATCGATGTACTCTGGACGAATGCCGAGTTTGAGTGGTCCGAGCGGCAATTGCGGTTCAGCCGGTAAGGGCAAGACTTGACCCGCTACTTCCAGACCTTGCGCGGTGACATCGGCGAGTAAAAAATTCATGCCGGGTGAGCCGATAAAATGCCCGACAAAAGTGTGCTCTGGCCGCTCAAACAGCGCGTCTGCTGGGCCTACCTGTACGGCGCGCCCACGCATCATCACCAGTACTTGTTCGGCAAATGTCAACGCTTCTACCTGATCATGGGTGACATAGATGAAAGTGAGTTTGAGTTCTTGGTGAATTTGCTTGAGTTTTCTGCGCAGTTGCCACTTGAGCAAAGGATCAATCACTGTCAAAGGCTCGTCAAATAACACTGCAGATACGTCGGCTCTTACCAAGCCTCGACCCAGCGATATTTTTTGTTTCGCATCAGCGGCCAAACCAGCTGCGCGTTTATCGAGCTCTGCGCTCATATCCAACATCTCGGCGATCACGCCTACGCGTTTGCGAATTTGGTCTTCCGGCATCTTGCGGTTACGCAGGGGAAAGGCCAAGTTTTCAGCCACCGTCATGGTGTCGTAAATCACCGGGAACTGAAACACCTGGGCGATATTGCGTTCCTGTGGACTTTTGCTAGTGACATCTTTGCCATCAAAAAGTACTTTGCCGTGTGACGGTACCAGCAAGCCCGACATGACGTTGAGCATGGTCGTCTTGCCGCAGCCCGATGGCCCCAACAAGGCGTAAGCGCCGCCATCTTCAAATGTCATTTTTAACGGCAATAAGGCGTAATCACTGTCTTGCTGCGGATTCGGTGCGTAAGCGTGAGCCAAATCAAGTTCTATACGAGCCATATTTATTCTCCTTTCGCGCGCTTAGGGGCGAGCTGTAACGCGCCAGTCGCGTCGAACAAATAAGCCTCTTGCGGGCTAAAGTGCAGTGTGATGGGTGCGCCGAGTTGAAAATAATGAACACCGGTTAACTGCGCAACCAAGTCACCAACCGAGCTGTGTACGTGAACAAAAGTGTCAGAGCCAGAAATTTCGGCCAGATCGACAGTACCGGTCAATGCCACATCGCCTGGGCGTGGGGTTACACGTAGTGCAATCGCGCGCAAACCCATGGTGATATCAGTCGCTTTTTTAGCCGGTATTGATGCGTTGTCTAACGGGCACTCGGGCCCACCACGTAGTTGCACGCCCTGCGCTGAAGCATCTGCGAGCAATAAATTCATGGGTGGGTCACTAAAAGCGCGCGCGACACGAAGTGAAATCGGTTGGTGAAAAACCTCTGCGGTTGGACCGTATTGCAGCAATTCGCCGCAATCGAGTACCGCTGTGTAGCCGCCCAACAGCAAAGCTTCACCGGGCTCGGTCGTAGCGTAAACCACTGTCGACTCGCCGGTGGCAAATAAAGCGGAAAGCTCTAAGCGCAATTCTTCGCGCAGTTTGTAATCTAGGTTTACAAGCGGCTCGTCCAGCAACATTAACGGTGCTTTTTTGATCAAAGCACGTGCCAGCGCCACGCGTTGCTGTTGTCCACCCGAGAGTTCAGCGGGCAAGCGGTCTAAAAACATTTCTATGTGCAAACGCTCAGCAACTTCGCGTACACGTTCGTCTATGTTCTCTTCCTTTCGCAGACGTAGCGGCGATGCAATATTGCGCGCCACTGTCAACGATGGGTAGTTAATGAATTGTTGGTAAACCATGGAGATGTCGCGTTCGCGAACCGATACCTCAGTGACGTCTTTACCGTCCACCAGAACCTTGCCGCGGCTGGGTTTGTCCAGTCCGGCCATGATGCGCATCAAGCTGGTTTTCCCCGCTTGTGTTGCGCCTAGTAATACCGTGACAGCACCACTTTGCAGCGCAAGACTCATGGGGTGTAGCCAGGTTTCTCTCCCCACGTTCTTACGGATACCTTCTAATACCATCTGCATGACGCATGCCTTTCACTTATGTTGGCTCAGCTGATACGGGCAGATTTTTTAAAATGCCCAGCTATGTTCGTAATGTTTCGATTATTGTTCCTTTTTTTTCTTATTTGATAATGGTTTCCCCTTAGAGGATTCTTTTAGTTTCCTTTTAAAGTAAGTCATTCGCTTTTTTTCCAAGCACTCGCAATGAATCTAAATCCCCGCCAACTCAAACTAATCGCTGTCGTGCAAGCCAAAGGCTCTACAACCGTTGAGCAACTTTCGGACGAACTTTCAGTGACTTTGCAAACCGTTCGCCGAGATGTACAGCGTTTGGCAGAAGCCGGTACATTGACGCGTTTTCACGGCGGTGTTCGTGTGCCTAGCTCGACCACAGAGAACATTGCCCACCTGCAACGTCAAAGTCTCAATACGGATGGCAAAAAACGCATTGCCCGCAGCGTTGCCAGTCAGGTGCCGAATAATTGCTCGCTTATCCTCAACATCGGCACGACTACCGAGGCCATAGCCGAAGCGCTGCTAAATCACCGCGGTCTGCGTGTGATCACTAATAATTTGAATGTGGCGGCTATTTTGAGTCGTAATGTCGACTTTGAAGTGATAGTGACTGGCGGGGTAGTGCGCTCTCGCGACCGCGGAATCGTCGGTGAGTCTGCCGTCGACTTCATACGCCAATTCAAAGTGGATATCGCAGTCATAGGAATTTCTGGCATTGAATCCGATGGCTCGCTGCGTGACTACGACTACCGAGAAGTAAAAGTCACACAAACCATCATTACTCAGGCGCGCGAGGTTTGGGTAGCCACCGACGTCAGCAAATTTAACCGCCCCGCAATGGTTGAAGTGACCACACTGTCGCAGATAGACAGAATCTTCACTGAGGCCATGCCGCCAGATCCATTTCCTGCCTTACTCAAAGAAGCCGATGTCCGCTTAGACGTCTGTCTTAACTGAGCACGCCTACCCAACACCAGAGATGCATCCATGACTTATTTATTGGCCCTTGACCAAGGCACTTCTAGTTCGCGCAGCATAATTTTTGACCACGCCGGCCATATTGTGGCCATGGCGCAAGAGGAAATGCCGCAAATCTATCCTCAACCCGGTTGGGTAGAGCATGACCCTATGGTGATTTGGCGCAGCCAATTAGCCACCGCCCAACGTGTCATGGCCAAGGCCGGCTTAACCGCCAAAGACATTCATGCGGTGGGCATTACCAACCAGCGCGAAACCACAGTGGTCTGGAACCTCAAGACTGGCCAGCCGATCCACAACGCCATCGTCTGGCAAGATCGACGGGCTGAACCGGTTTGTGCTGAACTGCGTGCCCAAGGCAAGGCGGACATGATTCAAGCTAAAACTGGCTTGCTGGTTGATGCTTATTTTTCCGGCACCAAGCTGCAATGGCTGTTAAAAAATGTGCCTGATGCACGCAAGCAGGCCGAGGCTGGAGAGTTAGCTTTTGGTACCGTCGACAGCTGGCTGATGTGGCAACTCACAGGCGGCAGCGATAGCAGTACGCGATCACAAGCGCTGCACTTAACCGATGTGAGCAATGCTTCACGCACCATGCTGTTTAACGTGCGTACCAATCAGTGGGATGAAGAATTACTGGCCTTGCTAGACATCCCCGCCAACTTAATGCCAAAGGTAAAAGCCTCCAGCGCCGACTTTGGCAGCGTTTCCAGCGCTTTGTTAGGCGGCGCGATTCGCATTGGCGGCGTCGCGGGTGATCAGCAAAGCGCCTTGTTCGGTCAAGCCTGTTTTAAAGCCGGCATGGCTAAAAATACCTATGGTACGGGCTGCTTTATGCTGATGCACACGGGTGATCAGTTTCAGACTTCAACCAACGGCTTGCTCACCACCAGCGCCGCCCAGCCCACTCGGGCACAAGCTTATGCAATCGAAGGCAGCGTTTTTGTGGGCGGTGCCGTTGTGCAGTGGTTGCGCGATGGCCTGCAAGCCATACAAGCGAGTGGTGAAGTACAAGCTTTAGCCCAAAGTGTGCCGGACTCCGGTGGCGTGATGATGGTGCCGGCTTTTACCGGCTTGGGCGCGCCTTACTGGAACCCCGAGGCCAGAGGCACTATTACTGGCATCACGCGCGGCACCACCATGGCACACATTGCGCGCGCAGCGCTTGAAAGCATCGCTTTTCAAAGTGCAGCCTTACTCAACGCCATGAGCCGTGATGCAGTGGCTAACGGCAGCCGTCCGGTCAATGAATTACGCGTCGACGGCGGCGCTTGTGCCAACGACTTGTTGCTGCAGATTCAAGCCGATTTGTTAGGCATACCTGTCGTGCGACCAGCGGTAATTGAAACTACAGCACTGGGCGCGGCTTATTTGGCGGGTTTGGGTACCGGTTTATATGCTGGGACAGACGAGTTGAGCGCTAAGTGGCGGGTTCAACGTACTTTTTTGCCCACTATGGCACGCAGCAAAGCTCAAGAGCGTATGGGTGAGTGGGAGCATGCTGTGCGGCGAGCAACCGCACCGTAAAACGATATTTCACAACACTATTAAAAATTATTTGCGTAAATGTGTAAGCGTTTGTAGTGGCTAAATTAAGAATATCAAGATTTTTTCGACCCATAAAAACAGCTTGTAAAACGCTGTTTACAAAGCAGATACCGGGATTTTTTTGAGGCGTTCAACCTAATTAACAGGGACTATTTTTAGCACTGCAAGACAAAAATTCAGTGCACCGTCTGGATAAAAAGTTGATGTAGAGTCGAGTTTTACCGTGAGGTGTACGATGCAAAACTTTGACTCTGTGGTGATTGGCGCTGGCCAAGCCGGCCCTGCGTTGGCCGTTCGACTGGCTCAAAGTGGTCGTAAAACTGCCATTATTGAACGAAAACTGATGGGTGGAACTTGCGTTAATGTCGGTTGCACACCGACTAAAACATTGATCGCCAGTGCACGGGCCGCCCACGTCGCCCGACATGCGAGCGAATTTGGCGTCATGATTTCAGGCCCGATTGAAGTCGATATGCAACGCGTCAAAGCGCGCAAAGATGCTGTCGTCAAGCAGTCCAACCAAGGTCTAACGGATTGGTTAAAAAGCACACCCAACCTCGAAATCATCGAAGGTCATGCGCGCTTTGAATCCGCAAACACCATCAAGGTAAACCAAGCACTACTGCAAGCTAAAGAAATTTTTATCAATGTAGGCGGGCGGCCATCGGTGCCCAAGATAGACGGCTTGGCCGATGTGAAATTTTTCACCAGCTCCAGCATATTGGATATAGATTACCTGCCAAGACACCTCATCATTATTGGCGGCAGCTATATCGGCTTGGAGTTCGCCCAGATGTATCGGCGTTTTGGTAGCCAAGTCACAGTACTTGAAATGGGTCCGCGCTTAATTGCTCGGGAAGATGCGGCGGTCTCATTAGCGGTGCAAGAAGTTCTTCAAAACGAAGGCATAGCGGTTCACCTCAATGTCGCTGACTTACACATTGCTAAGCACGCTAACGGTGTTTTTGTCTCAGCAAATGTTGACGCCCAGCCGATAGAGCTGACAGGCTCTCATTTATTGTTAGCCGTCGGTCGCCAGCCAAATACTGATGACCTTGGGCTAGACCTAGCCGGTGTGAAAAGCAACGATCGCGGGTTTATCGAGGTTGATGACCAACTGCGCACCAACGTCCAAGGTATTTGGACCATGGGCGACGCCAATGGCCGTGGTGCTTTTACCCATACCGCTTGGAACGACTTTGAAATAGTCGCGGCCAACTTGTTGGATAAAGACCCGCGCTTAGTCAATGACCGGATTGCCACTTACGCTTTATTCATTGATCCACCACTAGCGCGTGTGGGATTGACGGAACGCGAAGTACTGGCTTCCGGCAAGCCCGCTTTGGTGGGGCGAATGTCCATGGCCCGTGTCGGGCGCGCCCGTGAACGCAGCGAAACCCAAGGAGAGATGAGCGTCATCGTTGATGCTGAGAGTAAAAAAATCTTGGGTGCCGCTTTGCTAGGCATTGAGGCAGATGAGGTGATCCACTGCATTGTCGACGTGATGACAGCAGGTGCGCCCTACACGGTGATTCAACGCGCCGTGCATATCCACCCCACGGTGTCAGAACTTATTCCCACCTTGCTGGGGAATTTGAAACCGCTGACGGCTTGAGTCGTCTTTAAGCGCTCAAGCCTTAGCCCACAGAAACGGCAATGCACAAGCTACTTGCGCAAGTGGCGAGTCAGCCAACTGAAGGCGCATGGTTTGCGCATTGAGATTCCGCGCTCAATTAACGCGCTATATCAAACAGATGAAAAGCGCATTACTTATGACTATTGCGTGCCGATGCAAAGTGAAAAGCTATAGGCCCAACTTGCGCGACAAAACTTAGTTTGAATATCCGCCTATCATGACAAATCATTCATTCACAACCGCCACATCTAAGATGAACAAAATCGCCAACGTCAAAAAGCTGCCCACTGCAAACCCAGCAACAGTCGGCATATGCCCACAGCGTGCCGCAGATTTGCTAACCACGCTGCAAGGCGAAATTGACAATCAACGATTGCCTGGCGCGGTGGTGCTGGTGTCACGGCGCGGCAAGATCGCGCTGTTTGAAAGTCTGGGTGAGCAAGATCCGCAGACGGCGCAGCCCATGGATAAGGCATCGATTTTCCGTATCTACTCAATGACTAAACCCTTGGTCTCGTTGGCCATCATGATGTTGATGGAACAGGGTCGTGTGTTGCTGGCCGACCCGATAGAAAAGTATTTACCGGAGTACGCCGAACAAAAAGTAGCTCGCACCGAAGAAGGCAAGAAAAAAGTTAAATTACACGCAGTAGCCAAGCCAGCTACTGTGCACGACTTACTGCGCCATACTGCCGGTTTAACCTATGAGTTTTTAGGAACTTCAACGGTGCAAAAACAGTACGCTGAGGCGCGCATCGGTTCGCGCCAACGCACCAATGCCGAATTTTCTGAGACCTTGGCATCATTGCCTTTGCAGTTAGAACCCGGTACGGCTTGGGAGTACAGCCGCGCCACTGATGTGTTGGGGCGTTTAGTAGAAGTCATCAGCGGACAAACATTGGGTTCATTTTTGCGCCATCAAATTTTGATGCCATTGGGCATGGTGGATACCGCATTTTCAGTGCCACAGGCTCAGCAGCACCGTATTGCAGAACCATTTGCAAGCGATCCAGATGGCGGCCCGCCACCTATGCTAATTGACGTACGCAAAGACGTCGCAAGCGGAACTTTGTTAGAGTCTGGCGGCGGCGGATTGGTCTCAACGGCCATGGATTACGCACGCTTTTTACAATTTATGCTCAACCGCGGCGAGTTGGGCGGAGTACGCCTATTAAGCCCGCAAACGGTGGACTTTATGACAGCCGACCATCTAGGCAACTTACCAATTTATCCGCACGGCGCATCACCTCTGTTGCTACCAGCCGGACACGGATTTGGCTTAGGATTTGCAGTACGTTTAGCCAGCGGCCTAGCTGCAGTGCCAGGCAGTCAAGGCTTGTATTACTGGGGCGGCATTGCTGGCACCACTTTCTTTGTCGATCCAGCACAAGACTTATTTGCTCTGATGATGATCCAAGCCCCCAATCAGCGGGAGTATTACAGGCCGCTGTTCCGTAGTTTGGTTTATGCGGCGTTGGTGGATTAATACGAGAAGCACTTCAACACATCAGGGCTAGTTTGCGTTTTTGAATGCATGTGGATGACTCATAGATTCATTGACTTTTGGCGGAAGAGGTGGGGTTCGAACTCGTCCTAGGAATAACCCTATGCACACTTATTAGTGCGATCTCTTTTGATGCGAGCACAAATTAACCCAGAGATTTTGTGCTAATTTGCGTTTTTGATTACATGTGGAATCTCATGTATTCATTGACTTTTGGCGGAAGAGGCGGGGTTTGAGCCCGTGCTAGGCATCACCCTATGCACGCTTACCAGTGCTACTAGGTTTCAAACAGGCACAAAAAAGCCCAGAAATTCTGGACTAATTTGCGTTTTTAGTCTCACATGGAAAACTCGTGAAGTTATTAACTTTTGGCGGAAGAGGCGGGACTCTAACCCGTGCTAGGCATCACCCTATGCACGCTTACCAGTGCCACCACGTTTCAAACAGGCACAAATTAGCCCAGAAATTCTGGGCTAATTTGCGTTTTCTAGTCTCACGTGGAAAACTCGCGAGGTTATTGACATTTGGCGGAAGAGGCGGGGTTTGAGTCCGTGCTAGGCATCACCCTATACACGCTTACCAGTGCCACCACGTTTCAAACAGGCACAAAAAAGCCCAGAAATTCTGGGCTAATTTGCGTTTTTTAGTCTCACATGGAAAACTCGTGAAGTTATTAACTTTTGGCGGAAGAGGCGGGATTCGAACCCGCGGTAGGTATAACCCTACGTACGCTTTCCAGGCGTATGACTTAAACCGCTCATCCACCCTTCCGCTTAGCCTCTAAGTATAGCAGTGAGAATCTTCACATCTGCCAATTTCTCTTACTTATTGAGCAACACCTTGAAATCGATTTTTTTCAAGCTCAGATAAACCCACGAACTCCAGCGTTTTTTGATGCGTGCTCTCTAACACCACAGGCGGCGCAATGCCCGCTTGCAAAGCTTCAATCCAGCGATTGGCGCAAAGGCACCAGCGGTCGCCGGCTTTAAGTCCTGCAAAACGGTGAGCGGGCCTGGGTGTAACGAGGTCATTACCGCGTCCTGCAGAAAATTCTAAAAACGCTTGTGTCACCCGCACGCAAACCAAGTGCGAACCTTGGTCTGTTTCATCTGTGGTGCAACAGCCGTCCCGAAAATAGCCTGTTAGCGGATCGTAAGAGCAGGGCACAAGTTCTGTGCCTAAAACATTGAGTGTTGTCATTCGAACTTATCGTTTAAAGATTTATGCCTTGCCGCCAACGCTGCCTATCATGGTCATGGCGGAGGTGACCAGTGCGGAAACTTCAGTCATATTGCCCGGTATTATCAAGGTGGTCTTGGCATCCTTGGCTACTTTGGAGTAGGCCTCGACAGCTTGCTCTGCGACCTTTAATTGCACCGCTTTTTCACCACCTGGCTGGCTAATCGCAGAGGCGATCAGTTCTATGGCTTGTGCGTTGGCGGTTGCAACTGCAAGAATCGCCGCGGCTTCACCTTCTGCATTGTTAATAGCGGCTAGTTTTTCACCTTCTGAGCGGGCAATGAATGCTTCGCGCTCGCCAGTTGCAATATTGATTTGCTCTTGGCGGCGACCTTCAGAAGCTGCAATCAGGGCGCGTTTTTCACGCTCAGCTGTAATTTGCGACTGCATTGCCAACAAAATTTCTTTTGGCGGGGTCAAGTCTTTGATCTCGTAGCGCAGAACTTTCACACCCCAATTGAGCGCAGCCTCGTCAATCGCGGCGACTACTTGGGCATTGATCAAGTTGCGCTCTTCAAAGGTTTTATCCAGTTCGAGTTTACCGATCACAGAGCGCAGCGATGTCTGGGCTAGCTGCGTGACAGCGATAAGGTAGTTTGATGAGCCATAGCTAGCACGCATTGGGTCAGTGACTTGAAAATACAAAATGCCATCGACTTGCAACTGCGTGTTGTCTTTGGTGATACAGACTTGGCTGGGAACGTCCAGCGGAATCTCTTTGAGGCTGTGCTTATAGGCAACGCTATCAATAAAGGGAACCAGAAAGTTCAGGCCTGGTGTGAGTGAGGAATGGTATTTTCCCAAACGCTCTACGACCCAAGAGTTTTGCTGAGGAACTACCTTGATGCTTCGCACAATAAAAATAAAGGCAATGACCAAGATGACAATTGCAATTTCCATAAACTATCTCCTTAAATTAAAACTATCTAATACGTGACGAAATGCCAAGGTTTAGATTTTTTCCAGAACCAAGCGACTGCCTTGCAAAGCCTTGATTCGAAAGTTGCCGGTCTTATGACCGTTTTCGGTGTCAGCACCGGTAGTGTTGGTTGATTCAGATGCGGGCAAAATAGCCGTCCAATTGGCGCCGCGGTATTTGACAGTTGCCGTGCCGTCTGCATGCCAACGTTCAACATGCACACTTTGGCCTATATCTATGATCGTGTCTGGATTGCTACTGGCGTGGATTGGCTTAGGTTCTTGTAGCCTGCGCCAGTGCCATAGTGCTACCGCACCGCCACCGACAACGGCAGCGGTGATAATCTGTTCAATTACGGACAAACCCAAGTGGGCGGCGATAGCGGCGGCGGCGATACCGACGGCCATCATCAGCAAGTAAAACGTGCCAGTTGCCAGTTCTACTACGATGAGGGTTCCAGTCAGTAGCCACCAAATGGTCGATTGCTCCATTGCTTACTCCTTTATAAGTGGTGAACTTCTATTTTGTGGGTTTCTAGATAACCGTGTCTGCAAATTGACATTTAATTTTCGTACACTTTACTAATAACTAGTCTGCTTCTGCTAGATTAATACCAACCGATACACCTTTATTCTGCGTTCATGCGCAGCGTTAAACGATTATGAAATTTCGCTTCCCCATCGTCATTATTGATGAAGACTTTCGTTCTGAGAATACATCCGGCCTGGGTATTCGTGCACTGGCTCAAGCCATAGAAACAGAAGGTCTGGAAGTTTTGGGCGTGACCACATACGGTGATTTGTCGCAGTTCGCCCAGCAGCAAAGCCGAGCTAGCGCGTTTATTCTCTCAATTGACGATGAAGAATTCACGCCCGGCCCAGATTTGGATCCAGCAGTTGTCAATCTGCGTAACTTCATTGCTGAAGTACGGCGTAAAAATTTGGATGTTCCTATTTATGTCTATGGCGAGACCAAAACTTCGCGGCATATTCCCAATGACATCCTGCGTGAACTTCACGGCTTCATTCACATGTTTGAAGACACGCCCGAGTTCGTTGCGCGTCACATCATTCGTGAAGCCAAAAGCTATCTCGAAGGCGTCAAGCCACCGTTTTTTAAAGCCTTGCTTGATTACGCAGAAGACGGCTCTTACTCTTGGCATTGCCCGGGTCACTCTGGCGGCGTAGCCTTTTTGAAAAGCCCAGTGGGACAAATGTTCCACCAGTTTTTTGGTGAAAATATGCTGCGTGCAGACGTCTGCAATGCCGTCGAAGAATTGGGCCAGTTACTCGACCACACTGGTCCGATTGCGGCGAGCGAGCGCAACGCCGCGCGCATCTTCAATGCCGACCATTGCTTTTTTGTAACCAATGGCACATCGACGAGTAATAAAATTGTTTGGCACCATACGGTCGCGCCTGGCGATGTCGTCGTTGTCGATCGCAACTGTCACAAGTCCGTGCTGCATGCCATCATCATGACCGGCTCAATTCCGGTGTTTCTCAAGCCTACGCGCAACCATTTCGGCATCATTGGACCGATTCCAAAGAGCGAGTTTGAGCCGGCAGCTATTAAGGCCAAGATCAAGGCCAACCCTCTACTCAAAGGCATGGATGTAAAAGATCTAAAGCCGCGCGTGATGACATTGACCCAGTCGACTTACGACGGCGTGCTCTACAACACCGAAACAATTAAAGGCATGTTGGACGGCTACATAGACAACTTGCATTTTGATGAAGCTTGGTTGCCGCATGCAGCGTTTCATCCCTTTTATGGCAGTTACCATGCCATGGGCAAGAACCGCATTCGGCCGAAAAAAGCAGTGGTCTATGCAACCCAGTCGATTCACAAGTTGCTTGCTGGCATTAGCCAAGCCAGTCACGTGTTGGTGCAAGACTCACAAACTGTCAAACTCGATAGGCCGTTATTTAACGAGGCCTATTTAATGCACACGTCGACAAGTCCGCAGTACGCCATCATTGCCAGCTGCGATGTGGCAGCAGCCATGATGGAGCCGCCCGGCGGTACTGCTCTGGTCGAAGAAAGTATTTTGGAAGCGCTGGACTTTCGCCGCGCGATGCGCAAGATCGAAGACGAATTCGGCAAAGACGACTGGTGGTTTAAAGTTTGGGGCCCAGAAAAACTCGTCGATGAGGGCATAGGCCACTCAGACGATTGGGTTATCAAAACCGATGGTCGCAACTCCAAGTGGCACGGCTTTGGCAAGATGGCAACTGGCTTTAATATGCTGGACCCTATCAAGTCAACTATCGTCACGCCGGGTATGGACTTGAGCGGTAAGTTTGCCAAAACCGGCATACCGGCTTCTATCGTCACCAAATTCTTAGCTGAGCATGGCGTGATAGTTGAGAAAACCGGTCTGTATAGTTTTTTCATCATGTTCACTATTGGTATTACCAAAGGCCGATGGAACACTTTGCTGACGGCTTTGCAACAGTTCAAAGACGACTACGCCAAGAACCAGCGTATGTACCGCATCTTGCCGGAGTTTTGCAAAAATAATCCCAAGTACGAACAAATGGGTTTGGCTGATTTATGCCACTACGTTCACGAGCAATATGCCAAGCACGACATTGCACGCTTGACCACTGACATCTATTTAAGTGACCTCACGCCAGCTATGAAGCCAAGTGACGCCTATGCCCATATCGCGCACAGAAAAACCGACAGAGTTGAAATTGACAAGCTTGAAGGCCGAATCACAGTCGGTCTGCTCACGCCTTACCCACCGGGTATTCCGTTGTTAATTCCAGGCGAAGTTTTCAACAAGAAAATAGTCGATTACCTGAAGTTTTCACGCGAATTTAACGCTGCTTGCCCAGGTTTTGGCACCGATATTCATGGATTGGTAACTGAGGTTGATGCCGCTGGCAAGATTCATTATTTTGCGGATTGTGTGCGGCCAGAATAAGCTTGGTTAACGAAGTCTGCAGACATTTATTTCTGCAGACTTTGAAGAAAACATCTAACTTAGCTGGGGTGCGGCGTAGATTTCATGAGTCTGCGTCTCTTTTAATCTTGTGGTGGCATAAAGAGCGTTCTCAAGAGTCAAAGCTTTAATTCAAAATTTAAGCCTCTGCAATCCCACCCACCACATGGCTAAAACCGCCATCCACATAAGTAATTTCAGCGCTCACACCAGCAGCCAAGTCGCTGAGTAAAAATGCGGCTACATTGCCCACGTCGTCAACCGTCACATTGCGGCGAATCGGTGCTGCTTCTGCTACCACGCTAAGAATTTTTCCAAAACCTTTGATGCCGCTAGCGGCCAGCGTTTTGATGGGGCCGGCGCTAATACCGTTAACCCGCATGCCCTTGGGGCCCAAGGATTCGGCGAGGTAACGCACTGAGGCTTCTAAACTGGCTTTTGCCAGTCCCATGGTGTTGTAGTTCGGAACTGTGCGTATCGCGCCTAAATAGGTCAGCGTTAGCAACGCTGACTTTTGGTTGAGATAGGGAAGGGCAGCTTTTGCCATGGCCGGAAAGCTGTAGGCGCTGATATCGTGCGCAATACGGTAGCCTTCGCGCGACAAACCTTCTAAGAAATCGCCAGCAATCGCTTCGCGTGGTGCGTAGCCAATACTGTGCACAAAGCCGTCAAAAGTTGGCCAAGTTGCGGACAAGTCCTTGAACATTTTTTCGATTTGCTCGTCGCTGCCCACATCGCAGTCAAAAATCAGTTTTGAGTCAAAGTCGGCGGCAAACTCGGTAATACGGTCTTTAAAACGCTCACCCACATAGCCAAAAGCCAGTTCTGCGCCTTGTGCATGACAGGCTTTGGCGATGCCATAAGCAATCGAGCGATTTGACAAGACGCCAGTAATCAACAGTTTTTTGCCAGTAAGAAAACCCATGTGCTGTGCTCCAGTTTTTGATAGAAAAGCGGGTAGCCGGTCTGCAAGTTGCCGGCCCGTTTGTGGACACCCAAATAAGGCAGAATTGTCGCATGCGGAAATTCCTTTTTTTAAGCGGCCTGACCAGTGACGCCGGCGTTGCCTTCATGGCCTTGGCTTTGTGCATTTTTTCGTCGTCAGCCTCAGCGCAACACGCTTACGCCCAGTTCGGCGATGTTAAGTATCCCGCCGGCTTTGATCACTTTTCCTATCTCAATCCGAATGCACCCAAGGGCGGTGAGATACGCATGGTACCGCCCACGCGGCCGACTAATTTTGATAAGTTCAACCCCTACACTTTGCGCGGCACTGCGCCTTACGGCATTGGCCTGTTGATGATTGAAAGCCTTTTAGTTGGCAACTCTGAAGAGCCGACTACTGCTTATGGCTTGCTGGCTGACACGGTAGTAGTGGCACCCAACAAACTCTCAGCGACGTTTCATCTGAACGATAAAGCGCGTTTTCACAACGGCAAGCCGGTGCTGGCTGCGGATGTCGTGTATTCCTTCAAGCAACTCACTAGCAAACTTGCCGCGCCGCAATTTCGCACGCTTTATGCTGAAGTAAAAAATGCCACAGTCCTGTCAGAGCGCGTGGTCCGCTTTGACTTTGCTACGCCCAATCCTGAACTACCGCTAATGGTAGGAGGGATGCCCGTGTTTAGCCGGGACTGGGGGCAGTCCGATGGGGTGGTCAAAGCTTTTGATCAGATAGTGGTCGATGTCCCTATAGGCTCTGGCCCATACAAACTTACCTCCAACGAGATGAAGCGCGACGTGAGTTATGTGCGTGATCCACTCTATTGGGGGCGCGATTTACCCAGCCGCAAAGGTCAGTTCAATTTTGACAAGGTGACGTTTAAGATTTATCTGGATGAGACCTCACGTTTTGAAGGCTTAAAAGCCGGTGAATTTGATTTTTTGCGCGAGTTCATCTCACGCAACTGGGCTAGGCAATACACAGGCAAACAGTTCGATTCGGGCGAGCTTAAAAAGCGCGCGTTTGAAAACCACAACCCAGGCGACTTTCAAGGCTATGTACTGAACCTGCGCAAAGCCAAATTTCAGGACGTACGGGTACGCCAAGCCATAGGTTTGGCGATGGATTTTGAATGGATGAATCGCCAACTTTTTTACGGGCTTTATAAACGCGTAAATGGCTACTTCCCCAACAGTGAGTTCCATGCAGAGGGATTGCCTCAGCCAGATGAACTAGCCCTGCTAGAGCCACTACGCGCCCAGCTCAGGCCAGAAGTATTTGGCCTAGCACCGGTCTCGCCGAGTACCGCGCCGCCAAACAGTTTGCGCGGCAATTTACGTCAAGCCAAGGCCTTATTGAATGAGGCAGGCTGGCACTATGTGGATGGCGCTTTGCGCAATGCTAAAGGTGAAGCGTTCAGCATAGACTTTTTAAACGATCAGCCTTCGTTGATACGCATAGTCGGTCCGTTTCAGAACGCATTGGAAAAGCTTGGCATACAGCTCAATTACCGAGTGGTGGATTTTTCTTTGGCCAAGCAAAAAATGGATAACTTTGATTTTGAAATGACCACCACGCGAATTTCTGGCAGCACGGCGCCTGGTGGTGAGTTGCTAGAGTATTTTGGCTCAGCTGCGGCGGCGACGCCGGGCTCGGCGAATATTTGGGGATTGGCTGACCTAGCAGTCGATGCATTGCTACAAAAAGTTGTGCGCGCGACCACTAGGCCAGACTTGTCTGCCGCCATGCGCGCACTGGACCGCGTGCTAAGCCATGGTTACTACTCAGTGCCGCAGTTTTATGGCGACGCCTTTTTTATAGGTTACCGCCCCGGTCAATTTGAACTACCAGCGACTATTCCGCCTTACTACCAAGCCGATACCTGGGCATTGAGTGCTTGGTGGGCATCGCCGTCCAACATCGCGGCGAATCAAGCTGTAAAGAAACCTTAAATATGGCTAGCTACATACTCAAGCGCCTGCTTCTCATGATTCCCACATTGCTGGGTGTGCTGATATTGACTTTCACCATGGTGCAGTTTGTGCCGGGCGGGCCGGTCGAACAAATGGTCTCGCAACTGCAAGGCCGGGACTCAGGTGGTGAGCGCGCAGCCGTTAGCGGCGCAGGTTACCGCGGCCGTCAGGGCTTAGATGCCCAGCGAATTGAAGAAATCAAAACGCTTTACGGTTTCGACAAGCCGGTGCATGAGCGCTTTTTTCAAATGCTAGGTCAGTTCGCACGTTTTGATTTGGGGCAAAGCTTTTACCAACGCAAAGATGTGTGGGAGTTGGTCAAAGAAAAAATGCCAGTCTCCGTCAGCTTAGGGCTATGGACTTTTTTCATCAGCTATTTAGTCGCCGTGCCCTTGGGTGTTGCCAAGGCGGTGCGCGCGGGTAGCCGGTTTGATTTTTTTACCACCTTAATTGTGCTGATCGGTTACGCCATTCCTGGCTTCGTCTTGGGTGTGGCGCTACTGGTGATTTTTGGCGGGCAGTTGCAGTGGTTTCCGCTGCGCGGACTGACTTCGTCGAATTGGGAGTCGCTCAGTGTGGGCGCCAAGGTTGTCGACTATTTGTGGCATATCGCGTTGCCTGTGACGGCCATGGTGTTGGGCAGTTTTGCCGTGACTGCCGTGCTAACAAAAAATTCATTTCTTGAAGAAATACGCAAGCAGTATGTGTTGACCGCCAGAGCCAAGGGCTTGAGTGAGCGTCAAGTGCTGTGGAAGCATGTGTTTCGCAATGCCTTAATTCCCATCATCACCGGTTTCCCGGCGGCTTTCATAGGCGCATTTTTTACCGGCTCATTGCTGATAGAGACGTTATTTTCTCTCGATGGTCTAGGCCTTTTAAGTTATGAAAGCGTGATTCGCCGCGACTATCCTGTGGTGTTGGGCACGCTTTATTTATTCACGTTGATTGGTTTGGCGACAAAATTAATCAGCGACCTTTGCTATGTCTGGGTGGACCCACGTGTCAAATTCGATTAAGCCGGCAGTACTTTCTGTCTCGCCGGGACGCCATGCTTGGCGACGCTTTCGGCAAAATAAACTGGGTTTATACAGCTTGGTGTTGTTCTCGGTATTGGTGCTGATGAGTTTGTTTGCCGAGGTTTTATCCAACGATAAACCGCTGCTTGTGAGTTATCAGGGCGAGCTTTATTTTCCCTTGGTTAAAACCTATTCCGAAAAAACTTTTGCCGGAGACTTTGAAACACCGACTGATTACCTAGACCCTTTTATTCGGGACAAACTCACGCAAAACGGTAATTGGGCGGTCTATCCACCCAACCCTTACGGGCCGCGCACTATCAATTATTTTGCAAAAGAGCCCAACCCATCCGCACCATCGCGCGACAACTGGCTAGGCACAGACGACAGAGGTCGCGACTTACTCGCCCAGCTTATTTACGGCTTTAGGCTGAGTGTGTTGTTTGGCTTGGCGCTGACTTTTACCGGCGTGGTGATTGGCGTGATCACAGGTGCTCTACAGGGCTATGCTGGTGGCAAGACTGATCTTGTGTTTCAGCGCTTTATGGAAATTTGGGGCTCTATGCCGGAGCTGTATTTACTGATTATTTTTAGCGCCATATTTGCGCCCAGCGTAGCTTTACTGCTTTTTTTACTCAGTTTATTTGGCTGGATGGGTTTATCTGATTACGTGCGAGCCGAGTTTTTACGCAACCGTCAAATGGACTATGTGCGCGCCGCACGCGCTTTGGGCGTGAGTAATCTGCACATAATGTGGCGTCACATACTGCCCAACAGCATGACGCCGGTAGTGACGTTTTTACCGTTTCGCATGAGCGCTGCTATTTTGGCGCTGACATCGCTGGACTTTTTAGGCCTTGGTGTGCCGCCAGGCACGCCGTCATTGGGTGAGCTGCTCAGCCAAGGCAAAGCCAATATTGATGCTTGGTGGATATCGCTTTCAACCTTCGCGGTTCTCGTCATTACATTGTTGCTACTGACGTTTATGGGTGACGCGCTGCGCGATGCGCTAGACCCCAGAAAGGCGAATACATGAGCCAGATGCCACTCTTAGAGGTTAAAAATCTACACCTATCGTTTGCCGGAAAAGCGGTGGTTCATGGCATTGATTTCTCGATTGCACCGGGCGAAAAACTAGCCTTAGTCGGTGAGTCAGGGTCGGGGAAAACCGTCACCGCATTAAGCTTATTGCGACTAGTGCAAAACGCCGCTGTGACAGGCCAAGCACATTTTGACATCGACGGTAAGCGCCGTGATTTGCTGGCTTTGAACGAGCACGCATTACGCGGCATACGTGGCCAAGACATTGCCATGATTTTCCAAGAGCCTATGACTGCGCTCAATCCACTCTACTCAATCGGCAGCCAGATTGCTGAAGTGCTGCAACTGAAAAAAGGCTTGAGTCCAGCAGAGGCGACAAAAGCGGCGATCAAACTGCTTGCTGACACCGGCATTCAAGACGCTGAAAGGCGGACAAATTCTTTTCCGCACCAACTCTCAGGTGGTCAACGCCAACGCGCCATGATTGCCATGGCTTTAGCGTGTCAGCCCAAGCTGTTATTGGCCGATGAACCGACTACCGCACTAGACGTGACAGTCCGCGGGCAAATTTTGGACTTGCTAGCAGGACTACAAGTGGCCAACGGCATGGCGGTATTGCTAATTACCCACGATCTGAATTTAGTTAAACGCTTTGCCGACCGCATTGCTGTGATGGAGCTAGGGAGAATTGTGGAACAAGGCACGGTAGAAGAAGTTTTTTCTAATCCGCAACACGCCTACACCCGCAAACTACTGGCCAGTCGGCCTGAGCGTGATGCCGCTCAAACCGCGCCAGATTTAAGTTTGCCGCGCGTGATGTTGGCAAAAGATTTAAAGGTCAGTTACCCCATCACTACGCCGGGTATACGCGGCTGGTTTAAAAAAGCTGAGTTTGTTGCGGTGCAAGGCGCCAACTTTGAGATCTCAGCTGGGCAGACCTTGGGCGTGATTGGCGAGTCGGGTTCGGGCAAGTCCAGCTTGGCTTTGGCAGCCCTAGGTTTGCACCCGCATGGTGGGCAATTACAAGTTGCAGGCAGGGCTTGGAGCGAGCAGTCGGCCAACAACAAAGAACTCAGACGCATTGTGCAGGTGGTATTTCAAGATCCGTTTTCTTCACTGTCGCCGCGTATGACGGTGCATGACATTGTTGGCGAAGGTCTGCGGGTACATCACCCACATCTAAGTGCGGCACAAAGACAGGAAAAAGTAGTCGATGCGCTGCATGAGGTTGGCCTGCATCCGGCGCAGTTTCCAGGCTTACTGGAGCGTTATCCGCACGAATTTTCAGGCGGGCAACGGCAGCGATTAGCAATTGCGCGGGCCTTGATATTACGGCCACAGCTATTGGTACTGGATGAACCAACCAGTGCGTTAGATGTCACGATTCAAAAACAAGTTTTGCAACTGCTGCAAGGCCTTCAGCGTGAATACGGCTTGAGCTATCTACTCATTACGCACGATGTTGACGTAATCAAAGCCATGGCCCATCAAGTCCTTGTCATGAAAGACGGTCAGGTTATAGAGCAGGGTAGTCTTGAAAACGTAATAACCAAGCCAAAGCATGCATACACCAGAACATTGATGGGTGATTTATAGTCACATTAGCGCAAGCGTTAAATTGCATATGAATAGACTAAAGTCTTCTTCAGGTCTTTAGTTATCAGCCTCGCGACAAATCCATGCATAATGCGCGGCGCTGAGCTTTAGCTGGGTTACAATATGTTCTTCACGACCAAATGGGCGGGTTTTCACCGCTCATTTTTTTTGGGCGTTTGTTTTTACGCCCATGGGTTTTTCGACTAACTTTTGCATTAA
Source organism: Polaromonas vacuolata (assembly GCF_012584515.1). Classification (NCBI taxonomy): domain Bacteria; kingdom Pseudomonadati; phylum Pseudomonadota; class Betaproteobacteria; order Burkholderiales; family Comamonadaceae; genus Polaromonas; species Polaromonas vacuolata. The sequence goes on along the minus strand of NZ_CP051461.1, from coordinate 1,850,657 downwards.
ACACGCTGCTTTTTTTAGATTTTTGAATGGCACTACACGACACGATTGAGCAAACCGTCACAGGATTGGGTTACGACCTAGTTGACATCGAACGCACCACGGGCGGACTGCTACGGGTGACGATAGACATGCCTTACGTGAAAGAAGCCGAGCAGTTCATCAATGCAGAAGATTGCGAAAAAATTACCCGTCAACTGCAGTTTGTACTGGAAGTTGAAGGCACTGAATATTCCCGGCTTGAGGTTAGCTCGCCCGGTATAGACAGACCGCTTCGTACAGAAAAAGATTTTGATCGTTTTGCTGGTGAATTAATTGATATCACCCTCAAGTACGCTGTTGGCATTGAAGCTAGCGCAGGAACCACGGTTTCCGCAAATCAGAAAAAATTCAGAGGAACTCTTGAGCACGGCCAAACGCCTGCCGAGGGTGCTGCGACAATTTGGCAAATCGTCTGGAGTGATGAAATCATCACCAAGCCCGGCCAGAAAATTGGAAAGAATCGTGTGCTCCCGCCGCTACAAGCTCTAGGCTTTACGCTAGATGAAGTAGCCCAAGCCCGATTGGCTCCAGTTGTAGATTTCAAAGGGCGAAAGCCAAAGGCTGCCGCAGGCGCCGTGTCTGCAGATGAGCAGACTCAAACACCCGATCAGTTAAAAAATGAGAGCGAAAGGCTTGTGAAATGAACCGCGAAATGTTGATGTTGGTAGATGCCATCTCGCGCGAAAAGAACGTTGAACGCGACGTTGTTTTCGGCGCAGTCGAGTTAGCGCTGGCCCAAGCCACTAAGAAAATTTACACCGGTGAAGTCGATATCCGTGTGGCGGTTGACCGCGACAGTGGTAACTACGAAACCTTCCGCCGCTGGCTGGTCGTGCCAGACGCTGCTGGTCTGCAAAACCCAGAGGCAGAAGAGTTAGTTAGCGACGCGCGCGACGAAATTCCAGATATCGAAGAAGGTGACTTCATCGAAAAACCCGTGGAAAGCATGCCGATTGGCCGGATTGGCGCGCAAGCTGCCAAGCAAGTTATCTTGCAAAAAATCCGTGATGCTGAGCGCGAAATGTTGCTCAATGAATTCATGTCGCGTGGCGACAAAATTTTTGTAGGCACAGTCAAACGCATGGACAAAGGCGACATCATTGTCGAGTCCGGCCGGGTCGAAGGCCGTCTGCGCCGCAGCGACATGATTCCAAAAGAAAATTTGCGCTCTGGTGATCGCGTTCGCGCCATGATCATGGAAGTCGACACCACACTGCGCGGCGCGCCAATTATTCTCTCGCGCTCAGCGCCTGAGTACATGATCGAATTGTTCCGCCAAGAAGTGCCAGAAATTGAACAAGGATTGCTAGAGATTAAATCTTGCGCACGAGACCCTGGTTCACGCGCAAAGATTGCTGTCTTCTCACACGACAAACGGGTTGATCCAATCGGTACCTGCGTTGGTGTTCGTGGTACCCGCGTCAATGGTGTGACCAATGAACTAGCCGGCGAGCGCGTCGACATTGTGTTGTGGAGTGAAGACCCAGCGCAATTTGTGATTGGTGCTTTGGCACCTGCTAACGTCACATCGATTGTGGTGGACGAAGAACGCCATGCAATGGACGTTGTGGTGGATGAGGAAAACCTCGCCATCTCTATTGGCCGCGGTGGTCAGAACGTGCGTTTGGCAGCTGAGTTAACCGGCTGGAAAATCAACATCATGACGGCTGATGAATCAGCCGAAAAGCAAGCGACTGAGACCGATACCAGCCGCAAACTGTTCATGGAAAAACTCGATGTGGACGAGGAAATCGCTGATATTTTGATCAGTGAAGGATTCACAAGTCTTGAAGAAGTCGCCTACGTCCCAATTCAGGAGATGTTGGAGATTGAATCATTTGATGAAGGCACCGTCACCGAGTTGCGCACACGCGCCAAAGACGCTCTTCTCACCATGGAAATCGCATTGGAAGAAAATGCCGAAGGCGTTTCGCAGCATCTGCGCGACGTTCAAGGCCTTACCCCCGAGCTGATTGAAAAACTAAGCCAAGCGGGTGTCAACACTCGTGATGACTTGGCTGATCTAGCCGTGGACGAGCTTACCGATATTACCGGCCAGTCTGCGGACGAAGCCAAGGCCCTCATCATGACAGCGCGCGCACATTGGTTTACCGATGAGCCAGCCGTCGCTCCGGCAGCTGCACCCGCAGCCGCCTCAGAGCAGTGATCATGAAGGCCAGTCAGGAAAACCAAATATGTCCAGTACCACTACCGTCGCGCAATTCGCAGCTGAGTTGAATAAATCTACCGCCACACTGATCGAGCAATTGACCAGCGCAGGAGTCGTCGAGGTCAAAGCCGACGACAACCTGTCCGAGGCTGACAAGCAAAAACTGCTGGGCTATCTACAGGCCAGTCATGGCACTGTTGCAGCAGAGCGTAAAAAAATAACGCTGGTAAAAAAATCCACCAGCGAAATCAAACAAGCCGATGCTACCGGCCGTGCACGCACCATTCAAGTTGAGGTGCGTAAAAAACGCACATTCGTCAAACGTGAAGACGGTAGTGATGCATCGACTGACGAAGCCAATGCCGAAGGTGTAGCCCAAGCACCTGAAGTCGACGATACCGAATGGACACGTCGCGCAGAAGAAGCCCATCGCAATGCACAATTGCTATTGGCACAAGAACAAGAGTTAACTGAAAAGCGCCGATTGCACGAAGAAAAAGAAGCCGCAGAAGCACAAGAATTAGCTGCCATAACGCGTGAAAACGAACGCGTAGCAGCCTTGGAAATTGCAGAGCAAAAGAAATCCGATGCTCTCGTTGCCGCAACACAGGCAGCTGAAGCAGCCGCAGCTAGCGCAAAACCGAAGCCCCAAATTGGTCGCATATTTAAAACACCAGAACCGGTTGTAGACCCGGCAATTGCTTTAGCTAAAGTGGCTGCTGCTGATGTGGCTGCAGCCAAGATAGCGGATGCTGCCGCGGCAGTTGTCACTGCTAAAGCTAACGCTACAGCATTAGCCAAAGCTAAAGCGACCGCAGAGTTCCAAGCTGATGCTGTCAAGGCACAAGATCTGCAAGATAGACGCCGCAAAGCAGAAGCCGAAGCCGCAGGTATTCGCGCCATGATGAGTGCGCCTAAGCGCGTTTTAGTGCCGCACGTCGATCCAAAAACTGTCATGAAGGGCACGCTGCACAAACCCGCAGTTGCACCTGGTGCGGCCAAACCAGCAGCCGCTGCACCGGCAGCTCCTGGCGTTGCAGGCAAGAAGGAAGTTAAATCTGAGAATTTGTCTTCTACCTGGAAAGATGACGCAGCCAAGAAGAAAGGTCCACCCGCACGTGGTGCACCTTCTTTGCCTGGACGTGGTAATTTCCGTGGTGGTCAACGCGGCGGACGTCGTGGCAATGACCGTGATGCGCGCCCTGAGTCAAACTTTGTAGCACCGACTGAATTCAAAGTTATTGAAGTTCACGTGCCAGAGACGATTACGGTTGGTGAACTCGCCCACAAGATGAGTGTGAAGTCCTCCGAGGTCATCAAGCATTTGATGAAACTCGGTCAGATGGTCACCATCAATCAGCCATTAGACCAAGACACGGCCATGATTGTGGTCGAGGAAATGGGCCACAAAGCCATTACCGCTGCGCTGGATGATCCAGAAGCCTTTACTGATTTGGATGTCCAAGGCCAATTGGCCGAAGCATTGCCACGTGCACCAGTTGTGACCGTCATGGGTCACGTTGACCACGGTAAAACATCATTGCTCGACTACATTCGTCGTGCCAAGGTTGCCACTAGCGAAGCCGGTGGTATTACTCAGCATATTGGCGCTTATCACGTGGAAACTCCGCGCGGCATGGTCTCTTTCCTTGACACACCAGGTCACGAGGCGTTTACCGCCATGCGTGCCCGTGGTGCTAAAGCGACCGACATTGTGGTGCTAGTGGTTGCTGCTGACGACGGTGTGATGCCGCAAACTCGGGAAGCTATCAAGCACGCCCGTGCTGCTGGTGTGCCGATTGTTGTGGCGATTAACAAGGTTGACAAACCCGATGCCAATTTAGACCGCGTTCGTGGTGAGTTGGTCACAGAATCCGTTGTGCCAGAAGAGTTCGGCGGTGATTCACCGTTCGTACCAGTCTCTGCACGTACCGGTGCGGGTGTTGAGCAATTGCTAGAACAAATTTTGTTGCAAGCTGAAATACTTGAATTGCGTGCTCCAGTCGATGCATTGGCCAAAGGTCTGGTGATCGAAGCGCGTCTTGATAAAGGTCGCGGCCCAGTTGCAACCGTTTTGGTTCAGTCCGGAACGCTGAAGGCTGGTGACGTGGTGTTGGCCGGCTCTACCTACGGTAAGGTCAGAGCCATGCTGGACGAAAACGGCAAAACGATTAAGACCGCAGGTCCTTCGATTCCGGTCGAAATCCAAGGTCTGACCGAAGTGCCACAAGCGGGTGATGACTTCATCGTCATGCTCGATGAGCGTAGAGCGCGTGAAATATCAACCTACCGTGCTGGCAAGTTCCGCAACACCAAGCTGGCCAAAATGCAGGCGGCCAAGTTAGAGAACATGTTTGCCGATATCAGTGCTGGCGAAGTCAAGTTGCTTCCCATCATCATCAAGGCCGACGTGCAGGGTTCGCAAGAAGCTTTGGCTCAATCGCTGCTCAAGCTCTCGACCGACGAAGTCAAAGTTCAATTGGTTTACTCCGCTGTGGGTGGAATTTCTGAATCCGACGTGAACTTGGCGATTGCTTCCAAAGCCGTGCTGATTGGCTTTAACACCCGAGCTGATGCTCAGGCACGTAAGCAAGCCGAGAACAACGGCGTAGATATTCGCTACTACAACATCATTTATGACGCTGTGGACGAACTCAAAGCGGCTATGTCTGGCATGCTCACGCCGGACAAGAAAGAAGAAATCATCGGTACGGCCGAGATTCGCGAAGTCTTCAAGGTCAGCAAAATCGGCTCTATCGCCGGTTGTATGGTCACCGCAGGTATGGTTCGCCGTACCGCAAGACTGCGTTTGCTACGCCAGAACATCGTCATCTTCACGGGTGAACTCGATTCACTCAAGCGTTTCAAGGACGATGCACGCGAAGTCAAAGAAGGCTTTGAATGTGGTCTTAACATCAAGAACTACAACGACATCCAACAGGGTGACGTTTTGGAATTCTTCGAAATCCGCGAAGTGGCTCGTACGCTGTAAGCGGGGCGAATGATTTAAATGGCAAAGAAGAGAAAATCATCTGCACCCAACCGCGGTTTCCGCGTGGCCGATCAGATCCAACGCGATCTGACCGAGCTGATTGCGCGCGAACTCAAAGACCCGCGGGTTGGCATGGTGACGGTGCAAGCCGTCGAGGTAACGGCCGACTACGCACACGCGAAAATATTTTTTAGCGTGTTAGTGGGCGACCCAGCTGCTTGCGAAGAAGCGCTTAATCAAGCCGCAGGTTTTCTGCGTAATGGCTTGTTCAAGCGTCTTATGACGCATACCGTGCCTACGTTGCACTTTCACTACGACCGCACCACAGAGCATGCGGCTGACATGAATGCCTTGATTGCCAAGGCCGTGTCGTCCCGCGCTCAAGAAGAGTAACGCTCTCGTTCTCCCCTTTTTGATCAAGCTCGGGGCGAACATTAGCCTCAGCCTGCGCTTTATGCGCAGCTTTGAGTTTGATCAAAAAGCCTATGCCTAAAATTTCCAATCCACGCCCTAAAGTTTTGCGACGTCCCGTTCACGGCGTGTTGCTGCTCGACAAGCCTTTGGGTTTGTCCAGCAACCAAGCTTTGCAAAAAGCTAAGTGGTTGCTGCGCGCGGAAAAAGCTGGTCACACTGGCACGCTAGATCCTTTAGCGACTGGCGTGTTGCCGCTGTGCTTTGGTGCGGCCACCAAGTTCAGTCAAGTCCAGCTTGAAGCGAATAAGACTTACGAAGCCGTGTTGTTACTGGGTCAGAAAACCACTACCGCGGACGCCGAAGGTGAAGTCATTCAAACCCGGCCTGTGCCTGCCATCACGCCCGAGATGTTGCAGTCTCTAACCGCGCAGTTCACCGGCCCATTAGCGCAAATTCCGCCCATGTATTCAGCGCTGAAAAAAGACGGTAAAGCACTTTATGAATACGCGCGTCAAGGCCAAGAAATAGAACGCGAAGCGCGCCACATCACTATTTTTAGCCTTGAAATGTCAGTCGCTGAAGATGACCGTGCTGATGCTGCGATTCGCATTATTGTTAGTTGCAGCAAAGGCACGTATATACGCACACTTGGCGAAGACATTGGCGAGGCAATAGGCTGCGGAGCGCATCTAGGCTTTTTGCGCCGAATTGAGACCGGTGGCTTCGTCGCCAGCCAGTGCATCACGCTAGCCGCGCTTGAAGCCATGAGCGAAGACCAACGTATGGACTGCTTGCTCGCGCCGCAGTCGCTGGTCGCTGCCTTTCCATCTGTCACATTAGACGCAGAAAATTCAGGACGTTTCCTCAGTGGTTTACGCCGCCGTGGAACGCCAGGCCAGTGGGGGCCGGATGCGGCACTGGTCCAAGTTTACGGAACTGAGCCGAATGCCTTTTTAGGTTCAGCTCATGTCACAGCCGATGAACTGATACCCCAGCGACTGCTCAGCCCACTGGAGGTCAAGAACATGCTCACGGCAAGTTCTGAGCCGCAAGCCGATTTGATGCATTGATTTTTAAGCCTCCTTTAATTTTAAGTTTCCAGAAGTTATCAGAAAGCCAACTATGAGTATTAAACAGATACGTAATATCGCCATCATCGCCCACGTTGACCATGGTAAAACCACCATGGTCGACCAGTTGCTGCGCCAATCCGGCACTTTTGCCGACCACGAAAAAGTCGTCGACACCGTGATGGACAACAACGCCATCGAAAAAGAACGCGGCATTACGATTCTGGCCAAAAACTGCGCAGTGACCTGGAAAGGCACGCACATCAACATCGTCGACACCCCGGGTCACGCCGACTTTGGTGGCGAAGTTGAGCGTGCTCTGTCAATGGTTGACGGCGTTGTTTTGCTCATCGATGCACAAGAAGGCCCAATGCCACAAACTCGTTTTGTGACTAAGAAAGCCTTGGCTCTGGGTCTCAAACCGATTTTGGTCGTGAACAAAGTTGACAAGCCAGGCGCGCGTCCTGACTTCGTGGTCAACGCTGCATTTGACTTGTTCGACAAGCTAGGCGCTACCGACGAGCAGCTCGACTTCCCAGTGGTGTATGCCTCCGGTATTAACGGCTGGTCTTCAATGGAAGAAGGCGCTGCAGGCGAGCAGTGGGGCCCTGACATGTCGGCTTTGTTCGACACCGTTCTCAAACATGTTCCATCGCAAAAGGGTGATCCTGATGCGCCATTGCAGTTGCAAATTTCTGCACTTGATTTCTCAACCTTTGTCGGCCGTATTGGCGTTGGCCGTATTTCTTCCGGCACTATCCGTCCGATGATGGACGTTGTGGTCATGGAAGGCGTTGACGGCAAACCGGTTAAAGGCCGGATCAACCAGATTCTGACCTTCCAAGGTTTAGAGCGCGTACAAACCTTAGAAGCCGGCCCAGGCGAGATCGTTTTGATCAACGGTTTGGCTGAAATCGGTATTGGTGTGACGATTACCGATCCGGTCAATCCTGCACCTATGCCTATGCTAAAGGTCGATGAGCCGACACTGACCATGAACTTTTGCGTCAACACCAGCCCATTGGCTGGCCGTGAAGGCAAGTTCGTGACCAGCCGTCAAATCTGGGATCGTCTGCAAAAAGAATTGCAGCACAACGTTGCACTGCGCGTTAAAGAAACCGACGAAGAAGGTATTTTCGAAGTCATGGGTCGCGGCGAATTGCACCTGACTATTTTGCTGGAAAACATGCGTCGCGAAGGCTACGAGCTGGCCGTTTCCAAGCCGCGCGTGGTGATGAAAGACATCAACGGCGTGCGCCATGAGCCAATCGAGTTGGTCACAGCCGACATCGAAGAGCAGCACCAAGGCGGCGTTATGCAAGCCCTGGGCGAGCGCAAAGGTGACCTGAGCAATATGGAGTCCGACGGCCGTGGCCGCGTTCGCCTTGAATACCGCATTCCAGCACGTGGTCTGATCGGTTTCACTAATGAGTTCTTGAACTTGACCCGCGGTTCTGGCCTGATTTCCAACATTTATGACAGCTACGAGCCGCATAAAGGTGACATCGGTGGCCGTAAAAACGGTGTGCTGATTTCTATGGATGCGGGTGAGATTTTCACTTACGCACTGGGCAAGCTCGATGACCGCGGCCGCATGTTTGTGCGTCCTAACGATCCAGTCTATGAAGGCATGATCGTCGGTATTCACAGCCGCGAAAACGATTTGGTGGTTAACGCCACCCGTACCAAGCAGCTGACCAACTTCCGCGTCAGCGGCAAGGAAGACGCTATCAAGATCACGCCACCTGTGGACTTGACGCTGGAATACGGCGTTGAATTCATTGAGGACGACGAGTTGGTTGAAATCACACCTAAGTCGATTCGCCTGCGTAAGCGCTACCTCAGCGAAAGCGAGCGCAAGCGCTCAGGCCGTTAAACTTCTGCGCCTGCAGTAAGTGCATGCTGGCTGGATAGTGAAATATCCAGCCATTTTTTTTGCTGATCTTTGCTCTGCTAAAGCGCAACAAATTACATACGGTTTTTATCAAACCCTGCCCAACATTAAAGCCATAGATTGAATTCAGTCCCATTTTTGACGCACAGCCGTGCGGTGCTATTGATGTTGGCAGTGACTTTTATGTGGTCGATTGCAGGTGTTGTCACGCGTCAACTTGAATCTGCTCATAGCTTTGAAGTGACTTTTTGGCGTAGTTTTTTTACCGCTATTTCACTGTTAATTATTTTGCCGCTGTTTCAAGGTCGTTCGGTGTTCGTCAAGATACGCCGTGGCGGCTTTTCACTTTGGCTTTCTGGTGTTTGCTGGGCGGTAATGTTTACCGCCTTTATGCTGGCCTTGACCATGACGACGGTTGCCAACGTGCTGGTGACCTTAGCCATTAGCCCGCTAGCTACCGCCTTGTTAGCGACTCTTTTTATCGGCCATAGATTGGCTACACGTACCTGGCTAGCGATTGCGTTGGCGGGGGCGGGTATTGCTTGGATGTATGGTGGTCAGCTGGCTTTGGGCAAAGATATGTCGGGCACTTTAGTCGCTTTGTGTGTGCCTTTGGCTAGTGCGGCTAATTGGACTGTGGTTCAAAACAGCCGTGCGCTCGGAACAAAAATAGATTTAGTGCCAGCCGTACTGCTGGGCGCCTTGATTTCCTGCTTGCTTACACTGCCTTTGGCCACGCCTTTTAATGCGACATTGCACGATGTCAGCCTGCTGGCAATGTTAGGTTTGGTGCAATTGGCTATTCCTTGCGTATTGGCCGTGATGTGTGCCGGTGTTCTTAAAGCGCCAGAAGTCGCTTTGCTAGGTTTGCTAGAAGTAATTTTTGGTATTTTGTTGGCCTGGTTAGGCGCTGGTGAAGTGCCAGGCCCAAATGTATTGGCTGGCGGTACGCTGGTTATTTCTGCATTGTTGATAAATGAATTGATTGGATGGAGACAAAAGTTATGACTGAAGACACCAACGCCCCTGTGGCAAAACCCGAGATAGTTTTAGAGCGCGTCGGCAACGCCGGCTTGATCACGCTAAACCGGCCCAAAGCGCTCAACGCACTAAGTCTGCAAATGGTGCGCGATCTCTCCGCCGCCTTAATTGCTTGGCGCGATGACCCAGAGGTCATGCTAGTCGCCATTCGTGGCAGTAACAAAATCGGCCGTCCCGGCAGTAAAGAAGCGCTGTTTGGTGGCTTTTGTGCGGGTGGTGATATTCGTTTTTTCCACCAAGCCGCACTGTCAAGGGACAGCACACTAGAAGATTTTTTCACTGAGGAATACAGCCTCAATTACTTAATCCAAAACTACCCAAAACCCTATATCGCTTTCATGGACGGTGTGGTTATGGGTGGCGGTATGGGTTTGAGCCAAGGCGCTGCAATGCGCCTTGTCACTGAGCACACCAAAATGGCCATGCCTGAAACGAATATTGGCCTGTTCCCGGACGTGGGCGGTGGTTATTTCCTCAGCCAATGCCCTGGCAGTGTGGGTGAATATTTAGCCTTAACGGGTGAAGTCATTGGCGCTGATGAAGCCATTAGCTACCAGCTTGCGGATGTGAAATGTCCGGCTGCGGATATGCCGGCGCTGTGGGCCAAGCTCGGTCAACAAAGTTTTGCGTCAATTGATGCGGCTAAGGCTTGGGTCGCCAATGATTTTGTTCAAGGTGAAGACATAGAAGAATACGAAACCGAAGGGCTAAACGCTTACTTCTCTTTGCTGCGCGTCAAGCACATCGTCGATGCCTTAGAAGCATCTAAACAGCCTTGGGCACGCAAACTTGGTGTTGTGCTTCGCAAGCGTTCACCGTTGATGCTGCATGTCACGCTTGAGCAGATTCGCAAAGCCCGTGGACTGCCACTGGCCGACGTGCTGCGCATGGAACGCGATATGGTTTATCAATGTTTTCATTTGCGGCCAGGCGCTGACAGTGAAACGGTTGAAGGTATTCGTGCGTTGGCCATTGATAAAGACTACAGTCCACGCTGGTCGCCGGAGCGCATTGAAGACATCAAGCCAGGCATGGCGGATGAGTTCTTTGTCAGTCCTTGGACCGCAGAAACGCATCCACTGCGCGGGCTTTAATTTAATAATTGTCCGGGTACTAAACCCGGACTTTCAAGCCTGGAATCTGACGTTAATTCGAAGTCATTTCGAATTAACGATTGCGCGACTTCATCACGCGCTCGACTTCACGTTTGCCTTCGCGGTCCTTAATGGTGTCGCGTTTATCGTGCTCAGCTTTGCCTTTGGCTAGACCAATTTCACATTTAACCCGGCCATTTTTCCAGTGCATATTGAGTGGCACTAGGGTGAAACCTTTTTGATCAATCTTGCCGGTTAAACGCTTAATTTCTTCCTTGTGCAGCAAGAGTTTTTTGGTCCGAACTTTGTCTGGGCTGATGTGGCTAGAAGCCGTGCCCAACGGGTTAATTTGGCATCCGATGATGAAAATCTCGCCATGCCGTATCACCACATAGCCATCGGTTAATTGCACTTTGCCTTCGCGCACCGATTTGACTTCCCAGCCTTCGAGCACCATGCCGGCTTCAAAACGCTCTTCAATGTGGTAATTGAAATTAGCTTTTTTGTTGTCTGCAATACGAATGGCCGCAGCCGCCGCTTTGGGGCTGAGGTTGGACGCCGGTGCGGATGCCGACTTTTTGGAGGAGGAAGCTTCTTTGGTAACCATGACTTTATATGTGGACGCGATCGACTAATACAATCTAAGCTTAACTCCTGATTGTATGAAAACCGTTAACAAGACCGTCCTTATCTGGCATAGCGCCGCAGAAATGTTTACTTTGGTGACTGATGTGGCCAGCTACCCCGAATTTTTGCCATGGTGTGACCATGCAAAAGTCCTTGAAACCAACCCTGACAACGTGGTCGCCGAGGTCGGCCTGGCTATGGCGGGCATTAGACAAAGCTTTACCACCCGCAACACCCATATTGCGGACAGCAAGGTCTCTTTAAAACTAATTAAAGGTCCGTTCTCCATGCTCGATGGTGACTGGCAATTTACGCCGGTTGGTAAGGATGGCGAGCGCGCTTGCAGAATCGACTTTGCTCTGCATTACAACTTCAGTAATTTTGCATTGGCCGCTTTAGTCGGGCCGGTGTTTGAGAAAATTGCCGGCAGTTTGGTTGATGCTTTTGTTAAGCGTGCAGACCAAGTTTATGGCACCGATTAATTTTGATGCGTATGCAAGTATTACTGCTGTTTTCACCAGCGCCACGCCAAGTCCGGCAATGGAAGCTAACTTTGCCGGATAAGACTACTGTAGGTCAGGCTTTGGCAACAGCCGATTTATTTTCTGATTGTGCTGAACTCAAAAGCGTAATTCCAGAAGCCCTTTTGCTAGCTGTTTGGGGCCGTCGTGCAAGCTTGGATTATTTGCTGTGTGACGGGGACCGCTTAGAGATTTTGCGCCCGCTACGCGTTGATCCAATGGTGGCTAGGCGTGAACGATTTAAAGGGCAGGGGATTAAAAGCGCTGGCCTTTTTGCTGACCGTAGAGTCGGTGCAAAAGCGGGATATTAGACCGAAGCTTTGATGAGCGAGTAAAGCGCCAAGCTCATTTGCAGTTGCTTTCAATGGTTTCCTGAACGCGTTTTGTTTCTTGCGCTAGCTTTGTTTCGTCTAAAAATTCGCGCTCGCCCTTGGCATTGACCGTCGCAATACGAATACCAGATTGAAGCGTCGTCAAACTGGTTTTTGCGCGTTCACAATTACTAATCTTAGCTTTTGTATTTTTTTCTTCCTCAGCTTTTTTGGCTTCCGCTTCTTGTGCTTGCGCTTGTTTTTTCTTAGCGAGTAGTTCTGTATCTTTGTCACTTGATTTGGCAACAGGTTTAACACCGTTGGACTTTGGAGCCGTAGCGGCTGCAGCGTCGGGTTCTAGAATTATTCTTGTGCTGGTTGAGGGGCGTTGCAAAATATCTTTTTCAGCGATCTCGGGCGGTGGCGAACGATCACTAAACACCTTGTGGCCATAACCATCCAGCCATTGCCACTGCGCCCAAGCCGGAAATGCCATGAATGCAGCTGCGATAAGAACTAACGCTAGACATTTAGGTTTGATCGTCGTATTCAAGTTCATTTCTCCAATGTATCTGTGCACCGGCAGATCGGGCCAGCAATGTTGAGTAAATACTTCCGAATTAATTAATGTTTCTTTTTAAAACATATTTTGCAAGGTAATCCACTTTGAAGTGTTATTCAAGCTGGAATTTTCAGCTCAAACCAAGATTGCGCATTGGCGCGGGTACAATCGCGTTTTTGGAGCTCTACCTATGCGCCTACTCGGCAAAGCGCTCACCTTCGACGACGTATTGTTGGTGCCAGCGTTCTCCCAAGTCCTTCCAAAGGACACTTCTCTTGCAACCCAATTTTCGCGCAACATCCGCCTGAACATTCCGTTGGTGTCCGCCGCAATGGATACCGTGACGGAAGCCAGACTGGCCATTGCCATCGCTCAAGAGGGCGGCATTGGCATTGTGCATAAAAACCTCACGCCGCAGCAACAGGCTGCTGAAGTTTCTCGTGTCAAACGCTACGAAAGCGGCGTGCTGCGTGATCCGGTTGTAATTACACCTCAGCACACAGTGCGCCAAGTGTTGGCACTCAGCGAGCAATTGGGCATATCTGGTTTTCCGGTAATAGACGCGGGTCGTGTGGTCGGCATTGTGACCAGCCGCGATATGCGTTTTGAGACCCGTCTCGATGAGCCCGTCACGTCCATCATGACGCCGCGCGAACGCTTGATTACTATTTCTGAGACCGCAACCCTCGATGAGGCCAAGTCCTTGCTCAATAAGCATCGCCTTGAACGCGTTTTGTTAGTCAATGACAACTTCGAGCTAAAGGGCTTGATTACGGTCAAAGACATCACAAAACAAACCACGTTTCCTAACGCTGCACGCGACTCACACGGCCAACTTCGGGTTGGTGCTGCTGTTGGTGTCGGTGCTGGCACTGAAGAGCGCGTCGAAGCGCTGGTGCGTGCTGGCGTTGACGCCATCGTCGTCGACACCGCCCACGGTCACAGCAAAGGCGTGATTGATCGGGTGCGTTGGGTTAAACAAAATTACCCACATATCGAAGTTATTGGCGGCAATATTGCCACTGGCGCTGCCGCACTGGCCTTGGTTGAAGCCGGCGCTGACGGCGTAAAAGTCGGCATTGGCCCTGGCAGTATTTGCACCACGCGCATAGTCGCCGGTGTGGGCGTGCCGCAAATCATGGCCATTGACAATGTGGCTATTGCGCTGCGCGGCACCGGTGTGCCTTTGATTGGAGACGGTGGTATTCGCTATAGCGGTGACATCGCCAAAGCGATTGCGGCGGGCGCTAGCACTGTGATGATGGGCGGCATGTTTGCCGGTACTGAAGAAGCACCCGGTGAAGTGATTTTGTTTCAAGGCCGCAGTTACAAAAGCTACCGCGGCATGGGCAGTATTGGCGCTATGCAACAAGGCAGTGCGGACCGCTATTTTCAAGAGTCCAGCACCGGTAATGCGAATGCTGACAAGCTAGTACCTGAAGGCATTGAAGGCCGTGTGCCTTACAAAGGCTCAATGGTTTCCATCATGTATCAAATGGCTGGCGGCTTGCGCGCCTCTATGGGTTACTGTGGTTGCGCATCTATCGAAGAAATGCAAAACAAAGCCGAGTTCGTGGAAATCACCTCTGCTGGTATTCGTGAAAGCCACGTGCATGACGTGCAGATCACCAAAGAAGCGCCGAATTACCGCGCTGAATAATCTCCAAGCCCATTAAGAGATGAGTTTTTGCTTGACGCTAAGCTCTCTTTTTCTGTAGGCCGGCTGTTTGCTGGCCTTTTCTTTTTTGCCAATCCAATTTGCCTGCTTTTTTGATGCAACACCAAAAAATTCTCATTCTCGATTTCGGCTCACAAGTGACCCAGCTAATCGCCCGCCGTGTGCGCGATGCGCATGTATTTTGCGAAGTTCATCCCTGTGACGTCAGCGATGAATGGATTCGCGACTACGCCAAAGACGGCACGCTAAAAGGCGTGATTTTGTCCGGCAGCCATGCCAGTATTTACGAAGAAGCGACCGACAAAGCGCCGCAAGCGGTGTTTGAGTTGGGTCTGCCTGTATTGGGTATTTGCTACGGCATGCAGGCCATGGCTTGGCAATTGGGCGGCAAAGTTGAAGGCGGCCACAAGCGCGAATTCGGCCACGCCGATGTGCGAGCACGCGGTCACACCAAACTGCTAGAAAACATTCAAGACTACGTCACCGATGCTGGCGAAGGCATGCTCAAAGCTTGGATGAGTCACGGCGACAAAGTCACCGAACTGCCGCCAGGTTTTAAATTAATGGCCAGCACAGAGAGCTGCCCGATTGCCGGCATGGCCGACGAAGCGCGTGGTTTTTACGCCTTACAGTTTCACCCAGAAGTCACGCACACCAAACAGGGCACAGCGATTATCGAACGCTTTGTTTTGGGTATTTGCGGCACACGCCAAGATTGGGTAATGGGCGACTACATCGCCGAAGCAGTGGCAAAAATCCAAGCGCAAGTGGGCACAGAAGAAGTGATTTTAGGTCTATCCGGTGGCGTTGATTCGTCCGTCGCAGCAGCACTTATTCATCGCGCTATTGGCGATCAACTGACCTGCGTTTTTGTTGACCATGGCCTGCTTCGTCTGAATGAAGGCGATATGGTGATGGACATGTTTGTCGGCAAGTTACACGCCAAGGTGATTCGTGTTGATGCAGCTGACCAGTTCCTAGGCCACCTTGCCGGTGTCAGCGATCCTGAAGCCAAGCGCAAAATCATAGGCCGTGAATTTGTTGAAGTTTTTAAATCTGAAGCCGGCAAACTAACCGCTTCAGGCGCGAGCAAAAACGGCGCGAAATGGCTGGCACAAGGCACAATTTACCCCGATGTAATTGAGTCCGGCGGCGGTAAAGGTAAAAAAGCGGTGACGATTAAGAGCCACCACAATGTAGGCGGCTTACCCGAGCAATTAGGGCTTAAATTGCTAGAGCCACTGCGTGAATTATTCAAAGACGAAGTGCGCGAACTAGGCGAAGCCCTAGGCTTACCGCACGACATGGTTTACCGTCATCCGTTCCCAGGTCCGGGACTGGGCGTTCGTATTTTGGGTGAAGTGAAAAAAGAATACACGGATTTACTGCGCCAAGCAGATGCCATTTTTATCGCAGAACTGCATAACTTTAAAGATGCAGAGACTGGCAAAACTTGGTATGAGTTAACCAGTCAAGCCTTTGCCGTATTCTTGCCAGTTAAAAGTGTTGGTGTGATGGGCGACGGCAGAACTTACGATTACGTAGTTGCGCTGCGTGCGGTTCAAACCAGTGACTTTATGACAGCTGATTGGGCTGAGTTGCCGTATGCATTACTGAAAAAAGTTTCCAGCAGAATCATCAACGAAGTGCGCGGTATTAACCGAGTGACTTACGACGTGAGCAGCAAGCCGCCAGCGACGATCGAGTGGGAATAATTTGCAAGCGGTTTCTTGGGCGAGTTTTTTGACAGGTTAATTACTGCGATTGGATTTTGTTGTTAACGCGGAAAATCCAGTCGGAGTAATAAACAAATGTTACTTAATAACGATCGCGACCTTTTTAAATTTCTCTTACCGTCAGTAATACTGGGTAAAAAATAGTCGCTTTACTTGGAACGCCATTCACTATTTTCTTAAAAATACTTTATGGCGCACAAAATTTAAAAAAAATATTTTCTAAAAAATTACTCGTTTAGATTTTAACTTTTAGTAATTTTTCAGACTGAATAATTTCTCTTATTAAATATCTAGTTGCGCAAATTCTTAGTGCACTAAGACAACGAGCCATGATTACTCATA
This sequence comes from Polaromonas vacuolata, assembly GCF_012584515.1. Lineage (NCBI taxonomy): Bacteria > Pseudomonadati > Pseudomonadota > Betaproteobacteria > Burkholderiales > Comamonadaceae > Polaromonas > Polaromonas vacuolata. The sequence goes on along the minus strand of NZ_CP051461.1, from coordinate 1,834,166 downwards.
GCCCGCAGCGCAAAGTCAATCCCCTTTAGGCCTTAAGTTGCAAAGACTTAAATTCAAGAAATTCTTCGAATCCATAAGTCCCATTTTCACGCCCGTTACCGGATTGCTTATAGCCACCGAATGGCGCTTTAGCATTAAAAGCACCACCATTAATATCGATCTGTCCGGTTTTAATTCGACGCGCTAGCGCAATCGCACGCTCGTCGCTACCGGCCCAAACAGCACCACCCAAACCGTAAATACTGTCGTTGGCAATCGCTACGGCTTGGTCTTCGCCCTCATAGCAAATCACAACCAGTACCGGGCCAAAGATTTCGTCTTGTGCCAATGTATCACTGGCTTTAATACCCAAAATTGTTGGCTGAACGTAGTAGCCAGTATCAAAAACTGGCGTTGACGCACCACCGGCAATCACTTCAGCACCTTCAGTTATTCCAGTTTTAATAAATGCCAACACGCGGTCACGTTGCGCGCTGCTAACCAGCGGTCCTATTCTAGTGTTTTCATCCAAACTCGGGCCGACAGTATATTTTGCAATGACTGTTTGGGCGATTTTTTTCACTTCTTCATAGCGGCTAGCTGGCACCAGCATGCGGGTGTGGGCAGAGCAGGTTTGACCGCTGTTGAGCATGCAGGCAGCGATCGTGCCTTTTACCGCGGCTTCGAAATTTGCATCATCGAGTATCACGCTGGCAGACTTGCCACCTAACTCCAATGCCACTCGCTTAACAGATTCACTTGCCAGAGCACTGACCCGCTTGCCTGCACGGGTAGAACCGGTGAAGCTCACCATATCAACTTCAGGATGAGTAGCCAGTACTTCACCGACTTCTGGACCTGTGCCGTTAACCAAATTAAACACACCTGGCGGAAGACCTGCAGCGTGAATAATTTCCGCCAAAATCAAAGCATTAACGGGTGCAATCTCGCTGGGTTTTAGCACCACGGTACAGCCCGCAACCAGTGCTGGTGCTATTTTTAATGTGATTTGGCTTAGTGGAAAATTCCACGGTGTAATGCAGCCCACCACACCAATGGCTTCGCGTACCACTAAAGAGTTGCCGACTTTTTCTTCCCACTCAAACTGTCTTGCGACTTTGGCAAAATTTCCCCAATGCCATGTTGGCCCACCCACTTGCACCATGCGTGTGAGTTTGAGCGGCATGCCCACTTCGCGGGCTATCACTAATGACAAGTCATCCGCTCTTTCCTTAATACCGGCGACAATTTTGTCCAGATAAGCAGCGCGACTCTCAACTGGCAAGGCGGACCACGACGCAAAAGCGGCTCGTGCTGCCAGTACTGCAGATTCAGCTTCCGCTTTCGTACCAGACGGCACGCTGGCCATTAACTCTTCTGTGCTGGAGTCGAAAACTGGCAGAGTCTGCTCTGACTTGGCCTTAACCCATTGGCCATTGATGTAATGGTCAGAGTAGTGTTGTGTGCGGCTATTGCTTGTCATGGTTATATCCAATGTAGGTATCGCAGAAAAAAACTTAGTCAGATTGGTGTGATTCGATTGAAGCGTCTGTTGGGGCAGAAACACTTCATCGTTTTAGTGCTGGTGGCCCCAAAGAATAAATGCGTCACGGCCTTCAACCGCTAGCGTGACGTTTGCGCCAACTGGCAACAACACCTTGGTTTGAACATGGCCAAATGGCAGGCCAGTCAGCACTTTGGCTTTCACTTTTTCTTGTAGCCAACTCACAACCGACGCAAACTTAAAACCCTTGTCATGCGGCACGAGTTTGTAGTCGCTGAACTGGGCCAACACGATGGCTTTTTGTTGACCCAAAATCCCGGCGTAAAGAAGCTGGGTAAGCATGCGCTCGATACGGTATGGGTGCTCACCCACATCCTCTAAAAATAAAATACCACCTTTAATGGCTGGCATATAAGGCGTGCCGACAAGGGATGTGAACATAGCCAAATTGCCGCCCCAAAGGGTTGCGTCTTTGATGGTGTAGGGCTTGTCTGTAAGTGGCTTTGCATCGGTGTCCAGCGCTGCGTGTGCTGGCTTAGCTGGCTTGGGTAATTGCCAACCGCAGCCTTCGCCTTGTCCGCTAATCAAGTCTTCAAAGCAAGCTTGCGTGATGTCGTCGGGTTCATCGACCGTACCGAAGTCAGCGCCCAGCGTTGGGCCGGCCCAGCTTTTAGCGCCGGTCTTAGCCAGCAAAGCGAGCTGAAATGCAGTGAAGTCGCTCAGACCTACAAACTGGGTGCCACTAGAGATTGCTTTCGCAACTAATTTGTAATTGATGTCTGGAAGCAGGCGGCTAATACCGTAGCCGCCGCGTGAGATCAATGCCATGTCAGCGCCACTAGCGGCAGCGCGGTGTATAGCTGCAAGACGCGTTTGATCGTCGCCAGCAAATCGCTGGTGACTGCTGAGCGCCGCAGCGTCGATCTCGACTTCATGGCCCATGGCCTGTAAGCGCTTAATGCCGCGTTTAAAGCCAGCTTTATCGCGCACGGCGCTGGAGGGTGAGTAGATGTAGATATGTTTTTTCACGGTGCCAAGTATCTCATTGCCTAGGCGGCTGAAAAAATTTCAATGCGGCGTGGGCTAATGGCTCACCGTCTTCTGGCACGAAATGTCCAGCATAGGGCAGCAGCATGGGTTGATCGCAACCACGCAAGTCTTGCCTGAGTTGTGCCATCACCGATGTCCCAAACACTGGGTCCTGTTCACCAATAGCCATTAGGACTTGACCCGTCCATTGCTCGCGCCAAAATTCACGGGCTTGGCGTGAGACGGTTGCGCCGTCTGAATACAAAGATGAGGGCACTAGTGCGGGAAATGCGCGCAGCGCAGCACGATGACCACGATCCGGAAAGGCTGCGGCATATGCCATGCGTTCGGCGCCGCTCATCAATGGTTCGGCGCGCGCAAACAGCTCTGCGACATCAAAGTTAGAATTTTTTCTACACATATCACGCCAAGCTAAAAGACCGGCTGGCAAAGGTTGATCACCGCAAGCTAAATAAGTATTCATCACCAGCAGGCCGCGATAACGCTCAGGCGCTGCCATGGGTAAAGTCAAGCCCAGCATACCGCCCCAGCCTTGCACTACCAACACCACATTTGTCAGGTCTAAGCGCTCGACCAGTTCAATTAAAGATTGGCGTTGCTGGCTAAAGCTGTGATGGCTGTCTTTTTTGGGTTTATCACTTTTGCCAAAGCCAATTAAGTCGGGCGCGACTATGCGTTGGCCTGCGGCTAGCCAGGTCGGCAGCATTTTGCGGTAGAGATAACTCCAAGCCGGGTTTCCGTGCAGGCATAAATAGGTTAATGCCGAATCGTCTCGGTGTTTCGGGCCTTCATCGAGATAGTGCATGCGTAGGCCCGCGAGCGACGGCATGTCGCTGATGTAATGCGGCAGCCAAGGGTAGTCGGGCAGATTTTCAAAAGCTGAGTCTGGCGTTCGCAGTGCGTCCTCACGCAGGGGATGATTAACCAACGCCAACAAGCGTTTTTCGCTGCGGCGCTGACGGAAAAAATTCTGCATCAAGGCTACGCTTTGATCCGCCAACACACCACCTAAAAGCGCCGTCTGATGGTTGAGCTGAGGCTGAGTAAACAAGTTCAGAACCGAGCCGGCCGCACCGGTTTTAGGCTCTGGCGCGCCAAAGACTACGCGCTTTAGCCGGGCATGGAGCATTGCGCCGCTACACATCGCACAAGGCTCTAAGGTGACGTAGAGCTCGCATTCATCTAGACGGTAATTACCCATTAAGCTGGCTGCAGCGCGAAGCGCGAGAATTTCTGCATGGGCCGTCGGGTCATGCGCACTAATCGGCGCGTTGCTAGCGCTGGCAATTATCTTGCCTTTGTGCACCACTAGCGCGGCTACCGGCACCTCACCTAAGAGAGCAGCTTGGGCAGCAAGACTTAAGGCTTGCTGCATAAAAAAGGCATCAGACATGTGGCACAGACTTGGGTCTTTGAAGCTTTGGTTTACGGAGAATCGGCAGGCATTGGCCTCACCTGAATAGCAGCATCAATCGCTTGCTTGTACTGCTGCTGTAGCAGCTCTGAAGGTGGGTTTGTATTCGTGGGTGAAGACGCCGTCTGCCTAGGGTTAAAAGCCGGCGTAGATTGCGGTGATGTGGGTAATGGCAGAGATAAAGGTTCAATAAGCAATTGTTTTTTAACCAGTAAAAAGACTAAAGCCAGCGTGACTAACAAAGCCAGTAGCGAAAAAATCGACCGCATAGCAACTCCAGAAAATAGCTATCAAAAATGATTTTTATTGACGCACTTTATCCATCCACAGCGCCAAGGCACGTTCGTCATCACTGCCTTTGGCATAAACAGCGTGCATAGCCTCAAAAGCTTCAGGTCTGTGTTGATTGAGCTTTATTTTGCATTGCAAGCCAGTCACTTTTAGTTCAAAAGCAACAATACCAGAGAGCATTTTTTCAGCATAGTCTTGCGTCATACCCTGCCATTGAGCTGCAAAGCCGGGTTCGTTGTCCGCAATCAGTTTTTTCAGCAAGTCGTCTTTGGCTGGCGCATCATGAATCAAACTGGCACTGACGCTGCAGTGCACCGCCAAATAGTTCCAAGTTGGCACATGCACCAAGTCCGGATATACCTTGGGCGACATATACGCGTGGGGGCCGAGAAACGTCACGACGGCTTGCGGTCTAGCTTGCAGATGTCGCCAATGCAGATTGGCCTTTGCGACGTGACCGAGCAATACAAACGAGTCGTCACGCAGCTCTAAATGCAGCGGTAAATGCGTCACAAACGGCAAACCATCGTTGTCCGAGCTAATTAAGCTGGCAAATGGGTATTGCTGGATCAAAAGAGCGGCTTGCGCATCCTGACCTTTGAACTGAGGGGGTAGGTACATAGATTGAGCATATGTCAAAAAACCCCGCCCCCATACAGAGTGATTTTTCCAAGCGATGTTGTCGACAAACCTTTAAACTGGCCGGATGAATCAAACGTCAGTACCCGCCTCAGCAGCCCGGCCCAGCGTCGTACAACTCGCGATTAAGGAAAAAGCAGCGCTTTATGCGGCTTATATTCCACTGTTTAAAGAAGGTGGCGTTTTCATTCCAACGACACGTGAGTACCAGCTCGGCGCAGACGTCTACGTACTTTTGACTTTGCCCGAAGATACCCAACGTTATCCGGTTGCTGGTAAGGTCGCCTGGGTCACACCTGCAAAAGCGGCTGGCCACAGAACCCAAGGCGTGGGCGTGCGCTTTCCCGATGATGAAAAATCCCGCCTACTAAAGCTACGAATTGAAGAAATTTTGGGTGCCCACTTGGCGTCGGACAGATCCACTCAAACCATATAAATCCTGCCCAAGCGAAGCGTGAAAGTAGGGCGGACAATGCTAACTTTCAACAGTCTGTCTATATCTAGCTTTCCGCCCCGTGTTTGACTCACACGCCGCCAGCACAAGCTAACAGCAACAAATACCTCAACTTTTTCAAACAGGACTTCATGTTTACCGACTCCCACTGCCATTTGAGCTATCCCGAACTCAAGGCACAAATGCCGCAAATACGTCAAGCGATGCGTGACGCCCAAGTTGAGCGTGCACTGTGCATTTGCACGACCTTAGAAGAGTTCGAGGACGTGCATTCATTAGCGGTTGAGTACGATAATTTTTGGTCTAGCGTAGGCGTACACCCAGATAACGAGGGCGTAACAGAACCCTCTGTGGCCGACTTAGTCAGCCGCTCAGCCTTAGCCAAAGTCGTTGCTATTGGTGAGACAGGATTGGATTATTTTCGGCTTGGCGAGCGCAGCATTGCCGACATGGAATGGCAACGCGAGCGCTTTAGAGTCCACATTCGGGCCGCCCGACAAGTTGCCAAGCCCTTGGTGATTCATACGCGCAATGCTTCAGATGACACGCTAGCCATTTTGCGCGAGGAGGGCGAGGGCGCCGACACTGCGAATCGCGCAGGTGGTGTTTTTCATTGTTTTACCGAGAGCCAAGCCGTTGCACGTGCGGCCCTTGATCTTGGGTTTTACATCTCCTTTTCTGGTATTTTGACCTTTAAAACGGCTGCTGATCTGCGCGAAGTAGCTCGATTTGTTCCTCTGGACAGAATGCTTATAGAGACCGACAGTCCTTATCTAGCACCTGTGCCGTTTCGCGGTAAGACTAACAATCCCTCTTACGTGCCTTATGTTGCCAAGCTCATCGCCGAGATAAAACAACAGTCTGTGGAAAGCATTGCGCACAGCACCAGCCATAACTTCGAAACCTTGTTTACGGGCGTTAAGGCATGAAAATTAATCTTACAAAGCACATGAAGATAATTGTAAAGACAATTGTTTCATATGCATTTTTGATTTCTTTTTCTGTACATGCTGGGTTTTACGAAGATTTTTTCAAAGCAGTCAAATATGACGATGTCCAACGAATTGAAAATCTGTTGCAACTAGGTTTTGATCCCAATACACCTGACCCATTAGGTCAATTGCCAATAGTCATAGCGCTGCGCGAGCCGTCGTTAAAAGTAGCTGCCGTGTTAATTAACTCAGCTCAGATCAAGCTCAATTTACTCAATTCCGCTGGCGAAAGTGCTTTGATGATTGCGTCGCTTACTGGTGACTTAAAACTCGTCCGCATTATGGTTGCTAAAGATGCTGACATTAATAAGACCGGCTGGACCGCACTGCATTACGCGGCGAGCAAGGGACATTTAGACGTAATAAGTTTTTTACTCGAAAACCACGCGTATATTGATGCAGCTTCGCCAAACGGCACCACGCCCTTGATGATGGCCAGTCGGTACGGATCAATCGAGTCGGTCAAACTTTTACTCGACCAAGGTGCAGATGCCTCACTTAAAAACATGCAGGGGTTGACGGCTTTGCAGTTTGCTCAAACGGGTGTGCGTCCAGACGCAATCAGTTTGCTGAGCGCGCTAAAAAAGCAGACAGATTTTGTCAAACCAGCTGGAAGCTGGTGAGTATTCATTTTGAGACTTAATTTCCCGTTTAAATCGACTCAAAGAGGTCAGGATTCGCTGTTTTTAGAGTCGATTTAACACTTTATTTCAGAACATTCCACGATGTATATTATGTTAAGTCAAACAGGTATAAAAGTCCTTAGAATGATAAAAAACCCAACTCTTTAAGAGAAATTCAGCACTCTTTGAGTTGGACTTAAAACTAAGACTTATCCGCCTGCTTTCGTATTCGAATCAACTTATGAGCATATTCAGTTGATTTAGCTAAGAAATTTGAAGGCACTTTAGGTTTGGATGTGAACGTCAAGGTTTGAATATGATCATTATTTTTCTGGCAAAAGCATTTGACGAAATAAACAAAACATCTAACCAACATATTCAAATTTCAGCAACGCAGCAACGCAGCCACAAAGCTATACAGCTACACAGCAACGCAGCCACAAAGCTATACAGCTATACAGCTATACAGCCACAAAGCTACACAGCTACACAGCTACACAGCTACACAGCTACACAGCTACACAGCTACACAGCTACACAGCTACACAGCTACACAGCTACACGGTTCACCATAGTTTTAGCACGGACAAAGTCGTAAACCCAATTAAAGCAAAAGGTGTACGGCAAGAAAAACAAGACTATTGCAATGTCCAGAATGAAAGCTTCCCAAAAACTAATGTTCAGCCACCAAGCAGCAAGTGGCACAACCATAGCGACTAAACCAGCTTCGAACAACATCGCGTGAACAACGCGTGCGCCTATTGTGCGCTTAAAACCTAGTTTTTGCTGCGATTTATCAAACAAGGCGTTGAAAACCATATTCCAAAACATCGCAACCAAGGACACCATTAACGTGAGTAAGCCCATATGGGCAAGTGAGTAATCAAGTAACCAAGCGCCTAATGGAGCGCAGATAGCAAGGGCCAATGCTTCAAAACCCAGAGCCTGAAAAAAGCGCTCTTTGACTGACTTCTGAAGAATCACAATTGAGCTTTCAATAAATTTAATAACAAATGCATTTTTATCGCATTTTTTCATTAGTTAAAATCAATAACCATCTAAAAAATCGATAGTTAAAGGGTTTACCTGTGCTTTATTCACCAGAAGCTTTGACAGCCTTCTCTGAAGCTGCTGCTTTGGGCTCGTTTTCTGCTGCCGCTCGCAAACTAGGTAAAAGCCAATCCAGCATTAGCAGTGCAATTGCAAATCTTGAAATTGATCTGGGTCTGAGTTTGTTTGACCGGCGTAGCCGCAAACCCACCCTCACCGTCCATGGCCAATTAATGTTGGAAAAAGCCCAAGGCATTCTCGCGGCTAGCGATCTGATGGAGCGCGCAGCAGCCGAGCTTGGTGCGGGTCTGGAAGCCAGACTCAGTGTGGTCTGGACAGACAGTTACCAGTCCAACCGCTTTGGCGAAGTCTTGATCGCTTTTGAAAAAGCATTTCCGGATATTAAATTTGAATGCCTGATTGCCGAGAATGGCGACCTGGTATCGCTTGTGCAGACAGGGCGTGCACAGATTGGCGTGGTTTCGGCTCAAAACGCCTATCCACCCGACATCGGCTGGTCAAGAATCGCAGACGAATCTGAAATAGCGCTTTTTGTTGCGAAAACTCATGAATTAGTGAGCGTCAAAGCAGTAACCCATGAGATGTTGGGTAACTACCGTGAATTACGGCTGCAAACCGATAGAGACAGCATGATCAGCTCCCTGCCTTCTCTGCACCGCGCTTGGTCAGCGCCTAGCTACATGATGTTGATGGAAATGGCCTTGCAAGGTTTTGGCTGGGCGGCGATTCCGCGTTGGATGGTGGCTAGGTTTGCGTCTACAAGCTTGCATGAGATAGACGCACGCGGCTGGCCTCAGCGCGTACCTATAGATGCGGTCTGGTGTCGGCAACAAAAACTAGGACGCGCCGGTAGTTGGTTAATCCGAGAAATGCTGGCAAAAACCTAGCTCAAGCGCATTGCTTAAGTAGATTGCTTAAGCGCGTGTCCATCCCACACTGTGCACAGCAGAGGTAGCGTCATGCCTAGCATCGTCCTCTGAATGCAGGTAGATGCTGGTGGTGCTGATGTTGGCGTGGCCCAGATTGTCGCGCACCACTTTGAGGTCGGCTTTGTCACTTAAATGGCTGCCAGCGGTATGGCGCATCCAATGAGTAGAAGCCTGCTCTAAATGTGCGGCAGCCGCTTCAAAGTCTGGACCGCGCAAACGTAAATCGGCGGCGCTTTGCCTGAACACCGCTTTGACTATCTCGTGAATCGCGCTGCGAGCCATGCCTTTGCCCGTGTCAATCAATGGCCTTAGCAGCGGCGAATCATCGCCCGCCGTTGGTCTCGCACTCAGTCCATTAGCTTGGCGGTAACGAGCAAGTTCAGCCATTAGCTCGCTAGTGGCGGGAACAAGCCGTGTCTTATCCCCTTTACCGGTGACCTCTAGCCACCAGCGCTCTTGTAAATCCATACCGCGACGGCTAAACAAAGAGCCCATAGTCGCATCGCAGACCTCAGAGACGCGTAAACCGCCAATATAAAGCAAAGAAAATAGCCAACGACAACGCGCCGCTTGGTGCTGCTCGCGCAAGCTGTTTCTTGGCATCGACTCGATGCTGTTTTTAACCACTTCCCAGTACTCCATAGGCAAAAAGCGGATAACCCTAGGCGAATTCAACTTGCGTTTGCGCCGGCTTAAAGCCAATGGATTACCCGCCAAGTAACCGGCTTCTACCAGCCAAGAAAACATCGCATTGAGGATGGACAAAGCTTGGCGTTGACTTGATGGCCCGAGCGGCCCTGCAAATGGCCGCCATGATGAAGATGCCCTGCCCTGTTTTTGTCCAGCCGCCATAACCCAGCGCTCGGCCGGCTGTGGGTCGGTAAGAAAGCGTTGATATAGCAACAGATCTTCGTGGGTGAGGTCTGAGAGCGCTAAGCCTCTTTGAAGCGTAGACCACAACATCAGACGTTCTGACTCTTTTCGGTAACTCGCTAGCGTGGCCGGTGAATCAGCGTAACGAGCCAACCAAGCAAGAACGGCTGAACGGTCATCATTTGCCGTCAATTGAGAGCGCAGCGTGGCCCGATTTCTACCCAAACTTCCGTCTATTGAGACCGGTATCAGTAATTTATCCAAGGGCACGATGAGATTGGCAGATTGGAGAACAGATAAGGAGTGATTAGTTAAATCTTTGGACATTAGATTGATTATGTCCAAAGATTAACTAACATATTATGAAATACAACATAATATGTTGTATTATTAAATTTTAGACAAAAGAAACCTCTTTATGGAACAGTTACCCATCTCAGATCACCATTTACAGCCTGAAATTGATGGATTGAGGTCTAAACATCCCGAAACTCAGGACTTGTACCGCGAGGTCTGCGTGCTTTTGTTTTTTCGATATGGCATAACGCCCACGGCAAATAAGCTCTATCAGCTTGTCAAAAAAGGCAGCATGAGTGCGCCAGCTGAAGCCTTAAATCGGTTCTGGGAAAATCTCAGGGATAAAAGCCGTATTCGAATCGAGCATCCAGACCTGCCGCAATCGTTACAAGACGCCGCTGGGGAAATGGTGGGTGCGCTTTGGCAGCAGGCTCAAAGCGTGTCTGAGCGGGGTTATCAACAGTTGCGAGATGATGCGTCGGCGGCTAGCTTGCAAGCTCAAGCAAAGGCATCGCAAGCCGAAGATTTAGCGGCAATAACAGAAAAGCGCTTGAATGCTGCGCAAAGCCAGTTGCAGTCGCTTGCAGAAAATCTAGTCGACTTAAAGTCAGCGCTAGCCAGAACTCAAGGCGAATCCAGTGCCCTTCAAGCACAGATTACTGCAGGGATTGAACAGCGCAGAGAGTTGCAGGAGTCACACAAACTCAATCAACAAAGTTGGCAGGCAGAGCTAGAACAGCAGCGCCGAGCCAGCATGGTAGCCCAAGAAAACAGCGCAGCAGACATGCGCCGAGTCCTGTTAGATATAGACCGAGAACGCTTGGCAGGCGCAAGGCTGCAAAAAGAGCTAGCGCAAACACGTAGCGATTCAAGCGTTCAATCAGAGTTGCAACGCCAAAAATTCGACGAGGTTCAAAAGCAGTCTCACGCTGTACTGCTCATTAATACTGAACTTGACAAGAAAGTTGAGCAACTGCGTGCTGAATTAAAAGAACAAATAAATAAGAATGAAAAAGTGCAATTACCCAACACAAAACCGGTCCCGCTCAACGCATCTAGGGTTAGAAAACTCAACGCAGCACGGTTTAAATAATAGTTTTCATTACCGCAGCACGCATAAAGCCTTGGTTTTAAAGACTGCCGGTAAAAGCAATTCAATTTTGACAGCCCCTCAATTTAAAAAGACATTGCAAGTCGTGCCGAATAGTGCAACTTAAAAGACGGGCTAATGTCCTATTTACGTCGTTAGCTTGAGCAATCAAACTAGACCAGCTTAGATTTAAATCTCAAACACCGGTCTGCCTAAAGTGGACTCAATAAACTTAAGAATGGATTAAACCGAATTTGATGACTCACATTTTGTCCGGAGACTGGATCACACTGCATGGCGTTGTTGTCGCAACCGGCTTGACCATTTATGCCGTCGGCTCACACACGCTCAATCAGCGCCGCCACCCATCAGCGGCTATCGCTTGGCTAATCGCGTTGGTGTTAATTCCTTATCTCGCCTTGCCGATCTACCTGATGCTGAGTAAACGTAAACACGTTAAACGCTCAATCATCCCCAGAGCGTTAATGCTGGACAACTACGTTGAAAAGCGCGATGACGGGTCTGAAATTGATGAACATTTGCCAGCCGCACTTGGGCTTCCCTCGCTGGCAACTTTTGAGCACATGTCGATTCATGCGGACGGGCAACAATCCTTGAACGTTCTGCGCGCCATGATTGCGCAGGCCAAGCAAAGCCTAGACTTATCGACCTTTATTTTTGGCCGCGATGTGCTGGGTGACGAAATTGCACAGCTTTTAATAACTCGCGCTAAGCAAGGCTTGAAGATAAGACTGCTGTTAGACGGCGTTGGCGTTTACATGGGCGGATGGCCCGACATCAAAGCGCTCAAAAAAGCCGGTGTGAAGGTAGAGCTATTCGTCTCGCCCTATAAATCTGCGCTCAAAGGCCGTATGAACTTGCGCAATCACCGCAAGTTAGTGGTGGTTGATAACCATTGGCTGTGGTGCGGCGGGCGCAATATCGCGGCTCAATATTTTGTTGGCGACCCCACTTCGTCCAAGCAAGCAAAACCTTGGATAGACCTGAGCTTTGACTTGCAAGGCGCATTGGCAGCCCAAGCACAGCAGCGTTTTGATTTGGACTGGGCTTTTGCAACGCGCCAAAAACCAATCCAGCGCGCAGCCCTTGCAAGCATTCTGCCGGTCAGTCGCGATCAACATCGCGGCCGTCTAGTGCCTAGCGGGCCAGACCAGTCAGACGACACTATCTACACCTTGCTGGTATCAAGCTGCTTTACCGCACGCCACCGCATCCTGGCCGTCAGTCCCTACTTTGTGCCGGATCCGCCGTTACTCATGGGTTTAGCTCTAGCGGCTAGGCGCGGCGTTAGAGTTGACTTGCTGTTGCCGCGCCAATCGAATCACAGGCTGGCCGACATCGCCAGGCTTTATGCCTTTCGTGAGCTAGCAGCAGCGGGTGCCAATATCTGGCTCAGTCCGCATATGGTGCATGCAAAAGCTATTGTTATTGATGACAAATTAGCATTAGCTGGATCGGCCAATCTGGATAGCCGTAGTCTGTTTTTAAACTACGAAATCATGGTGGCGTTCAACGACGAAAGCGTGGTCAGAGACTTCGAAGCTTGGATAGATTTGCAGCGCACAGACGCAAGAATTTACCGCCCTCACCCGCCGCGTTTACCGCGTGAGTTGCTCGAAGCCATGGTGCGATGGGTAGCCTTTCAGTTGTAGATTTGCCCAGCCGCAACAGGTGCTCAAAATCTGCAAATGAATAAGGTTTTCCAGCTTGCGCTTAGGAGGCTGCGAGTGCGAGTTTGGCTCGACTCGCCAAATACTCCAGCATCAGCCCGGCGTTGTAAGGGTGCTCCACGGTGCGCGCAGTTGTAGACAACTCTCGCGCCCAAGCGGACAAGGCGTAGTGACTGGTAAGACCGGTTTTATCTGAAGGCGGCAAGTCTTGTCGACGGAAAAACCTCGGCTCTGAACCGCTTCTGACTGCCCACACATCATGACAAAGTTTTTGTAGTGCATCGACGGCTTGAGACGGTAATAAATCTGACAGCGCTGATACGTCTCCCTTGGCCATGGCTTTGGGCAGTGCCTGCCAGCCTTGAGCGATTTGCTCTGCCTGACCACTGAGCACCCAAGCCAGCGCGTCGGCAGGCCTACCACCGGCGGCAGCCAGCAAGGTTTGCAAATCGTCTTGTGTGGGTAGTTTGCCGGCTTTTTTGTTCGCAGGACCATCATCACCGCGCTGAGCCAGACTGATTTCGGCCAACCAAGCCAAGCCTTGCGCGGTATCTGGCCACAGCATGGTGTGAGTCTGGCAACGGCTGCGAATCGTCGGCAGTAATTGATGCGCCGCTTCTGTCGCCAAAATAAATTGCACTGCGCCTGGCGGCTCTTCTAGGGTTTTCAGCAAGGTGTTGGCGGTGATGCCATTCATGCGTTCAGAAGGAAAAACCAACACCACTTTGGTCGCACCGCGGGACCGCGTGTACTGCGTAAAACTGACCGCTTCACGCGCTGCATCGACTTTAATTTCTTTGCTCGGTTTACGTTTCTTGCTGTCTAGATCGCTCTGGGTTTTTTCATCCAGTGGCCAACCCAGCTCTAGGGACAAAGCCTCGGGCATGAGCATGCATAAATCTGCATGCGTGTGCACATCAACCGCGTGGCAGCTGGCGCAAACCCCGCAAGCGCCTTGCGGCGTAGCTTTCTCACACAGATGAGCGCGTGCCAATGCCAGCGCCAAATCAAACTGACCCAGACCAGATGGACCACTGAGTAGCCACGCATGACCGCGTTGACTGAGCAAACTCGTGAGCTGCGTTTGCAGCCAAGGCGCCAAAGTGCGCTGATTCATGACAACCACCGTTTGGCGACAAAGACTGCTTTCACATCCGTCCAAACCGCTTCGCGTACTTGATCTGCATTGATACGGGCGAAACGTTGTGGGTCTTGTATCAAGCGCTTCTCGTAGGCCTGAGCGACGCGGGTAAAAAACTCTAGCGACTGGGATTCAAAATTATCCGGCGTACGTGAGGCTAGCAGGCGTTGAGCCGCTTGCTCAGGCGCCAGATCAAACCAGACGGTTAAATCGGGTTGCAACAGGCCAGACGAATCACTTTGCTCACCTTGCACCCACTGCTCCAAGGTTGATAAAACAGCCGTATCAAATCCACGACCGCCGCCTTGATAGGCAAAACTAGAGTCAGTGAAACGATCACACAGCAAGACGTCACCGCGCGCTAAGGCCGGCACTATGACAGTCAACACATGGTCACGTCTGGCCGCAAACATCAGCAGCGCCTCGGTCAGCGGATCCATGTTGTCGTTCAGCACCATCGCACGAATTTTTTCGGCTAATGGCGTGCCGCCCGGCTCGCGGCTCAGGGTCACATTACGGCCGCTGGCTTTAAACGCTTGCGCCAGTGCCTCGATGTGGCTGGATTTTCCAGCGCCGTCGATTCCCTCAAAGCTGATGAAAAGGCCTTGCATTACTTTATTGACCCCTGATGAATTTGTTAACTGCACGGTTGTGCTCTTCGAGGTTTGCACTGAACTGGCTGCTGCCGTCTCCTCGCGCGACAAAATAGATGGCCTTGGTCTGGGCAGGTTGTGCCGCCGCCAATAAAGAAGCTCGACCCGGCATCGCAATTGGCGTAGGCGGTAGACCACCACGGGTATAAGTGTTGTAAGGGTTGTCGGTTTGCAGATGATGTTTGCGTAAATTCCCATCAAAGGTAGTGCCTAAACCGTAAATGACCGTGGGGTCGGTTTGCAGCAGCATGCCAATGCGCAGCCGGTTGGTGAAGACGCCTGCGATTTCTGCACGGTCACTCGGTTTGCCGGTTTCCTTCTCAACAATGCTGGCTAGCACTATCAACTGGTCAACGCTTTTAAGCGGTGTATCCGGTTTGCGCAAAGCCCATGCGGCCGCAGCGCGCTTATCCATGGCTTGAGCGGCACGTTTTAGCAATGCAATGTCGCTAGAGCCTTTTGCATAGCTATAGGTATCCGGGAAAAAACGACCTTCTGGAAATACACCCGGTCGGCCAATTTTTTCCATAATGGCTTCTTGACTCAAGTTTTGTGAATGGGGCTTGAGCGACTCGGCCTTTAACAGCGCAGCGCGTAACTGGGTGAAATTCCAACCTTCGACCAAGGTAATATTTTGCAGGCTTTCCTCACCGTTTACCAACATGCGCAGCAGCCTGCGCGGTGTTGTGCCCTGAGCAATTTCGTAGCTACCCGCCTTTATTTGCCTAGCATCGCCGGAGAGGCGAAACCAGCTGCGCAGCAAAAGAGCTGAGACATCAGCACCACTCGTAACAACCGCCGAAGCCGCAGCATTGGCGCGGGTACCGGGTTCAATTTCAAGATCAAGGGATTGACTTCCAGCAGGTAACTTGAGCGGCATAGGCTGGTTTAACCACCATAGCGATGCGGCACCCGTAAGTAGAGCCAAGAGTAAAAAAAATGTAAACAGTCGTTTAAGAATGCGGAACAAAACCCGGTTACCTTTCCAGTTACCTTAAAGGCATCGCGACAGGCGAGACCATGGCTATGATAATTCACTCTATGCATACATCTTCATCAGACATTGCCGCTAAAACGACGCTGGATAGTCTTAACTTTCCCCCACAATTTTCCGGCACAACAGCTTTAAAGCATCTTGGCGTGATTCGCGTCGAAGGTGAAGAAGGCGCCAAGTTTTTGCAAGGCCAACTCACCCAAGACGTGATGTTAATGGGCATGACGGATTCAAGACTGGCTGCATTTTGCAACGCCAAAGGCCGTATGCAGGCTAGCTTTGTGATTTTTCGCCGCAGCCAAACCGAGATACTGCTTGTTTGCAGTCGTGACTTACTTGCCCAGACACTCAAACGCCTGTCAATGTTCGTGATGCGGGCCAAAGCCAAACTCAGTGATGCCAGCGAAGATTTTCTGCTGCTGGGCGTGGCGGGTCAGGCCGTGCAAGTTTTGGCCGGGAGTGAAGGCCTACCTTGGTCTAAGGTAGACCATGATTTAGCCAGTTTGGTGCGGCTTTATCCCGCCAAAGGTCATGCGCGCGCGCTTTGGTGCGCGCCATCTGGCAGCGCTATGCCAGATCTTGGCGACTTGCCGCTGGCAGTCTGGAACTGGCTAGAAGTGAACGCCGGCGTCGCTACGCTTACGCAACCGGTATTTGAAGCCTTCGTCCCGCAAATGCTGAACTACGAATCAGTAGGCGGTGTGAGTTTCAAAAAAGGCTGTTACCCGGGTCAAGAAATTATCGCCCGCAGTCAGTTTCGCGGCACACTCAAACGCCGTGCCTATTTAATCCATGGACAAACTGAACTGGTGGTTGGGCAAGAGGTATTCAAACCAGACGACGCAGAGCAAGCTTGCGGTACTGTGGTGGCTTGGGCTGCTTGCCCGTCAGCTGATGAAGGCTTTGACGCCATCGTCTCTATGCAAACCTCAGCAGCAGCGGATGGCTTGACCAGCCAGCTGCGTCTAGGCAGCGCAAATGGCCAGTCGCTGAGCTTGTTGCCACTGCCTTACGAGTTGCTTGAGGACCTTTAATCTGCACGCCCAAAAGGACTTTTAATGTGTCTTGCCGCCATAGCCATAGGACAGTCAAAGCGCTGGCCGCTGGTGATTGCCAGTAACCGAGATGAATTTTTTGACCGACCGGCTTTGCCCCTGTCGCAATGGCAAAGCAAATCTGGGCAAACCATGATCTCTGGACGCGATCAGCGGGCTGGTGGTAGCTGGTTTGGTCTAACACCTAAAGGCCGCGTGGCTTTATTAACCAATGTCCGCGAACCGCAGGCGCTAGCACCCAAAAATGGCTTGCTGTCTCGCGGCGCCCTGGTGATGGACTGGCTTGAAGGCGCTATGAGTGCAAACGAATTCATGGCGGCGACTAACAGCGCCGCCTATGCCGGTTTTAACTTGTTGGTGGGCGACTTTGAAAGTAGTAGCTGGCACTGGATTAGCAATCGTAAAACGCTGGCAATGCCTGAAAAAAACAACACCGGCTGGACATCCCAAGCACTCACTCCCGGTATTTACGGTCTATCAAACGCGGCCTTAGACACGCCATGGCCAAAAACCATCGCCTTAAAAAATAGTCTGCACAAAGCACTTAAGCACGGCCTCAATTTAGAGACTACAGCGCATGAAGATGAGCCAATGAAAGCCCAGCTGTGGGCTGCGTTAGCCGACCGAAAACCAGCGCCGACAAAGGAGTTGCCAAACACCGGTTTGAGTCCTGAGCTAGAACTCGCCCTCTCCAGTGCGTTTATCGAGCAAGCCACTCACGGCACTGAAGGCTACGGCACGCGCGTCAGCACACTGCTGAGCGTGCAATCTAGCCAACAAGCTGGCAATTGGGATGTGGTGATGGAAGAAAAAACCCATGTCTTGCACGGTAAACCAGCCTTAGCGCGGTGCAACTTGCACTGGCAAAACTAGGCCATCAAATTTCAAACGCCTGCCTGAGTGCCTCTGCCGCATGCTGATGCGCTTGCCTAGCCTCAGGAATTACACGGCCCATTTTGATAAATTCATGGGTTACACCGCGATAAATTTCAAGCTCTACCCTCACACCAGCCGCACGCAGTTTGTCGCCGTACATAGTGCCTTCATCGACCAGCGGATCACATTCAGCCAAGCCCAGCCAAGCCGGTGCTACGCCATCGACATCGAGCGCATTCAGGGGCGCAAAACGCCAGTCATCGCGCTCAACACGATTGGGAATGTAGAGATCAAAAAACCAATTAATTTGCGCCTGATCCAGCACAAAACCTGAGGCAAATTTTTCATGTGAAGGCGTGTCTTGATGGGCTGTAACGCCGGGATAAAACAGCAGCTGCAATTGCAGCGCCAGTCCAGCACCTCTGGCCAATATCGCGCAGATTGCCGCCAGCGTGCCACCAGCGCTGTCACCGCCGACTGCCAACCGGCTGGCATCAAAACCTAAGCTTGCTGCATTGACCGCCAGCCATTGCAAACTGTCCCAAGCGTCATTAGCGGCAACTGGAAACTGATGCTCAGGTGCGAGTCGGTAATCGACGGCGACTACCGCACAGCCGGCCAATAAGCTGAGCTCTCGGCACAGCACATCATGCGTCTCCACACTGCCAATAGTAAAACCGCCACCATGAAAATACAGCAGAGCGGGAAGTATTGGACTGCCTGCGGCATGCGGTGAGTAAAGCCGCGCAGCCATGGCATGACCGTCCCGCGTTGGGATACTGAAATCGTAAACCCGCGCTAAAACTGCCTTGGGAATTTCAAGCACCTGCGCACCGGCGGCATAAGCTGCGCGGGCTTGCGCCGGGGTCAATGAATTAAGCCGCGGTCGCTGAGCGCGCAGCATGCTGTTAATCACCGCTTGCATAGCGGGGGTGAGCAACTTAGCGGCGATTTTGTGAGCGGTCATAAAAATTTATAGTGAAATGTCGCCTGACAAATCATGCGCTGAAGCAGAAATGTGCCGCATGCTTGACGCGGCACAACAGGCGCGACTTGAGATTATTTTTTCAAGGCGGCGAGTTTGCTAAACGCCGATTCCATCGCTGTCGATGTAGGCGCTGAACGGCCCAAATCAGCACGGTTGTTACGTCCTTGCTGGCTTTGATTAAAACCCGGTTTTGCGCCTTCAAAGCGGTTATCACGCGGCGCATCCCTGCGGCTAGGCGCTTCACCTAGCTTCATAGACAGAGCAATCCGTTTACGCGCCACATCGACCTCAGTTACCCGCACCTTGACGATGTCGCCGGTTTTGACCACCTCACGTGCATCGGTCACAAACTTGTGGCTTAGCTGGCTGACGTGGACTAACCCGTCTTGATGCACACCTAAATCTATAAAAGCGCCAAAAGCGGCGACATTGCTAACCGTGCCTTCAAGCTCCATGCCTTCTTTTAAGTCGCGTATGTCTTCTACGCCATCGTTAAAGCGGGCGACTTTGAAGTCTGGCCGTGGATCGCGGCCCGGCTTTTCCAACTCGGCCAAGATGTCTTTGATGGTAATGACGCCAAACTTTTCATTCGCAAAAAGTTCTGGTTTAAGGGGTTTTAATACCTCAGCACGACCCATAATTTCGCTCACTGGCTTGCCGGTATACAACATGATTTGCTCAACCACTGCATAGGTCTCGGGGTGCACGCCGGTCATGTCCAGCGGGTTGCTGCTGGCATAAAGGCGTAGAAAACCTGCACTTTGCTCGAATGTCTTGGGGCCTAGGCCAGTGACTTTCAGCAGATCAGCGCGGCAAGCAAAAGCGCCGTTGGCATCGCGCCAACGCACGACTGATTTGGCGACGGTTTGACTCAAGCCAGAAACCCGCGCCAGCAAGGGCACGCTAGCAGTATTCAGATCAACGCCTACGCTGTTCACGCAATCTTCCACCACAGTATCTAAACTGCGAGCCAAATCGCTTTGGCTCACGTCGTGCTGGTATTGACCAACACCGATCGACTTAGGATCAATTTTGACCAACTCAGCAAGTGGGTCTTGCAAGCGGCGTGCAATGCTGGCCGCGCCGCGCAGACTGACGTCAACATCGGGCATTTCTTGTGAGGCAAATTCGCTGGCGGAATACACCGAAGCACCAGCTTCGCTGACCACGACGCGTTGCATGCCGTCAATACGCTTCATCAGATCGGCAGCGAGTTTGTCGGTTTCGCGACTGGCAGTTCCGTTGCCTATGGCAATTAGATTAACGCCGTGTTTCTCGCACAGCTTGGCAAGCGTATGCAGCGAGCCTTCCCAGTCCTTGCGCGGCTCGTGTGGGAACACGGTTGCGGTCTCGACCAGCTTGCCAGTTGTGTCGACCACTGCCACCTTCACACCAGTGCGTATGCCGGGATCAAGCCCCATGACTACACGCGGGCCAGCCGGTGCAGCAAGTAATAAATCGCGCAAGTTATCGGCAAAAACTTTAATCGCGACTTTTTCTGCATCTTCACGCAGTCGGGTAAATAAGTCGCGCTCTAACGATAAATTGAGCTTGACACGCCAAGTCCACGCTACCGCCTTGCGCAGTAAATCATCTGCCGGTCTGGCTTTGTGGCTCCAACCCAAGTGAATTGCAATTTTTCCTTCAGCCAGCGATACCACAGGACCAGGCCTGCTACCCGCTGCCAGCAACTGTTCGGGTGGCTCTGGTAACACCAGTTTTGCATCCAAAATATCCAGCGCTCGTCCGCGAAAAACTGCCAGCGCGCGGTGTGATGGCACGCGCACTATAGGTTCGCTGTAATCAAAGTAATCACGGAATTTGGCGTGATCGGCATTGTTTTCGTCTTTGCCCGATTGCAGCTTGGCAGCGAATAAACCTTCGCTCCACAGCCAATGTCGCAGCGTTTGGACCAAGGCCGCATCTTCTGCCCAACGTTCGCTGAGAATATCGCGTACGCCGTCGAGCACAGCCGCCGTCGTGGTGAAGTCGTCGCCAGCAGCGTTTTTCTCAGGCTGAACATAAGCCAATGCCTCGTCCTGCGGCACCAAGCCGGGGTCGGCAAATAGACTGTCGGCCAGCGGTTCAATACCGGCTTCGCGCGCCATTTGGCCTTTTGTACGGCGCTTTTGCTTAAAGGGCAGGTAAATATCTTCAAGGTCTTGTTTGGTGGCCGCTAACTCAATAGCCGCGCGCAGCTCTGGTGTGAGCTTGCCTTGCTCGTTAATGCTGCTGAGCACCGACTCGCGCCTATCGGCAAGTTCGCGCAGATAAACCAGACGCTGTTCGAGTTCACGCAGTTGAATGTCATCCAGACCACCAGTGGCTTCCTTGCGGTAACGCGCGATAAAAGGCACGGTAGCACCGCCGTCGAGAAGTTCTACAGCCGTCTTGACTTGGTGCTCTTGAACTTTAATTTCTGCGGCTATTTGGCGAATTATTTTTTGCATTTGAGGCATATAAGATGATGGCTTTAGCTACGGGCGCGTCGGAGCTACTCAATAGACGTAATTTTTGGCATGATTTTAGGCATGGTTTTAGCAAAAATTTTAGCTTCCGACGCGAAAAAAAGTTATTGTCCCACAGCGAAAAACCTAACATTGAGTGACACTCTAGGAAGCCAATTAGACAGATTTTTCAAGCTAAACAGCCCCACAAGAAGGACTCAAACCATGCGAATCAAAACCACTCTTTTAATCATTGGCATCGCTCTAGTAGCGGCATTTACTGCCCTCAATATCGATGAATTCACGCGCGTCAGCGTACTCAGTGTCGGGGTGTCCACAGTACAACTGCCTTTAGGTCTTATTTTGCTGGGATTACTAGTGGTGGCCTTGGTCGGCTTTTTGATCAGTACGGTTTATATAGAAAGCGCCAACCTAATCCAAACACGCAAATATGCGCGTGACTTAGAAGTTCAACGCAATTTGGCTGATAAAGCCGAGTCATCACGCTTTATAGAATTGCAACGTGCGATGAAAGCGTCAGACTTAGCGGTGGCAGAACGCGACGCGGCCAATGTTTTAGCGTTTACCGAAAGCTTGGCCAAAACCCAACTTAATCTGTCCCAACGCATTGAGCAATCGGATAATGCAACCGCTGCATACATTGGTCAATTACAAGACAGACTTGAAACTAACGGTAGCCTAGCAGTCAAGCTCTAAGGAAAGAATGGTCAACTTTTAAACTGCAATACGCTTAAAGGTCGACATTTTTACAGCCCACCCCCAGATGAAAATTTAATAAACCTCATCTTTAGAAAAGATTTAAAGCGATAAACATTTATGCTTTTAATAGGTAGTGGTCATCACTGACGCTGAGGCCAACATCTGGCTAAAGAGACAATAAAAGCTTAGCCTTAACTGCCAAAGAAATAGGCGTTAGACAGACCGTTTTAACCCTTCGTTCAAGCATTAAAGTAATGCGCCATTTCATTTCTACATGCCCGCTTGTACAAAAGGTCAACGCAGTTCAGCCTGCGCGCCAGCAGCGGTTTGCTTAATAATTTACTTCCAAACACCAAGAATGCCCGGCATCACATGAAAAAAACTTCTACCGACAAAGCTAAATTAAAGTTTTTACTTCTCGAGGGTGTTCATCCTTCCGCTGTCCAAGTACTGCGCGACGCAGGCTATAGCCAGATAGAAACCTTATCCGGCGCACTTAGTGACGAAGAACTCAAAATTAAAATTGCAGACGTACATTTCGTCGGCATTCGTTCACGTACGCAATTAACTGCCGAGGTTTTCTCTCACGCGCACAAGCTCATCGCCGTTGGCTGCTTTTGCATTGGCACCAACCAAGTCGATTTACAAGCAGCGCGCAAGCTCGGTATTGCAGTATTCAACGCACCTTTTTCCAATACCCGCTCGGTAGCCGAGTTGGTTCTGGCCGAAGCCATTCTTTTGCTGCGCGGCATACCCGAAAAAAATGCGGTTGCACACCGCGGCGGCTGGCTCAAATCGGCTGATAACTCCTTTGAAATACGCGGTAAAACTCTGGGTATTGTGGGTTACGGCTCTATAGGCACACAGTTTTCAGTGCTGGCCGAAGCCTTAGGCATGAAAGTGGTGTTTTTTGATATTGTTACCAAACTCGCACTAGGCAACGCACGTCAGTTAGGTAGTTTGAAAGAGTTGCTGGCGCAATCTGACGTCATCAGCATGCATGTGCCAGAAACAGATGCGACCCAATGGATGATAGGCGCAGAGCAAATCGCGGCCATGAAGCCTGGCAGTATATTCATCAACGCATCACGCGGCTCAGTGGTTGAAATAGAGCCTCTGGCACAAGCTTTGCGCGAGAAAAAACTTTTGGGCGCGGCAGTCGATGTCTTCCCAACCGAGCCGCGCAGTAATAAAGACATGTTTGAGTCGCCATTGCGCGGTATGGACAATGTCATTTTGTCGCCGCATGTGGGTGGATCGACAGTAGAAGCACAAGAAAATATTGGTATTGAAGTGGCTGAAAAACTGGTCAAGTACAGCGATAACGGCACCTCTATTTCGTCCGTTAATTTCCCCGAAATGGCTCTTCCCTCACATCCTGGTAAACACCGCTTGCTGCACATACACAGCAACGTGCCAGGCGTTTTGTATGAAATCAATCAAATTTTTGCCACCAATCACATCAACGTTGCCGCGCAATATCTGCAAACCAACGAAGACGTGGGCTACGTGGTGATTGATATAGATGCCGCTTGTTCAGAAGTCGCTTTAACAAAGTTACTTGAAGTGACGGGAACACTGCGCGCACGTGTTCTGTATTAAAAGCATAAATCTTTAACCGAATAAAACAGTCGGCAAGCGATAAAAAAGCAAAAACCCCGCAACTAGAAATAGTTGCGGGGTTTTTGTATTAAATGGCGCCGCCTTGACAGGCAAGACGCTCAGATAAATATTAGGTCAGCATTTATGCTTTGTTAACGTGAGCGCTGCACCAGCCGATGGCAGTGACTTGCTTACCGGCGAACAGCGGGCAACCACCGGCTTTTTCACCCGCTTTACCTTGATACAACTGGCAGTTAGCGCAGTTCTGGGTAGCGACGTGTTTTGGATATTTTTTGGCATCGACCTTGGTCGTATCAGCGGCGTAACCTAGGCCTTTGGCTTGGGCGTCGGTCTCTGAAACCATGGCACCTTGGGAAAAAGCGTTACCGGCCAGCAGTGCTGTGCCTCCAAGGCTGATTTGGGTAATGAATTGGCGGCGGCTGTTCATAGTGAGTTCCAGTGTGTTGGGATTGATTGGCAAAATAGCCAGTGGATCTTAAACGGGCAGGCTTCAAATTTTGACAATTTGATTAATACCCGTCTACTTTCGTCAAATGATTATGTGCAACATTTTTAATCGAGTTATTGACTAAAAAACCAGCGCACTTAAGAGTAGTTAAGAACACATAAGTATTCACAAGGCCGCATAAAAGCGCACGAATGCTAGATTAAAAAAAATCTGAACTCGTTTAAAAGCAGATTGAAATATCGAGCATTAAAAATAACTATAACTGTATAGAAACTACCCGTTTCGATGAAATCAATAGGTATTTTTGTAAGTAAAAGCAAAACAACGTTTTAGAAAAACATATTTGTAATCAGACAAAAAATTTTGATTTGACTAAGGCTATTGGTGGCGTTAGTCATTAAAAAGTGCAAGCTGATTAGAAAAATCAGACTATTTTTTCATTCAGAAATGCATCTGTAAAAAAGACAACCTAGCGATTCACGCAAATCCGCATGCTATGGTGATTTGGGAACATTAAATAGCGGTTAGCCGAAGCGATTAATTCGCTACGCAGTGATAGACCTCCTCATGTCTATCGTCCAGATAAGCGCGCTAAAAATAAAGAGACTAAAAAATGGAGTTGATGTTGGACCAAACCTTGCTTTCCCTTTTGGCCTTCGCGCCGCTTGTTCTGGCCGCTATTTTGCTTGTCGGATTTAATTGGCCAGCGAAATACGCCATGCCGGTTTGCCTTGGTGTGACGATAGTGATCGCACTAACAGCTTGGGATATGACCGCCAACCGCGTGATAGCGTCTAGCCTGCAAGGCTTGATTCTGACGGGCGGAATTCTCTGGATTATTTTCGGCGCTATTTTGCTGCTCAATACCCTCAAGCACTCTGGTGCGATCACATCGATGCGCAGTGGTTTCTCAAACATCAGTCCGGATCGTAGGATCCAAGCCATTATTGTGGCGTGGCTGTTTGGTTGCTTTATTGAAGGTGCGTCTGGCTTTGGTACTCCAGCAGCTGTGGCCGCACCCTTGTTGGTGGCGTTGGGCTTTCCCGCCATGGGCGCGGTCCTGATTGGCATGATGGTGCAGTCCACGCCAGTCTCCTTTGGCGCCGTCGGCACACCGATTGTGGTGGGCGTGTCTGGCGGACTGAATAAATCTGGCATTAGTGAGACCTTGCTTGCTAACGGTTCAGACTGGAATACTTTTTATCACTTGATCACATCCCAAGTAGCCATCACTCACGCGATTATTGGTATCTTGATGCCACTGTTCATGTGCGTGATGCTGACGCGATTTTTTGGTCGTAACAAGTCTTGGGCTGAAGGCTTTGCAGTCGCCCCATTTGCTATCTTCGCCGGCTTGGCATTTGTGCTGCCTTATGCGGCGGCAGGCGTTTTCTTAGGCCCTGAATTTCCATCCTTATTGGGTGCTTTAGTCGGCCTTTTAATTGTTGTGCCAGCAGCTAAAGCAGGCTTTTTAATGCCTAAGAAAATCTGGGATTTTGCCGATGCCAAAGACTGGCCGGTGGAATGGATGGGCAGCATTGAAATTAAGCTTGAAAAACTGACGGATAAGTTACCCATGTCTATAGGACTGGCTTGGCTACCGTATTTGCTACTGGCAGCAATACTGGTGCTCTCGCGCGTCAATGCAGACGTTAAAGCCTTCTTTACCTCGCACCTGGTGCTGGGCTGGAGCAACATCATGGGTGAGACCGGCGTTTCCGGCAATATTCAGTTTCTCTATCTGCCAGGCGGCATCATGGTGATGGTGGTGTTAGCCACCGTCCTGCTGCAACGCGTTTCTATGCTCAAATTCACGGCAGCCGTCACAGAATCCTCACGAACCTTGCTAGGTACCGGTTTTGTGCTTATTTTCACCATTCCTATGGTGAGAATTTTGATTAATTCAGGCGTGAATATGGGCGATTTGCCGTCTATGCCTAGGGCTATGGCTGAACTAGTGGCACATAGTGTGGGTGGTGTTTACCCATTTTTTGCGGCCTCAGTCGGCGCACTGGGCGCCTTCATTGCGGGCTCAAACACCGTGTCAAATTTGATGATGGCGCAATTTCAGTTTGATACTGCACACCTGTTGGGCGTATCGACCGCCATGCTGGTCGCTTCACAAGCGGTGGGCGCTGCCGCCGGCAATATGATTGCCATTCACAATATTGTGGCCGCATCAGCTACGGTTGGTTTGCTGGGACGCGAAGGCCGAGTGCTGCGTATGACGATTATTCCCACCATCTATTACTTACTGATGGCTGGTTTAATCGCCATGATCTCGGTTTACGTACTGGGTGTGAGTGATCCGCTGATGTAATCTTAAAACTAGGTAAGGCTAGGCAGCTAGACGAGTCGACTAGTGCCGGCCTTTACTTAATAAAAACTCTAGACTTGACTTTCAAAATCAAACCGTCTCGGCGATTTTTCTTAAGCGGTCCTCAAAAAATCTAGGGCGTCATAAATTAGCCGCACAACGCTCAAAGGATAAAAACTTTTATTCTGAGCTTGTCAGCGCTAAAACCTCAACCGTAATTAATCACGCCTTTCCACTCAGAGGGCGGAGCCACATCAAGCGTATCGTCAGGCATTAACTTATCCCGCCAAGTCAGCACAGTCTTGGCTGCACTAAACAAATGATTATCCAGATCATTGACTGCCAAATTGCTAATGATTAATAACTTCTGAGCATACAAAACATCCAGAGCAAGCGACAGCGTCAAGCCATCGCCCCCCTTCCACAAGTAATTAGCAGTCAGTATGTCGGTCAAAAATTCACAGTAACCAGGCGAGTCACTTGCCGGCATTCGGCCAACCGGTGCATGCAGTAGCAAAGCGCCATATTCAGGCTCAAAACGCAAAGTGATATGAACTTTTTCGTCTAATAAAATTCCGAAAATACCATTTTCTGAAAATGAAACTTCAATACCATGTCGAGTAGAAAAGTCATGAATCAATATTTCAGCGGTATGGAATTTGTCCATTATTAGCTCCGGTTTAGGAAGCCGTAAAAGCGGATGCACCGACTAATATTGCAGTCCTATTTTTCACGGCTAAGAGCTCATTTCTGAGTGCAGCTGCAACTGCTGTTCGTATATGGGCTTGAGTAGCAAGAGGATTTTTTTTCCGAATGTCTGCTGTTGCTCTGTTTTCTACGGCTAATTTTTGACTTCTTGTCAGCGCAGGCCCGCCACCTAATTCAGCGTGTAAGGCATCTGCTTTTTTATTTTTCTGCAATAAGTTCAGATAAAGTTTAAATCCAGGATAGCCGGTATAAGCTTGTTGCACCTCATGGTTCCCACCTTCAGCCATCATGGCTCTTAACTGGGTTTTTTCTGAAGTGGAACGCTCTCTATCGTAATCAGGTATCTCGCCAGTAGTCTTATATTGCACAGCTAAAAACTTGGCTTGAACATCTAGCATGCCAGTTCTGTCCTTACCGCTTTTGCAATTAAAAAATGGCTGACCGCTGACCATATAACTAAGTAGCGCAAGGCGTGAGACTAATTTATACGGCTCAGTTCCCGCATCAAGAAATCCTTTTGAGGTGTAGATTTCGGCACATTGCAAAGAAAGTTTTTTTACCGCCGATATGTCTTGTGCTATTTTTACAAGATCATTTATTACTTTATTTCTTTCATCCTCGGAAGGTTTCTTTTGAAAATCCGTGGAATCGAGTAAATTTCTAAGTCTTGTTATTTCAGTATTCTGAGCCTTGATAAAGTATCCAACTTGACCTAAAAAGTTAAAATTATCTTTTTGACTATCGCGTGGAATTTTAGAGAAATCTTTACCCATTAAATTAGTAAAGCCTTCGTCATTTTGAGCCCTGGTATCTGCATGACCTGATACTAAATTTAGATGTGAACCTGTACCCACACCGCCTGCATTAACAGCAAAACTAAATGCGGAAACCTTGGGGCTCACGCTAACTTCGACGCCATCGATTAAAAATATTTGACCTGGATTTTGTTCTAGAAATTTAAGTGCTTCAGTCTGCTCTTTTGACATCATTTTTTCGTTGTCGTTAACGCCGCTTCTTAGGCCGTCAGGTGTGAGCAACGAGATTGAATTAATATTTAATTCACCGAGATTTATCTTTGTCGGTAACTGTATCTGGCCAGACTTACTTTCGCTCGAGCTTGGACTCTGTTTAATCTTATTTATTTGAGCCATTAATTTTGGATTTGTAGTAATCGCCGCTTCAAGGAGGTCACGCGCGCGATTAATATTGGCTTGTTTCCTCAGCATTGACATTGCAAAGATATCGCTACGAAGTTTTTTACCAATCACTTCATCCGAGCATTTTGCATATTTTTCTGACAACTTAAAACCAATTCCCCCTTGCTTTGATGATTGTTTCATTTGTCCGGCTAATGATCTGAGCTCTCCACCTAGCTCTTTATCCGTCATTCCAGCGACACCCTCTTTCGTCCATCCGAATGCACAAAGTGCGCCGTGCCTTAGTCCAGAAAATGCAACTTCTTCTATACCTTCTGCATTAGGAATCTTTATTTGAGTTTGAGCCAGAGCAGCAGCTTTTTGATGTTCGTGGATTGAATGTGAACAAACAACCTGACCGTTATATTTCTTTTTAAAGCCTTCGGAAAGATTGGCTGCGTGTGAAATAGTGCTGGTGCAGCTTACAAACTTATCACCGAATTTCAGTGACAGACTCTTGGTTATGGTCATTGCTTCTCGGCTATTAATAACGCTTACTTCCTTGGCATGGAGCTCGTGTTTGACTATCTTTTTCCCGTTTTTAATGCCAGCCGATTTAAAAATAGATTCAAGGGCTTTGGTGACTATTGTTTGCTCGGTTATTTCAGGTGTTGCGCAGTTAAAACTTGTACCTTCAAGCAGATTTTTTCTATATTGAGCTAAAGCCGCCGATGTTTTTGTATTAGAAAAATAACTAGATTTATCATGAAGAAAATCTTTAAATTTATCCCATTTACCAATACTTTTTTCCGCACCCAAAATAGTTTTTGGATTGAGGACAATAGATTTTAAGTTGGCTGAATTGACGCCTCCACCATTATTTAAATAATCAATTCGTTTTTTGAATTTTTCTTTAGCTTCTTTAAGTTTTTCTATTCCAGAGAAGATAGTTTTCAGTTCATCAGCGACATTTTGAGGTAGCTTGCTTGCATTTTCCCCACCTTTACAACTTTCTAAAACAGTACTGGCTTTCTGTTCTTGTATTTTTATTTGTGCGTCTAAGACTTGTATTGCTGCCTCAGAAATAATTGCCTTACTTTTAAAAAGATTTTCTTTTGTATAAACGCTAGAACTTTGATTAGTATTGAGATATTGAATATTTGCATTGAGCTTAGCAATAGTGTCAGTTGCCCAGGCTATTAATTCGTTTTTGATACCCTGAGTTTCTTTCGATTGCTCATCTGGTACTTGGAAATTTATGTCAGCAGTTTGCTTGAGGTCAGAAATTTTTCGTTCAAGCTCAGCAACCTTGCTTTTTAATAGTCCGATTTGTTCCTCATTGGTCAGGTATGTATCGTCATTAACTAAGTCGTGAGCCCGCGTAATTCCCGACAAGATATGTTTAAACTCAGCCCCTAACGTACGGTTACCGCTATCTTGTAGCGACTGAATTTGCGCCTCAATTTTTTCTTTTTTAGCCGCTAGGGGGTTATCAGCTGCGTTGATGTCAGAAGGCTTAGCAACCTTAACCATTATTGCTTTTGCAGAATGACTTTTTGGAGATCCAATCTCTCCCGTAGGTCTCTGCGTTAGTGGCAAGAGCGGCTTGTCGCTTTTATTTTTTGTTTTTCCAACTTCATCGACAACTGATCTTGGAAGTACGTGAAAACGCGTTACATTGATTTCAGGCATGAAGATTTTTCCGGTAATTGCATTAAAGAGATTTTCTGAATATGTAACCACATATCCAGTGCCGTATCTCTGTTTAGCAACCCGTAAACCTTTCTGGTTCCGACCGCGGCGAAAGCGCAGCGGATTAAAGCCTTTTAATCGTCCTCAGCGTCTTTTAAATCAGGGAACAAAATCTCAGTAAAACCAAACTGCGAGAAGTCGCGAATTCGCATGGGGTAAAGCATGCCAATCAGGTGATCGCATTCGTGTTGCACAACACGCGCATGAAAGCCGTCAACCGTGCGGTCTATAGGGTCACCGTAAAGATCAAAACCGGTATAGCGAATACTTGAAAAACGCGGCACCAAGCCGCGCAAACCGGGCACGGATAAACAGCCTTCCCAGCCGTCAACTTCATCAGTAGCCAGTGGCGTAATGACAGGGTTGAGTAAGACAGTGCGTGGTACTAACGGCGAGTCGGGGTAGCGCGGATTGGGTTGATCAGTGCCAAAAATAACCAGTTGTAAATCGACGCCAATTTGCGGTGCGGCTAGGCCGGCACCGTTGACTGCGCGCATGGTCTCAAACATATCGGCGACCAACAAATGCAGTGCATCGCTGTCGAACTGATCCGGGCTTACTGCTTGAGCCACACGCAGTAAACGGGCATCACCCATCTTGAGAATTTCTCTAACCGTCATAGTGTCTCCAATAGTGTTTTGGGTGTTTGTTGTTACTCATCGGCATGCGCAATCAGCGCCAGCAAGCCGGCTTCATCAAGCACGGTAATACCGAGTTCTTGTGCCTTGGTCAGTTTGCTGCCGGCGTCTTCGCCAGCGATCACGTAATTGGTTTTTTTTGCTCACCGATCCGGCGACTTTGCCGCCTGCGGCTTCGACCATATCTTTGGCCTGATCGCGACTCAAACTGGGCAAACTGCCGGTGATGACAAAAGTTTTTCCCGACAATGCTTTTAGAGCAAGAACTTGCGGTTCGCCTTCGGTCCACGTCAAACCGCAAGCACGCAATTGCTCGACCACCTCGCGGTTATGCGCTTGGTCGAAAAACAGTCTTATGCTTTTCGCCACTATCGGACCCACATCGTCAACCGCCAGCAGTCGCTCTTCGCTTGCGTTCATGATGGCGTCAAGCGTGCCCATAGATTGCGCCAGGGCTTTTGCTGTGGCTTGACCTACATGGCGTATGCCTAATCCAAAAACAAAACGTGGCAGTGTGGTTTGCTTAGATTGCTCTAATGCTAGAAGTAAATTGTTGGCTGATTTATCCGCCATGCGCTCTAGTTCAGCCAGCGCTGTAAACCCAAGTTTATAGAGGTCTGGTAGTGTGCGAATTAAACCCGCGTCGACTAACTGATCGATAACTTTTTCGCCCAGCCCATCCACTTCGACAGCGCGTCTGTGGGCGAAATGAAATATTGCTTGCTTGCGTTGAGCGCTACAAAACAAGCCACCGGTGCAGCGGTAATCGGCCTCATCTTCTTCGCGCACTGCATCTGAGCCGCACACCGGGCAATGGCTGGGCATACTAAAGACGGGGGCTTGGTGATCGCGTTTATCCAACATTACGCTAACGACTTCAGGGATTACATCGCCGGCGCGCCGCACTATGACGGTGTCGCCAATTCGCACATCTTTGCGTCTGGCCTCGTCTTCGTTGTGCAAGGTTGCGTTAGTGACTGTCACGCCGCCAACAAACACCGGTGCTAGCTTGGCTACCGGGGTGAGTTTTCCGGTCCGACCGACTTGCACGTCTATGGCCAGCACGGTGGTGAGTTGCTCTTGGGCCGGGTATTTGTGGGCCACCGCCCAGCGCGGCTCACGCGTGACAAAACCCAGTTCACGTTGCAGCGTCAATGGGTTGACTTTGTAGACCACGCCATCGATATCAAAAGGCAAACTATCACGCATCTTGCCAATGCTTTGGTGAAAAGCCACTAGCTGATCTGCGCCTTTTGCCACTTGCGTTTGCTCGGCTACCGGAAAGCCCCAAGCCTTGAGCTGCATGAGTAACGCCATATGGCTTGCGAACTGCGGTCCGCCTTGGTCTGACGGCGTGATCTCACCTAAGCCGTAAGCAAAAAAACTCAAACGTCGGCTGGCTGCAATTGCCGGGTCAAGTTGGCGCACTGCGCCGGCAGCGGCATTGCGTGGATTGACAAAAGTTTTTTCGCCCTTGGCGCCTTGGGCAATTTTTTCGCGCTGTCTGGCGTTGAGGGCTTCAAAATCGGCTCTGGCCATATACACCTCGCCGCGCACTTCAAGCACAGACGGTGCGTCTAATGGAAGCTGCAAGGGAATTTGCCTGACGGTGCGCATATTTTGCGTCACGTCTTCACCCATCTCGCCGTCGCCGCGTGTCGCCGCTTGCACCAGCACGCCGGCTTCATAGCGCAGATTCATGGCCAAGCCATCGAACTTGAGTTCGGCCACATATTCCACGGCTGGGTCTGATTGGCTAAGACCGAGTTCGCGCCTGACTCTGGCGTCAAAGTTTTCTGCACCGCTGGCTTGGTTGTCAGTTTCTGTACGAATGCTCAGCATGGGCACACGATGGCGCACATTAGCAAAAAAGTCTAGCGGCTTAGCACCTACGCGCCGGGTTGGCGAGTCTGGGGGAATACTGTCTGGGTATTTTTCCTCAAGGCTTTGTAGCGCTTGAAACAGCTTGTCGTAATCAGCATCCGGAATTTCTGGCTGATCGAGGGTGTAGTAGGCGTGCGAATGCAGGTGTAATTGCTGACGCAAGGTTTGCATTTTTGCTTCATCAGCTATCACGTCAACCAAATTCTGAGCCGGGTCAATAAAAGAAGATGTCACTGTTTTTCAGGAAAAAAGACGCCGACCTAGCGCTGAGCCAGCGGACAACTCGCGCTGGTCAAGCATGTCATAAAGCTGCTCGAGCTCGCTGCCAATTTGGTCCATTGCTTGTGGGTTAATCGGGTTGCCATTGTCATCAATGACGACGCCTTCCATGCTTTGTGCCAATGCACTGGCAGCTTCGCGCATGCGGGGGAAAGGCTGCTCTTCCCGCGGTACTTGCGGCACGTCTAGCGACAAGGTGATTTCACGCAGCGCGGTTTGCTCGGGGTCTTCAGCTAATGCGGCTTGGGTATCAAAGACCAGACCTAACAAGGGTGCGCCAACTTGACTACTTGGCAACACCATGCGGCCGGGAATGGATCCGGCGATAAAGCCTAAACGGGCCGCACTTTGCTGTACGTAGCCCAAACTCCAAGCCGTACTTTTAGCCCGTAATGTAAAACTCAGTTGCGCATCATGGGCACTGGCGAATTGGTCTAACTCTCTGGCCCTGGCGACTTCGTCCATCATTTCTGGGAACTCAGGCTCGCCGCCTACTGCGTCGGCAAAAGCTTGGGTTTTAATCACAAATTCTGAGTATTCAATCTGGTTTAGTGCACCCATACGGTTAGCCATTTGCACGCCGCATTGCAAGGCGCTGTAGCGCTGGCCGGGCAAGGGCATTTCCCACAAACCGTTAAGGCTGTTCAGGCCTTCGACACCAAATGCTTTGCTGCCCACACGGCGCGTACCAGGCATGGCGGCGAGTGCTGCGTCTCCAGAGACTAAGGATTCAATCTGAACTTGTGCGATAACGTCGATAAGCGCGTCTAGGCCAGGTTTTTTTGCCGTTGATGTCAAGGTGTTTAAAGCGATCAAAGATGCTGCGCCAAAGTCCGCGGATGCGTCACTAGCAACATCGAATTGCGGCTCTTGGCGTTCAGATTCAGATCGCGGGTCTTGCCCAGAGTCAGTTGCGGTCTGGTTTAAAACTGCTGCAGCCGAATCGGCCGAGGCAGGAATCGGCGACTGGGTTGGGCGTTTGGGGCGATTTTTGAAGGCCGACCAAGCACTGTGGACGATAACGCCTAGAAGCAACAAGGCTCCCGCTACGATCAAACTGATTTGAAGACTACTCATATAAATATTGGTTTTTTTGGGTTGCGCGCATCGCTGCAAAAACGGTTTATGCCGGAGACTCAACAAAGCCTAGGGCGGCCTCCATATCAACTGCGACAATTCTAGAGACACCTTGCTCTTGCATGGTCACACCTATGAGTTGTTCGGCCATCTCCATAGCGATTTTATTGTGGCTGATAAATAAAAATTGGGTCGATTTGCTCATGCTTGCCACCAGTTTGGCATAACGCTCAGTATTAGCGTCGTCTAGCGGCGCATCAACCTCATCGAGCAAACAAAATGGCGCGGGATTGAGCTGAAAAATTGCAAACACCAAGGCAATTGCAGTCAGGGCTTTTTCACCACCAGACAGCAGGTGAATCGTCTGGTTTTTCTTACCCGGCGGCTGGGCCATGACTTGCACACCGGCGTCTAGAATTTCCTCGCCAGTCATCATCAAGCGTGCGTTACCGCCGCCAAAAAGCTCTGGAAACATTTTGCCAAAATGCTCGTTGACGCTGGCAAAGGTGGCGGATAGCAACTCTCGAGTTTCCATGTCGATTTTTTTAATCGCATCTTCTAAGGTGTTCATGGCTTCGTTCAAGTCAGCCGATTGCGCGTCAAGAAACTGCTTGCGCTCGCGGGCTGAACTGAGCTCGTCGAGCGCTGCCAAATTGACAGCACCCAGCGCTTGAATCTCGCGGTTGATACGGTCTATTTCACTTTGCAAGCCAGTCAGCCGAACATTCCCGTTTTGAATCGATAACTCTATGGCGGGTAAATCGGCCTGTGCCTCTTGCAGCAACTGCTCGTATTGCTCAAAACCCAAACGTGCGGCTTGCTCTTTTAATTGGAACTCGGTGATGCGCTGGCGCAGTGGGTCGAGTTCGCGCTCTAGCTGCAAACGCCGCTCATCGCTGGCGCGTAGCTTGGTTGTTAAATCATCGTACTGACTGCGCTTGGCGGCCATATCGGTTTCACGTTCTAGCTTGATGTCGAGTGCGGATTGCAAGCCGGCCTTGGCCGCTGCATCACTCAGGCGCGAAAGTTCTTCACTCGCGCGCTGCTCTTCAGCGGCTATGGTGCCGGCTTGTTGGGCGGCAATGTCAATCGACCTGGCCAATTCTTGGCGCCGTGCGGCAAGGCTGCGCAGCGCGAACTGGGCTTCTTGCAATTGGCGTTCTAATGAGCGTTGTTGTTCGCGTGACTCGGTCAGCTTGCGCTCGGTTTGGATCACTTTGTCGTCGAGCTGAGCGTGGCGCTCTTGGGTGTCCGCTAGCTGCATATCGAGCTCGTCAAAGCGCCCTTCTGCTGTAGCTTTGCGCTCTTGCAGTTGCTCTAATTGATCACCCGTCTCCGTCATATCCGACTGAATTTGCTCGCTGCGCGCACGGGTTTGTTCGGCCAGTTGACTCAGGCGCAGTAATTCGACTTGCAACTCATAGGCACGGCTTTGATATTCTGCGGCTTCGCGGCGGGCCAGTGCTAGACGCTGAGAAGCATCGGCATAAACCGATTCAGCGCGAGCCGAGGCGTTGCGTGCTTCATCACTAATTAGCGTCTGGGCGCGCAGCTGTTTTTCTAGGTTTTCGATTTCTTGAGCGCGTGCTAAAAGGCCAGATTGCTCAGAGTCTTGGGCGTAAAAACTCACGCTATGGGCGGTGACTGCATGGCCGCTCATGACGTAGACCACCTCGCCAGTTTGCAGGCGTTCGCGTGCAGCCAAGGCATCGTCAAGTTTTTCGGCGGTATAGCAGCCGTGTAGCCAGTCGCCCAGTAGTGCGGCCAAACCTGCATCATTGAGGCGAAGCAAATCCGCCAAGGGTTTGAGATTGAGCGCGCTATTTGTGCGCGCAGGGGCTGCGGCTTGCGGTGCGGCGTAAAAAGCCAGTTTCGCCGGTGGCGCATCGCGTCCGTCGGTGCCGGCAAAGCCGCGCACCATGTCGAGACGGCTTACTTCTAAAGCGCCAAGACGCTCACGCAAGGCCGCTTCGAGAGCGTTTTCCCAACCTTGCTCAATGTGCAAGCGGCTCCACAGACCTTGCAAAGAGTCCAGTCCATGCTTGGCTAACCAAGGTTTGAGCTTGCCATCGGTTTTGACTTTTTCTTGTAGCGCTTTGAGCGCTTCCATGCGCGCTGAATACTCGGTGCGCTTAGCGGACTCGGTATTAACCGCTTGCTGGCGAAAACGCCTGTCTTCATCTAACTGGGGCACGCTGTCGCTCAATTCATCGAGTCGGCCTTGCGCTTCTTGCTGGCTTTCTTGGGCCACGCTAAATTGGGTTTTGAGATTGACTAGCCGCGCCTCGTCGGGTGCGTTGAGGGCGTTTTTATCCGCGCCCAAACGCTCCATCCTGAGTGACAGACTGCGTGACTGCTCTTCGATATTTCGTTGATCCGCAGCCAACACCTGAATTTGCTGCTGCACCTGAACCACGCTGGCGCGTTGCTCGTTAGCCTTGGTTTGCGCGCTGCGCAAGCTGTCTTCCAATGCTGGCAATTCGCTTTGCTGCTCCTGGCTTTGGGCGGCGAGTAGTTCGGACTTTTCTTCTGCCTCCATGGCTTGTTCGGACAAGGTTTCAGCCTCAATCGCGGCGTCTTCGCTGCGCGTCGCCCATTGCTCGGTTTGCTCTTTAAGCTGAATTAGTCGCTGCTCGACGCGAATGCGGCCATCGACCACAAAGCGAATTTCTGCTTCTAAACGGCCGACTTCAGCACTGGCTTCATAGAGCTTGCCCTGGGCTTGGTTGACATGGTCACCGGCGGCGTAGTGGGCTTGGCGAATTGTTTCTAAGTCGGCCTCTATGTGACGCAAGTCGGCAATTCGGCTCTCTAAGGCATTGACAGATTTATCCGCTTCTAGCTTGACCTTGGCCTGATCGGCTTGACTCTCGCCGCGTTTGAGAAACCACAACTGGTGTAGCTTGAGCGTGCCGTCAGCGTTGAGCTGGTTGTAGCGTAGCGCGACAGCCGCTTGCTTTTCAAGCCGGTCTAAATTGGCATTGAGTTCGCGCAGAATGTCTTCCACCCGAGTCAGGTTCTCACGCGTGTCCGAGAGTCGGTTAGCGGTTTCCCGGCGCCGCTCTTTGTATTTGGAGACACCCGCGGCCTCTTCCAAAAACAGACGTAATTCTTCAGGCTTAGATTCAATAATTCGGCTAATCGTGCCCTGACCAATGATGGCGTAAGCACGTGGGCCCAGACCGGTGCCGAGAAAAACGTCTTGGACGTCGCGCCTACGCACTGGTTGGTTGTTGATGAAATAGCTCGAATTGCCATCCCGAGTCAATACTCGTTTAACGGCGATCTCAACAAACTGGCCCCACTGGCCGCCGGCGCGGTGGTCGGCGTTATCAAACACCAACTCAACGCTAGAGCGGCTGGCAGGCTTACGGGTGTTAGTGCCGTTGAAAATCACGTCCTGCATAGATTCGCCGCGCAGCTCGGAAGCCTTGCTCTCGCCCAGAACCCAGCGCACCGCATCCATGATGTTTGATTTACCGCAGCCGTTAGGCCCCACCACACCGACCAATTGGCCGGGCAATATAAACGTGGTGGGTTCTGCAAATGACTTGAACCCAGCTAACTTGATTGAATTAAGACGCACGACTAAACCTGTATTAAAGCCTTGAGCTGCTATGCCTAGCAAGCTCTCTCGAGACGGCTTGCAATGATGGATTGATAAGGCAATTTGGCAAGGTGAGCCAAGCTTGCATTGCTTAATGGCTAGCCCTGTGCAGCTTGCACAGACTAAAAGCTTATCGGCACTCATGTTACCCGAGCCAAGCGCGAGTTAGCCGTGATCAATGTGTATTGATCCTGAACAGAATTTGTTTCAGCTTTTGTTTTACCCCCAAAATCAGATCGCTGTCAGTCAATGGCCCGATAATCAAGTTATGAATCCCCTGCTCTCCCAACTTCAGCCCTACCCCTTTGAGCGACTGCGCCAACTGCATGCCGGGATTAACCCAAACCCCGCTTACAAGGCCATTAGCTTGGGCATAGGCGAGCCACGCCACGCGACACCGCAATTGGTTAAAGATGCACTCAGCGCGAACTTGTCTAGTTTGTCGGCCTATCCAGCTACAACCGGCACTCCGCAATTGCGTCAGTCGATAAGCGACTGGCTAAAACGCCGCTACGATTTAAAGATTGACCCAGCCACGCAAATCATGCCGGTCAATGGCTCGCGAGAAGCTTTGTTTTCGCTGGCTCAAGCCGTGCTCGACCCTAGCCAGCCGGGTGCGACGGTAGTTTGCCCCAACCCTTTTTATCAAATCTACGAAGGCGCAGCTTTGCTTGGCGGCGCGGCTGTTTGGTTTGCCAACACTGACCCGGCACGCAACTTTGCGATTGACTGGCAAAGCGTGCCGGAGTCGGTCTGGGCTAAAACGCAATTACTTTTTGTTTGTTCACCCGGCAACCCTACCGGCTCAGTCATGCGTTTGGAGGAGTGGAAACTGCTTTTTGATCTGAGCGATAAATACGGTTTTGTGATTGCCTCTGACGAGTGCTATAGCGAAATTTACTTTCGCGATGAGCCGCCGCTAGGCGGACTAGAAGCGGCAGCAAAACTCGGTCGCCATGATTTTAAAAACCTGCTCTGTATGACCAGTCTGTCCAAACGCAGCAACGTACCCGGCCTGCGCAGCGGCTTTGTGGCCGGCAGCGCAGAGCTGATCAAACCGTTTTTGCTTTACCGCACCTATCACGGCAGCGCCATGAGCCCAATTGTTCAAGCAGCCAGCATCGCCGCTTGGAATGATGAGGAACACGTCGTACTCAATCGCGCCTTGTACCGCGAGAAATTTAACAGCGTCACGCCGCTATTGGCCAGCGTGATGGACGTGGCATTGCCAGATGCCGGCTTTTACCTGTGGGCCGGTCTGCCGCCCTCATTTAAAGGAACAGACAGCGATTTCTCGAAGCAATTGCTCGCTGCCTACAATGTGGTGGTGTTGCCGGGCAGCTATCTTGCCCGCGACGGCAATCCCGGTCAGGCAAAAGCCAATCCCGGCGCCGGTCGCATACGTATGGCTTTAGTCGCAGAAACCGCCGAATGCATGGAAGCTGCGCAGCGCATAGTGCAATTTATTCAATCCGATTTTCAGTAAACCCTTAGCCATAAAAAGACCCACATGACCGTATCAAACGCCAACAGTGCCCTGCAAACCATTATTGACGCCGCTTGGGAAGCCCGGGCTAGCTTGTCACCAAAATCTGCAGCCAAAGAAATCATTGACGCAGTCGACAGCACTTTGGCCCAACTCAATAACGGCACGCTGCGTGTCGCGACCCGCGAATCCGTAGGTGTTTGGACCACACACCAGTGGATTAAAAAAGCCGTGCTGTTGTCGTTCCGCCTGAAAGACAACGAACTCATGCGCGCCGGCGACCTAGCCTTTTTTGACAAAGTCAAAACCAAATTCGCCCATCTGAGCGAAGAAGAAATGCGCGCCACCGGTGTTCGCGTCGTGCCACCAGCCGTTGCCCGTCACGGCAGCTTTATCGCCAAAGGCGCCATCCTCATGCCTAGCTACGTGAACATTGGCGCGTGGGTGGGTGAAGGCACTATGGTCGATGCTTGGGCAACTGTCGGCAGTTGCGCACAAGTCGGCGCGAATGTGCATTTGTCTGGCGGCGTAGGCCTTGGCGGTGTGCTTGAGCCCCTGCAAGCGAACCCAACGATTATTGAAGACAACTGCTTTATCGGCGCGCGTTCTGAAATCGTCGAAGGCGTGATCGTCGAAGAAAACTCAGTCATTTCCATGGGCGTCTACATCGGTCAGAGCACACCGATTTATGACCGTGAACTCGACACCATCAGCTACGGCCGCATCCCAGCAGGCTCAGTGGTTGTTTCCGGCAACTTGCCAAAGGCCGGCGGTAAATACAGTCTTTACTGCGCTGTCATCGTGAAAAAAGTCGATGCCAAAACCCGCGCCACCACCAGCTTGAATGATTTGCTGCGCGACTAAGTCCCACTAAAACGAGATAAAACCAAGGCCTGCGAGCTGATCTTGGTTTTTTTTTCTTAATTGTCTAGACAGACGTCAGCGCAAACCTCGTGTCTTGCGCTCAAGGGCCAGTTAAAACTCAGTGGCCAGTTTGTATTGACTATAGATTCGCAAACTTTTGAGCCCATCTCAAGTCAAGCAACTAGCCGCAAAGCTTTGAAAACCAAAATCCCACTGGACGCCTAATACTGATGAGCAAAACCTTAATCCTCACCGAACAACTGATCTCGCGCGAATCCCTCACGCCCAACGACGCCGGTTGCCAACAAATGCTGATGGACCGCTTGATCCCACTAGGCTTTGTCTGCGAGACCATTTGCAGCGGTCCAGAGAATTTTCGGGTCACCAATTTATGGGCAAAATTTCACGGCAGTCTGTCCGCAGGACAAACCGGCAGCCCCCGCACGTTGGTGTTTGCAGGCCATACGGATGTCGTGCCGACCGGCCCGCTAGCGCAGTGGTCAAGCCCGCCTTTTACACCTAGCCATAGAGACGGCAAGCTATACGGACGCGGCGCCGCTGACATGAAAACCTCGATCGCCGCCATGGTAGTGGCTTGTGAGGAATTTTTGGCACAGCACCCAAAGCCGGCTTTATCGATTGCTTTTTTAATCACCAGCGATGAAGAAGGCCCATCGGTTGACGGCACAGCCGTGGTTTGCCAACAGTTGCAAGCCAGAGGCGAAGTCCTCGATTACTGCATAGTCGGCGAGCCCACATCGGTGAGCGTGCTGGGCGACATGATTAAAAACGGTAGGCGCGGCAGCATGAGCGGCAAGCTCACGATCAAGGGCGTGCAAGGCCATATTGCGTATCCGCATTTAGCTAAAAATCCGGTCCATTTATTTGCACCAGCACTGGCCGAACTGGTCAGCACTGAGTGGGATAAAGGCAATGAATTTTTCCCAGCTACTAGCTGGCAAGTCTCGAATATGCACGCGGGCACTGGCGCTGGCAATGTAATCCCCGGCGACTTGGTGGTGGATTTTAATTTTCGCTTTTGCACTGAATCCACCGCCGAAGGCTTGCAACAGCGCGTCGTCGAATTGCTCGACCGCCACCAACTAAAGTACGAGCTGAAGTGGACCGTCGGTGGTCAACCCTTTCTGACCACACCAGCCGAGTTGGTGCAAGCAGTTAAAGCTGCGATTGCACAAGAAACCGGCGTACAAACCGAACTATCGACCACGGGCGGCACTAGCGACGGCCGCTTTATCGCCAAAATCTGCAAACAATTGATTGAGTTTGGCCCCATCAATGCGTCTATCCACAAAATTGATGAGCATGTGTTGGTCAGCAGCCTTGATCCACTGAAAAATATTTACAAAGGCACGCTGGAAAATCTAGCCAATGTGAGCCGCGCATGAGCGAGCAATTGCAACTCAAATCAAATTCCGTCCTATCGCTGATAGAGGAAGTTGCCGAGCAACTCGCCGCTGCGGGTCTGAGCTTAGAAAACGGTTTTGGTCAGGGCACACTCAACGCCTTTGACGAAGCGGCTTGGTTAGTCCTGTGGCGTCTGGCCTTGCCGATTGATAGTCTAGCGTCGGTTGAAGAAAAAGCAGTCTCACCAGAAGACTTGATACAAGTGACCAAGCTGCTGCAGCAGCGTATTACTACGCGCAAGCCACTGGCCTATCTGACTCAAGAGGCTTATCTGCAAGGCGTGGCCTTTTATGTCGACGAGCGCTGCATTATTCCGCGCTCCTTGATTGCCGAATTACTCGCCGACGAAAGCATAGACGACTGGCTCGATGAGGACACGCATCGCGTGCTCGACTTGTGCACCGGCAACGCCAGCCTAGCGGTGATTGCGGCCATGGTTTGGCCCGATGTCAACGTAGACGCCGCCGACATCAGTCAAGACGCGCTGGCTGTGGCCCGTATCAATGTAGATAAACACGAATTGCAAAGCCGCATCACGCTGATTACGTCTGATGGATTAACCGCTTGCAGCGGCCCTTATGATTTGATTTTGTGCAATCCGCCTTATGTCAACGCCGCCACTATGGCCGCTTTGCCGGCTGAATTTAAAGCCGAACCCAACTTGGCTTTAGCCGGTGGCAAAGACGGTATGGATTTCATTCGCGGCCTTTTTCGTACGGTGGCCGCAAAGATGAGCGAAAATGCTGTCTTGGTGTTGGAAATAGGCAATGAGCGCGCGAATTTCGAGCACGCCTTTCCAGGACTTGAGCCCTTGTGGTTCGAGACCAGCGCCGGTGCCGACCAAGTGCTACTGCTCACGCGGGAACAATTAGAGTTGGTATTTTCATGACTAAGCTCTGAGACTTTTCCTGCAACCCCCTAGAGTTTTTTCTGTCTTTCATGGCCCTTTTGGCCGCCAAACCTAAGCGGTTAATGCCGATTTATTTTGGCGTGTCTAAAAACCATTTCTATTCCGAGTCTGTCTGTTTTAAATGATTACCCTTAAAAATGTGGTGCTGCGTCGCGGCGCCAAACTCATATTGGACGCTGCGTCCGTGACCCTAAACCCTGGCGAAAAAGTCGGTTTGGTTGGGCGTAATGGTGCGGGAAAATCCACGCTGTTTGCCATGCTCAACGGCTCGTTAAATGAAGACGGCGGCGAATACAGCATTCCCAGCCTATGGCGCATGGCTCAGGTCGCTCAGGACATGCCTGAGACCGAACAAAGCGCCACCGACTATGTGATCGAAGGCGATGTAGTGCTGCTCGAAGCCCAAGCCGAAGTCGATGCCTCAGAAATCAGCGGCGACGGCGACCGCATGGCACACGCTTATATGAATCTCTACGACAGCGGCGCACACGACGCCCCGTCGCGCGCGCAAGCCTTGATTCTGGGTCTGGGTTTCAAGCTTAGCGAACTCGACAATCCGGTGAATAGTTTTTCCGGCGGTTGGCGCATGCGTTTACAGCTCGCCCGAGCCTTGATGTGCCCGTCTGATTTGCTGCTGCTAGACGAGCCAACCAATCACTTAGACCTTGACGCGCTAGTCTGGCTAGAAGCTTGGCTCAAACGCTACCAAGGCACCATGCTGGTGATTAGCCACGACCGCGAATTTTTGGATGCGGTGACCGATGTCACCGTGCACATTGAAAGCTCAAAGCTGATTCGTTACGGCGGCAACTACAGCAAGTTCGAAGACTTGCGCTCTGAGCAGATGGCGCTGCAACAAACCGCGTTTTCTAAACAGCAAGACAAAATTGCCCACCTGCAAAAGTTTATCGCCCGCTTTAAAGCCAAGGCCAGTAAAGCCAAGCAGGCCCAAAGCCGGGTTAAAGCACTTGACCGCATGGAGAAAATTGCGCCGCTGCTGGCCGAAGCTGACTTCACCTTTGAATTCAAAGAGCCGGCCAATCTGCCCAACCCCATGCTGTCCATGCAACACGCCTATTTTGGCTACCCTGCGCCGGAAGACGCACCAGAAGGCACACCGCCTACGGTGATCGTGCAAAACGTCAGCAAGTCGGTGTTGGCCGGTCAGCGAATTGGTATTTTGGGCGCCAACGGTCAAGGTAAATCGACCTTGGTCAAAACCGTCGCACGGGCTTTAATGCCTATCGACGGCGAATTGATTGAAGGCAAGGGCTTAAACATTGGCTACTTCGCGCAACAAGAACTCGACGTTTTGCGCCTAGAAGACAACCCACTAGACCACATGATTCGTTTGGTCAAGGAAGTCAGCGCCGCCGGCAAGATGGGCAATCAAGCCACACGCGAGCAGGACTTGCGCTCTTTCCTGGGCAACTTCAACTTCGGTGGCGACATGGTCAAGCAGGCCGTGGGCAGCATGAGTGGTGGCGAAAAAGCCCGCTTAGTGCTGTGCATGATTGTCTGGCAACGCCCCAACTTATTGCTGCTCGATGAGCCAACCAATCACTTGGACTTGGCCACCCGTGAAGCCTTATCAATGGCGCTGAATGAATTCGAAGGCACTGTGATGCTGGTCAGCCACGACCGCGCATTGCTGCGTGCCGTTTGCGATGAGTTTTGGATGGTCTCAAAAGGCGGTGTCGAACCCTTCGACGGCGACTTGGATGACTACCAGAAATACCTGCTGGACTACGCCAAGCGTCAACGTGAAGACGCCAAGAAATCGGGCACTAGCGCGGCTAAAACTAGCCCCGCACAAGCCGCGCCAGCAAAACTCACTGAGTCAAAAAAAAACGATAGTCAGCAACCCAATGCTGAGCAAAAAAAAGCCCAAGCCCAACGTCGTCAAGACCAGTCAGAGCTGACCAAACCGCTGCGCAAAGAACTCGATAAAGTTGATCTGCGCATGAAGTCTTTGGGTACTGAAAAAGACAGCCTGCAGGCCTTGCTGACGCGTAGCAAACTGCCGGCTGAAATCGCCCAAACTGGTAAACGTCTCAAAGTCATTGAAACTGAAACTGGTCAACTCGAAGAACGCTGGTTGGAACTGACTGAGCAAATTGAAACTGCCGCAGCCTAACCACGCACCAGATCGCCGTGACTGCCGTAGCACATACCGTGCTGCAGCGGTTCTATAGCGACCTTAACTTAGGGATTCAAACCATGCTCAGTGCACTGCAAATGGCAGGCGATGATGAGGACCTCAAAGCGGCTGTCATACACAGCCGTAAGTTACTCAATAAACGCGCTTTAGCCTCAGCGGTTGCCAGCGCAGTGCCTATTCCTGGTCTGGATATGGCTGTAGATGCGGCACTCTTGGCTAAGCTGATACCAGAGATCAACAAGGTCTTTGGTC
This sequence comes from Polaromonas vacuolata, assembly GCF_012584515.1. NCBI lineage: Bacteria > Pseudomonadati > Pseudomonadota > Betaproteobacteria > Burkholderiales > Comamonadaceae > Polaromonas > Polaromonas vacuolata. The sequence goes on along the minus strand of NZ_CP051461.1, from coordinate 1,789,828 downwards.
TTACGCCTAATCAGCTCAGCCAGCTCAATCCCGAGAAACGCGAACAGGTGCATAAAGCCACCTCATTGGTTGGCTCAGCGTTGATCGGCAAGCTGATCACCAAAGATTTAGTTATTAAAGTCATCGCCAACTTAGGTATGCGTATGGGTACTAAGCAGCTGTCTAAATACATTCCATTTGCCGGCCAGTTGCTGGCGGCCTCAGTCGGTTATGCTGCTATTCGATATTTTGGTGAAGAGCATATGAAAGACTGCATTCGCGTGGCACAAAAAGCTGAACTGCTATTGCCGCAATTGGGATACTCGAAACCTGAATCGACCATCAAGTCAATCGAGTAAAGCGCGAATTGAGCGGCTAGCTGAAAGCTTTAATATCGATATTTTTGCAAGTAATTGTTCAATCCATTATTTACTCAGCAACTATGCGACAAAGCCCATTACTCCAATTTACATCCACCGCTTTTAAAGTCGAGTCGGGTGAAGATGACATGACAAGCCCAGACGTTTTTGGTAAGGCTTTGGCAATATGGCTTGCCGCTGAACTAAAGCAACGAGGCATTCAAGCTAATTACCCAATCGCCGAGGATTTAGGCTGGTTCATACCGGTCAATATCAAGCCCTACAGGCTCAGCATAGCTTGCGCGAACGTAGACGGCGCTATCGATAAATGGCAAGTTTTGGCCTTTCTGGAAGACTGGTTAACAGGCCCTCGCTTTGATCGTGATAACCGTGTAGAAACCCTGCAAGCGCTATTTGAAGTGATCGAAAAAACATTGCAACAAGCGCCCATGCTGTCTGATCTACAGTCACTTGGCAGTTAAGGCCGAAGTTACCAATGTCGCGCCTTTGAATTTTGGCAAAGTAGAAAAATAGAAAAGCTCAAGCTCTACTTTTTTTTCAATATCAATCCCAATCAACTTGATCGTTACCTTTAAGAAAGAAACAAACTATGAACCAAGAATCCTTTGAAAAAGGCCTTCAAACACGACGCGACGTGTTGGGCGCTGACTATGTTGACGCGTCCCTCAAAAGTGCAGACGCTTTCAATATGCCAATGCAAGAATTGGTCACCGAATATTGCTGGAATGAAATCTGGAACCGACCCGGCCTAGACCGGAAAACGCGCAGCATCATCAACCTTGCTATGCTCACCGCATTGAACCGTCCACACGAGTTAAAGCTCCACGTACGCGGCGCTATTAACAACGGTGTGAGCAAGGAAGAAATCAGCGAGATACTTCTGCAATCAGCCATTTATTGCGGCGTGCCAGCAGCTATTGACAGCTTTAGAGGCGCTAAAGAAGTCTTTAAGGAAATGAATATTTAAGGCGCCGAACTAAGGCTTTCTAAAGCCGCAGTTTCCGATATTTTTTTAATATTTTCGTCTGCCAAGGTTTTAAATTCACCGGTCAAATCAATCCGTGTAATGGCTCTTTTCAAAGCCTCAAAACAATCTGCATCTATCGCTGTACCGACTGTTTTTTCCATCATTGTCAGGGTGACGGGAATCGGAATTGCACCTCGATAGGGACGGTCAGCAGTAATGGCATCAAAAATATCTGCAATCGTGATGATGCGTGTCTCCAAACTTATATCAACTGCACTCAAGCCATTTGGATAACCATTACCATCCAACCGTTCATGGTGTGCACCGGCCACCTTTGCCAACTCACCAAAGGCTTTAATTTTAGAAAGAATTTTCTCTGTTAACGCCGCATGTTCTTTGACTGCAGCCCATTCGTCCTTATCAAGTTTTCCGGCTTTATCTAAGACACTATTGCTAACACCTAGCTTGCCAACATCATGCAAAAGTGCTGCACGTTTTAGCCAGCGGCGGCGATCCGGATCCAAACCAAGTTCCTCAGAAATTAAGTCTGTGTACAAAGCAACTCTTGAGCTGTGCCCGCTGGTAAAGGGACTCTTGGAGTCGACCACCTGTCCAAACGCTGTGGCAATGTCATCTAGATAATCTTCATCTAAAGGCACAATAAAACTGGCAGGTTCCAGCGCTTCCACAGCGTCATTGAGCGCAGTGCTGCTAAGCATGGTCCAAAAAGAAGTATTTGTTGTGAGGTTTTCCATAGCAGTGACTAATTCTGGAGAAAACCATTGACCACTGCGACGGCGCACTTCATCGATTGCAGCGCTTTGTCCTCCGGAGACATTAAACACATCCACGACTTGGGCCAGTAGTGCTATGCGTGAATAAATCGGGATGGCTTGGCCAGCCAATTGATCCGGTTTGCCTTGACCATTCCAATGCTCGTCTAGGCTATAAATTCCATTAGCGACTGCCTCTGGAAAACGCAGCAGTCGCGCAATATCAGCGCCTCTTTGGCATCGCGTTTGTATCAATTCTTGAGAATATTCAGAACCATTTTTAAAAATATTTAACACACTGCGAAAACGCTCAGACAAACCCGCTTGCAAGCCGGTGTGCTTTAAAACAAAGCGCACAACTTGAGGAAAGCTGTCCCCCACAAACTTGAAATCGCGCTTAAAAGCCAAGTCATCGGTCAGGTAGAGCGCACAAATTCGAGCGGCATTGCTGCTGCAACCCAAGTCTTTAAGAAGCAGCGTGTAATAAAGCTCCCATTGCTCAGCCTCAGACATACCGATTTCGCGAGCAACGTGCATGCCTATCCAGCAGCATCTCACGCAATGCCCCTCGGGTTGGCCCTCAGTCATATCCAGAGCCTGACTGAGAGCCGCAATGATTTCGGAAAGCTTTAGCTCAATAGGCTTGGCAGTATTACTTTTATTTGAACGCATAACATCAATTTAACGAATCAACGTGCATCACGTCTAACAAGGGATATTGCTTTCAAATAAAAACGACTTTAGCTAACTTTTTAGTTAATTTCCATCCAAGTTAAAGCCATATTTTCAAAATTCACTGTCTGCTTTTTCTAGTCAAGCATGTTCAAAAGCACAGGCCTTAAGCAAGCTTTCTAGGCAATAAACCGAAGCAGAGTAGACAAGCTAGATGTACGGACGGCGAAGGTGGTCTTGCCCTGTCAGCCGTCTAGGCCATGGGCCACCTTTTCATCAATATCAAGCAGTATCTTGAGAATTGACTATCGCCAAAAAATTTAGACCAGTCCATAAATACCTAGATCGTCCGTCCTAAAGTAGGGTAATGATTTGTATACATACCAAATAATCAGCACGATTGGTTTATGCTTTGTTTTCCATTCAAACTTGCATCACTATGATTTCCAAGCCAGCACCTCTTTTCTCATCATGCTTAGCATTAATTGCTACGCTTTTATCTATAGCCGCACCTCTGTCCGCCGCTGCCCAGGACAATATGGCGCAAACAAAGCTTGAGCGCGTGGCATTAACGGCGGGTATTCACAGAATTGACGCACAGATTGCAGCAACGCCGCAGCAACGTGAAATAGGACTGATGTTTCGCAAAGATATGCCTCAGCAAGAAGGCATGATTTTTGTGTTTGATCAACCCAATCAACAGTGCTTTTGGATGAAAAACACTGTGTTGCCACTAAGCGCAGCATTTGTAGCCGATGACGGAACTATAGTTAACGTGGTTGATATGAAGCCTCAAACCCTAGACTCGCACTGTTCAGAAAAACCCGTACGTTATGTCCTAGAAATGAACTTAGGCTGGTTTGCCAAAAAAGGCATTAAGGCTGGCGCCAAGCTGCAAGGGCCACCGTTTCAAGTTAGCCGCTAAAAGCTAAGTTGTAGCGACAAAAAAAACCGGCAAAAGCCGGTTTTTTCAATTCAGCAATTAAGCTGCATTAGGACGCATTAAGCAAAGTTAGCTTCTGCGAAATTCCAGTTGACCAAGTCAGCCAGGAAAGTCTCAACATATTTTGGACGCATGTTGCGAAAATCGATGTAGTAAGCGTGTTCCCACACGTCAACCGTTAGCAAAGCCTTGTCAGCGCTAGTCAGTGGCGTGCCGGCTGGGCCGGTATTGACGATGTCGACTGTGCCGTCTGGTTTTTTCACCAGCCAGGTCCAGCCGGAACCGAAATTACCAACAGCGGATTTGACGAACGCTTCTTTGAAAGCAGCGTATGAGCCAAACTTCGCATTGATGGCGGTTGCCAATGCACCGGTTGGCTCGCCGCCGCCCTTTGGCTTCATGCAATTCCAAAAGAAAGTGTGGTTCCACACTTGGGCTGCGTTGTTGTAGACACCACCGCTGGATTTTTTAACGATCTCTTCGAGCGACATGGCTTCGAACTCAGTGCCTTTTTGCAAGTTATTGAGGTTCACGACATAGGCGTTATGGTGCTTACCGTAGTGATACTCAAAGGCTTCTTGGCTGTACTGCGGGGCTAATGCGTCGATTGCGTAGGGAAGTGGGGGTAGTTGATGTTCCATAATTTTTCCTTTTTTTGAACTAAAAAAAATTTCATTGTGAAGCTAGTTAAAAAGCAACTGCACAAAGTAGTGGTGAAATATTATTGTAAAAACTAAATGCTTTTGTGCTGTTACAGCTTTAATCGACCACTTGAATCTAAGGGTAGCATGCACAGCAGGGTTGAACCGGGCCAAGGTTTTAAACGTCCGCAATGCAGCTCAGCAAAATCTATCGTTTGAAACGTGTATGGCAGTCCTTGCTGCTAAATTTTCAATCACTGCGTCCAATCTTTTTATCAGGCCGTCGATACAACTCGGCGTTACTCATCAATCGCTTGGTAGCCAAGATGCATTTCATGGGCGCTTGATTTTTAAGTCGTAACTCGTAACTGCTTTAAAAAAGCAGACTTCTGATTCACACTGGTAACGGCGTTTGGCAAGCAATAGCGATTGGTCATGCCGCTGGTGCGCGTGGTCCAAGCATTATTTAAACCAAGCAACTGTTCAAGCGATCAAAAGGCCCTGACTGATATTTGACCCGATAAGGAGTTGCACCTCAGTCATAATTCAACACAATTTATACGCTAGGAGATGCAGTGTTTTCCATCATACAAGCCGCAGGATGGCCAATTTGGCCCTTGCTTGCCTGCTCAATCCTAGCCCTAGCACTGGTTATTGAACGTTTTAGCAGCCTCAAAACGAGAAAAATAGCACCTGCAAAACTATTGGAAGAAGCCATAGCGGTTTCAAGAAACTCAATACCTTCGCCCAATGTTGTCATTCAGCTAGAGCAAAACTCACTGTTAGGTGAGATTCTTGCCAGTGGCTTTCACGCAATCAGCAACAATCCGCGCATTAGCGAAGACGACTTGCGCTCGTCAATAGAGGGCGCGGGCCGGCAAGCGGCTCACAAGCTAGAACGCTATTTAGCAACGTTAGCAACTATCGCTTCGGCAGCGCCCTTGCTAGGTTTGTTGGGTACCGTGATCGGCATGATAGAAATTTTTGGCGCACAGTCGGGATCAAGCGGCGGCATGGGGAATCCGGCGCAACTCGCACACGGCATATCAATTGCACTTTACAACACCGCTTTTGGCTTAATGGTGGCCTTACCGGCTTTGATTTTTTGGCGCTACTTTAAAGCCCGGGTTGACGGCTTTTTGCTGACTCTAGAATTGGCTTCAGAACGCTTTGTACGTCATCTGATTACATTGACAAAATCAGCATGAATTTCCGCAGATCCGCTCGCGATGAGCCTGAAATCAATCTCATAGCGTTTATTGATGTGCTGCTCGTCGTGGTCATTTTCCTCATGCTATCGACGACTTACAGCAAGTTCAGCGAGTTGCAGATCAAGCTACCAGCGGCCGATGCCGAGCAGCAACGAGACTATCCTAAAGAGGTTATTGTCTCGGTCAGCAGCGATGGCCAGTACATGGTCAACAAGACTGCCGTTGAGGGGCGCAGCTTAGACGCTTTGGTGCTAGCCATGCGGGACTCAGCCAAAGCTGGGAAGGACAGTGTTGTCATCATCAGTGCCGATGCGAGTGCAACTCACCAATCCGTCATAACCGTCATGGAAGCGGCGCGAAGAATTAATTTAACGCAAATTACTTTTGCGACTCAAATCCTTAAGTAACTGGCATTAAGGCATGAAAGCTAGTTTGCAAGATGCTTGGCGTTCTAAAAGTGCAGTGGCTTATATGCTGTGGCCGTTGTCGTTAATTTATGCTGTTTTGATTAGTCTTAGAACACTACTTTACCGCTTAGGTTGGCTGCACTCTGACCACGCTGGCGTCGCTACCTTGGTCATCGGTAATGTTGTTGCTGGTGGTGCCGGGAAAACGCCTTTAGTCATGGCTTTGCTGACACATTTTAATTCGCGCGGCATTCGCGTTGGTGTCATAAGTCGCGGCTATGGCCGATCAGATAAAGATTGCCGTGAGGTGTTTGCAGACACCCCAGCAGCACAAGCTGGCGACGAACCGGCGTTGATTAAAAAAAACCGAGATGTACCGGTTTTTGTTGCACAAAACCGCTTAGCAGCAGCCCGTGCATTGCTTGCAGCTTATCCACGCACCGAGTTAATAATTTGCGATGACGGCCTGCAACACTATGCACTCCAGCGCGATATAGAAATTGTTGTGTTCGACGACGGCGGTCTTGGCAACGGCTGGCTAATACCCGCCGGTCCGCTACGCGAGCATTGGCCGCGCCAAGCTAACCTAGTGCTGCACACCGGTCGTCATCCCGCTTTTGCGGGCTACAGATCGACTCGCCAACTGGCAGACCAAGCTGTTGCGCAGGACGGTAGCTGTGTCACGCTGCAAAGCCTAAGGGGCGAGCGATTGGTTGCACTGGCTGGAATTGCTAATCCGAGTGCTTTTTTTGAAATGTTAGAGCAAACCGGTCTCAAGCTAGAACACCGCATTCCACTGGATGATCACCACGATTTTTCTGCTGGACTGCCGTTTATAGCGGCAGGCAGCACGGTGCTTTGCACTGAAAAAGACGCCATTAAACTTTTTGAATTGCCGCAATCAGCTAATTTTCGCCTGTTATCGGTGGCGCTGGTGTTTGAACCCGAGCCGGCTTTCATGCAAGCCTTTGACGCCTTACTGGACAAACAGCTAGGGCGTTAAGCATTCACACTTTCTCAATTAACATCAAGCTATGGATATAAAACTTCTCGAATTATTGGTTTGCCCGGTCACCAAGGGCCCATTGGAATATGACCGCGAAAAGCAGGAACTGACCTCACATAGTGCGCGCCTAGCCTACCCGGTACGAGATGGTTTGCCGGTAATGCTGGAAAGCGAAGCTCGCACCATGAGCGACAAAGAGCTGGGTATTTAAACCCTAGTCCTGCATGTCTTTTACCGTCCTCATTCCCGCCCGTCTCGCTTCCACCCGATTGCCCAACAAACCGCTGGCTGATTTAGGCGGCATACCAATGGTTGTGCGTGTCGCACAGCAAGCCCTTAAAAGCCAAGCCAGCGCGGTTGTTGTAGCGACCGACAGTCGCGAGGTAATAGAGCGCTGCACTGAGTTCTCCGTACGCAGTGTTTTGACACAAAGCAATCACCCCAGCGGCAGCGACCGTCTGGCTGAAGCTTGCATATTGCTAGGCTTAAAGGACAACGAAGTCGTCCTCAACGTTCAAGGCGATGAGCCTTTGATTGACCCTGACCTAATTAATTCGGTCGCCAGCTTGCTGGCCAATCGGCCTGATTGCGACATGAGCACGGCCGCCTATCCGATTGATAAATACGAAGATTTACTCAATCCCAATATTGTCAAAACCGTTTTAGATGCGCGGCAAACGGCACTTTATTTCAGCCGCTCGCCGATTCCTGCCGCGCGGGATTTTGGCGCTCAACCGTGGTGGACTGACAGCACTTTGCCAAGACCGTTGCGGCATGTGGGCTTATATGCTTACCGCGTCGGTTTCCTCAGGCTGTTTCCCAAGCTTGACCAAGCCCCTCTTGAACAACTGGAAGCGCTTGAGCAATTGCGCGCCTTGTGGCATGGCTATCGAATTGCCGTGCACATCAGTCAGGGAAATCCGGGTCCGGGTGTGGATACGCCCGAAGATTTAGCGCTGGCGCGGCAATATTTCTCCTGATTGTCGAGTCATCAAAACGCACTGAAAAAGCAGTAGCGACACCCCCGAAACGCTATGTAAGTTGACGCAAGGGCCTGCATGCTATCCTCTGGGTCGGACAAATGCTCGAACGGACCTGCCGTATCAGTCAAAAGCATGCATAGCGGCGCTGTAAAGCAACACCGAACTAACCGGCCGCCAATTGGAGAGCCGGGCGATAAATAACTGAAATAACAAAAATTCGAGGATATTAATGAGACTGATTTTGTTAGGTGCACCCGGTGCAGGCAAAGGTACGCAAGCGACTTTTATTTGCCATAAATACAAGATTCCCCAAATATCCACTGGTGATATGTTGCGTGCGGCGGTTAAAGCTGGAACACCGCTGGGCTTAGAAGCAAAAAAAATCATGGATGCCGGCGGTTTGGTCAGTGATGAATTGATCATTAATCTTGTGAAAGATCGCATCACTCATCTCGACTGCGAACAGGGATTTTTATTTGATGGTTTCCCACGCACTATTCCCCAAGCCGATGCAATGAAAGCGGCAGGCGTCAAGATCGATTACGTTTTGGAAATCGATGTCCCTTTTGAGGCCATCATCGAACGCATGAGTGGTCGCCGTTCACACGCCGCGTCAGGTAGAACCTACCACCTCAAGTACAACGCGCCAAAAGTTGAAGGACTGGACGATGTCACTGGTGAGCCACTGATACAGCGCGCCGACGACAAAGAAGAAACCGTGCGCACCCGGCTTGAGGTGTATGACGCACAGACTCGACCACTGGTCGACTATTACGCAAAATGGGCCGAGCAATCCTCAACTGATGCGCCGGCTTACCGCGTCATCAGCGGTATGGGCAGTGTCGAAGACATCACCAGCAGGGCATTCATGGCGCTTGAAGCTAAAGCCTAAAAATTAGCTTTAGCAGCAAATAGCGCAATAAAAACCGCCGCGGTCGCAACACCGTGGCGGTTTTTTTATGTTCGCCGCAAAATCGCTGTCTGTTGCGTTTTAGCTCAGCAGGCGTAACCAGAGTTCTATCCTGGCTTTTACTGGACTCAGGCCGTGCGAGTCTTCCAGCGCATCATCGGCTCTCGCCAGAACCCGACCATTCACACAGCGCGTTGCTCGCATGATCAATACGCCCTGATCCCGGGCATTCAGCAAAGCCGCTTCCAACGCATGGTGTATGGTTCCATTACCAGTGCCAGCAATCACCAGTCCAGCCACACCAAGCTGACACAAAGCCTGCACCAATAGACCATCGGCACCGGTGTAATTCATCAAAATTTCAATTCTGGGCCAGACGCTAGTTAAAGCTGCTGCGCTGATATTTTCTCTCAACGCGGTGCTGTTACTACGCTGGCTTAAAGGCCAAGCGCGCAGCTGCCGCACAGCGCCCTCCTCTACATAGCCCAGCGGCCCAGCATCGCCAGAACTAAAGGCGTCGAGCTGGTAGGTATGTACTTTTTGCACCTCTAATGCACTGTGGACCACACCGGAACAAACCACCATGACGCCAAACGCACCCGTGTGCAGTGCAACTGACGCAGCGTCGAGCACATTTTGCGGTCCATCAGGCGCTAAAGAGCTAGCCGGACGCATGGCGCATGTCATAACTACCGGCTTACCTGGATTGAGGAGAACTTGAAGAAAGTAAGCGGTCTCCTCAAGCGTATCGGTTCCGTGGGTGATAACAATACCGTCAACAGTCGAATCATCCAAGTAGTGCTGAATCCGATCCGCCAGCTTGGCCCAAACCGTAAAACTCATGTCCTTGCTGTCGAGTTGGGCGACCTGTTCTGTGTGTATGTTGGCAAGGCTGCTCAAACTTGGAATCGCTTGCACCAATTGATCTACACCGAGTTCTGCTGCTGTGTAGCCAATGTTGTCCGAACTACTAGCCGCCGTGCCCGCGATAGTGCCGCCGGTGCCCAAGATGACGATTTTCTTTGTCTGCATGGTGAATTAACTTGCTTTTAAAAAAGAACTGGATAAAAATACAGCTACTGTTTATTAAAACAGTCCTGTAAGCGAATGGAAGAATAACAACTGACTGGATGAACACAAATTTGATTTTTCAATTGTGTGCGAATTGGCAATCCAAGCACTTTAGTGCCAAGTAACTAATCGCAATAGTTCAATCATTGTTACTGCCAGCATTTTTAATCCTTTTGCCCGCAGCTTTTTGCCAGAGACATGACATTCGTAAGACCGTATTTACTGCCCACAACGCCAATATCGCCTAGGAGTTAGCACCATGAATACTTTCAACAAGCTCAGCAACATGAGCACAAACTCGGTCACGGTCAGCCCAAAGCTCACAGCGCGTCAGCAGCAAATTCTCGAACTGATTAAAGCCGCTATCGCCAACACAGGCGCGCCTCCCACGCGAGCAGAAATCGCCGTTACGCTCGGATTTAAATCCGCTAACGCCGCCGAAGAACATCTTCAAGCCTTGGCCCGCAAAGGGGTCATAGATCTGATCAGTGGTACATCTCGTGGCATCCGCTTGCGCGGAGACACCCTGCGCTCAGTCAATGAGTCGCGCATGCAGCAATTTACTCTCCCACTGCAAAGCTTGGCCCAGATGGTGTTGCCGCTAATAGGTCGTGTGGCTGCTGGCAGCCCCATACTGGCACAAGAGCATATTGAACAGACCTATCACCTTGAAAGCAGTCTGTTCGCCAAACAACCCGACTACCTCCTTAAAGTGCGCGGCATGAGTATGCGAGACGTCGGCATCTTGGATGGTGATTTACTGGCGGTCAAACAGGCTAAAGAAGCGGTTAACGGTCAAATTGTCGTGGCCCGTATTGGCGATGAAGTCACAGTCAAACGCTTTCGCCGTACCAAAGGAATGATTGAGCTGCTGCCAGAAAATCCCGATTTTCAAATCATAGTTGTGCAGCCAGGCGAGTCTTTCGAAATCGAAGGCTTGGCAGTTGGACTAATACGCAGCAGCGTTTTCATGTAAAAAATGGTACTGCAACAGGTGGTGGGCGTTTGGTCAGTCAATGATCAACACCCTGCAGCAGTGGCCTTGGCGTCTTTAAAAATCCTACCTATGTAAACCTCTTGATAAGGAAGTTCATCATGGGAATTCTCAGTTTTTCATTTCGTCTTGCCTTTATGCCGCAACTATCATCTTTGATAGCTGCGTCCAGCTCAGCCAACCTCGAATCGTTGGAAATTCATAAACACACCAAATCATTGGTGGCGAGCTCCAACAGTCAACTTTTGCGGGAATCTTCAAAAGAGATCAAGCCAGCTTATCATGCACCAATAACTTTTGAGCCGGTAGCAAGCGGGCAAAGCATTGTTTGCGGCAACACAACTAAGCAAAGCCGACTGAAAATAGTCCGCTTGCTTGAACCCGGCGATAGCGCCTCATGCGCAGGACGCATGCTGATATCTGGAAGAATGGCAGATGTCTGCGCCGAACTAGATCGAATGGAGAAACGCAGTGCAGGTCATAGACAAAAACTCTTGGTCAATTAATTACGTTATGGCACTTGTGTGAAACAAAGGATCAAAGAGTTGCAGGCACAATATAGTGATGAATATAGTGATACTGGACGATTATCAAGATGCAGTTCGTAAATTAGACTGCGCCGCAAAACTCGATGCTTTCCCTGCCAAGGTCTACACCAACACCATCAAAGGCATTGGTCAATTGTCGGTCAGGCTCAAGGATGCTGATGTCATAGTGTTGATTCGGGAACGCACTCAACTCAATCGACAGCTAATCGAAAAGTTACCGAAACTTAAAATGATTGCTCAGACCGGCAAACTGGGCAGTCACGTTGATATTGCAGCCTGCACAGAACGTGGCATAGCCGTGTCTGAAGGCACAGGCTCACCTACAGCAGCCGCAGAACTAACCTGGGCATTGATCATGGCTGCGATGCGCCGCCTGCCGCATTACATTTCAAACCTCAAACATGGTGCTTGGCAGCAAGCGGGACTTAAGGCTGCGTCAATGCCAACTAATTTCGGCATAGGTTCAACCCTTAAGGGCAAAACACTGGGGATTTGGAGTTACGGCAAAATCGGCCAACTCGTAGCTGGGTATGGCCGTGCATTTGGGATGCGCGTTGTTGTCTGGGGCAGTGAATCCACGCGCGCGCGCGCTCAGGACGACGGCTTTGAAGTTGCTGCAACAAAAGCTGAATTTTTTGAGCAATGTGATGTGCTAAGCCTACATCTGCGTCTGAGCAATGAAACCCGCGCCATCATCAAACTAGAAGACCTCTCGCTGATGAAATCAACTGCTTTGCTAGTGAACACCTCACGTGCTGAGCTCATAGAAGCCGAGAGTTTGATTTCCGCACTCAATCGAGGACGTCCAGGTCTTGCTGCTGTCGACGTATTTGAGACCGAACCCATCATGCAAGGCCACGCATTACTGAGGCTAGAAAATTGCATTTGCACGCCTCACATAGGCTACGTGGAGCAAGACAGCTACGAAATGTACTTTAGCTCTGCATTTGATAATGTGCTTAATTTCATCAATGGCAAGCCGACCAACATCGTTAACCCCAGTGCCCTGCAAGTCCAGCGCTTAAGTTGAGTTGACATTAGATTCAAAATTCATTTTTCGCAAGCGCAGATACGCGCCAAACTAAGCCTTATGTGATCCTAAGCGCAGCATTCAAGTACTCACAAAACTAGCGTTTTTGATGTGTCATCCTTAAGCGTTTGCGACAGACACCAAAAAATCAGACAACATTTTTATGAGTTAGCCATTTTGGTGGCTGTAAACGCTATTTACCGCTATCAATAGCTATCAAGGGCTTTTGAGACTTATTAGTGCTGCAATTTAGCGAATCGTTTGAGACCGACACACTTCGCCCGATTAGGTCAAATACGGCCTCGAAAATCAAAACAAATGCATCTGTAATATCTCTGGCGAATAGCCTTACTTGAAATTACTACGCGCAGAATTTTGCGCTGCAAGTGCATGGAAATAGTGTGCTTTTTGCCCGTAGTTGCTTAAATCACTTTTCTCTGACACCGCGCATCGAATGCTACGCAATAATACATTTCATGAAACCAATTTTTAAAACTACAGGAATCGTTGGCGCTGGCGCCATGGGGCGCGGAATTGCGCAAATAGCTGCTCAAAGTGGCAGCATTGTCAAACTCTTTGACATGCAGCCCCAAGCCAGCACCAAGGCCAAAGCGGCACTCGCCGATCAGTGGGACAAATTGCTGGCGAAAGACAGAATAACGTTAGAGACAGCTCAGGCCAATAAAGAGCGGGTAGTGTGTGTGGAAAACCTGTTCGACCTGTCTGACTGTGACCTAATTATTGAGGCTGTGGTCGAACGTCTAGATGTCAAACAGTCACTGTTCACTGAGCTCGAGGCACTGGTATCTGAAGAAACCGTTTTTGCTAGCAATACATCTTCTCTCTCGATCACCGCTATTGCTTCTGTATTGAAGTGTCCAGAACGCTTTGCCGGTTTTCACTTTTTTAACCCAGTCCCGTTGATGAAAGTGGTAGAAGTCATTGCCGGCATTCGCACAGACGCTGATGTTTGCCACAAACTTTCAGACTACGCGCGTCAAATCGGACACACGGCCGTATTAGCACAGGACACACCGGGCTTTATCGTCAACCATGCCGGACGAGGCTACGGCACAGAAGCGCTACGAATCATCAGCGAAGGCATTGCAGACTTCGCCACCATAGACCGCATTTTGCGCGACCAACTAGGTTTTAAACTCGGCCCCTTCGAGCTAATGGATCTGACCGCACTAGACGTCTCGCATCCGGTTATGGAAGCGATTTACAAACAATATTACGAGGAAGCGCGCTACCGCCCTAGCGTCATCACCGCACAGCGCTTGGCCGGCGGATTGCTGGGTAAAAAAAGCGGTGCTGGTTTTTACGCTTATGTGGACGGTGTTATGCAAGTGCCGACTGAAGCTGCGGTGCCTGAAGTATTGGTTATGCCGCCAGTATGGGTCTCGCCGCGGGCGTCACGTCGCTCAGAGTTGTTGCAATTATTAAAAAATCTCGGCGCAGTTATAGAGACCGGCGCCTCAGCCTCTCCTCAAGCCCTGATGCTGGTCGCACCACTAGGCTTTGACATCACCACGGTAGCGGTGGTCGAACGGCTAGACCCGGCGCGCACCATAGGTATTGACATGCTGATGGACGATGCCACAACCAAGCGCCGTGTACTCGCTACCAATCCTGCGACCCGCATAGACATGCGCGATGCTGCGCACGCATTGTTTGCACGCGATGGCAAAGCCGTCAGCGTGATACGCGACAGCGGTGGCTTTGTGAGTCAACGCGTAGTGGCCACCATCATTAATATCGCCAGCGATATATGCCAGCAAGGCATTTGCAGCCCCAAAGATTTAGAGCTTGCAGTCACGCTAGGCTTGGGCTATCCAGCCGGCCCGCTGGCCATGGGTGACCGTTACGGACCCACCAATATTTTAGAAGTGCTGTTTAATATGCAGACCGTCTATGGTGATCAGCGCTATCGTCCCTCGCCGTGGCTGCGCCGCCGTGGTGCTATCGGCCTAAGCCTGACGCATGTTGAGAGCTGATATGCAAAAACTTAGTAGCCACTTCAGTCCAGACTGTCAAACACGGAGCACCCCTTAATGGCCGGCACTCTTAAAAGTACTACTGAAGGCAGCTCAATGGTGCTGACATTGAGCAACCCTGAATTTAGGAATGCGCTCAGCCCAGACATCTACAGCGCCGGTGTCGAAGCGCTCAATGCGGCCGAAAATAATCCAGAAATACGCAGCGTTATTCTGACCGGTGAAGGCAGCATGTTTTGTGCTGGTGGCAATTTGCAAAGACTACAAGCTAACCGCAGTCAAGAGCATGCGGTTCAAGCCCAAAGTATTGACGAGTTACACAACTGGATTGACTCACTGCGCGCCTTTCCGAAACCGATTATTGCCGCCGTTGAAGGTGCTGCTGCCGGTGCTGGTTTTTCGCTGGCGCTGGCCTGCGACATGATTGTTTCTGCCAACAATGCCGTTTTCGTAATGGCATATAGCAACATCGCACTGTCTCCTGATGGCGGCGCAAGCTGGCACCTAAGCCGCGCCTTACCGCGCCAGTTGGTCACCGAACTGTTGATGTGCGGTGATCGTGTGCCAGCAGAGCGCCTGTTTGCGCTAGGCGTTATCAATCGGCTAGTGCCTGCGGGTAGTGCACTGGCTGCGGCCATTGAGATGGCCCAAGGCCTGAATGCTCGCGCACCCAACGCTTTGGAGAGCATCAAAGAATTGATTAATGAATCAGCCAACAACAGCCTTGATCAACAATTGACCAGTGAGCGCCAGCACTTCGTGCGCAACTTGCACCATGTCAACGGCGCAGAAGGCATCAGCGCATTTTTGGAAAAACGCAAACCCAGCTACCGTCCCGCCTAAAAAGTGTGAAACGACGCCCAAGCGACAGTGTTACAAAAGCTAACTCGTCGCTTAGGTGACAATGTTTGACTTGTTAGTCACACAAAAGACAGGCTATGGACGATCCAATTCTTACGATAGAAGAACGCTCAGCAATCAACGGAGGTCGCTGGTTCTCTTCACTGTCCCCGTCTCTGAGGCATGACATATTTCGATGCGCTTACGTCAAACGTTACAAAGACGGCGAACTCATCTCTGCACGCGGCGACGCGTCGGAAGAATGGATCTGCTGCGCACGCGGTGCGGTTCGGGTGAGTTCAACGTCAATTACCGGCAAGTTAGTCACTCTGACCTATGTAGAGCCAGGAATATGGATGGGCGACGTGTCAATTTTTGACGGTGAACGCCGCACCCATGACTCTTACTCACACGGGCAGACCACGATTGTTTGCGTCTCGCGTATAGATTTACGCAAAATACTCAACCTGCATGTTGAGCTCTATGAAGCCCTACTCAGGCTGCATGCGCGCCGTCTACGGCAGCTGTTTGGGCTGGTCGAAGACCTGAATACTTTGCCGCTGCGTGCCCGCTTAGCCAAGCAATTACTCCATCTCTCGCGTAGCTACGGCGTGCCAAGTTTGTCGTGCAGCACCGAGGTGCGAATTGGTCTGCAACTGGCGCAGGAAGAACTGGCACAGCTGCTGGGTGCGTCGCGGCAACGTGTAAACCAAGAACTCAAGTCCATGGAGCGCGAGAACGCTATTCGCATAGAGCCGGGCGGCCTGGTGGTACGAAGCCGTGAATCACTGCTGCGTATCTCCGAGGCTGAAGTAGAAAAATAAGCCCATAAGCCCATAAGCCCATAAGCAGCGCACCGATTGCCAGAAAAATTAAATCAGAGAGACAAACGCACAATGAGCAATTTCGATCACTTTATAGGCACTAGAGAAGTCACCGGTCAACACAGCTTTGACACCAACGCCCTAGTCACTTACCTAAGCCGTGAAATGCCCGGTTTTGTTGGACCGCTAACGGTTGAGATTTTTAATGGTGGTCAATCCAACCCAACCTATAAACTGATTACCCCTCAAGCTTCTTATGTGATGCGCGCCAAGCCCGGCCCAGTCGCTAAGTTGCTGCCTTCAGCACACGCTGTTGAGCGCGAGTTTAAAGTCATGAAGGGACTCGCCGGAAGCGGCGTTCCAGTCGCCAAGATGCACTGCTTGTGCGAAGACGAATCGATTATTGGCCGCGCCTTCTACATCATGGAGTTTGTCCAAGGCCGTGTGCTTTGGGACCAGTCTCTACCCGGCATGACTAGCGAGCAACGCGCAGAAATTTACGATGAGATGAACCGCGTCATCTCGACGTTGCACAAAGTCAAATTCGCCGAATGTGGTTTGGCTGATTATGGCAAACCGGGTAATTACTTTGAGCGCCAAATTGGCCGCTGGAGCAAGCAATACGCGGCATCCATCACCACACCAATTCCCGAGATGGACTGGCTCATTGAATGGCTGCCGGCGAATATTCCCGCCAGCGCCAGAGATGACAGCATGGTGTCGATAGTCCACGGGGACTTCCGCTTAGACAATTTAATGTTCCATCCGACAGAGCCGCGCGTTCTGGCCATACTCGATTGGGAACTCTCCACACTCGGTCACGCCCTGGCTGACTTTAGTTACCACTGCATGGCATGGCACATTGCGCCAGGTGCTTTTCGCGGTCTGGGTGGACTAGACCTTAACGGCACTGGCATACCCAGCGAAGCCGAATACATACGGCTCTACTGCGAGCGTACCGGCTTAACCACGCCTGAGGCGTTGTTGCCCGACTGGGACTTCTACATAGCCTACAACTTATTTCGCTTGGCCGCGATTTTGCAAGGCATTGCAAAGCGCGTACAAGCCGGAACTGCGTCTAGCGAGCAGGCGGTCAAATCCGCCGCAGGCGCACCCATATTGGCAAAAATGGCCTGGGACTTCGTACAAAAAAGTCAGCACCGTGCAGCTCAGCAGCTGCCAGACTGAGTAACCAATCTAAAACCCAAAAGGAGATGACATGGACTTTAATTTCACCCCAAAAGTAATCGAGCTTCAGGCTCGCCTGCTCAGCTTTATGGACGAGCACATCTATCCAAATGAAGCACGTTTTTTTAGCGAAATCGCTGAGAACAGGGCTAAGGGTAATGCCTGGATACCAACAAAAATAGTCGAAGAATTAAAACCTAAAGCCCAAGCCGCAGGCTTATGGAATTTATTTTTGCCGCATTCACCGCGTGCGCCGCAAGGCCTGTCGAACCTGGAATACGCACCGCTGTGCGAGATCATGGGTCGTGTTCCCTTTGCCGCCGAAGTCTTTAACTGCTCCGCACCCGACACTGGCAATATGGAAACTATTGCCCGCTATGGTTCAGAAGAAAACAAAGACTATTGGCTAGAGCCCTTGCTCAAAGGCGAGATACGCTCAGCATTTTTGATGACCGAGCCAGAAGTGGCATCTTCAGACGCCACCAATATTGCTTGCCGAATAGAGCGTGATGGCGACGAGTACGTCATCAACGGTTTGAAATGGTGGTCCTCAGGTGCGGGCGATCCACGCTGCGCCATCTATATCGTGATGGGTAAAACCAATCCCGATGCGAGTCGCCACGAGCAGCAATCGATGATTTTGGTACCGGCCAATACGCCAGGTATAGAAGTAATACGTCCGCTTAGCGTATTTGGTTACGACGATGCACCGCACGGCCACATGGAAGTTAGGCTCACCAATGTGCGCGTGCCAGTCACGAACATGCTGCTTGGCGAAGGCCGCGGCTTTGAAATCGCCCAAGGTCGGCTTGGCCCCGGACGCATACACCACTGCATGCGCTCGATTGGCGTCGCAGAACGGGCGCTGGAATTGATGTGCAAACGCCTGAACACCCGCGTGGCGTTTGGCAAACCGATTGCGCGCCAGTCGGTCTGGCAAGAACGCATTGCTGAGTCACGCTGCATGATTGAACAAGCCCGCCTGCTCACGCTCAGAGCCGCTTTCATGATGGACACGGTTGGCAACAAAGTCGCCAAAGCCGAGATTGCCATGATTAAAGTTGTCGCGCCGAATATGGCTTGCCAAATTATTGACTGGGCAATCCAAGCCCATGGTGGCGGTGGTGTGTCGGGCGACTTCCCACTGGCTTACGCCTACGCGCATCAGCGTACCTTGCGTTTGGCCGATGGCCCGGACGAAGTGCACCGTGCTTCGATTGCCAAGCTCGAATTTGCCAAGCATTTACTCATGCCCGGTGAAGTCGAGATGCCGGTCACGCGCGGGTAATCATTCCACCTCTGCTTAGCTGAGACATGCAGGCTTGGTGCCGCAAAAGTAACGCAGCGACCAGTTCATCCACAACTGGCCGCTGCTCTCGTTAAAGCCTAAATAGCGATCAAGCGCAGCGTGCAGGACATCGGCCGGCATAGGATTGAGTGCAAACAATCGCGGCACATAGTCTTGCGCCATCTGCCGGCTTTCAAAACGCCAAGGACAGGCCAGCATTTGACTTTGTACATCTACAAAACCAGACCGCGCAAAGTTATCGCAAAAAGTCTCACCCGGGTACTCGCCGCGGTGGCCAGTCACAGTATTTCGGTCTACGAATTCATCGAGAAAAATTTGCACCCGACTGCCCATTTCGACTTCTGCAAATGCCAGCCGACCACCCGGCTTTAAGACCCTAAAAGCGGCGTCAATATAAGCCTGTTTTTGCTCTGTGCTGGCGTGATGTATGGGTACTATAGAGAGAACCGCATCAAAAGAATTAGCGTCAATGCCGTTTAAATCCCAATCGGTCACACTGATTTTGTCGACATACTCGGGCAGACGTACTTTAAGAAAATCAGCGCGGCTTATTTTTGCATCCGGTAAGAGCCGCTCTAAAATTGGTCCTTCGGCGGGAACTTCCAATACCTGCAAGGTCGTCGATGTCGCACTAGGTAGACGCGCAAAGTCGCGCAATTGCAAAAATTCATTAGCCCGCACCTCGGGGAAATCAATCACGGTCTGAAAATAATCATCTACATGGCGAGTCATGCGCTGCAAGTAATCCAAGGGTCCTGTCAAACTATCTAAAAGCATTAAAAATCCGATAAAGTGAAAATTAGAGAAAAATCTAAGGTGAAAAATTTTCTAGTAAGTGCTAGCCGTATGACCGTCATCAAACTGTAGCGTGCGCTCTGGCCAGCGCAAAGCAGCGAGCTTGAACTGTTGCTCTAAGCCAGAACCATTTTTGCGTGCACTCCATCGCCCACCGACTGAAAAATCAATACAAAACACATTGCTCAACTTGCCATGCCACTCTAGTGGCGAGGTGTTCTCAAATAAGTTCACTATTCCACGAGCCGGCTGCGCTAACGAATTGTGATGAAAGCGGCGCCAGTAATGACCTATCACCACCGGTATGCTGTCGGCGTAGTCGTCCCACCACTGCACCCGGTTCACAAAACGCCATTTACCGCTGGCGTAAAAAGGTACCTCGCCCCGACTCTCGACACCTGAGGTCAAAACTTTAAGCGGGTTGTGCATTTGCTTAACCGTCTCCATTTCGGCATGGGCCTCGAAAAAGGGTGGCATATGGCTCTGATTTTCTAGGCTATGTGTCCAACTCTCCAGTTCTGCAGCGATGCCTTGCTCTAGCTCGCTTCTAGCGGCCTCTTCAAACGCAGCGCTCTCCCAAGCATCGTAATGCTGGCGCACGCTGCCCATGGGCAGTCGCCTGGCCGCAGCGACCTGCTCTGGTTGCCACGCTGCGTGGATGACTCGAAGATCCGCCCTTTCGAGACCGATAGGCAAAAGGGATAAAAAATCCACGATGCGGGTGCGTGCCGTTGCATCCGGCCTTTGATAGGGCGCGTATTTCTCGTTGTCTTGTGCCACACGATCATCAAAAAACCAGCCCGAACCGTCTTTGACATCACCGCGCAATAAATTGATTTCGTGATTACCCAGAATCGCCACTGCACGCTTGGACTGAACCAGCGACTGCACCAACGCCAACACCCCCGGACTATCAGGTCCACGGTCACAAAAGTCGCCAACAAACACCAAGGTACGGCCTTCGGGATGAAACCCTAAGGAGTCGTATCCGAGATGTTTTAAAAGGTCGCAAAGCGCCTGCAACTCGCCGTGTATATCGCCCACGATATCGAGTGGGCCCTCAGGCAAGGCTTGGATCAAGCTCATGAAGCTCCTTTTTAGGTTTCGATTGTTTTTTTTACTTCCGCGGATTCAAGTCTGAAGTGCAACTTTGAAATTAACCGTACGGGTGGGTGAGATGTGAGAGCATCCAAGCTTCCCGACTACCAAGTCAAAGTTGCCCAGAATGATTTACACACACCTCACCCGTGACGAACGTTACCAGATTGCAATCCTCGTCAAAGCAAACTTCAATCAAAGTGAAATTGCAAAAATGATGGACCGTGATAAATCGAGCATCAGCCGTGAGTTGCGTCGTAACCGCGGTCTACGAGGCTATCGCCCTAAGCAGGCAAATGACAAAGCCCAAGAACGTAGACTTGCCTGCGCCAATAGTCCTAGAGTTGCTGACTCGACATGGGCTGTAGTGGAGGAAAAGTTGGCTGAGGCTTGGAGCCCCGAGCAAATCAGCGGCCACCTCGAAGCTAGCCACCAACCCGGTGTTAGCTATGAGAGCATTTACCAGTACATCTACGCTGACAAACGCGCGGGCGGCACCTTGCATAAAACACTGCGTTGCCAGAAGACGCGAAAAAAACGCAGCAGTGGCCGTGAACGGCGCGGCACCATCTCTCACCAGGTCTCAATAGAACTGCGACCCGACATCGTGCTTGAGCGTGCGCGCTTTGGCGACTGGGAGGCTGATCTGGTGATTGGTGCCGGGCAGAAGCAAGCACTAGTGACGATTAATGAGCGTGTCTCTCGCTATTCAATAATTTTCCACGTGCCATTCAAAACAGCGCAAGCCGTAGGGGACGCGTTAATCACTTTACTCAAACCGTTCGCTCATTGCGTGCACACTCTCACGACTGATAACGGCAAGGAATTTGCCCAGCATGAACGAATAGCTTCTGCGCTGAGTGCAGATTTCTTTTTCGCCCATCCATACGCCTCGTGGGAGCGTGGGGCGAACGAGAATATGAACGGTTTGATTCGCCAGTTTTTCCCAAAGGGGATGCGCTTTAATTGCATCACCGACGATGACATTGCTTTAGCGATGCACAGGCTCAATCATCGTCCTAGAAAATGTTTAGGGTATCGAACGCCGCATCAGGTTTTTATGGAACAGTTAGAGTCCTATCAGCATACGGTTGCACTTCAAGCTTGAATCCGCCTTCTTTAATTAAACCCTGTATGCGCCAAGTTACGCAGCTTTAAGATTAAAGGGCGTTTATTAAGCATTGCTATTGATACAAATAGCCCTGTTCAAAAGACTTAAAAATCAGAGTAAATAAATTCGTAAAAGCCAGAAAAACAAGGAAAAGGTGGCCAATTAGGCGATGCACAAACAGTAAAATAATTCGCGCATGCAATTGCTTTTTCTCATACTCCTCCCCTTACTTGGTAGCCTTCTGGCTGCCTTGTTGCCCGCTAACGCGCGCAATGCAGAGTCCACGCTGGCTGGTTTGATTGCACTTTTTTGTACGGTTCAAGCCGCACTTTATTTCCCGCAGATTGCTGACGGTGGCGTGTTGCGTCAAGACATTGAGTGGTTACCCGCGCTGAGTCTGAATTTAGTAATTCGGCTAGACGGATTTGCCTGGATGTTTTGCATGCTGGTCTTAGGGATAGGCTCCTTAGTAGTTTTATATGCCCGCTACTACATGTCTCCAAGCGACCCAGTACCGCGCTTTTTCGCCTTCTTCTTAGCCTTTATGGGCTCCATGATGGGTATTGTGTTGTCCGGCAATATCATTCAGTTGGCCTTTTTCTGGGAACTCACCAGCCTTTTTTCTTTTCTGTTAATTGGGTACTGGCACCACCGCAAAGATGCGCGGCGCGGTGCTCGTATGGCGCTAACGGTGACCGGCACGGGTGGACTTTGCATGCTGGTAGGCATGCTAATTATTGGCCATATTGTGGGCAGTTATGACCTCGATGTGGTGCTGGGCGCAGGCGATGTGATTCGCGCCTCGCCGCTTTACCTCACCGCTTTAGTGCTGGTGCTACTCGGTGCGCTGACAAAGAGCGTGCAGTTTCCCTTCCACTTTTGGCTGCCACACGCCATGTCTGCGCCCACGCCGGTATCGGCTTATTTGCACTCGGCCACTATGGTCAAAGCCGGTGTCTTTTTGCTCGCCCGCATGTGGCCAGTCATGGGTGGTACTGAGGCTTGGTTTTGGTTAGTCGGCGGCTCAGGACTGTTAACACTACTGATTGGCGGCTATGCCGCCATGTTCCAAAATGACTTAAAGGGTTTGCTGGCCTATTCAACTATTTCCCATCTAGGCCTGATCACATTGCTACTGGGTTTAAATAGTCCACTGGCTGCTGTAGCGGCGGTTTTCCACATCATCAACCACGCTACGTTTAAGGCGTCGCTCTTTATGGCGGCAGGCATTGTTGACCATGAGAGCGGTACACGCGATATACGCTGGCTGTCCGGCATGCGAAAGATGATGCCGGTGACCGCCACACTGGCTATGGTGGCCAGTGCGGCGATGGCAGGCGTGCCTCTTTTAAACGGATTTTTATCCAAAGAAATGTTTTTTGCGGAAACCGTTTTTATAGACAGTACGCCCATCATGTCAATGCTGTTGCCAGTCGCTGCAACGCTAGCAGGCATGTTTAGCGTCGCCTATGCACTGCGCTTGACGGTCGATGTATTTTTTGGCCCTGCCCCTACCGACTTACCCAGCAAACCCCACGAGCCACCCCACTGGATGCGGGTGCCCGTCGAGCTACTGGTGCTGGCCTGCTTGGTGGTTGGTGTTGCTCCTAGCTGGACCGTCGGCAAATTTCTTAACGCTGCCGCTCTTCCCGTAGTGGGTGGTGCGTTACCGGAATACAGCTTGTCCTTGTGGCATGGCTTTAACACGCCGTTTGTGATGAGTATTGTGGCCATGCTGGGCGGCATTGGTATTTACCTATTGCTGCGCTACTTGCGCGCGCACGGACGCATAGACAAACCGATTTTGATGCGGCATATCAACGCCAAGCGCTTATTCGAAGCCTCTATGACTGTGATTACCCGCATCGGAAGAATCGGCCGCAACTTGCTCGATACCAGCCGCTTGCAATGGCAAATTTTGTGGTTGGTGTGTGCTGCACTTCTGGCTGGCGCACTGCCACTTTGGAATCAAGGCTTAAACGTAGGCGTGCGTACCGGTCTGCCGTTCTCACCTAGCTTTGCGCTGATGTGGCTGGTGGGTGGCTTCTGCGCTATGAGCGCTGCTTGGCAGGCCAAATACCACCGCATGGCTTCGTTAGCGCTAATGGGCGGTGCCGGCCTGTGCACTTGTGTGACTTTTTTATGGTTTTCAGCGCCAGATCTTGCCTTGACTCAGCTAGTCGTAGAAAGCGTCACGACAGTGCTGATATTGCTTGGCCTGCGCTGGCTGCCAAAGCGTCAAGAAAGCCTTAGCCCGCCCGGTAAATACTGGCGCAATAGCAAGCGCGTTCGTCGTCTACGCGATTTGATACTCGCCATACTGGCGGGCGGCGGCATGTCGGCGCTGGCTTGGGCCATGATGAGTCGACCGTTTCCTGAAAGCACCTCAACCTTTTTCCTGGAACGCGCATTGAGCGAAGGCGGCGGCACCAATGTGGTCAATGTGATGCTGGTGGACTTTCGTGGGTTCGATACCTTTGGTGAAATCGTCGTGTTGGGCATTGTGGCGTTGACGGTCTACGCCCTGCTGCGGCGGTTTCGCCCAGCGCTAGAGACTATGGACTTGCCTGAGCAACAGCGCGTCATTGCACCGGAAATTGCCACCGACTTGCTAAACCCGCGCCTGTCCAAAGACACGGCAGTCGGCTACCTTATGGTGCCCGCCGTGCTGGCGCGACTGCTGCTACCGTTTTTCGTGATGACCGCCATCTTTTTGTTTTTACGCGGTCATAACCAACCCGGCGGTGGCTTTGTGGCTGGCTTGGTGTTGTCGATTGGACTGATAGTGCAGTACATGATCTCGGGCACGCAGTGGGTGGAGTCGCATATGCCGCTCAAGCTCAGAAAATGGATCTCCATGGGTTTGCTCACCGTCTTGGTCACCGGCTTAGCACCGCTGTTCTGGGGTTACCCGTTTTTAACCAGTCACACAGCCGCTTTAGATCTGCCGTTGATAGGCACTATTCATCTGGCCAGCGCGACGTTTTTTGACTTCGGCGTTTTTATCTTGGTGATCGGCTCTACGCTGTTGATACTGACCTCAATTGCCCACCAATCGGTGCGCGGCCATCGTTATCACGCAAGAATGGCCGAAGAACTAGCGGCAAAATCTAAGCTGGGCACGTAATGGAAATAATTTTGGCTTTAGCCATAGGCGTGCTAGCCGGCTCTGGGGTCTGGCTGATGCTGCGACCACGCAGTTTTCAAGTCATTATTGGACTGGCTCTGCTGTCTTACTCAGTCAATTTATTCATTTTTAGCATGGGCAGACTCGGCCTAGCGCTAGGCCGCTCGCCAGTACTCAAAGCCGGTGTTGAGCAAACCTTGGTTAACTACTCAGACCCCATGCCGCAAGCCCTCACACTCACCGCTATCGTGATTGGTTTTGCGATGACAGCGTTGTTTTTAGTGGTGTTACTGGCTTCTCGCGGCATGACGGGAACCGACCATGTTGACGGCAGTAAAAACGATGACGTTGCGGGACCACTATGAGTATGAGCCTTAGTCAACTCATGGCGTCCCTGATGCCGCACCTGATGATTGCGCCGATTTTGCTGCCGCTGCTAACGGCTGCGCTGATGCTGCTAATCGGTGAGGACAAGCTGCACATCAAACTCTTTGCCAATTTGGTCTCGACGCTGCTCGGGTTAATTATCTCTGTCAATTTGCTGCTGTGGGTAGATACCGCGCCTAACAACATGGCCGTCTATTTAGCGGGAAACTGGTCCGCGCCTTGGGGTATTGTGCTGGTACTAGACCGACTCTCGGCCATGATGCTGGTGCTCACCAGCTGCGTGGCCATGGCAGCGGCGTTATTTGCAGCCGCCCGCTGGCATCGTGCGGGAATTCACTTTCATCCGCTGTTTCAGCTCCAGCTTATGGGTTTATGCGGCGCTTTTTTAACCGGTGATTTATTCAGCCTCTTCGTATTTTTCGAGATTATGCTGGCCGCTTCCTACGGCCTTTTACTACACGGCTCTGGCCGCGCTAGGGTGCAAGCAGGTCTGCACTTTATTGCGATTAACTTGGCTGCGTCTTCACTGTTTCTGATCGGTGCTTCCATGCTTTACGGCATTACCGGCACGCTGAATATGGCTGACTTAGCGCAGCGCATACCACTAGTGATAGATGTAAACCGTGGCCTGCTGCACGCTGCCGCCGGCATATTGGCAACTGCGTTTTTAATCAAGGCAGCGGTCTGGCCGCTCAACTTCTGGCTGGTGCCGGCCTACAGTTCTGCAACTGCGCCAGTCGGCGCGCTGTTCGCCATCATGACTAAAGTTGGTATTTACGTTATTTTGCGCCTGTGGCTGCTGCTGTTTGGCGTGCTAGCCGGGCCTTCAGCTAGTTTTGGTGGTTTATGGCTGATTGTGGGTGGCTTGCTGACCATGGTGTTTGGCGCCATCGGCATGCTGGGTTCACAGCGGCTGGCTTATCTGGCTGGGTTTGCTGCTATTTTGTCTTCTGGCAGTGTCTTAGCTGCCATTGGTTTTGGTCAAACCAGTCTGACCGCAGGTCTTCTTTACTACCTGCCTAGTTCAACACTTGCGATTTGCGCGCTATTTTTAATCGCCGACTTGGTGGAACGCTGGCGCAATGACGGTGCGACACTAGCGTCTTACAACAAAGATGCCGCACCTTTTCTAAGTCCAGACCTCAGACCCGTCAAAGGCATGAACTTAGATGACGATCAAGAAGCCGTCACTGGCAGAGTGATTCCAGCCGCAGTCGCCCTACTTGGCTTGGCGTTTATGGCCTGCACCTTGGTCATCACCGGCATGCCGCCGCTCTCAGGCTTTATTGGTAAGTTTGCCATGCTATCGGCCTTATTAAACCCACTCGGATTGGGCGCATCTGCTGGGCAAATACCGGGGCTGATGGTCTGGCTGTTGGTAGGCTTGTTAATTGGCTCGGGCATAGTCGCTTTGATCGCGCTGACACGAATTGGTATTTTGCATTTCTGGGCCACTTACGACCGTGCCTCCATACAGGTAAGAGTCATGGAGGGCTTACCGATTGCCGGCCTGTTAATGCTTTGCGTCATCATGACGGTGCAAGCCGGGCCAGTGATGCGGTTCATGCAAAATACGGCGTTTTCACTGCACAACCCCAGTGAGTATGTACAGTTCGTTCTGACCGCTAAACCAATACCGTCCATGCCGGCTAAGCAAGCAACGCAAAAGCCAACGTTATGAAAAAACTACTGCCCTCCCCCTTGCTTTCGGTGGCGCTGTTTTTGTTTTGGCTGCTACTTAACCGCAGCCTCGGAATTGACCAACTGCTATTGGCACTGCTGCTGGCATTGGCAATACCAGTGATGACGGCTGGACTTAGACCGGTACGGGTGTGCATTCGAAAACCGTTGACTGTGCTGCGCCTAATCGGCTGTGTGACTATCGACTCGATCATTTCTAGCCTCTCGGTTCTAGTGCTTTTAATTCAACCAAGCCGGCGCAAACACAGCGCTGGATTTATTTACGTGCACCTAGAGATGCGCGACCCTAACGCATTGGCCATGCTGGCCCTCATCGTCTGTCTTACACCGGGCACCGCTTGGATTGAACTCTCGTTGGACAGCAGTACCTTATTGCTGCATGCGATGGAAGTGAGCGATGGCACGAGTTTGGCGGCTGCTATCAAAGCCAGATACGAAGTGCCGCTGATGGAGATTTTTCAATCATGAGCATTTTTTTTTTGGCTTTGTCCTTAGCCCTTTTTATCTTGGTATTGGCCATGGCGTGCACCTTGCCAAGACTTATCAAAGGGCCGACTGCGCAAGACCGTGTGTTGGCGCTTGACTGCATGTATCTCAACGCCATGTTGGCCATGATGGTGCTCAGTCTTATCTATGCAGACAGTCTATATTTTGAAGCTGCGCTTTTAATTGCACTGCTTGGATTTGTGGGCACAGCGGCCATGGCTAAATTTTTACTTCGCGGCGAGGTGATTGAATGACAGTTGTCGAGCTACCCCTTTGGGCAGAAATTACGGTTGGCACACTGGTATTTCTAAGCGCAAGCATTGCCTTGGTGTGCTCTGCAGGCTTGATGCGATTACGCCATTTTTTCGAACGCGTTCACTTGCCAGCCATCACCGGCACGTTGGGATGCTGGTGCATGGTGTTGGCAAGCATTGTGTTTTTCTCGGTCAAGGAAGGCAGCTTAACTATCTTTCCAATAGTGATAGCCATCTTCATGAGCATCACAGTACCGATTTCAACCATCTTTTTAATGCGCGCCAGCTTGTTCCGCGCGCGTCAAATGGAAAAGTCAGTGCCGCCCAGCATTAACAACCAAACGCGTCCTGATGTTTGGGAGTCTTAAAGCTCGATCGCAAAACGAAAAAAAATCTGTACGCAAAAAATGCATACAGATTTTATAAAATTGGTCCGCCCGGAGGGAATCGAACCCCCATGGTCGCTTTAGAAGAGCGAAGTCCTATCCGTTGAACGACAGGCGGTGACTCTCAATATTAACCTAGAGAGACGAAAAAAAAGCCCACATCAGCGGGCTTTTTTTTGCTTTTGGTCGGAGTACAAGGATTCGAACCTTGGACCCCCTGGTCCCAAACCAGGTGCGCTACCAGGCTGCGCCACACTCCGAAAAACTCATGAGAAACTGAAATAAATTTATAAATAAATCTAAAGCAATCAATCAAAAACTAGAAAAGCTCAATTTTTTTGAGCTTCTAATAATGGGGCTTGAATAAATTCAAGTGGTCGGAGTACAAGGATTCGAACCTTGGACCCCCTGGTCCCAAACCAGGTGCGCTACCAGGCTGCGCCACACTCCGACTAGTCTCATAGTATATAGCAGCCCGGATACACTTCCTCAAAACAAGCCAAAGTATTTGTCAATACCTCGAAAGAATTGCATGCCGCGCATGACTCACCATTTACTTGCCAGTCCACATAAATTACTCAGTCAAAGCCTTTATTACCTGCTGATAGGCATCAGTTTTCTAACCCTGCCGCTAGCTTTTTTGCTATTCGCACAGTGGCCGCTGCGCGACCTGATTCAGGCTTGGTCAAGACAGGTTAATGACATGGCGCAAATCGTTTTTGCAATTTATGTAGCGGTCGCCGTCACGGCGGCTAGCCGTAGTCAATCTCACTTGGCTTGCAGGCCACAAACAAATGCCATGGACTCGTCAACAACGCGCTGGCGAAGCTGGGCTTTACTGCTTTGCACCGCGCCTTGGGCACTCTTTATGCTTTGGGCTAGCTGGCCGCTGCTGATGAATTCTGTCGCTGGACTAGAACACTTTGCCGAGACCAATACACCGGGATATTTTTTAGTCAAACTGGCCTTACCGGTATTACTGCTGTTAGTTTTACTCCAAGCACTGCTTGAAGTCGCGACAAGTTACATACCCAAACTGAGCGATAAATCATGACCGTAGTCAGCCAACTGGGCGGCTTGTGGATGTTGCTTTTATTAGGATTTTTAGTTTTACGCAGCGGCTTGCCAGTCTGGGCTTTATTACTCGGCGTTTCGAGTTTTTTCGCAGCGGCAGGTCTGGCCGCAGGCTTGTTCGATAGTCGAATATTACAAGCCTTGCCCGTGCGAACGATAGGCCTGCTTGAAAACGATTTACTTCAAGCCATGCCCTTATACGTGCTCATGGGTGTGCTGCTGCAGCGACTGACTCTAGCCGATGCTTTGTACGCTTGCTTGTTGCGGTTGCTCAGCCCCTTTGCTGGAGCGCCGGTGCTGGCCGCCTTTGGACTCGGCACCCTATTAGCACCTACCAACGGCTCGGTTGCAGCTAGTTCGGCTCTGCTCTCAAGGCTAATAGCGCCGCGACTGGCACATCTGGGTGCTGCGCAGTCCGTGTCTGTGATGAGCGTTGCCGCCACGATTGGCGTGGTGGTGCCGCCCTCACTGGTTTTACTGCTGCTGGGCGACGCCATGTTATCGGCCCATTTAGAAGCTAGCCGATTACCGGGCTATGTGCAAACCAGCCAAACCATCATCAACACTCGGGACGTGATGCACGCCGCCTTGTTGCCAGCCGTTGGCGTACTACTCCTTTGGGCCGTCATTGCATGCGTGAAAAGTCGGCGCTTAAAAACTCTGCAAACCAAAGTAAAAGTCTCCAACGGCCAGTGCATCACTGGCTTGATAACAGCCAGCACCATTGTGCTGCTGCTCGCAGGCGTCTTCACAGGCAGGCTGTATGCGGTAGAAGCCGCTGCGACTGGCGCTGTATTGATGCTGCTGTTTAGTTTTGCGACGCGCGCCTTGAATTTTGCTGCCTGGCGTGAGGTCTGCATGCAGGCCTTAAGCCTTAGCGGCGCATTGTTCGCCCTACTTGTTGGCGCAACCACTTTTAGCCTGGTGTTTCGACTCTTTGGCACGGACAGACTGCTTAACAGTTGGCTACTCGGTTCCAGCCTCACGCCGATTATGGGCGCGGCGATTGTACTTGTTTTGGTTGGACTGTGTGCTTGGGTGCTGGACGCTTTTGAGATGATTTTCGTCATCATTCCACTGGTCGCGCCCGTATTAATCGTGCATCTTGGCGACGCGCAGCAGGCCGCTGTGCTGCTGCTACTCATGCTGCAGCTGAGTTTTTTAGTGCCGCCTATGGGTTACGCCGTGATGATGGCACGCGGGCGCTTTCCGGCGCTGACGACACGCCAACTTATCTATGAGTTATGGCCTATGCTATTGGCGCAAATAGTGATCACCACGGCAGTGTTTGCATTTCCGCAAACCGTGCATTGGCTAGATGCTGCGCCCACAACTAACAGCAACCTAGAGCCCATGACCGACGCAGAGGTTGAACGCCAAATGCGAGAGATGTCAGCACCCTAACCCACCGCTCAATAAGATGCCAAGCATTGCTGCGGCAAAATCAAAGCACCACGTATTCGTACTGCACCGGGTTGGCATTGATGCCACGCTCTGGCGGCGCAATCCAGCCCGCCATCTTGCCGGGTTCTGTCACGCGGTGCATTAGGCTTTTAACAAAAGCGGTGTCGGCAGCTGTTGGCAGCCAATCGTCTTTTTTTGCCTCAAACTCAGCCGCTGAAATCGGGTGACCTTGGGGGTTGGTATGTGCGCCAGACCAGACACCTACGCTGCGGCGAAAGCGTGTCGATGGCAGTACAAATTCAAACGCAACACCGGCGCGTTTAATGCCCATATTCCAGCGCACCAGGCCGATATTGCAGTCCTTGACGTATTCAAGACGGGTGATTTCATTCATACCAATACGCGTGGCGATATTCTCGGAAGTCATTCCGCCTTTGCCGTCTGGCACTTGAATATTGATCTCGCTGTCGAGTTCTAAATGGTCGGCAAACTTGCTTTCATCTGGTCGGCCCTTGATGCCATTGGCAAAATAACTCGCCGCATTGCTCGATGACTCAGAACCGAACAAATCGAGTGAAGAAGTGAACCAAAAATTCATGAATTTTTGCACCGTTGGCAAATCAATCACGCCCGCATTGCGCAGCGTCGCCACATCTTGCGTGTCCAACTCTTTCATCACCTCCAAGGTGCGGCGAATCACCCGGCCAATCCCGGTTTCACCAACAAACATGTGGTGCGCTTCTTCAGTCAACATAAAACGCGTGGTGCGGGCCAGTGGATCAAAAGCGGATTCGGCAAAACTCTTGAGCTGAAACTTACCATCGCGGTCGGTGAAATAAGTGAACATGAAAAAGCTCAACCAGTTATCCATAGGCTCGTTAAATGTGCCCAAGATACGCGGCTTATCCGCGTCCCCGCTGTGGCGCATGAGTAGCTCTTCAGCTTCTTCACGACCATCACGGCCAAAGTGTGCATGCAACAAATAAACCATGGCCCAGAGGTGGCGGCCCTCTTCTACATTGACTTGAAACAGATTGCGCAAGTCGTACAGCGACGGTGCGGTGTGGCCCAACATGCGCTGCTGCTCGACCGAGGCTGGCTCGGTATCGCCCTGAGTCACAATCAAACGGCGAAAGCTAGAGCGATACTCGCCCGGCACTTCTTGCCAAACATCCTCACCCATATGGTCGCCAAAACCAATCTTGCGATTGGCTTGCTGATCAGCCAGAAAAATACCCCAACGGTAGTCTGGCATAGGCGTGTAGCCGTAGCTGGCCCAACCCGAAGCATCAACGCCAACAGCCGTGCGCAGATAGACTTCTTTGGCCTTGAAATCGCTCGGTCCCATCTCGTCCCACCAGTTCAAAAAAGCCGGCTGCCAATGCTCTAGCGCGCGTTGTAGTTGACGGTTTTCGCCCAGATTGACGTTGTTCGGAATCAGGGCTTGCAGGTCTATATTGCTCATGCGATTTCCTTGGGTTGAGATCAAATACTCTTTTAATTAAAACTAGTTTTAAATTCTTTTCCAGTCGAACTTGGCTTTTTTACCGCTGCCAAAAAGCTTTAATGCGCCGTCTTCACCCACCGCATTGGGCCGGATGAAAATCCAGTTTTGCCAAGCAGACAGACGTGCAAAAATTCTTGTCTCCATGGTCTCCCGGCCGGGAAAACGAAGCGACGCCTCAAGCCCCGTCATGGCATCCGGCGACATACTGGCACGCTCTTCAAGCATGATGCGGATTTCGCCCTCCCAGTCGATATCGTCGGGCGCGACGGTCACCAAACCCAGCGCCAAAGCTTGAGCGGCGTGTAGTGCAGTGCCGACTACTTTTTCGAGTTCCGCCATGCTTTGAGCGTCTTCACAAAAACGGGTCTGCAAACGACTCAAACCATTAACCGCCGGAAAGCGACCAAAGTTTGCAGCCGTCAACTGCAGCGTTGGCGCCAGCTCCGGTGCGTCTGGTAAATCCAACATATAAATGCGATCGCAGGCCAAAGCCAACTCGAAAAAACTACCTGCAAAGCATGAGCCACTGTCGATTAACGCTATCAATGAACGGCTGGTCACGTCTAGGCGGGCTAGCGTGCGGCGCAGTGCACCGGTGGTTTCTTTGACCAACCAATGCTCGGCATGCAGAGTCAAAATCTCATCCATCTTGAGGATTTGCGCTGCATCACCAGCCGTTTTAATCACCCAAGTGCCGATCTCGGCCTCATTGCTGCGCAGGTTCAAAATCGCGTCGTCAAGCTCGCGTTGCAGCTTGAGTGGATACCAATTTGCACCGGCAGCGACTATTGCGTCTAGCAAGGATTCAATTTCAGTCGCTGGCGCGTTGACTGTAAAAGTGGCAATCCGGCTAGTTCTGTCAATCTGTACATCGACAAGGCTGTAGTGATAACCGCTGGCGTCTATCAACGGCTTGATGGCGGTGAGCGCAATACCTTGCGCATTTGCTTCGCGGCAAGAGGTCTGGCGCAAGGCGTCTATCTCAGACGTGAGCAGTGCAGAAAATTGTTGCGGCTTGGCATGTGCATCGATTAGCTTCCAATCTTTGGCGCGGTCTGCACGCACGCCTTCGGCAGTGGTACAAAAAATATCCGCCAAGTCACGCCTAACTTTTCGCTTGTCGCTCAAACGGGTCAAGCCGCCCGTGCCGGGCAAGACACCGAGTAGTGGCACTTCTGGCAAGCTGACAGTTGAGCTTCTGTCGTCCACCATGATGATGCGGTCGCAGGCCAGCGCCAACTCATAACCACCGCCCGCGCAAGCGCCGGTCACAGAGGCAATAGACTTTAAGCCGTCATGGCGCGAGGAGTCTTCTAATCCGTTACGCGTCTCGTTTGTGAACTTGCAAAAGTTTACTTTCCAGCCGTGGGTGGACAAACCCAACATATAAATGTTTGCGCCCGAGCACCAAATTTTTTCTTTACCCGACTCAAACACCACCACCTTGACAGCAGGATGTTCAAAACGAATTCTATTGAGCGCGTCATGCAGCTCAATATCCACACCCAAGTCATAGCTGTTGAGCTTTAGCTTGTAGCCCGGCTTGATACCGCCGTCCTCGTTGATATTTAGCAATAAGCGGGCAACATCGCCATCTACCGATAAAGTCCAATGCTGGTATTGATCGGGATGGGTAGAAAAACGCACTAACTCGCGGGCCTCGCCGTCCAACATTTGAGTGAACAAAAGTGTCTCAGTCATAGCGTTCATTGCATTGTCTCCATGGTATTTTCAAGCGCTGGCACGGCTTTTTTGAGGTCTAAGAAGCTTTGCGAAAGACTGCGCGCAGCAGTGTCAACCACCGCATCGGCACTGGCGTAAAGAGCTTGCCGACTGGCCAAGATCCGACGTATATCTTCCATCGCTTGGACCATAGCGCCGTTGGTAGCCAGAGGCGATTTATTAGCACTTGGATCGCGGCCGGCCGCAAATGGACGCATATCGCCTTGGGCGACGACGCGCGCCATATGCTCTTCGGGGCTGGCTTTAATCCAAACACAGTAAAAATGGCTTTGCAGTAAATCAAAGGTTTCGCGCTCGCTGACGATGCTGCCGCCGGTGGTCATGACCACGCCATTGGCGTGTTCTTGCGCAATCCGACTCAGTGCGCGGCGCTCGTAACGACGGTAGCCGGCTTGGCCGTGCAGCAACAAAATCTCGTTCATGCTGGTGCCGGCTTCGCGTTCGATTTCTCGGTCTAACTCGACAAACGGCAGACCGCGATCAGCAGCCAACTTAAGGCCAAGACTTGATTTACCAGCGCCGCGTAAACCGATTAAAGCAATACGTTGATCCCGCCCGAGAGAATTTGCCAAACCAAAGCTGTCAGCAAAAAGAAGATACGCCTTATCGAGTTCTTGGTCGCTCAGCCGCCCTAGCAATCCTTGAACTCTAGCCAGAGCGGGTCTTGCGGAGTCTTGCAGCAACTCCAAAAAAGAAATGTTTAGAGCATGCGCAATAGCGGCTAAGGAATTGACTGACGCATTGCCTTTGCCAGACTCGACATCCGCCAGAAAACGCTCGCTTAAACCGGAATCGGAGGCTAGCGTTTTACGCGTCATACCGCGGCGCGCACGCCAAGCGCGGATACGGCTACCCATCTCGGCCAAGGTTTCTTTACTCTCTTGATCTGACAAGGTTTTCACTGACTACAGCTCCAAAGGTCTAGGTGATTACGCGGTTTAATCTCATGGCACGCTGATTAGCGTTGAATCTGAAATTAATTGAAGTATGCTTCACTAAACTTAGTTGTCAAGCAGTTTACTGCATCTTATCTCAAGGGATTTATTTATGAAGCTCACTATCCTAGTCGGCACTATGACTAGTACAGCCGACTATGTTGCTCAAGCTATTCAGATGGATTGCAGCGATTTAGTTGACGAAATAGCCATCTTGCAGATGGATGATCTGGACATCAACGTGTTTAACACGGACAAAGCAGAAGATGCACTTTATCTCATATGCACCTCTACCTATGGCTCTGGGGATGTACCTGACAATGCCAGAGCTTTATATGACTCAATGGACAGCCAACCCCAATTCCTAGGCCATGTACGCTATGGCGTGATTGCTTTGGGTGACCGTACCTATTTGCAAACCTATTGTTTTGGTGGCAAAAAATTTGATGAGCGCCTGCAAGACTTGGGCGCCAAGCGGATCGGCGAAGTCTGGTGCCATGATGCGAGTGAAGGCACCATGCCAGAGTCACTAGGCACTGACTGGTGCCGGGAGTGGTTGCAACTGGCCTTGCAAGCGCAGCCGCAATCCGCCACCTGATAAAAAATTTAACTCGGTAAAAGCGGCTGGCAAAAAAACAAAAAAAACCGCAGCAAACATTGCAACCGATCCTACAAAATAAATAGTTGGAGACAAGCCAATGCAAACAAGCACAGCAGACCATAGCGTCAAGCCGCCTCTAGTTACCATACCGCGCCACTACAACGCGGCCCATGATTTACTCATGCGGAATCTGGATAGACCGAATAAAACTGCATTCATCAATGCCAGCAACGGCGACAAACTAAGCTTTTCAGAGTTAGACCAACAAGCCCATATTTTTGCCACTTACTTGCGCAGTCACGGCTTTATGCCCGAGAGCCGAGTCATGCTGGCCATGCTGGACACGCCGCAGTGGCCTGTCGTTTTTCTCGGCTGCATACTCGCCGGTGTTGTGCCCGTAGCAGTCAACACCATGCTCACCAGCTCAGAGTTCGAGTACATGCTGCGCGACTCCCGCGCACAAGGACTGGTGGTTTCAAACAGCTTGCTTGCAGCGTTTGAAATACCCATGAAAAATTTGCCGCCACTGCGTGCCGTGATAGTCGCGGACAACGTTGAAGCCGACCGAAATGACGCGCACAGCAGCTTAGAAACTATCTTAAAAAGTCCATCTGGCGAAAAACTGGTCAACGACAGTTGCGCTGACGACGTCTGCTTTTGGCTTTACTCCAGCGGCTCGACCGGCGCGCCCAAGGGCACACTGCATCTGCACAGCCACATGTTGCAAACAGCAGAACTTTATGGACGCGGAGTGCTGGGCATAGGCGAGAGCGATGTCACCTATTCAGCTGCCAAACTGTTTTTTGCCTATGGACTGGGAAATGGTTTGAGCTTTCCCATGAGCGTGGGCGCAACAACCCTGCTGCTACCGGGCCGGCCTACGGCGCAGCAAGTTTTTCAGTTGCTAGAGAAATACCAACCGAGTATTTTCTACGGTGTTCCCACGCTTTACGCCAGTTTGCTGGCCGAGCCGAATAAACCCCTAAGCAATCAGCTCAAGCTGCGACTTTGCGCCAGCGCCGGTGAGCCCTTACCAGCAGAAATAGGCAAAAAATGGCGCGCTCAATTTGACTGCGACATTCTTGACGGCATTGGCTCGACAGAGATGCTGCATATCTTTTTAAGCAATACCCCCGGCCGAGTACGCTACGGCAGTACCGGCCAAGCCGTGCCAGGTTATCGCTTGCGAATAGTTGGTGATGATGGTTTGGAATGCGCCGATGGCGAGATTGGTGAATTGCAAATTAATGGACCCAGCGCGGCCTTGATGTATTGGAATAACCGCGAAAAAACCAAGACCACATTTGCTGGCGAATGGACTCGCAGTGGCGATAAATACACGCGCAGCGCAGACGGCTACTACACCTATGGCGGGCGCAGTGATGACATGCTTAAAGTTGGCGGCATTTATGTCTCGCCGTTTGAAGTTGAAGCCTGCTTAATGACACACAGCGCAATTTTAGAAGCTGCGGTGATCGGAGTGATGGATAAAGACCAATTAATCAAACCTAAGGCTTATGTGGTTTTAAAGTCTGGTCATAGCGCCAGCCAAGAAGAACTCAAGCTGCACGTTAAACAGCAACTCGCGCCGTATAAATATCCGCGCTGGATTGAGTTTTTAAGTAAGTTACCGAAAACGGCAACGGGGAAAATTCAACGTTTCAAACTGCGACAGTCAGATCAAAAGTAGCCCATATAAGCTTGAAAATCACACCGCCTTTAGGTCAAATTTAATTTAGATTTCAACGGTTTTTTTCAATTCAGATTTCGGGTTACTCACTAGTTCACAGCCGCTCTGGCTAGGGTACTATTTCTGCGCAACGCACCTATGCATTATTGGAGTTTTTAATGACCTCACGCCGCCTCGTTCTGACCCGCAGCGCCGCCCTTTTTGGCGCGGCTTCCACCGGTCTTTATTTGCCGCAATTGGCTAATGCGCAAGCCGCAAAACTAAAGGTCGGCTTGATGTTGCCCTATACCGGAACTTATGCACAGCTCGGCGTGGCGATTGAAAATGGTTTTCGCATGGCGATTAACGAGCAAGGCGGAAAGCTAGGCGGCAGAGAGATAGAGTTTTTTAAAGTCGACGATGAGTCCGATCCATCCAAAGCAATCGAAAACGCCAGCAAACTGGTGCAGCGTGACAAGGTCGACGTGTTGGTCGGCACGGTTCACTCGGGCGTTCAAATGGGCATACAAAAAGTCGCACGTGACAGTGGTGTGCTCTGCTTGATACCGAATGCCGGCGTGAATACAGCAACCCGCGCGCTTTGCGCGCCGAATGTGTTTCGCACCTCGTTTAGCAATGCGCAGGCAACACAAGCACTGGGCAAAGTGATGGCTGAACGCGGCGTCAAAAAAACCGTCTGGATCAGCTGGAAATACGCGGCCGGCGATGAATCATTTGAAGGCTTTAAGCAAAGCTATACCGCTGGCGGCGGCAACATCATCAAAGAGTTAAGCCTGCCGTTTCCGCAAGTTGAGTTTCAAGCTTTACTGACTGAAATCGCAGCCCTTAAACCCGATGCAGTGGCTTGCTTTTTTGCCGGTGGCGGTGCGGCGAAATTTATTCGTGACTATGCCGCTGCGGGTTTGAAAGACAAGATACCGCTGTATGGATCCGGCTTTCTGACCGAAGGAGTGCTGGACGCTGCGGGGCCAGCGGCTAACGGCATCACGACGGCTTTGCATTACAGCGACGCTTTGGCTACGCCGCGCAACACTCAATTTCGTTTAGCCTACGCGAAAAATTTTCGTACGCAACCTGACGTCTATGCGGTTCAAGGCTACGACACCGGCCTGCTGCTGATCCACGGCGCGAACGCTGTCAAAGGTGATTTAAGCAGCAAGCCCGCACTCTATAAAGCCATGGAAACTGCCACTATCGACAGCCCACGCGGCAAGTGGACTATGAGCCCGGCGCACAACCCAGTGCAAGATATTTATCTGCGCGTCGTCGAGAAAAACGAGAACAAGGTGATTGGTATAGCGGCCAAAGCGCTGGCCGACAGCGGTGCTGGCTGCAAGATGGTTTAAGCCTAGATCTAAATTAACTCTGTTTGACTTTAATCGGCCAGTGCCTAAGCGCACGGCCGTTTTAAACCACCTTTGCTACTTTTAAAAGCGACCTTCAAAAGGTCCAGATCTTATGGACTTGGCCAATTTCCTGATTCAACTTCTCAACAGCGTCCAATACGGATTGTTGTTATTTATGCTCGCCGCAGGTCTTACCTTGATCTTCGGCATCATGGGCGTAGTCAATTTAGCGCATGGTAGTTTTTACATGTTGGGCGCTTATCTGGCATGGTCGTTAAGCGTGCAATTTGACAGCTTGGCGCTGGCTATTGTGGTTGGTGCAGCCCTTTCCATTGCATTTGGCTTGGCGTTGGAGTGGCTACTGTTTAGGCATTTTTATCAACGCGATCACCTCGATCAGGTATTGCTTACCTTTGGGCTGATTTATATCTTTGAAGAAATGCGCTCCATCATTTGGGGCGATGATGTGCACGGGGTGGTGATCCCTGCGCTGCTTAAAGGCTCGATTCCACTAACCGATACGCTGTCTTATCCGATTTATCGAATCTTCATGTCGGTAGTTTGTATTGCGCTAGCTTGCGGGCTTTATCTATTGATTTCTAAAACTCGGTTAGGCATGAAAATTCGCGCGGGTGCATTTAATCGCGATATGGCTGAATCGCTGGGCGTCAATATCAAACTGATCCACTCACTAGTTTTTGCACTCGGCGTAGGTCTTGCAGCAGTCGCCGGCATGCTTGCCGCACCGGTTGCCAGCGTCTACCCGAACATGGGCTCACAAGTGCTAATCATGTGTTTTGTCGTGGTTGTCATTGGCGGCATAGGTTCGGTACGCGGCGCAATGATTGCCGCCTTGATGGTTGGTTTGGTCGATACCTTTGGCAAGGTTTTGCTGCCCAGTGTGTCTGGCATGTTGGTCTACATGCTAATGGCTGCTGTGCTGCTGTTCAAACCCGAAGGATTGTTTAAGCAATGAAAGCCAACCTCGAAATACTGCCGCGCGGCATCCAAATAGCGCTCACGCTAGCGCTATTGGCCTTGCTGGCCTTTCCCTTTGTCAGCAGCAGCTACTACACCGACATGCTGACACGCATGATGATCATGGCGATTTTTGCGATGAGCTTGGACTTGCTCCAAGGCGTGAGCGGCATGGTCTCGTTAGGTCATTCCGCTTACTTTGGTCTAGCCGGTTATGCACTGGCTTTTATGACACCTCAAAGCGAAGTGATTAGCCTTTGGTGGACGCTGCCAACAGCAGTCATAGCCTCTGGCTTAGCGGCATTCATCATTGGTTTTTTCGTCGTCAGAACGCACGGAATTTATTTCATTATGGTGACCTTGGCGTTTTCGCAAATGGTGTTTTATCTGTTTTTTGATAACAAGTTGTTAGGCGGCTCGGACGGGCTTTATATCAACTTCAAACCCAGCGCCGCTGTATTTAATTGGGTGCCGTTTGATCTCGACAACAAACGCAGCATGTATTTCTTTACCCTCGCTGCCATGCTGGGCGTCTACGCATTTTTGCGCCGCTTGCTCTGGAGTCCGTTTGGTCGTGCCATGGCCGGCATTCGCGTGAACGAGCACCGCATGCGCGCCATGGGCTTTGCCAGCTTGAGTTATAAGCTGCGCGCCTTCACACTGGCCGGCGCATTAGCCGGCTTGGCAGGCTATTTGTGGGCGGCGCAAAGCGGCTATATGAACCCAGAACTTATGGGTTTTCAGATGAGCGCACACGCCATCATGATGGTGATTTTGGGCGGTATGGGTAATTTTGCAGGTGCAATAGTGGGCGCGTTCGCATTTGAATATTTGCTCCATGTATTTAAAGATTTACCGCAAATCGGTAGCGTCAATTTAGGCAAGCATTGGCAGCTGTGGATGGGGCTTTTTATTGTCTTGTTGGTGCTGTTTGCGCCGCGCGGCATTCTCGGCTTGGTAGAGAAATTCTCAAGTAAAAAGAAGCTAAGCAATGAAAGCCAGCCATGAGTGATGTGTTGCTTAGCGCAAAAAATCTGACTAAACGCTTTGGTGGGTTGGCGGCGGTTGAGGATGTCTCGATTGACTTAGTACGCAACCAAATTCACGCGGTGATTGGCCCTAACGGTGCGGGTAAATCGACACTGACCAATTTGCTCTCGGGCGATACCCCGCCCACCTCTGGCACGGTAATGCTTGGCGGGCGTGATGTGACGGGCTGGAAACCCGAGAAAATATCGGCTAAAGGCCTAGGCCGCAGCTATCAAAAAACAAATATATTTTTGTCTTTCAGTGTTTGGGAAAATATCCGACTGGCGGCCCAATCACGCCAACAACACGACTCACGGCTTAGCCGCGCCCAAGATTTTTCCGCTATCAACGAACGCGCCGAACAAGCACTTGAAATGACAGGACTGGCATACCGCCGCTCAAGCATTGCCAGCACCATGAGCCACGGTGAGCAACGCCAATTAGAAATCGCCATGACCTTAGCCACCGAGCCGCAGGTGCTATTACTCGATGAGCCGCTCGCGGGCATGGGCGCGGCGGAAGCGCAAACTATGGTGGCATTACTGCTAAAGATAAAAAGAGACCACGCCATGCTGTTAGTCGAGCACGATATGGACGCTGTGTTTGCCCTAGCAGACAAACTCACCGTCATGGTCAACGGTCAGGTAATTGCCAGCGGCACGCCAACAGAAATTCGCGCCGATGCACGCGTGCAAGCAGCCTATTTGGGAGAGGATTCCTGATGAGTCTATCTACCAGCGAAGATTTTTTGATAGACGTGCGCGGCCTGCACAGCTACTACGGCGCCAGTCATATCTTGCATGGCATCGATTTTTCGGTAACTCGTGGCCAGACCATAGGGTTGATGGGTCGCAATGGCATGGGCAAAAGCACCTTGCTTAAAAGCATTATGGGTTTGGTTAAACCAAGGCATGGCTCGGTGGCGATTGCGGGACGCGATATGACCGGTGCTGCGCCGTTTGAAATTGCCCGACGCGGGCTAGCCTATGTCCCCGAAGGTCGCGGGATATTTGGCAATCTGAATGTGATGGAAAACCTCAAAATGGCGGCCCGTGCTGGCACGCAAGGGCAACGCGACTGGACTTATGAGCGCGTGCTTGAAACTTTTCCGCGTCTCGCACAAAGGCTAAAGCATGGTGGCCAGCAACTCAGCGGCGGTGAACAGCAAATGCTCACCATAGGCCGGGCGCTGATGACGAATCCCGATGTATTAATCCTAGACGAAGCCACTGAAGGGCTGGCGCCTCTGATTGCGCACGACATCTGGCGCATTTGCGAGCTAGTCAAGCAAAGTGGCATTAGCAGCATCATCGTGGATAAGAACTGGAAACATGTCAGCCGCATTACTGACCACAACCTGATACTGATCAGGGGCGAGATCGTTTTTCAAGGCAGCTCGCAAGAAATCAACGCAAAGCCTGAAATATTGCAGCAATATTTAGGTGTTTGAGTACTTTCGTTGAATAGATATTTGACAAATATTTGTGCAGAATGTAACTACAAATTACAAATATTCGTTGCAGTTTTGTTACAAATAATCAAGGATGGAAAAGGCCTAGAAACAAAGTGAAGGCCTCGGAAATCCCGTCAAAGGCTTGTATGTTCAAACATTTTCGGCGCAGCAGTGTCACCTTGAAAATGTGGCCGCTGAAACTAACCTATCCGTCCCATCTTGATTTCGAACAGTTAGCGCAAGCCATGCCGCACATCGTGTATGTGGCTAACGCGAATGGCAGCATTAATTTCATCAACGAGCAATGGACGAACATCACAGGCCAACCGGTGGTTCTGGCTCTAAAGCATGGGCTGGCTGATCTGGTGCATCCGGATGACAGGCAAAAATACTTGCTTTTCAAAGTAAAAGATATTTAGCCGGTGTAATTTTCTCTGAGGAATATAGACTTTTCTGCAAACCAGGCGTTTACCGCTGGCAACTCGCACGTGCAGTACCGAATCACGATACGCAAGGCAACATCGTTTCTTGGTATGGCACGCTAACTGACATTGATGCGCTCAAACAAGCGCAAACCGGTTGGCAGTTACAAACCGATGTGAGCAGCAGTTTGCGCGCCACGGCGAAAAAAGAAGATCAAACGCAGCTGCATCATTTACTCATCACCTCCGAAGCTGCAGTCTCCATCATTGGTCAAAAAACCTTGACCAGCATGATGCAAGAAGTTGTCAATCAAGCCCTTAGCATCATTGGCGCGCAAATGTCTCAGCTGAGTTTGACTTTAGATTTCGATGGCATACGCCATTTCAACGCTATTGCTACTGATTCGCCTGAAAATTCTGATAAATCGTCATCAAGCTCAAGCCTAAAGACTCATCATGACTTGGAGATGAGTGTTGCTCAGTATGGAAGGCCAATACGTTTGGGCAGAAATGATACTTACGTTGACGTGCCGGCAGATGACAAGAGCAGTCATTGCGAACTCGGCTGGTTGGGTGTGCCAGTCCTAGATAAAGACGGCGTCAATATTGGCTTGCTACAACTTTCAGAAAAGTTGGATGGCGAATTTAACACCAAAGATGAGTATTTCGCAATTGAATTAGCACAACTCGCCGCCGGCGCGTTAAATAACTTTAATTTGTTGTCACAAATGCGTGAGTTGAATCTATCGAACGTAGCACTTAAAACATTTTCGCACTCCGTATCCCACGATTTACGCTCTCCCCTAAACGTAATAGACGGCTTTAGTCGGCTGTTAGCTAAAGAGATAACAGGTGAGCAAAACAACAAAGTTCAGCAGTGTCTTGCGCGTATACATTCTGGCGTGACACAGATGAGTGGCTTGATCGATGGCATGCTGTCCTTGGCCATGCACACACCAACACAACTACATACTGAAACGACTGACCTTAGCCAAATCAGCAACGCCATACTAGAAAGCCTGCAAAGACAAAGTCCCCAACGACAAGTCAGATTAAAAGTAAAAGACAATTTAATTGTTCGAGGCGACAGCCGGCTACTGCAATCGGTAATGCAAAACCTGATTGAAAATGCCTGGAAATTCAGCGAAAAACAGGAGAGCAGCCATATCGAAATCGGCTTTTGTGACAAGCAACAAGCGTTCTTTGTCAAAGATAACGGCGTTGGTTTTGACATGCTGCATGCTCGGGAGTTGTTCACTGATTTTGAGCGTCTGCCTTCAGCCCAAGGTTATGCAGGCTTTGGTGTGGGTCTTGCATCTGCTGCGCGTGTGATTAGCCGACACGGTGGAAGAATCTGGGCTGAGTCAAAACCTGACTGTGGGGCCACATTTTTCTTCACCGTGAGTAGCGCTAATTAAAAATTATTACCGCGCAAAATATAATTACTAGAAAGTAGTAAAGCACTAGCTCAGTGAAAAAACCCGGCATGATCCAATACATGCCATCCAAACCTAGCCAGACCCCCTCCTCTTTGCCCGTGACCTCAAAGAGACAAATAAAGTTCCTAAAAGGCATGCGTATAGTGAGCCTTGCGCTCAACCTACCCGGACCAGCCGCGCTAATGCGCTGCCAAGCCATGGGCGCCAGCTGTATCAAAATTGAACCACCTACACCAACTGGCGCAACACCCGGCATCAGTGGTGACCCAATGAGCAGCTACAACCCGCAGGCTTACACACAACTTCATCTTGGCGTGCGCGTACTCACTGCCGATTTAAAAAGTGACAAGGGCCAGCAACGATTGCACCGCGAACTGAGCAAGGCCGACTTGCTGCTCACATCCTTTAGACCGTCGGCCTTGCGCAAGCTCGGTCTGGACTGGAAATCGCTACACAAAACCCATCCTCAGCTAAGCCAGGTCGCAATCGTGGGCGCGCCTGGCGCTGGCGCAGAAGAGCCAGGTCATGACCTGACTTACCTTGCGCAAACCGATTTACTCACCGGTCTTAACTTACCAGCCACCTTGTATGCAGACATGGCAGGCTCACTCATGGCCAGCGAAGCCATGCTGCTCGCGCTGATGCAGCGGGGAGGTAAAGCCGTCTTTATGGAGGTGGCACTTGCTGACGCCGCAAGCTATTTAGCACTGCCACGGGCCTGGGGTTTGAGCGCGACCGGCGCGCCTGTGGGCGGTGGCCATGCAGGTTACAAGCTCTATGCCTGCAAAGACGGACGGGTTGCGCTTGCAGCGTTAGAGCCGCATTTCGCCGCTAGACTGTGCAAGGTTGCAGGTTTGGAGAGGCCCCACGTCAACACTATGTTTGAAGCCTCTACGCACCAAGCGATTGCTAAGTGGTTACTGCAAAAAACCTGCGAGATGCTCAACGCATTAGCGATTGAGCACGACATACCGCTGCAAACTTTGCCAAAGTAGTAATGGCACGATAACGCCATCGAAAAGATAAATATCGACGCTCATCCGATACGGATTTAAAAATCAAAAATCGAGTGCCGAGCCCGTTACTTCTGCACACAACTGAAGGCAGTAAAGCGGAACATCAGCGAGGCCAAAGTTACGAATAAAAAGCACAATATTTTATTTTGGCAGGTCATGAATTCACGCTATAGCGCTGACGTTAATAAATACGTACAACTAGATACCGTCTTCAGAACCACTACAGCAACTGGCACACTCAACTCCAGAGAAGTTCAACAAGCGCACACAAATTTAAGTGCCCGCTGCTGCTCA
Source organism: Polaromonas vacuolata (assembly GCF_012584515.1). NCBI lineage: Bacteria > Pseudomonadati > Pseudomonadota > Betaproteobacteria > Burkholderiales > Comamonadaceae > Polaromonas > Polaromonas vacuolata. The sequence goes on along the minus strand of NZ_CP051461.1, from coordinate 1,744,879 downwards.
ACCATTCAAACTAATTGTTACGATCCAGTCTCTCAATTAGTCAGCAACGCAAATCACGGAATTAAATTGTTAGCGCTGCGTACTGCGCTAAGCATCTACCCCACTCCAGCCAGAGCTATCGCCATCTCTAGACAAAGTTTGCAACGCAGCAGCGAGCATGTGCATAGCTTGATCGAAAATCTTCAAACTCTGGAAACAGACAACAAAGACGATCTCATTGAAGCCATAGATCGTGCACAAACAGCAGCCGCACCATTGATGAAATATGGCGAAATCAATTTCGATGAGATTCTTCGTGCACGCATTGGCACAATGCCACTGGAACAAAAGTAAAGCAGCAATGCCTTACTCGGTGCACAAAAAATGCTGGGTAATAAGGATTTATCTGATGAACTACGTTTTAATCTTCAAGTCATCAACGAAGCATTAACGAGCCTGAAGCAGCGTCCAGCTCTGGTGCTAAGTTCAGCAAAAGTTCTTCTGGGTAGAAGCCTTATAAACGACGATAAATGTTTAGCCAGCTTGAAAGAATTTTTACAAAGTACAAATCCTCCAAGTGCTGAAAAAAAGTTTTCCATATTAGAAAAAAAAATACAAAACCTACTGCTTAATGCCAAATACTTTGAAAAGACCGAGACTTTTCTTGAAGGCTTGCCGGTAAAAATTAATCAGCAAAATATTAGTATGAGCTTCATTAAGGAAATGATGTGTAAGCACAGCTTGAGCTTATTCATACAAAGCAGTGAAAAAATCAACCCGCTGCAACAATTGCGGCTTAAATTATCTTACTTAAGCCAATTAAAGCGGCAGGAGTTAGCACAAGCCGACTATAAGGTTGAGTCTGTATCAGCAACGCAACTTCGGGCGCTTAGCCATGTAAACGGTCAAAAAATAGCGCAAGAGCAACTCAAAAAACTAGGGCCAGTACTAGAAAAAATAATCTGGCGGATTCAAGCTTGAAGTGCAACCGTATGCTGATAGGACTCTAACTGTTCCATAAAAACCTGATGCGGCGTTCGATACCCTAAACATTTTCTAGGACGATGATTGAGCCTGTGCATCGCTAAAGCAATGTCATCGTCGGTGATGCAATTAAAGCGCATCCCCTTTGGGAAAAACTGGCGAATCAAACCGTTCATATTCTCGTTCGCCCCACGCTCCCACGAGGCGTATGGATGGGCGAAAAAGAAATCTGCACTCAGCGCAGAAGCTATTCGTTCATGCTGGGCAAATTCCTTGCCGTTATCAGTCGTGAGAGTGTGCACGCAATGAGCGAACGGTTTGAGTAAAGTGATTAACGCGTCCCCTACGGCTTGCGCTGTTTTGAATGGCACGTGGAAAATTATTGAATAGCGAGAGACACGCTCATTAATCGTCACTAGTGCTTGCTTCTGCCCGGCACCAATCACCAGATCAGCCTCCCAGTCGCCAAAGCGCGCACGCTCAAGCACGATGTCGGGTCGCAGTTCTATTGAGACCTGGTGAGAGATGGTGCCGCGCCGTTCACGGCCACTGCTGCGTTTTTTTCGCGTCTTCTGGCAACGCAGTGTTTTATGCAAGGTGCCGCCCGCGCGTTTGTCAGCGTAGATGTACTGGTAAATGCTCTCATAGCTAACACCGGGTTGGTGGCTAGCTTCGAGGTGGCCGCTGATTTGCTCGGGGCTCCAAGCCTCAGCCAACTTTTCCTCCACTACAGCCCATGTCGAGTCAGCAACTCTAGGACTATTGGCGCAGGCAAGTCTACGTTCTTGGGCTTTGTCATTTGCCTGCTTAGGGCGATAGCCTCGTAGACCGCGGTTACGACGCAACTCACGGCTGATGCTCGATTTATCACGGTCCATCATTTTTGCAATTTCACTTTGATTGAAGTTTGCTTTGACGAGGATTGCAATCTGGTAACGTTCGTCACGGGTGAGGTGTGTGTAAATCATTCTGGGCAACTTTGACTTGGTAGTCGGGAAGCTTGGATGCTCTCACATCTCACCCACCCGTACGGTTAATTTCAAAGTTGCACTTCAGACTTGAATCCGCGTCTCACTAAACCATCAAGACAGGATGAAAGATATGAGAAAAAATGTGGTGACGAAATATCAAGTTTTATCTCTTATCGACGAGTCTGCAAAAGTAATCGATAGTTCTGTTTCAATTTTTAAAACGATATCCGTATCAACATCAAGTTTAAAAATTAAACCTACCTACGACCAATTTAAAGACAGAAAAGCGTTAGTTTATAAAAATGCATATACGGTGATAGTGCATCAAAATTTGAAAAAAGAAATTAAGGCCGCTAGAGTAGTCAGATGGAATACTGAATTACCAAAAGAAATACCGCAAATTATCAGTTCCGTCGAAGAGCTTAAAAAAATAATCGACTACAAAAAATTACTCCGTGAAAATGCTATTTATGATCTGCACCCAATGCTGGAATCGTTTGCAAAATCAGTCAAATCACAGGATGCAACAAACAGGTTTGAAGACATAGAAAAAGCTGCGTTACGCTTTGTTCAAAAGCATTCTTCACTCGGGACAAATAAATTTTCTATTTCTGAATCATTTAGAAAATCAATCTTTCAAGAATATAGGCACATCAGAGACAGTCTGATCAAAGATATGCTGATCATCGTTTTTCCTGCGCAAGTGAAAGAAGCCAAAAGAATAATCCCAGTTATCGAGCGCTCAACAGAACATATTTTGCCCAATATAGGCAGGGCTCTTTCTTTGCTACCAGCAAAAAAAATTGATACCTTGATCGATGCCGAGCGCGGTTACCTGCTTATCTCGCAAAAAGAGCGAGCAGACGTGCACAGAATCTCTCACAGAGTAAGGCTTGAGAATAAGTTGCAAGACTACTTTACCCACCCAGAATTAGATCTGTTCGATGAGCACTTTGGAGATTCAGCCAATAACTTAGCGGATTTCTTAGCTAATATTGATGGCCCCGCGTGACGCGAATCACACGTTGTAAGCCACAGCGTCTTATATGAAAAATTTTTAATACACCTCACAGCAAAACGAGCTGAACAAAATGATTGTGCAGCCCGTTTAAAGTTCGAAATAAACGCGTTTTGACTACAAAACCACTCGTTTTACCCGACCCACTTAATTCAAAATTTAACGCTGTCCAAGCACCGGTTTGACACTTTTTCGCACTTGGTTTGATGCAGGCTTGCCAGATGCTGCAACCGGTTTAGCCGGCTTAGCTGATCCGTTATCACGCGGCGGCAAACCGGTATGCTGGGTCAACAAACGGCCTTTAGTCACTGGGCTTGAGGCAGTTGTAGTCGAGTTCTTGCGTCTTGCACTTTGATAACCACCGTCAGCGATGGGCTGAAACGTGGGTATTAAATGGTGTTTTCCATTGCCAATCAAATCAGCTCGGCCCATAGCTTTTAGGGCTTCGCGCAGCAACGGCCAATTCTTGGAATCGTGATAACGCAAAAATGCTTTATGCAACCGGCGACGACGTTCACCGCGCACAATATCAACCGTTTCGCTGTCGCGCGTGACTTTGCGCAGCGGGTTTTTGTTGCTGTGATACATGGCCGTGGCAGAAGCCATTGGGCTAGGGTAAAAGGTCTGGACTTGATCGGCACGAAAACCATTTTTCTTTAGCCAAATCGCCAAATTCATCATGTCATCATCGCTAGTGCCTGGATGGGCGGCGATGAAGTATGGAATCAAATATTGTTTCTTACCGGCTTCTAAGCTGAACTTTTCAAACAGCTGTTTGAACTTGTCGTAGCTGCCAATACCCGGCTTCATCATCTTTGTCAGCGGGCCTTGCTCGGTATGCTCTGGTGCAATTTTGAGATAACCGCCCACATGATGGGTCACCAGTTCTTTGACGTACTCAGGGCTTTGCACCGCTAAGTCATAGCGCAGACCAGAACTGATCAATATCTTTTTCACACCTTTGAGCGCACGCGCCCGTCGGTACATCTTGATCAGCGGATTGTGGTCGGTGTTGAGATTAGAGCAAATACCCGGATAAACACAAGACGGTTTGCGGCAAGCCGCTTCTATCTCTGGCGACTTACAACCTATGCGGTACATATTGGCAGTTGGTCCACCTAGATCAGAAATGGCACCGGTAAAACCTTTGACGGTATCGCGTATGGCTTCAATCTCACGAATCACCGAGTCTTCTGAACGGCTTTGAATAATGCGGCCTTCATGCTCGGTAATAGAGCAGAAAGTACAACCACCAAAACAGCCGCGCATGATGTTCACGCTAAAGCGAATCATCTCCCAAGCCGGAATTTTGGTGCTGTGGTCGTGGCTACCGTTTTCGTCTGCGTAGCTTGGATGTGGTGATCTGGCATAAGGCAGGTCAAACACGTAATCCATCTCGGCTGTGGTCAGTGGAATCGGTGGTGGGGTGATCCACACATCACGTGCTGTCACGCCAGTGCCGTGGGCTTGAACCAGTGCACGTGCGTTGCCAGGATTGGTCTCAAGGTGCAGCACACGGTTGGCGTGGGCATACAGCACAGGGTCGCTTTTGACCTGTTCATAAGACGGCAAACGAATCACAGAACGGTCGCGCGGCGGTACTTTGATGCGGCCTTGCATAGACGGCAAACTAGGGTTTGGCACAAAAGTCAAAGGCTTGATGTTCTTGCCTAAATCGACGGCGGCAAGCGCTGCCTTGGCGGGCATTTTCTGCACAACAATGTTAATTGCGCCACTGGCTTGCTCAGCCGCAGTGGCCGTCGCTTCTGCCTCGTCTTCGCGGGCGCAAGTAACGCCCTGCTCTTTGGCAACGTCGGAAATCATTAAATACGGATTCACATGGGCCTCGACGCGGCCGACTTCGTCAACGCTGGTCGAGTCAATCTCAAACCAACCGTTGGCAGTCTCGTCACCACTGCGACGTATGAAGGCTGTGCCGCGTATATCCGTCATGTTGGCGATTGGCTCACGAGCGGCAAGACGGTGCGCGATTTCAACAATCGCACGCTCGGCATTGCCATACAGCAGTAAATCGCACTTGGAGTCGACCACCACTGAGCGCCTGACTTTGTCAGACCAGTAGTCGTAATGCGCAATGCGGCGCAGCGAGCCTTCGATGCCACCTAAAATAATTGGTACTTCTTTATAGGCTTCGCGGCAGCGCTGCGAATACACCAAGGCCGCGCGGTCTGGCCGTTTACCGCCCAAGTCGCCGGGTGTGTAGGCATCGTCGTGACGAATTTTGTGATCAGCCGTATAGCGGTTGATCATGGAATCCATATTGCCAGCGGTGACGCCATAAAACAAATTAGGTTTACCCAGAACCTTGAAAGGGTCTGCACTTTGCCAATCTGGTTGGGCGATGATGCCGACCCTAAAACCCTGCACTTCCAGCATACGGCCAATCACAGCCATGCCAAAGCTAGGGTGGTCCACGTAGGCATCGCCGGTGACTATGATGATGTCGCAGCTATCCCAACCCAACGCATCCATTTCGGCGCGGGTGGTGGGTAAAAATTTGGCGGTGCCGAAGCGGGCGGCCCAGTATTTGCGGTAACTGGAGATCGGCTTGGCGGCACGATTGAAAAAGGATACGTCTAGAGGTGCGTTCATGGGTTTCTGCCTAACGCTCTAGTGTACGGTTTTATACAATGCACGCCTTTTAAGCGGGACATTTCAAAATCCTGTCAGCAAGCAAAGCATAAGCTCAGCTAGTTTGCCCGTATCCTAGACGCCTATGTATGCCCAATTCTTCGGCTTGAGCCAAGACCCTTTTTCCATCGCGCCCGATCCCCACTACCTTTTCATGAGCGAGCGTCATCGCGAAGCGCTGGCTCATCTGCTCTATGGTTTGGACGGTGGCGGCGGTTTTGTATTACTTAGCGGTGAGGTTGGAACAGGTAAGACCACGGTCTGCCGCTGCTTTTTAGAACAAATACCAGATAACTGCAACGTCGCTTACATTTTTAACCCAAAGCTCACAGTGCCTGAGTTACTAGCGTCTATTTGTGATGAGTTTCACATTCCAACCCTCGATGGCTCTAGCAGTTCCAAAAACTACACAGACAGTCTGAACACTTTTTTACTCAATGCCCATGCAGAAGGTAAAAACAATGTGCTCATCATTGACGAAGCGCAAAACCTGTCAGTCGACGTACTGGAGCAGCTACGCCTTTTAACCAACTTAGAAACCAACGAGCGCAAGTTACTGCAAATAGTCTTGATTGGCCAAAGCGAGTTGCGGCATATATTGGCGCGACCTGAACTTGAGCAATTAGCCCAACGCGTGATTGCACGCTTTCATCTAGCCGCTTTAAGTGAATCAGAAACTAGCCAATACATTGCCCATAGGCTGGCAGTAGCCAGTCAGTCAAATGCAAAAACTACCTCACCCTTTAATGCCAAAGTCCTGCGCCGCATACATCATTTATCACGCGGCGTACCGCGGCGCATTAACCTACTCTGTGGCCGCGCATTGCTAGGCGCTTATGCGCAAGGCTTGGCGGTGGTGGACAAACGCACAGTCGTGCGCGCAGCAGCAGAAGTTTTTGGCCCAACCGTTAAATCAAACACTTATCAAAATTCAGACAAAAATTCCATAAGTACATCGCTACAAACTCGACTACCGGGGGTTTTACTCAGCGCTGCGTTGCTAGGCGCTGGACTTTGGGCATGGTCAATATCGACGACAAGAACTCAATCCGAGCAGACGCAGCCCTCACCGGAGACGGCTCAAATATCGTCCATTGAGGCTTCAGCGTTAAAGTCAAATATCGCAAACAGCGGCAACGACAAGTTGCTGTCAGAAGCAGATTTTAAAAATCTAATGCAAGCCAATCAACTAAGCGAGAACCAAGCTTGGCAGGCCTTGGGTTTGGCTTGGGATTTAGAGCTAGACGCGGCTCAGCCTTGCGAGTCGGCTTCGCGCCAGCAAACACACTGCTTTAGCAATGAACAAACCAGTCTGACTTTGATACGCCAGCTGGACCGGCCCGGCATACTCACGCTGATTGGCCCAGACCGACGCAGCAACTACGCCTTGCTAACCGGGCTTGATGCCCAAAACGCTACGTTAGTGCTGAGCGGCGCTAGCTACAAACTGCCACTGGCAGTGCTGGCTAAGTCGTGGCGAGGAGACTACTCAACCCTGCGCCGCGCGCCCAGTGCGTCTGGTGAAAACAAGGTTGGCGCCAGACTAAACAACGCTTGGCTAATCGCACAACTGAGCCAAGTTGCGGGCATTGACTCACTCGCAGAGATAGGCTTGACCGCAAACTTAACGCAGCAAACGCCTCGACTGCGTGAAGCCATACAAACATTCCAAGTACTACAAGGTCTGAAGTCCGATGGTCAGGTCGGTGCATTAACACTGATGCAACTAAACCGCGCGACAGGCCTAAAAGAGCCACAGCTAAGCCACAACAAACCACAGCCGTAAATGTCATACATTCTTGAAGCGCTCAAAAAAGCTGAAATCGAACGCGCCCGTGGTAACTTACCGGGCCTGCACACTCCTGTTGTAGCAGCCCCATCAGCCAAAGGCGCGACGAACAAAATCGTTTGGTCGCTTGCCGGCGTTGCACTGCTTGTGCTTTGCGCGCTGCTCTGGCGCTGGTTGCAAGCACCAGTCGTTCTCGCCAGGCCAATCAGTACTGCCCCTGTCAACACCGCAACAAACAACGACACAAAAGCCAGTATTGCAGCGACTGCCCCTAGAGCCGACGCAGCGGAAAACACACAGACTGCAACGTCAAGCCAAACGACTAGTAGCGCGGCTACGGGTAGAGCAAGCCAGCCAGCAGCGCTGCAAGCAGCACCCAAGCAACCGAGCGAAAAAGGTGTTTTGGCGCCCGCTGTCATTGACGCAGCAAAGCCAATTGAGCCGGTTCAGGCTGCGCCCAGCGGCTTAACCAAAGCCACGACGGTTCAACTGCCCATGGATTTAAAAATCGCGTTTCCAAATCTAATGATTAACGGCTCAACTTATTCAGACAATCCGGTTCTGCGAATGCTCATCATTAATGATGAGATTTTCCGGGAAGGCAGCCAACCTGCACCGGGTTTAAGACTGGAACAAATACGGCAAAATTCGGCCTTACTCAAATTCAAAGAGCAGACTTTTTCCGTGTCCTATTGAGCCCATGGAAAAGTAGTTGAACGCATCTAAGCGCAGATAAGGGCTGAACAAATTCGACTACTCACCAGAGCTTTTTGCAGACCTTAGCGTGCAAAAAGCATCAGATAACTAGCCAATGTTTTTTCTTGTTTTCTGAGACGATGCGCAGTCGCTATAAAAGTAATCGACTACTTTTTACAGGCTCACTCGCTCAAAGCCTTCATCTCGGCAAACAAATCAGCTTTGCCTTCAAAGCCTATGCCGGGCAGAGACGGTAGCGAGACATAACCATTTTCGACGCGCACACCGTCGGGGAAACCGCCGTAGGGCTGGAATAAGTCAGGATAAGACTCGTTGCCACCCAAACCCAGGCCCGCTGCTATCGCCAGCGACATCTGATGGCCGCCGTGGGGCACGCAGCGCGTCGGTGACCAGCCGTGGGCTTTGAGCATTTCTAGCGTGCGCAAATACTCGACCAAACCGTAACTCAGCGCGCAATCAAACTGCAAATAATCGCGCTCAGGATTCATGCCGCCGTAGCGAATTAAATTGCGCGCGTCTTGCATGGAAAACAAATTCTCGCCCGTGGCCATAGGGCCGCTATAGCTTTCGCTAAGCCGAGCTTGCAGTTCGTAGTCAAGCGGGTCTCCGGCTTCCTCATACCAAAACAGTGGATACTGTGCCATCGCTTTGCCATAAGCCACAGCGGTGGCCAGATCAAAACGGCCGTTGGCGTCCACCGCTAATTGCTGGCCGGGCTTTAACATTTTGAGCACCGCTTCAATGCGTGCCTGATCCTCAGCCAAACTAGCGCCACCAATTTTCATTTTGACAACCGAATAACCGCGGTCAAGATAGCTTTGCATCTCGCCCAATAAGCCTTGTAGGCCTTTGCCAGGATGATAGTAACCACCAGCGGCATAGACAAACACTTTAGGATTGGCCACGCCGTTGCCGTAACGGCAGGCCAGCAAATCGTGCAGTGGCTGGTCGGCTATTTTGGCCACCGCATCCCACACCGCCATGTCTATGGTGCCAACGGCAACCGAGCGCTCGCCATGACCGCCCGGTTTTTCGTTAGTCATCATGCAATCCCAAATCTTGTGCGGATCGAGGTTCTCGCCACTCGCGTCGACCAGAGAATCGGGAGTAGCTGCCAGCAAACGTGGACGAAAGCGTTCACGAATTAACTGACCTTGGCCATAACGGCCGTTGGAGTTAAAGCCGTAACCAACGACGGGTTTACCGTCCCGGATCACATCAGTGACAACCGCTACAAGGCTGAGCGTCATCTTAGAGAAATCTATGTAGGCGTTACGGATGTCGGACTTAATCGGCCGAGTCGATTCAATGATGTCAATAATTTTCATAGGACAAATAGGGTAAGTGAGCAAGTTAACATGCGCCATCATCGGCGTTGGGTCGCACACAGTCCAATACCCGAATCACATACATGTATTTGCAAGGAGAAAGATGGGCCCGATAAACCGACCGCTAGAGCTCGAATGGTTAGAGGATTTTTTAGCCTTGGTCGACAGCGGCAACTTCTCACGTGCTGCGCAGGCGCGCTCAATTGCGCAACCCGCATTGAGCCGACATATTCGGGCGCTCGAAGAATGGGTGGGTGTAGAACTGGTTGACCGTAGCCGTCATCCAGCGACGACAACGCCAGCTGGCGAAGTGTTTTTGCTCAGCGCTAAAACTGTGCTGGCTAGCCTAGTGCTGGCGCGAACCCAAGCCCATGAAGCGCAATCGCAATCCAATAGCCGTTTGCAATTTGCAGCTACGCATGCTTTGTCACTGAATTTTTTCCCGCGTTGGCTGCAAGGCATAGAGCAAAAATTAAAACTCGGTGCCATCTTTATGGTCTCGGACAGTTACCGGGCTTGCGAAGATTTATTTTTGCAGCAAGGCGTGCAGTTTTTGCTCTATCACGATCACCCTGCTCTGCCTTCAAAGCTACGTGGGCCGGAGTTTGAATTTCTTCACTTGGGCGATGACAAACTAGTGCCAGTCAGCGCAACTAACAGCCAAGGTCATCTGCTTCATCAGCTTGAGTCAGAGCAAGTTTCAATACTGGCTTACAGCTTGGAATCGGGACTTGGGCAGATTGTGCAGGCGCAGTTGGGTATAGCGCTGAGCGCCGCAAGGTTTAAACGGGTGTTTACAGCTCACCATGCCGTGTTGCTAAAAACATTAGCACTTGAAGGTCGCGGTATTGCTTGGCTGCCACAAAGTTTGGTTCAAGAAGAACTGGCGCTAGGCCGCTTGCAAATGGCAGGCACAGAAAAGTGGCGTGTTGATGTAGCGATACGGCTGGTGCGGTCAACCAACCCATTGAACATGGCCGCCATGGCGTTATGGGAAACACACCCAAAGACCGTCTGATGAATCAGTCATTTGAGTGCTACATAAATTTCAATGCAGATGCCTAAACATAGCGACTTAGACATCAGCGAAATAGGAGACTCAGCTTATTTAGACACAACCATCATTTGGCCACGAATCTCGCCGCCCGGATTAGCAGCGGTATGAATGTTGGCATACCAACGGCCCGCCAACAGATCAGCCGCTTGAGCGGCTGTCAAGGTCGCACTGCCTTCCATTGGGCTGCTGATAGGATTGGTCCAACCCAGTGCTACGCCAGCATTCGCACCGTTCGCGGCAGGACCGTGAAAGTGACCTGCTTTTGCGGGGCCGGTCAGTGCGGAGTAATTCACTTTCCAGCTCAGTACGTTGGTGGTTTTGTTAAAAGCAGCGTCGACAGTGCCGTAGCCTGAACCGGTAATAGCAGGTATTTCATTAGCACCGCGCAACTGGGTGTTGAGCGCCACCATATTGGAGTCGGTAGGACTCATCACGCCGCAGGCGCTGAGGGCAGCGACGGCAGCAAGACTTAAAGCGGCAAGGGAAAGACGAGAAGCTTGGGGGCGAGTCAACATATTAATTTTCCTTGGTGTAAAAATTTTGATTGCCACTACACGCCAGAAGATGCTGGCTTGTGAGTAGTAACAAATCAAGATATTAACTGCGGCGAATAAAAATCACCGCCAAGGTCAATTAAAAACCCTTGAGATCAAGTCAAGCTGCAAGCACGGCTCATTAAGTAGCCGCGGCAATCTGGCGCAGCGCCTGCTCAAAGGTCTCAACCGGTTGGCCTCCCGAGATCAAATGCTTGTCATTAATGATGACAGCTGGCACGGCATGCACGCCCTGCTCTAGGTAAAAATTCTCTTGCTCACGCACCTCTTGCGCATAACGGTCAGAAGCCAAAATAGCATCGGCCTCGACTACGTCAAGTCCTGCAAGTCCGGCAAGTCGTACTAGCAATTCATGTGAGCCAGGATTTTTCCCCTCAGTGAAATAAGCCGTGAACAAGGCTTCCTTGAGTGCGCGTTGCTGGCTTTGCCCTTGTGTCTGCGCCCAGTGCAGAAGTCGATGTGCATCGAAGGTATTGTAGATGCGGCCGCGACCACCGCCCGGCTCTTCTGCACGACTAAACTTAAAGCCTAGGGCTTCGCCACGCAGGCGTATATTTTCTCGGTTGTCATGTGCTTGCGCCGGTGTGATGCCATATTTTTGAGTAATGTGCTCAGTAATTTCTTGACCTTCAGGCGCCATTTTTGGATTGAGCTCAAAGGGCTGGAAGTACAGCTCAACCTCAATATCATCAGATACATTCGCCAATGCCTGATCAAGTGCTCTAAGACCAATCACGCACCAAGGGCAGGAAACGTCAGAGACAAAATCGATTTTGAGTTTAGTGCGCAAAGTTTTTGTCCTTTAATAATTGAGAAGCGAAATCAGTCACTAATAGATTTCATTTTGCCTACATGCGAAGACCTGCGCAGCCAAAGGCAATATGGCTCTGCAACGACGCAGCGATCAAAGCGATAATCTCAAAAAATGACCGCTCCAACAGACAAAGCTTATCCGCCACCCGAATCACCGACGGACTTATTTATATCTTTTACGCTGCTGGCGTTACAAGGGTTTGGCGGCGTAGTCGGTGTAGTGCAGCGTGAATTGGTCGAGAAAAAACGCTGGCTCACGCGCGATGAGTTCATAGAGGATTGGACCGTGGCGCAAATCATGCCCGGCCCAAACGTGATCAATTTATCTCTCATCATAGGCAGCCGTTACTTTGGTCTAAAGGGCGCTTTGGCAGCAATGACCGGCCTGTTAGCAGCGCCACTGTTCATTGTGCTTTTGTTAGCCTTAATTTACGCAAAATTCTCAAGTCATGCGGGTGTAATCGGCGCGCTCAAAGGCATGGGCGCAGTGGCAGCGGGGCTGATCGCTGCAACCGGAATAAAGCTATTACCAGCGTTGAAAACAAACATTCTCGGCATTGGCTTGGCCGCAACCTTAGCCGTAGTTTGCTTTGTCAGCATTGCGCTTTTGCGCTGGCCGTTGGTGTATGTGTTGTTAGTTTTAGGGCCGCTAGCGGTTTTACTGGCGTATGCCAAGTTGGCCAGAAAACCAAGGCCATGATCAACACACCCGAGCTTTTATTTGGCCTCACGCAATGGCTGTCGCTGTTTTTTCATTTCCTGTCGCTCTCGTTGCTATCGATAGGCGGGGCGATTGCGACAGCACCTGAAATGCACCGATTTTTAGTCACTGAACAGCATTGGCTTAGCGATGCACAGTTCAATGCATCCATCGCCATCGCTCAAGCCGCGCCGGGTCCCAACGTATTGTTTGTCGCGCTTTTAGGTTGGAATGTAGGACTCAACACCGGCAGCATAGTTGCGCCTTATTTGGGTTTGAGCTTAAGCCTGCTGGGCAGCTTGCTACCCAGCACTGTGTTGACTTATGTAGCCGCCCAATGGTGTTACAGCAATCGTGAAAAATTGGCGGTACGTGCTTTTAAACAAGGCATGGCACCGCTGGTAGTGGCTCTGCTAATTGCCACCGGCTGGATACTCGCTAGCAGCAACAGCAGTGCAGCCAAAACTACTTTTCAAGACTGGCCATTGTGGCTGCTCACTGTCACAACAAGCTTGGTGCTCTGGCAGACGCGAATTCATCTACTGTGGCTGCTAGGCGCAGGCGCCTTGCTGGGTTGGTTTGGCTGGGTTTAAAGGTTTGAGCCGAAAGTCGGCTATTTTTATTGAGTCGCCACCGGTCCTGCCGCAACCTCTGGATAAGCGCTTGACGTAGCGCCGCCAAAAAGACTGGTCAATGCTTGTCGGTACTGGTTCATACCCAGTGCGTTGGTGTTGTGGTGAGAGCCGCCTTCTACCAAAACAAAAGCCTTTGGCTGAGCCGCTGCATCGTACAACTTGCGACCTAAAGACGGCAAGATGAGTTGGTCATTCGAGCCATGAACCACCAATAACGGTGAGCCAATATTGGCAACTTTGTCGATAGAGTCAAAAGGCTGGGTAATAAGCAGCTTTAGCGGCAACCAACCCCACTTTGTCGTGCCAAGCACATCCGCAATAGACGTGAATGTTCCTTCGACGATGGTGCCGGCTTCATCATCAACACTGGCAGCCAGCTCTATTGCAATGGCGCCGCCTAGCGAATGACCAAAAATGTAGCGTGGTCGTCCCGGGTACTGTTTGGCCAACCAATCCCAAGCAGCGCGAGCGTCTTCCAGAGCGATTTTTTCAGATGGAAGGCCGGCTGAACTTTTGCCAAAACCCCGGTAATCAATGGCCAGCACTGAAAAGCCCAAACTCTGCATGCGGGCAATTCGGGCGGCAGAGCCTTCAACATTCCAGCGCGCACCATGCAGATAAAGCAGCAAGGGCGGCAAAGAATTGTTTGGTAAAGCAGTTTGCAGGGTCGGTAAAAAAGCAGCCTCTTTATCTGCTGGCCACCAAAGCCCATGCAGTTTGACCGACTCATCAGTAATAGTGGAGTCAAACTCAATCCACGTGTCCGTCATACTGCTCGCCAGTTGTGAGCTGCCGCCCCAGCTTTTAGCACTTGGTTGAAAAATCCAACTGCGCTGCTGTTCATCAAGCGTGGCACAACCGGCCATGATGGCGGCGGTTAAGGCGATAGAGGTAAGTAGTAGCCAGCGTTTCATGCGTTATCAGAGAAGTTTGCCGATTAAAGATGGGGATAAATCCAGGCTAATGATAAGCATGCTTAGAAAACCTAATCGTCGCCCATAAAAAAACCCCGCCAAAGCGGGGTTTTGAAAATCGATGACAACTAAATGACTAGTCAATCTTTAATCAAGCTCAACCCATGTGCAGGCCACCATTGAGCGAGAAATCTGCGCCGGTTGCGTAACCGCCTTCAGACGACGCAATCCAAGAAATAATGGAAGCGATTTCTTCTGGTTGACCAAGCCGCTTAGCCGGCACACCAGAGACAATTTTCTCTAATACATCGGGACGAATCGCCTTGACCATGTCAGTCCCAATATAACCAGGACTGACGGTGTTGACAGTCACACCTTTGGACGCAACTTCTTGTGCCAAAGCCATAGTAAAGCCATGCAGACCAGCCTTGGCAGTTGAGTAGTTCACTTGACCAAATTGGCCTTTTTGACCGTTCACAGATGAGATGTTGATAATTCGGCCAAAACCGGCTTGAACCATGTCTTCAATGACTTGTTTGGTCACATTAAACATACTGTCTAAATTGGTCGAGATCACGGCATCCCAATCGGCCTTGCTCATCTTGCGGAACTGACCGTCGCGGGTGATGCCGGCGTTATTGACCAACACGCTGACTGGGCCGATCTCGGCCTTGACCTTGTCAAACGCAGCCACCGTCGAATCCCACTCACCCACGTTTCCAGCCGAAGCGTGAAAACTGTAGCCCAACTCTTTTTGCTCATCAATCCATTTAGCGAAGTTGCGTGTTGGGCCACAACCAGCCACTACAGTGAAACCGTCTTTTGACAATCGCTGACAAATGGCCGTTCCAATGCCGCCCATACCGCCGGTCACATAAGCTACTTTTCCAATCATTTTCTTATCTCCGTTAATTATAAAAAAATCGTTTTTACGCGCTTGAAAACTATGAAAATCGACCACTGAGTAGTATTAAATTAATAGCTACTTAGCAATAAACCAAGTTATTTTTTAATATGTTTTGTTTTAAATCAGCGATTAAATATTAACTGCAATTTAACGCTCTAAAGTAAGCGCAACGCCCATTCCGCCACCAATGCACAAGCTAGCAATCCCTTTTTTAGCATCGCGGCGCACCATCTCATGCAGTAAGGTAACTAAAATTCGGCAACCAGACGCGCCTATCGGGTGACCAATCGCAATCGCGCCGCCGTTGACGTTAACTTTGCTGGTGTCCCAGCCCATTTCCTGATTCACCGCACACGCTTGGGCTGCAAAGGCTTCGTTAATTTCTAACAAGTCCAAATCTTGAGCCTTCCAACCCGCACGGGCTAAGGCTTTGGTCGAAGCAGGAACTGGGCCCATACCCATGTATGCAGGATCTAGGCCAGAAGTTGCGTAGCTCGCAATCCGCGCCAGTGGTGTCAAACCCAGTGCGGCAGCTTTTTTAGCCGTCATCACCATCACCGCGGCAGCGCCGTCATTCAGGCCTGAAGCATTGCCAGCAGTCACACCACCAGCTTTGTCAAACGCAGGACGTAGACCGGCGAGAATTTCGGCAGTCGATTTACGGTTAATGAATTCGTCGTTAGAGAAAATAATCGGATCGCCTTTTTTCTGGGCAATAGAGAAAGGCACGATCTCGTCTTTGAACTTACCAGCATCTTGCGCCGCAGCAGCTTTGGTCTGACTAGCTAACGCCAGCGCGTCCTGGGCCTCGCGACTGATGCCATACTTTTTCGCCACGTTCTCAGCGGTAATGCCCATGTGGTACTGGTTATAGACATCCAATAAACCGTCGACAATCATGGAATCGACCATCTTCCAGTCACCCATGCGCTGGCCGTCGCGTGAACCGTTAAGCACGTGAGGTGACAAGCTCATGCTCTCTTGACCACCGGCGATCACCACTTCACTGTCACCAGTGGCAACGGCTTGCGCGGCCAGCATCACGGCCTTTAAGCCAGAGCCGCAAACCGCGTTAATCGTCAAACCCGGAATGCCATGGGGAAAGCCGGCTTTCAGCACCGTCTGACGCGCTGGATTCTGGCCCACACCGGCGGTCAATACCTGACCCATGATGATCTCGCCAATCAGGTCTACCGGCAGACCTGAGCGCTCTAGTACAGCCTTGACAACAGCAGCGCCTAGTTCAGTAGCAGGTGTTTTTGCGAGCGCGCCGCCAAATTTTCCGACTGCTGTACGGCCAGCTGCAACGATAACGATGTCTTCCATAATGCAATCTCTTTCTGTGGTTACCAAACTAAAAAATTAACCCTCAAGCCTTGGCTAAAACATATCGCCCAGGTGCTGGTTCAATCGCCGGATACTTAGCACTACCGTAATTGGAAGGTGCGGCTATCTGTTTACCGGCATGTGTTTTGAGCCAGTCTGACCAATCAGTCCACCAGCTGCCAGGCCGCTCGGTTGCGCCTTGCAACCACTCGGGCTGGGTAGCAGGAAAAGGCTGATCGAGCAAACCATCGTGCGTCCAAAAACTACGCTTATTTTTAGCCGGTGGATTGATCACACCGGCGATGTGACCGGATGCGCCCATCACAAAGCGTTTAGGGCCCGGCAGGTAATGGGTTGATGCATAAGCGCCGCCAATCGGCACGATGTGGTCTTCACGCGAACCGTAGAGGTAGACCGGCATATCGAGCCGGCGCAAATCAATGCCTTGACCGCAAACTTGGGCTTGGTCTGGCTGGATCAGACGGTTTTCAAAATAAGTGTTGCGCAAATACCAAGCATAAAAAGGGCCGGGTAAGTTGGTCGAGTCGCTGTTCCAGTAGAGCAAATCAAAAGGCGGTGGTGTCTCACCTTTGAGGTAGTTGCCGACTACGTAATTCCAAACTAAATCGTTGGGACGTAAAAAACTAAAGGTTGAGGCTAATTCTTGGCCTTTGAGCAAGCCACCTTTGCCCATTTCTTGCTCGCGCTTGGTGACGGTTTCTTCATCAATAAAGATGTCAAGAATACCGGTGTCGCTAAAGTCTAAAAAGGAGGTCAGCAAGGTCATGCTAGCAGCAGGCTTTTCGCCTCTAGCAGCGAGAACCGACAAAGCCGTCGCCAATAACGTGCCACCGACACAAAAACCCAGCGTGTTCAGTGTCTTCGCGCCAGTCAAGTCTTGCACCACGGCAATGGCTTTAATCACCGTATGCTCTATGTAATCGTCCCAAGTTTTATCCGCCATGGATTGATCCGGGTTGCGCCAACTCAGGACAAAAGTTCGATGGCCTTGTGCTGCGGCGTAACGAATCAGGGAGTTGAACCTAGTCAGATTAATGGACAGCAGAGTCCTCTAAAGATTGGTAATACAGATTTTCAAAGTTAAGTGGGCTTAGCCAGCCAACGGTTGAATGCCTGCGAATGCGATTGTAATAAGCCTCTATGTATTCAAAGACTGCCTGCTTAGCTAGCTCTCGGGTTGCAAAGTATTCACCGTGAATAGCTTGCTTTTTCAGTGTGGCGAAGAACGATTCTGCTACGGCGTTATCCCAACAATTTCCGCGCCTACTCATGCTTTGAATAAGTAAACTTTCCCTGAGCATTTTGCGGTACGCGTTCGACACGTATTGCGATCCCTGATCGGTGTGAACCATCACGCCAGTAGGTTTTCCTCTGGTGAGAATGGCCGCTTGCAATGCATCGCACACTAACTTGCTATCAATTCGCCCGCTCATCTGCCAGCCTACAACAGCGCGACTGTACAAGTCGATCACCGTGGCCAAATACAGCCAACCCTGCGCAGTGCGTATATAAGTAATGTCTCCAACCCAAACCTGATTAGGTGCGCACACTTCGAACTGGCGCTCCAGCAAGTTAGGCGAGGCTAATTTGCCGTGATTAGAGTCAGTGGTGCGTTTAAATTTCTGACTTCCTTTAGCGCGTAATCCCAAATAATGCATATGCCTACCGACGGTGCGCGCGCAAGCGTTTAAGCCGCTACCAACGAGCTCGGCGTGGATGCTGGGTGCGCCCACTCTTGCTTTATGCGCTGTGTGGCAGGCACGAATGGCATCGTGCAGATCAGTTGCTCGCTGTGGGCGGGCAAGCCATGCGTAGTAGCCCGAGCGGCTAACCGACAAAGCCGCGCACAGAGCGGCCATGCGGTAGGCGTCCAAGTGAGATTTCATAAACGTGTACTTGGCAGACTTGGATTTTTCACGAAGTACACGTGCGCTTTTTTTAGTATGTCGTTGACCTCTCGTAAGTGCGCGTTCTCACGCTCAAGCGTACGAAGTCGTTGTTGATCTATCGATAAGGCCGCGCTGGCGGTAACGCCGATGCTAGTGCGGTGTACACGCATCCACTTGTCTAACGTGGAGTAGCCAACGCCAAGCAGCTTGGCTGTGTTCGCAACGGACTGCCCTGGGTGATTTAAAACGTGTTCGACTGCTTGCTGCCTGAACTGTTCACTGTGATGTTTGCTCATGAATTTCCTTTTCAAGGTTTGATTTAAACCTTTAGAGGAACTCTTTGTCTACTTTTTTGACTAGGTCCAAGTTTTCTGGCTGCAAGTCAAGAATATAAAATTTATTAATACAGGGCGGGACCAATAAGAAGGGCTTGGCATAAACTTTTGCGGTCAGCGGACGATATTCCAAGAGTTGGAAATATTCATTTTCAAATACCACCGCGCCCTCTGTTGTGGCGACGTTTTTCCCTACCTCGAACAAACTTTCATCGGTCATAGACACATGGCCTTGCTGCATATCATGGAGCAAGTTTTGCATGCCTTGGCCAATGCTTTGTCCCTGTGTTTCTATGGCTTTTTTCTGCGCATCAGCATTCAGAGCCAGAAAATTACTCGGGGCAGAAGCCGCCATCCATTGCTCGACAGCAAAGCGCAAGCGGGCACGGGTTTTCTCATCGCCTTGCGCAGCATCAGCCATACCCATTAGTGCACTGGAATTGAGCAGATAGGCTGCGGCAGCAAACTTGGAGACAGGGTTTTCATTCCACGCCGGGGCCGCAAAGCGCTTATCGACTTTATCTGCGGTTGGCGCTGGTGAATCACTGGTGGGCAGACTTTGATTCCACAGCTGCACCGATTTTTGCAAGTAGTCCTGCTGGATTCGTTGCAACATTTGCGGATAAAAGCTTAAGGGAGTGTGGGACGGATCATGCGAGAGCGTGGATGCGTGGCTTGCATCAATTGAACCCGCAGTAGCCGGCACTACTTTGTTTGCCGACGATCCTGTAGCGCCCATAGCATCCAAAGCTTGTCGCATACCGGCAGCAAAGGTCTCTTGCATTTGTTGGGCGGCTTTAGTCCAGTTTGCGTCAGAATTCACATTGTCTCCCTAGATGATTCTGTTTAATTGCAGTAACAGTATCGTAGAGATTTACCAACACTAACCCGATACACAGCAAGTTGTCGAAATTTGAACAAATAGCGTATAAAAAAAATACGCTATTTAACATTTTCACCATACTGACCCACTTTATGGGTATCGGACTTAATCAGAGTATTTTTATGTATTTGGTTGTAATTGCTTGGCTATATGTCGTGTTGATGATGAGCGTGGCTGAAGCGACTAACAGCACCGGCACCGTGCTCGGTGCTTTGGTTACTTTTATTCTCTATGGCATGCTGCCGATTTCAATCGTGGTTTATTTAATGCGAGCGCCAGCGCGTAATAAAGCCATCAAAGCGCGAGCGGCAGCGGAGCATGCGCAAAATCAAGCTTTAGCGCTAAAAATTCAAGCTGAGCCAAATAAAAGTGCGCAAGGCGCTGATTATAAAAAATGACATAACAAAAAAATAGAACGCATTTTTGCTTCGGCGGATTCAAGCTTGAAGTGCAACCGTATGCTGATAGGACTCTAACTGTTCCATAAAAACCTGATGCGGCGTTCGATACCCTAAACATTTTCTAGGACGATGATTGAGCCTGTGCATCGCTAAAGCAATGTCATCGTCGGTGATGCAATTAAAGCGCATCCCCTTTGGGAAAAACTGGCGAATCAAACCGTTCATATTCTCGTTCGCCCCACGCTCCCACGAGGCGTATGGATGGGCGAAAAAGAAATCTGCACTCAGCGCAGAAGCTATTCGTTCATGCTGGGCAAATTCCTTGCCGTTATCAGTCGTGAGAGTGTGCACGCAATGAGCGAACGGTTTGAGTAAAGTGATTAACGCGTCCCCTACGGCTTGCGCTGTTTTGAATGGCACGTGGAAAATTATTGAATAGCGAGAGACACGCTCATTAATCGTCACTAGTGCTTGCTTCTGCCCGGCACCAATCACCAGATCAGCCTCCCAGTCGCCAAAGCGCGCACGCTCAAGCACGATGTCGGGTCGCAGTTCTATTGAGACCTGGCGAGAGATGGTGCCGCGCCGTTCACGGCCACTGCTGCGTTTTTTTCGCGTCTTCTGGCAACGCAGTGTTTTATGCAAGGTGCCGCCCGCGCGTTTGTCAGCGTAGATGTACTGGTAAATGCTCTCATAGCTAACACCGGGTTGGTGGCTAGCTTCGAGGTGGCCGCTGATTTGCTCGGGGCTCCAAGCCTCAGCCAACTTTTCCTCCACTACAGCCCATGTCGAGTCAGCAACTCTAGGACTATTGGCGCAGGCAAGTCTACGTTCTTGGGCTTTGTCATTTGCCTGCTTAGGGCGATAGCCTCGTAGACCGCGGTTACGACGCAACTCACGGCTGATGCTCGATTTATCACGGTCCATCATTTTTGCAATTTCACTTTGATTGAAGTTTGCTTTGACGAGGATTGCAATCTGGTAACGTTCGTCACGGGTGAGGTGTGTGTAAATCATTCTGGGCAACTTTGACTTGGTAGTCGGGAAGCTTGGATGCTCTCACATCTCACCCACCCGTACGGTTAATTTCAAAGTTGCACTTCAGACTTGAATCCGCGTTCTAATAAGCAAGCAACTGCCTTAGTCAATCCAGATGCAAGCGGCCATACGCCCAGTGCTGGCAAGCTTTTTGACACCCGTATCGCGCCGGTGGGAAAAATACCTTGAGGCCTGCTTAACCGTACACCAGCTATCGCTGCCATCATTTCCATACACCTGCTCAACACCTAAGGCTGCGAGTTGCAAACGCGCAAGACTTTGCAAATCGGCCAAATATTTCCCGCTAACGCCGGCCTTAAAGCAACTAGCGGTCTGTGAACCTAAAAAAGTCATTGCGGCAAATGCGGCTTTGACCTCGGGGCCAACTTCGAATTCTGCTGGGCCTATACAAGGACCCAGCCAAGCAATGATTCGCTCTGAACTTGGCACACTGAGTAGATTATTTTCACGCGCTTTTAACGCGTAGGGTTTAGCATTAAAACACTCAACTGCCGCAGTCAACACGCCATTGGCTAGCCCACGCCAACCCGCATGCGCTGCAGCCACCAAAGAGCCATCCATTCGGCACAGCAGCACTGGCAAACAGTCAGCCACCATGATGGTGCAAGCGAGCTGGCGCTCAGCGGTAAAGCAAGCGTCAGCGTGTTGGCCGTGCGGCGTGTGTTGATTTAAAGCCAACGCAGTAATGCCGTGCACTTGATGCAAAAAAACCGGCTTGGCACCCACCACTTGTGCCAAGCGATTGCGGTTAATGGCAACGCTGTGCGGGTCATCACCAACATGCTCTGCCAAGTTAAGACTATCAAATGGAGGCGCTGATGCGCCTTCATGACGGCTGGTAAAAAGAGCTTTGACCTGTTTCGGCGCTGGCCATTCGGGTCTTAGCCAATCTTCGCCTAGCATGTTGGCAAGCTGCGCGCAGCGATCTTGGTTGAGGCACTCGCTGCGAAGCAAAGACGATTAATTTTAAAAATCATCAATCAAGCATAAACCGAAATTAAACACTCAAACGTCGAGGAGAGCTAAAGAGCAATCGCTTAAGAGACTGTCAAAGCCAGCCCACGGCATTAGGATTGAGGCAAACAAATATTGGAGACAAAACATGAGTGAAATAAAAGCCTTGATGAATCATCAAGTCCGGCTAGCCAGCCGCCCTAGCGGCATGCCGACACAAGAGAACTGGCATTTTGCAAGCGAGCCCGTAGGCAATATCCAAGCCGGCGGTTTGCTGATCAAGACTTTATGTCTGTCTATGGACCCGGCTATGCGCGGTTGGATGAATGCCGGCAAAAGCTATATTGAACCGGTGCAGATTGGCGAGGTGATGCGCGCCGGCGGAGTCGGTCGAGTCATCGCTTCTGAAAATCCGCTTTTTGCAGTTGGCGATTACGTCAATGCAGGTCTGGGCGCGCAGGAATACTGCTTGATTGAAAAAGCCAATATCAAGCGCAGCGGCATCTTCAAGATAGACCCCAGTCTAGGCTTGACGACTTGGCTTAATGTGCTGGGCATGCCCGGCATGACGGGCTATTTTGGCTTACTCGAAGTCGGCCAACCAAAGCCAGGCGAGACCGTCGTAGTCTCAGGTGCAGCAGGAGCTGTCGGCCAAACAGTGGGTCAAATGGCGATGTTAAAAGGCTGCCGCGTGGTCGGTATCGCTGGTGGCAAAGCCAAATGTGACTGGGTAGTTAAAGAGCTAGGTTTTGATGCCTGTATAGACTACAAAAATGAAGATGTCCGCGAAGGTCTTAAGCAGCATTGTCCAGATGGCGTAGATATTTATTTTGACAATGTAGGCGGTGAAATTCTTGACCTAGTGCTGACAAAAATCACACGTGGTGCACGCATCATCATCTGCGGTGCTATCAGCCAATACAACAATACAACGGCTATTAAAGGCCCTGCCAACTATCTCTCCTTGCTGGTGAACCGCGCACGCATGCAAGGCATTGTGGTGTTTGACTATGCAGAAAATTACCCCGTAGCTATCGCTGAAATGTCCGGCTACCTTAAAGAGGGACGCATGAAGAGTCGAGAAGACATCGTCATGGGGCTTGAATCATTTCCGGACGCATTGCTAAAACTTTTTAACGGCGAGAACTTTGGAAAACTGGTCTTACAAGTTGCTAAAGACTGAAATTTGAAATCGCCGCTTATCGCTAGATCCCGCTGGCCGGCGAGCTTGATGCTTTAACGCTAAAGTTAAGCTGACCCAATGTTGATAGTTAAGTATTGGGTATTCAACACATTAAAAGGAAATTCATGATTCTCGAAGTTGCCGATATTCGTATTCACCCTGGCCAACAAGCCGCATTTGAAGAAGCTATTGAGCGCGGCGTGAGCAGCGTGATTGCCAGCGCCAAGGGTTTTTTGGGCTACAGCGTTAACCGGGGAATCGAAAGCAGCGAGCGCTATATTTTGCAGATTCGCTGGGCTACGCTGGAAAACCATACGGTAGATTTCCGCGAATCTGCTGAGTTCGCCAACTGGCGCGCCATAGTCGGCCCCTTCTTTGCAGGTCCGCCGGTGGTTGAGCATTTCAGCTTAGTTTCACAATCCAAATAAGCAAAAAATGAGGCGTGGCTAGTGATTGAGATAACCAGTCACTTCACTACCCACAATGCAGGCACTTTAAGTCTGTTAGGCCTCAAGCCCAGAGACTAACTTGGCAAGTAGCAAACTAAACTGCGCTTGCTCAGCACTGCTCAATGGCGCAAGTATGCGTTGCTGGGCTTTAGTCACCGCGCGCTTCATACTGATTGCCAATTTTGAGCCATCGGTTGTGATCCACAAGAGCTTGCGCCGTCTATCCTGAGGATCTGCTTGCCGCACTACCCAGCCCTTGGCTTCAAGACGGCCAATGACAGAACCAAAAGTAGCCGGATCAAAAGCGACCCGCGCCGCCAGCGTGACTTGGTCTTCACCCGGATCGTCAATGAGTGCATTTAAAATTGCAAATTGAACCGGAGTGATGTCGCAGCCATCTGTCTCATCCATAAAAATGGAAACTGCAAGCTGTTGTGCCCGACGAATCAGGTGTCCCGGAGCGGTGCTGAAGTGAAAACTTTTTGCCATTATTGGAGTTTAACGTGACAAGTCAATGTACTAAGGAAATTTAATCATATGCATACTTATGAATATTAACAACTTACCCAATACAGTATCGCTTAGCCATAGCGCCCATTTTTTAACTTGATTGTCAATAGTGGTATTTTTAGCTGGTTTTATGATTTTTTGCAGCTTTATCAGCTACTCGCAACACGGATCAGACATCCGCAAATGAAGGCGGATAAAAAAGAGTTTTTTCAACCAGTCTCAGCGGCCTGTAGTTAAGTCAATCCTTTCAAAAAAGAAAACGCCAAGTCTTTTGCTCACGTTTAAGCTCTTTTCTATGCGTGTTTTGTGCCTAATGAACAAGCATTGCAGCTGTAGCTTTTCAAAACACCATACCCCAAGCATCTAGTATATTTACGCTAATGTTAATTTTTAAAAACCCTACAAAAAAGTTTCTCTCAGTGGGTTTAATCGCATTCAGCGTATTGAGCTTTTTCTTGACAGAGTCAGTCTTTGCAGCAGAGAACCAAGCGAATAAAAATCTAGTTTGGCCCAGCCGTAGTATCAAAATATTGGTGGGGTTTTCTGCCGGTTCAACGCCAGACATCACTGCACGTATCTTGGCCTTGCCCTTGTCAAAAGCCTTGGGCCAAGCAGTCATAGTCGAAAATCGACCTGGCGCATCCGGCAATATCGCCGCCGATGTGGTGGCCAAAGCAAGCGACGACCACACCTTGGGAATAGTGATTAACGGCAACTTGACCTCGGCCAAGATGCTTTACCCACAACTTCCCTATGATCCGGCCAAAGATTTCGCGCCCATCTCACTTTTGACCATAGCGCCGCTGGTATTGGTAGCACCCGCCAATCTGCCGGCAGGACCGGCATTTTTCGCCGCAGCAGTAAGCGGCGGTAATCAATGGAATTACGGCTCTGTTGGCATAGGTTCAGTTTCTCATCTGGGCATGGAGTTGCTCAAAAGTAAAACCCCAGGCTTGCTGCCGCTGCAAGTGCCGTTTCCGGGTAACCCACAGGTGATTACCGCCATGTTGGGTGGCCAATTGCAAATGGCTTTGATGGGGCCGGGTGTGGCTATGCCGCAGGTCAGAAGTGGCAAATTGCGCGCCATTGGTTTGACCGCTGGGCGCAGCGCTTTAGCACCAGAAGTGCCAAGCTTGCAGGAAGCAGGCGGGCCGAATTTACAACTTGAAGTCTGGAATGCATTGGTCGGCCCGGCACGATTGTCGGCGGCTGCACAATCCAAACTTGCTGAAATCGTGCCGCAAATTTTGCGTGATCCCGACATCCGGCAACAACTTTTTAACCAAGGCTGGCAAGCCGTAGTCAGCTCACCCGAGGGTCTGAAAAGTCGCCTCAAAGACGAGACTCAGCTGCTGGGAAACATTATCAAAACGCGCGGCATCAAGCTCGAATAATTAGCGTCGTGGCACACTCAAGTGTTTAACGCCATGTTTAGCGTTGCGGTTAGCTCTTTGGTTAGCGCAGCTTTTAGTTGCGTGTTCATTTAATTTTCAACACCGCCCTTTGTATCCAACACTGGGTCCACATCAAGATGAAAGTTTTTAATGCCTTACGTATTTACCCCGCCCAATATAGTGTCCGTGCCAGTAGTCGGTATAGAAGATAGATTTGCGATTCACCGTATTTATTGCGTCGGTCGTAATTACGAAGAACACGCCAAAGAAATGGGCTTTACCGGCCGCGAACCGCCGTTCTTTTTTCTAAAACCTGCGGATGCCGCCGTTGTAGTTGAGGCTGGCACGATTGGCTCACTGCCCTACCCTAGTCTGACAAAAAATCTGCACCATGAAATCGAGTTGGTAGTGGCCATCGGCATCGGCGGAAAAAACATAGCGGCGGCCGACGCCTATGAACATATTTATGGCTACGCAGTCGGCCTTGACATGACGCGCCGTGATCTGCAAAGCGAGATGAAAAAGCAAGGCCGACCTTGGTGCATTGGCAAGAGCTTTGATTCATCAGCGCCAATCGGATCGATTACACGCTTGGCCGATGCGGGCGACATGTCTTGCGCAGAAATTTATTTGCAAGTCGACGGCAAAGACCGCCAGCGCAGCAACACATCCCAGTTGATATGGAATATCGCTGAATCGATTGAAACCTTATCCGCCGCGTGGGAACTGCAACCCGGCGACCTGATCTACACCGGCACACCAGAAGGCGTAGCGGCAGTCATCAGTGGCGACACATTAGTCGGAGGCATCACCGGTTTAAGCAGCTTGACGATAAAGGTTAGCTAACCGTTACTTACCTTGGGCAACCGATAAAAAAGTCGAAGAGTCGTACCTAACTTGCGCAAGAGGGGTACGACTTTTTGCTTTTAATTGACGCATGTATCAATCACCCCAAATCCAGCTCTGTGCAACAAACGTCTGCTTAAGTCACTGTTTTGGCGACTACATAGATGATTGCGAAGACGAGCACACAGACGTCTGCATTAAGGCGCATTTAGCGAGCCAAGGTCAAACACTCGGGTGCTCAGCTAAAACATCAAAGTCGCTACACTTTAGAGATGTATAGGCCAACCCAGAAACACTGCCGCACCTGCGGCACCTCCGTCGTTCATCGCTTGCCCGATGACGGTGACACTAGGCAACGTGCGGTTTGTCCCGCCTGCGGTTTGGTGCATTACGACAACCCACTCAATGTCGTCGGTACCGTTCCGGTCTGGGGAGAAAGCGGTGAGCAAGTGCTGCTTTGCAAACGTAATATAGAGCCGCGGCGCGGCAAGTGGACGCTACCCGCTGGTTATATGGAAATGGGCGAGACAACGTCTGAAGGCGCGGCACGTGAGACCGACGAAGAAGCCGGTGCAGAGTTTGAAATGCAAGAACTTTTCACTGTCATCAACGTAGCGCGCGTCGGTCAGGTACATTTTTTCTACCGCGCCCGACTGCTCAGTGCTCAGTTCGATCCCGGTCATGAAACCATGGAAGCGAAACTCTTCACAGAAGACGAAATACCTTGGGACGATCTCGCCTTTAAAACTGTGGGCGACACCTTAAAGCACTACTTTGAAGACAGGCGCAAAGGTATCTTTGGCATTCACGCCGTCAATATTGACTAAATCAGACCGGATGCAATGAACGCGTTTGAACAACTCCAGTCTTTAGGTCTGGTCCTGCCAACCCCGACCTACATCGTCGGCGCCATTTTGTTTGGTCTGGTCGGCTGGTTAAGCTTTAGGCGCGGGCGAAAAAGTCAACACTCACAACTAACTTGGGTCGGTCTAGCGTTGATGTTCTACCCCTATGCCGTGGCGCAAACTTGGCTGCTATGGCTTTTAGGCACAGCACTTTCCGTTTGGGTTTATTTCTGTTGGGAATAGCCAAGTGTTGGTAATCACTAGCGGGCTTAAAAACCAAAGCCTCTAGCGTCAACAGCTTAGCCTGGTTGAGGCCCGTCATAGCCTTCAACAATAACGATATCAGCAATGCCCGCACCCTCTCGAAAGCTGATGGCATGCCGGTATTGCGGGCTGTTCCAGCAATCTATAGCCGCTGCATAGTTGGGGAACTCTATGACTACATTGCGCATTCGCGCTAGGCCTTCAACACTATCTTGACGACCTGAACGGACTAAAAAGCGCGCACCATAAAGCGCAAATGCCTCAGCGTTAGCCAGTGTGTAGGCTTTGTATTTTTCGGCGTCTGTAACATCAACGCGGGCTATCCAATAAGCGTTTGGCATGAACGTCTTTCTTTAAACTAAAACGCTATTGTGAACTTACTTATTAAGTTCAAACCGGCGCGTTAACTGTGTCTACCTGCTCAGTCGCGAAGCCAGCCGGAAGCACTATTTCAAGCATTTCAATGTCTTCGCTGTGGCCTAGTTCACGATGCCGAATACCGGGTGGCTGATGCACGCAAGAGCCGACTTCTAGCCTAACTACGCCTTGACCTTCGTATTCAAAATCTATCCAGCCTTTGAGCACATAAACCAGTTGAAATTCAGTTTTGTGAAAGTGCGGTTGACTTGAAAACTCTTTGCCCGCCGCTGAACGAATCACATGCGCGGCAACCCGGCTCTCGGTTGCCTGCCGAATACCCAGATCACGGTATTCGTAAAACGATCTGAGGCCGCGCTCAAACTTAGCATCAGCGGCGTGTGAGACTACAAAGCCTTTGGTTGTCATGGGCGCAGCTTTCAAGCAATTAGAGATTTATCAACCGGTTTTTTATATGAACTTATTTGCTCGTTGCGCAATTACAAAGCGGCTGCAATTGCAGCCGCTAGCAAAAACTCAACTAAAAAGACCTTTGTACTGTTCACGCAAAACATTCTTTTGTACCTTGCCCATGGTGTTGCGCGGCAAGGCATCTAGAACCACGCAGTGCTTGGGAATTTTAAAATTGGCTAACTGAGATTTAAGCAACGCAACAATGCCAGCTGAATCTAACTGTTGGCCAGGTTTAGCGATAACTACCGCCACACCAACCTCGCCAAAGTCTGGATGCGGCACGCCGACTAAAGCGCTCTCAGCAACTCCGGGCATGTCGTTGATGTAACCCTCAATCTCTGCTGGGTAGACGTTGTAGCCGCCGCTGATGATTAAGTCTTTGCTGCGCCCGACAATGGTGATGTAGCCATCGAGCCCAATTTTGCCAACATCGCCAGTTCTGAAAAAACCGTCAGCCGTGAATTCTTCTTTGGTTTTTTCAGGCATGCGCCAGTAACCTTGAAAAATATTCGGGCCTTTGACCTGAATATTACCGATCTCGTTTGCTGAAAGTGTCGCACCCGCATCATCTTGCACGCGTAAATCTACACCCGGCAAAGCAAAACCAACAGTGCCGCCGCGGCGCTCACCGACATAAGGGTTGGAAGTTAGCATAGCGGTCTCACTCATGCCGTAGCGTTCCAAAATCGTGTGTCCGGTACGGCCCTGCCATTCACCAAAAGTCTCGATCAACAAGGGGGCAGAACCGGCGAGAAATAAACGCATATTGCGGCAAACATCCAGCGTCAAACCCGGCTCAGCTAACAAGCGCACATACAGCGTCGGCACACCCATAAAGACAGTTGCTTCAGGCAGTTTACTCACAACGTATTTTGGATCGAACTTAGCCAACCAAATCATCTTGCTGCCATTGATTAGCGCACCGTGCAAAGCCACGAATAAGCCATGCACGTGGAAAATAGGCAGCGCGTGAATCAAGACATCATTGGGCTGCCAAGCCCAGTAAGTTTTAAGCACTTGTGCATTGCTCAGCATGTTTTGATGCGAGAGCATGGCGCCCTTGCTACGGCCAGTTGTGCCGCTGGTATACAAAATAGCGGCTAAATCATCGGCTTGCACGACGGCAATTTGGTGCTCAGCACTGCAATACGCGGCGCGCTCTAACAAAGAGCCTGTGCGGTCATCACTTAACGTGAACACATGCTCGGTACCGGCGTTAAATGCAATTTTGCTAACCCAGCCAAAATTCGCTGGCGTACAGACCACGACCGAGGGTTCTGCATTACCGATGAAGTATTCAATCTCAGCGCTTTGATAGGCGGTGTTGAGCGGCAAAAAAACATAACCTGCTCTTAACGTTGCCAGATACAAGACCATGGCTTCTACCGATTTTTCGACCTGTACGGCCACTCGCGCACCTGCGGGTAGATTCAAGCTAACCAGCAAATTAGCCATCATGGCGGTGGATCGCTCTATGTCACCCCAGCTGTAGAAAAGATTGTTATCGGTCTCAATCGCAATAGCATCCAGATCGGACGGGAAAGACGCACGCAGTGCTGCGAAAAGATTGTTATTACTCATTCGGAAAAATTCTCCTCAATTAGTGTCTTCATCATGACTTGGGCAAGGCAACGCCCATCACCGCGTCCGGCAAAGCCGTCGCAATACCAGGAAAAATACAGATTAACAAAACCGCAAACAGCATCAGAATCACGAATGGCACAACGCCCCAGATGATGTCTTTAAGCGGTATGTCAGGTGCAATATTTTTAATCACAAAAATATTCAATCCCACAGGCGGATGAATCAAACCCGTCTCCATGACTATGGTCATTAATATGCCAAACCAAATCAAGTCAAAACCAGCGGCTTTGAGCGGTGGCAAAATAATCGGCGCTGTCATCAAAATAATGCTAACCGGTGGCAAGAAAAATCCCAGCAAAATGACCATCACCAAAATCATAGCCAGCAGCACCCAGCGCGACAAATGCAAACCGACCACCCATTCGGCAGTGGACTGACTGATGTGCAAATAACTCATGACATAAGAAAACAAAAGCGACATGCCTATGATGAGCATCAGCATTGACGACTCTTTTAAAGTAGCGCCAAGAATCGGGGCAACATCGCGCGGACGCCATACGCCATAAATCACTGCAATCAGGCCAAGCGCCATCACAGCGCCCAAGCCAGCGGTTTCGCTCGGCGTGGCAAAGCCGCCGTAAAGCGCCACCATCACACCAATCAGTAGCAGCACAAAAGGCACGACGCGCGGCAGCATTTCAAACTTTTCACGGGTGCTAAAAGTCTCTTTTGCTAATAAAGCAGACGCTGCACCGGTACGGTTGAACTCAGCTTCAGCTAGCGCATATTCCTTGCGATAACGCACCACGGCATAAAAAGCGAACAAAGTCACCAACAAAACACCAGGCATGATGCCGGCTAAAAACAATCGACCTAAAGACTGTTCCGCAGCGACTGCATACAAAATCATGGTCACCGATGGCGGCAGCAAGATACCCAAAGTGCCGCCCGCAGCAATAATGCCGGCTGCAAAACCAGGCGAATAACCGCGCTTACGCATCTCTGGAATTCCAGCGCTGCCAATCGCTGAACAGGTGGCAGGGCTGGAACCTGCCATGGCCGCAAACAGCGCGCATGCAAAAACATTGGCAATGCCTAAACCGCCAGGAATGCGGCCCATCCAAACGTGCATGGCTGCATACAAATCTTGGCCGGCTCGGGATCGACCAATCGCAGCACCTTTGAGAATAAAAAGAGGAATTGACAGCAGCGTGATGCTGGCCATTTCCTCATAAACGTTTTGCGTCACCGTATTCAATGCCGAGGCCGGCATGAACAAATACATGAACAAAATAGCAACACTGCCGAGTGCATATGAAATCGGTGCACCCGAGAACATAAACAGCAACGTTGCCGCGCCGAACAGCAAACCTATAGTCATCACAGTCATTACAGTGCTCCGAGAATCAGTTTTTAATTTTTATTGACTGCATTGATGCGCGCGCTGAGCTGCACCAAAAGTTGCAAGCTCAGCAAAGTCATACCGCCAGCCATCAGACCGTAGGGAATGGCCAAGGGTGGAGCCCAAGACGATGAAGTAGTTTGCCCCTCTATTAAGGCTTCGTGGAACAGCGTCCAAGACTTCCAAGAAAAAAAACTGCAAAAAAGTAAACCGATTAAGTCAACAAACAACAAGCGCCAGCGGTTAGCGCCTAACGGCAACCAACCAGCGACAGCGTCTATGCCAACGTGACCGCGCAGTTGCTGCACAAACGATGTGCAAAGAAAAGTCGCGCCGACTAAACAAAATACGGCTGCTTCGTCTTGCCAATCAGTGGAAGCTTGCATCACATAGCGGGAGACCACGCTATACGTCAATACCAAAGAAGCGACCAAAAGCGCAATCATGCCCAGCACCACCATCACGCGGTTAAGCCAAGACAGCAAACGAGCTAAGGGCAGCATCAACTTAGGGGTGTCGGGATCAATAGCGAGCAGTGGAAAACCCGAGCCCTGCACGCTGCTGGCAGCGTCGCTCATATAAGCTTTTGTGCGGCTTTTAGCATGGCGGCGCAGGATTCGTTTTTGTCATTGAAATCTTTCCACGCCGTAACGCGGGCGATGTCTTGCCATTTTTTCAGTGTCGCTTCGTCCATGTCATAGACTTTGGCGCCAGCCTTGGCATACACATCAGCGGCGAGTTTGTCGTCAGCGCGCGCAGCCTCACGGGCAAACACCTCGAGCTCAGCACCTACCGCCATCACGGTATCGCGCTGGGACTTAGGCAACTTATCAAACACTTCTTTAGACATCATCAGTGGCTCAAACATAAACCAATAAGATTTATTACGACCAGTGGTTAAATGCTTTGCGATTTCTTCTAACTTGAAGGAAATAAAACTGGTGCTAGAAGTCATGGCCGCATCCATCGCACCGGTCTGCATAGCGGAATAAATTTCATTCGATGGCAGTGTGATCACGGAAGCACCGGCCTGCTTGAGCATCATGTCCATTTCACGACTGCCGCCGCGCACTTTCAAACCTTTTGCATCATCTGGTTGCAACAAAGGCCGGGTACGGCTGGCTACGCCGCCGGCTTGCCATATCCAGCTAATCACCACAATGCCTTTGTCTTCCAACACCTTGGTCATGAGCTTGCCCACTTCTGCTGTCTTCCAAGCAGCGCCGACTTCATAGCTTGGCACCAAGGCCGGCATCAAACCGATATTGGTTTCTGCCACTTCACCGCCAGCGTAAGACAATGGCACCAAACTCATGTCAAGTGCACCTTTGCGCATTGAAGAGAACTGCGCATTGGTCTTCATTAGAGAAGAACCGGCATAGACAGTGGATTTAAGCGCACCACCGGTGCGTTTTTCTACCTCTTGTGCAAAGCGTCGGCACAGACGGTCACGAAAATCACCGTCAGTAATATTGCCACCTGGAAATTGGTGGGAAATTTTTAGACTGCTATTTTGAGACCAGACTGAACCGGTCGCAGCAGTCAGTGAACCACCGGCAGCGGCGGCGAGAAAATTGCGTCGTGTGAAAGTCATTTTGTCTCCAGTTATATTTAATATGAACACTTACTGAGTGTTCTGAAATTGATACACCCTGCACTTATTACCGGTCTGTGTTGACTCCGAAGTGCTGCTAGCAACTAGCTTTGAAAATTACGGTTTGAAATCTGATCAAGCGCCGCCCAAAACTAAAAATAAAAACCTTCTATTTCACTAGACGCAGGAACTTTACCCTGTGCCAACATGACTCGGTGCTTATCGAGTTTTCGCAAGTCATACAGATAATTGACCATCAAGCCATACGACTGTTTGACGCCCTTAGCCGACGGATCACCCGCCCAATTCAAGCGCTCTATACGCGCACCGTTACCCAAATGAAAACGCGCAACGCTGTCTAACGGTCGGCCATTACCCAGCGCTTGGCCTAGAAAATGCGCAGCGCAGCGCAGCAGCATCAAACGCACGGGAGACTTGTCTGCCAAAGACAAAGGATTTTCCGCCGCGCTTAAAAAATGCCCGGCACCGGGCGGCTCAAAACCAATAGCGCGGCCCAAATTAGCCAATGACTTCTCATCCATCAGCGCCAGCATGGCCGCCGCATTTTTAGTCAGCCAACTTTTAAAACCCGGAATCGGCGAGAGCGTGGAGAAAACCTTTAAGCGCGGAAATTCATCCTTTAATGTGTCAACTACACGCTTAATCAGGGAGTCACCAAAACTCACTCCACGCAAGCCGGGTTGGGTGTTGCTGATAGAGTAAAAAATAGCCGTAGTGGCTTTCTCAAGATCAGCAGCAACCGCAGTTTCATCAAGCAAAGGCGTGATGCAACTGGCTAAGCTATCGATTAATGCGACTTCCACAAAGATTAAGGGCTCCGTCGGCAAACGGGTATGAAAAAAACCATAGCAGCGGCGGTCCGAGTCGAGACGGTTTTTGACATCCGACCAACTCTTGATGTCGTGCACGGCTTCATACTTAATTAATTTTTCAATCAAGGATGCAGGTGAGTCCCAACTGATGCGGCGTAGCTCTAAAAAGCCAACGTCAAACCAAGTCGAGAACATATATTCCATTTCCACATCTAGCGCTTGTAAACGCTTGTCAGTCTTGAGACTGCTCAGCATTTCGGCGCGTAAATCGACTAGAAAACGAATGCCGTCCGGAAAAGCGCTAAAGCGCTGCAACAAGCGACGGCGTGGCGAGACAGTAGCGCGGCGATAGCGAACTTCAGCCACCGCCTCATTACCCTTATCAACATCAGCAGCGTATTGCGCTTGGGCTAATTTTGCTTTTTCCACATCAGCAACAAACTCTTCGCTCATCAGCAACCAAACATCGTGGCGCTCATTGAGCGGTGCTCTGGCGTAGAGTGCGGCAATGCCACTGGCTCGGCGACCGCCTTCTACCTCGCTGACATTGGGATCAATCACCGCCTTGAGTTCAGCCAGCGTGCGCCTAAGTTGGCGTGGTGACAGACCCTCATCTTTTAATCGCAGTGTGGCCTTAAGACGCTCACGCAGGCTGCGCGCAACGTCGGCTACCGGTGCAGCGGAAGTTGTCTTGGCTGCGGCATCTAGAGCAGTTTTTTTGTTTTTCTTATCACTACCCAACAGTGCTACGCTGCGGTTAATCCAATCAGTGGCGCTCATGCTGCAAACTTTCTTTGTTCTCGGGCTATCTCGCGCAGCGCATCACGCTGCCTTGTCAGATGCAAACGCATGGCGGTTTGAGCGCCTTCGCTGTCACGATTTTTAATCGCTTCAAATATGCACATATGTTCTTCAAGACTTTGAGCCAAACGACCATGCGCGCCCAAAGACTGCAGGCGAGAGAGTTTCAGGATTTTTCGTAAATCCGCTATTGACTGGCTTAACCAACGATTCTGAGCAAGAGAAATAATCGCCTCGTGAATCACAAAATTGGTGGCGTAATACTCACTCACACGACCGGCCTTGACATGTTCTAAAAGTTGATCATGCAGCACACCTAGTGCGCTCAAATCAGCATCGTTGGCGTGGCGGGCTGCATCAAAAGCGCAGCGACCTTCAAGCAACGCGATAACGGGGAAGATCTCATCCAAATCTTGTTCCGTGATTTGATTGACGAAGCAACCGCGGCGTGGCTCGTGACGCAACAAACCTTCAGCACTCAGAACTTTAAGCGCCTCGCGCAGCGGCGTACGCGAAATCTGTAACGCATCGCACAGTTGGTTCTCGTCGAGAAAAGTGCCAGGCGCGAGTTGGCCGGAAAAGATCTGCTCACGTAAGTTTTGCGCTACTCGCTGGTGCAAAGGATTAGAACTTGTCTGCATATGATTAAATAGTAACACTACCGTTACACAATTATTTTAGGTAATTACCCGTAATTATGAGATTTAACAACAGCGCCGAAACTCATCTCAAACAAGAAAATATGCAGTGGAGATCGCAAAAAAGCAGACGCGTGCGTATACGCAGTACCCAAGTCTTCATCACGAAAAGACCAGCTACGAGTGAGTAATTATTGAAAAATAGCTATAAAGAACTGCCAATTTAGCAACTTTTTCAATCGCAATAGCCAACAGGGCATGCCATGCCATGCCATGCCACGCCACGCCACGCCACGCCACGCCACGCCACGTTTAGACAAAATTTTCAAGGCGCTCAGAGAACTCCCAGCAATGCCAAAGAATTCTCGACAGTTTAGAAGTCCCCACTGCCCCCGTGCGCCAAACTTTCAAATTTGGTGATGCGGTTTTGAAAAGCTAGCTTGACAGTTCCAGTCGGGCCGTTACGTTGCTTGCTGATGATGACCTCAGCCACACCTGGCTCTTTGCAGGCTTCCTTGGTGTAGTACTCATCACGATAAATAAACATGATGATGTCGGCATCTTGCTCGATCGCGCCAGACTCGCGCAAATCGCTCATCATGGGGCGTTTATCTGGCCTGGACTCGACACCGCGGCTTAGCTGCGAGAGTGCGATCACCGGGCATTGCAATTCTTTGGCCAGCATCTTCAGGCCACGCGAGATCTCGCCCACTGCCGTGGCACGGTTCTCGTCATTCATGCTGCTAGAGACACTCATAAGTTGCAGGTAATCAACAACAATAAGTCCGAGTTTGCCGCACTGGCGAGCCAAGCGTCTGGCGTTCGCTCTGAGCTCGCTGACCGTCAAACCTGGCGTTTCATCAATGTGTAATGAGATGGTGCGGAGCTTTTCAATCGCCTCGGTCAGGCGCGGCCATTCCTCGTCGGTTAATGCGCCGGTGCGTAAATGGGTTTGATCGATTCGACCAATCGAGCCGACGATACGCACGGCTAATTGGGATGCGCCCATCTCCATAGAAAACACCGCCACTGGCAAGCCTTCGTTGAGGGCAACGTGTTCTGCGATGTTAATAGCCAGCGCAGTTTTACCCATGGACGGGCGAGCCGCGAGAATCACCAAGTCGCCAGCTTGAAAGCCAGAAGTCATGCGATCAAGATCGTAAAACCCTGTCGGCACGCCGGTCACGTCGTTGGGGTTTTCGGCCATCTCGGTGACGCGGTCAAGCAAGCTCACGACTAGCGTGTCCATGCTCTGAAAGCCTTGTTTCATGCGCGAGCCTTGCTCGCCAATCTTGAAGATTTTTTGTTCTGCCTCGTCCAGAATCATGGCCACGTCTTTGCCCTGAGGGTTAAAGGCGTTGGTGGCAATCTCGTCGCTGGCGGCAACTAATTTGCGCAGTATGGAGCGCTCCCGCACGATCTCGGCGTAGCGGCGAATATTCGCGGCGCTAGGCACGTATTGGGCAAGCGAATTGAGGTAGCTCAAACCCCCTACTTCTTCGGCCTTGCCTTGATTTTGTAGGTGTTCGTATACCGTGATGATGTCGGCCGGTTTGCTGGCATTGATCAAGTTGGCAATCGCCGAGAAAATCAGCTTGTGCTCGGAGCGATAGAAGTTTTCGTCTTCCAGCAAGTCGCCAACCCTATCCCAAGCGCTGTTGTCAAGTAGCAAGCCGCCCAGCACGCTAGATTCGCCCTCAATAGAGTGCGGCGGTATACGCAGTTGGGCAATTTGTCGGTCCGGGCTGTAGCCGGGAGAATCAAGGTTGGAGAGGACGGCTGACATGGTTTCCTAAAAACTAATCTTAGATAGTACGCTGATACGCACCAAATCCTGTGCATAAGTCTGGGGATAAGCAGTGGAAATCAGCTGTAAAAATAGCTTAAACCTGTGTACCGATTAAAACGACTGCGGATAAAAAAAAGTCCATAAAAAAAGCCGCTCAAAGAGCGGCTTTTTCACGAAAACAGAAAAAACTACTTACGCGGTTTCGCCGTAGACGGTAACGGTGATGTCAACCAACACATCGGTGTGCAGTGAAACGCTCACAGCGTGGTCGCCCACGATTTTCAACGGGCCGTTAGGCATACGAACTTGCGACTTGATCAAGGCAAAACCTTGCTTAGTCAACTCGGTCGAGATGTCTTGATTGGTCACAGAGCCAAACAAACGGCCATCAACGCCGGCCTTTTGGGTCAGCTTGACGGTCATGCCGGCGAGTTTTTCGCCTTGCACTTGCATGGCGGCCAATTTAGCAGCTGCGGCGGCTTCGAGTTCGACACGCTTGGCTTCGAATTCCTTGATGGCGTTCGAAGTAGCGCGGCGTGCACGGCCGAAAGGGATCAGAAAGTTACGTGCGTAACCGTCTTTAACTTTGACGACATCGCCAAGGTTGCCGAGGTTAATAACTTTGTCGAGCAAGATGATTTGCATAAATAGTGCTCCTTACAGGCTACGGTGCTGGTCGCTGTACGGCAACATCGCCAAAAAGCGAGCGCGCTTAACAGCGGTGTTGATTTGGCGCTGGAAGATCGCGCGGGTGCCGGTCAGGCGTGCGGGAATGATCTTGCCATTTTCAGAGACGAAGTCACGCAGTGTGTCTATGTCTTTGTAGTCGATTTCTTCAACGCCAGCGGCGGTGAAACGGCAAAAGCGCTTGCGCTTAAACAGCAATGATTGTGTGTTGCGCTTTGGGCGCTTGTCTTTATTAAAACGTTTTGGTCCGGGCATGATGGACTCCTTAATGAATTTTTGACGGGTATGAGTAAATTACTCAAAAGCCTGAATGTGAAAGACTATGCTTTTGCTGGTGCGCGCATTAATAAGAAAACCGGTGAATTTGAAAAGCTTTCCCAATTCGAGAACTCTTGCCTGTTCGGCGAGAACTCCAAAAGCGACTGCTCTGACTGTCAATTTAACTTGCCGGTTAACCCCAGCTTCCATCATTTCGGACTCATGCTCGATAACAAGATTGAGTACCGGGATTCCGGCTGGCGTGTAACGCAAAGGACTAGCTTCTGCGATACGGGCTGACAAGTTGACATGGTTCACTGTTTTGACTATCTACGGCGCGCAAAGCGCATCGTCAAACAACAAAAAATGCGCTGCAAATTAAGCCGCGTATTCCTGCTGTTGTGTCTTACGGGCTTCTTCGCGCTCGACATTACGCATCATCAGTGAAGGGCCGGTTTCGGCTTTCTTCTTGACCACGGTCAGGTGACGCAAAACTGCATCATTGAATTTGAACGCGTGTTCAATTTCTTCCATCACGGCCTGGCTGGCTTCGATGTTGATACACAGGTAGTGGGCTTTAGCCAGTTTCTGGATCAGGTACACCAATTGACGGCGGCCCCAGTCTTCAACACGGTGCACTTTGCCACCGCCGGCGGTAATCATGCCCTTGTAACGTTCCAGCATGGCTGGGACTTGCTCGCTTTGATCCGGGTGGATCAGCAAGACGATCTCATAATGACGCATAAACTCTCCTTGAGGATGGATATAAAGCTGCCCCAGCGTCGAATTGGGTGCAGCAAGGCAAGCCAATGATTATAGCCGGCTTATTCAGCCAAACTAGAAATGGGCTCAGATTACTGGCGAAACGATCTTCGCCAGTGTGCCGGCCTTAATTGGCCAGCAGTTTCCAGGTATCAATCACGGTGTCCGGATTGAGTGAAATTGAACCAATACCCTGCTCTTTAAGCCAAAGCGCAAAGTCTGGATGATCGCTTGGGCCTTGGCCGCAAATGCCGACGTACTTGCCTTGGCGTTTGCAGGCTTGAATGGCAAGGCTTAACAAAGCTTTTACTGCCGGATCACGTTCATCAAAGTCTTTGGCCAACACTTCCAGACCAGAGTCACGATCCAGACCCAACGTGAGTTGCGTCAAGTCGTTAGAACCTATGGAGAAACCATCAAAGTATTCGAGGAACTCTTCGGCCAGAACCGCATTACTAGGCACTTCACACATCATGATCAGGCGCAAACCGCCCTTGCCATCTGCATCCGCACCATCGCCGCGCGTCAAGCCATGCTGTGCCAGTAACTCGGTCACGGCTTTGGCTTGGCCGAGTGTGCGGACAAACGGGATCATGATCTCTACGTTGGTCAAACCCATGTCGTTGCGCACGCGTTTGAGGGCTTCGCATTCCATCGCAAAAGCTTCACGAAATTCGGTGCTGATGTAGCGCGCTGCACCGCGAAAACCCAGCATTGGATTTTCTTCTTCCGGCTCGTAACGTGAACCACCAATCAGTTTGCGGTATTCGTTGGACTTAAAGTCCGACATACGTACGATGACGGTTTTAGGCCAAAAAGCCGCACCAATAGTGGCAATACCTTCGGCGACTTTGTCGACGTAAAAAGCGCGTGGTGAGGCGTGGCCACGAGCCACGCTTTCAACCGCTTTCTTCAAGTCCGAATCAATCGCTGGGTAGTCCAATATGGCTTTCGGGTGAACGCCGATATTGTTGTTAATGATGAACTCCAGCCGCGCCAAGCCAACGCCTTGGTTAGGAATCTGGCAGAAATCAAAGGCCAGCTGTGGATTGCCCACGTTCATCATGATTTTGATGTCTATTGGCGGCATTTCGCCGCGCTGCACTTCGGT
Source organism: Polaromonas vacuolata (assembly GCF_012584515.1). NCBI lineage: Bacteria > Pseudomonadati > Pseudomonadota > Betaproteobacteria > Burkholderiales > Comamonadaceae > Polaromonas > Polaromonas vacuolata. The sequence goes on along the minus strand of NZ_CP051461.1, from coordinate 1,705,212 downwards.
CACTTCAGTCTCAAGCAAGCCGTCATAGATGTTGCCGGTATCGCCTTCGGCGCAGCTCACGGTGACCAGCATGCCATCCTTGAGGGATTCAGTCGCGTTACCGCAGCCGACCACAGCCGGTATACCGAGTTCACGCGCAATGATGGCGGCGTGGCAGGTACGACCGCCGCGGTTAGTCACAATAGCGCTGGCGCGCTTCATGACCGGCTCCCAATTAGGGTCAGTCATATCAGTCACCAACACATCGCCGGGCTGGACCTGGTCCATGTCTTTGATGTCATAGACGATGCGCACTGGACCCGTACCAATTTTCTGACCAATCGCACGGCCTTGGGTTAGCACCGTGCCGGTACCCTTGAGCTTGTAGCGCATCTCGGCCTTGCCTTTGGCTTGGCTTTTGACGGTCTCTGGCCTGGCTTGCAGGATGTAGATCTCGCCATCAATACCGTCTTTGCCCCACTCTATGTCCATAGGACGGGCGTAATGGTTTTCAATGATAAGTGCGTAGCGTGCGAGTTGTTCGACGTCGACGTCGCTGAGCGAGTAACGATTGCGCAATTCAGTCGGCACATCCGTGGTTTTAACCAATTTGCCGCCCGCTTTTTTCTCTTCTGCGGTGGTGAATTCCATTTGCAGCAGTTTGCTGCCCAGATTGCGGCGAATCACAGCGCGTTTACCGGCCCGCAGCATAGGTTTGTGGACATAAAACTCATCCGGGTTAACGGCGCCCTGAACCACAGTCTCACCCAAGCCGTAGCTAGAAGTGATGAAGACCACATCTTCAAAACCGCTTTCAGTGTCAATCGTGAACATCACGCCAGCCGCACCCTTATCACTGCGAACCATACGCTGCACGCCAGCCGACAAAGCCACATCGGAATGTGCAAAGCCTTGGTGGACGCGATAGCTAATAGCGCGATCGTTGTACAGCGAAGCAAAAACTTCCTTCATCTTGTGCAGCACGTCCTCAATACCCACCACGTTCAAGAAGGTTTCTTGTTGACCCGCAAAGGAAGCATCCGGCAAGTCTTCAGCAGTCGCCGATGAGCGCACGGCAAAGCTCGCTTGTGTGTTGTCACCGCTCAAGACTTTAAAGCTCTCGCGCACGGCGGCTTCGAAATCGGCTGGGAAAGGTTGATCTTCAACTAAGGCACGAATCTGAGCGCCGGCAACAGCCAGAGCGCGCACGTCTTCGGTGTCAAGTGCATCGAGCACTGCGTTGATTTTTTTATCCAAGCCGGCATGGGCTAAAAAGACGCGAAAAGCATGGGCAGTGGTGGCAAAGCCGGTCGGCACGCGCACACCGTCTGGGCCGGTAGGCAGTTGCGAGATCATTTCGCCGAGACTGGCGTTTTTTCCGCCGACTGAATCGACGTCATTCATTCTTAAGTTCTCGAATGCAACGACCAAATCGGTCGCTCCAAACAGGCTTGACACATGGGACATGAAAATACTCCGGGAGGTTTAAAAAGCGGTAGCTCTCAACGTCAGGCGAACGGGCATGTTGTTATTTTTGTACTTGTGGCTGTCGACTAGACGTGAAGAAAAATAAGGTATTGATTTGTGGCTTTGGGCTGGCTGGCTAAGCTGCTGGCGAAGTCCGCAAAATTGATCGATTGTAGAGTCCAGCAGACTAGACTCAGCAAAGCGCTATATTTTGCCAAAATTAATTTGAGTTTCACCAAAGATCTACCTATGTCCCAACGCACCGTATTTTTTGTATCCGATGGCACTGGCATTACTGCCGAGACTTTTGGCAACGCCATCATGGCTCAGTTTGAGATCAAGGCCCGCTACATCAGGCTGCCGTTTGTTGACAGCGTAGACAAAGCGCATCAAGCCGTACGCCAGATTAATCACACCGCAGAAATCGAAGGCCGACGGCCTATCGTTTTCACCACCGTGGTCAATATGGACATATTGGCTGTTATTAAGACCCATTGCACCGGCATGTTGCTAGACATGTTTGGTACCTTTGTCGCGCCACTAGAAGAAGAGCTGGGCAGCAAATCCAACCACCGAGTTGGCCGCTTTTCGGACGCCTCTAAAAGCAAGGAATACGACGAGCGCATAGAAGCGATTAATTTCTCTCTGGCCCATGACGACGGCCAAAGCCACCGTGACTTGCAGGGCTCGGACGTGATTTTGGTGGGCGTGAGTCGCAGCGGCAAAACCCCGACGTCGCTTTACTTAGCCATGCAGCACGGCCTAAAAGCGTCTAACTACCCTTTGATTCCAGAAGACTTTGACCGCCATCAGCTGCCGCCTGCGCTGGTACCGCACCGCAAGAAAATCTTTGGTCTAACTATCTCGCCGGAACGCTTGGCGCAAATACGCAATGAGCGCAGGCCCAATTCGGTCTACGCCAGCTTGGCGAATTGCCGCAATGAAATCCACGAGGCCGAAGCCATGATGCGCAGAGAAGGCATACGCTGGCTGTCAACCACCAGCAAGTCCATAGAAGAAATCGCCACCACGATACTGCAAGAAATTCGGCCAGAACGACTGGATTACTGAGCCAAAGCTCAAGCTCAAGCTCAAGCGTTAATCGAGCACCGCTACACCCTTGACTTGAGCAAACACCGCGCTGCCGACTTGCAGACCCAGCGCTTCTGCCGATTTGAGCGTGATGCGCGCAAGCAAAGCACTGGTACCCGCGTTCAGTCCCACCATGAGTTGGCCCGGGCTATCCGGCGAGATCGCGCTTACCGTAGCAGCAAAAATATTTTGCACGCTTGTGCCCTGCTGGCGTGTCAAGGTCAGGCTGACATCTCTGGCCTGAATCCTGACCCTGACCCGCTGGCCTAGCTGCAACTGTGGCTTAAGTAAACTAATCCTGCCGCCTGAGAAATCGGCATAGCAGAGGTGATATGCCGGCTCTATGCTGCTGACCACGGCCTCAATCACGGCAGCAGCTGCATCGCCATGGGCGAGTGACAAATCAAGCCGGGTCATGAGTTCACGCGTCAGTCCAGAGGCCACTACCCGGCCGCCTTCGAGCAAAACCAAATGATCAGCCAAGCGCGCAATCTCATCGAGGGCGTGACTCACATAGAGCATAGGGATTTCTAATTCCGACTGAAGCCGCTCCAAGTAAGGCAGTATTTCAGCCTTGCGCGCCGTATCCAAGGAGGCCAAGGGCTCGTCAAGCAGCAGTAACTCAGGGCTGCCGGCCAAAGCCCGGGCGATGCCGACCCGCTGGCGTTCACCACCCGACAAACCAGTCGGGGGGCGCTTGAGCAGCGGCTCCAAACCCAACAACTCAATCGCCTGCGTCAGTGCAATGCGGCGCTTTGCCGGCGGCACGCGTTTTAAAGCGAAATCAAGATTTCCCTGCACATCTAAATGCGCAAACAAACTCGCTTCTTGAAAAACAAAACCCAAGGCTCGTCGGTAGACCGGTACAAACAGCCCCGAGCGGTCATCCTGCCAAGCCACGCCATTGACCACAATCGAGGCTTGGTGCGCCCGCTCAAGTCCAGCAATACAGCGCAGCAAACTGGTTTTTCCAGAACCAGAAGGGCCGTAAATGGCGCTCACACCACGACCCGGAAGGCTGAGTGCAACTTGTAGAGAAAAGCCTGCGTAATCGTGCTGCAGCTCAACATCGATCGATGCAGCCGTACTCATTTGACAGCCTTGCGCCGCGAAGGCTCAAGTGCATACAACCCTAGCAGCGTCAAGAAAGAAAACACCAACAAGCCTCCCGCTAACCAATGCGCTTGGTTGTACTCAAGCGCTTCAACATGGTCGTAAATTTGCACCGACAAGACACGCGTTTGGCCCGGAATATTGCCGCCCAGCATTAAGACAATGCCGAATTCGCCCACCGTGTGGGCAAACCCCATCACAGCAGCGCTCAAGTAAGCTGGACGACATAAGGGCAACACTACGCTGAAAAAAGTATCCAGAGGCGAGGCTCGCAAGGTAGCGGCCGCCTCTAACGGCCTATCACCCAAGGCCTGAAAAGCGTTTTGCAAGGGCTGGACCACGAATGGCAAAGAGTAAAAAACTGAACCCAAGAGCAAGCCAGAAAAGGTAAAGGGCAGCAAACCCCAGCCCATGAAAAGCGTGAATTTACCCAAAGGGCCAGCCGGGCCGAGTAACACCAGCAGGTAAAAACCCAGCACCACCGGCGGCAACACCAGCGGCAGCGCGACCAGCGCAGCGGCAAATGACTTGAACCGCGAACGGGTGCGAGCCAACCACCAAGCCAGCGGTGTGCCCAACACCAGCAATATGGCAGTAGTGCTGGCTGCAAGTTTGATTGTCAAGGTTATGGCATCTAGGCCAGCCGCATCTAGCATGGAAACGACTCAATCACTGGTAACCAAACGACAGCATCACGGCCTTGGCCGGTGCGCTTTTAAGGTAGCTTAAAAACTCAGCCGCAGCGCGACTGTCTTTGGCGCGTGTCAACAAAGCTGCTTCTTGAACAATGGGCTTATGCAGCTTGCTCGGCACTGTCCAAGCAGAGCCACTTTTGAACTTACCGTCTTGAAAAACCTGAGACATGGCGACAAAGCCCAACTCAGCATTGCCGCTAACGACAAAACTGTAGGCCTGGCCAATGCTTTCGCCCTGAACCAGCCGTGCTTGCAGGCTATTGATCAGACCTAAGCCTTGCATAGTCTGTATCGCAGCGGCGCCGTAGGGCGCGAGTTTGGGGGCTGCAATCGCCAAATGTCTGAAGCTTTGGCTTTTGAGTACCGCACCAGTGCCATCCACCAGACCGGGCTGAGCCGACCACAACACCAAACGCCCCGTGGCATAAATAAAACGGCTACCAGCCACGGCCAAGCCGTCATTCTCAAGCCGCAAAGTTGTCGTGTTATCGGCTGAAAGAAAAACATCGAAAGGGGCGCCATTGCGGATTTGTGCGTAAAACTTACCCGTAGAGCCATACGACAAGCGCAGCTTGTGACCGCTATCAGCCTCAAAACCTTGGGCAATAAGGCGCATGGGCGCGGTGAAGTTAGCCGCAACAGCGACGCCAAGCTCATCAGCAAAAGCGGGCGTGAAAGCCAGCATGCCGCTAATTAAGGCAGTCAAGCAAGTTAGCAAGGTCTTTTTCATGCAGTGGCTTTCATCGGGTATGTCTATTGTATTGGCGCTCAGCATGCTAAGCCCTAACCAAGCCCAGGCAAAAGACCGCTTACGCGCTAGCACTAGCCTCGACTTTATAGAGTTGCTCACAACAATAAGTAGTACTAAATAACTTATATGCTGAGGAAGCACCGCTCAGATATTAGGCAATTATCTCATTAGCATATCTTCAGATAGTTTAAATCTATCACTCAAATAAACTCAATTTATTGGATTGACATGGTAGTTACCCTTATAGTATCGCCTTGCTTAAAGACTTGACGTAACTAATCAAGCTAGCGATCCACGAAATTACAGCAACTTCAGAAAGAACAAAAATGTCTTTAATCAATAAACAAATCATCCCATTCAAAGCTTCCGCCTACCACAACGGTAAGTTCGTTCCCGTTAGCGAAGCCAATTTCATCGGCAAATGGTCGGTCGTCATGTTCTACCCAGCTGACTTCACTTTTGTCTGCCCAACCGAACTCGGCGATATGGCCGATAACTACGCAGAGTTCCAAAAACTCGGCGTTGAAGTCTATAGCGTCTCTACCGACACCCATTTCACACACAAAGCTTGGCACGATTCTTCGGACACCATCGCCAAAGTAACTTACCCAATGATTGGCGACCCAAGCCACCAGTTGGCGCGTTTCTTTGACGTGCTGATCACCGAAGGCGACGACGAAGGTCTGGCATTGCGCGGTACCTTTGTGATCGATCCAGAAGGTCGTATCAAGACCATCGAAGTGCACGACAACGGTATTGGCCGTGATGCCAGCGAAACCATGCGCCGCGTCAAAGCTGCCCAATACGTGGCTGCTCACCCTAACGAAGCTTGCCCAGCCAAGTGGAATGAAGGCGAAGCGACGCTCAAGCCATCGTTTGACCTGGTCGGCAAAATCTAAGTCTTTTTAAATAAAGCGTAATCCTGCCCTAGCGCTAGTCGCCGAGGCTTGCAGAGCCGGGTGCACTTGGCTCTCGCTTCTCAAATGTTTGAGAGGTGATCAGCCAGCACCCGGCTTTTCTGTTTCTCCCCTACAAATAAAAAAAGTGAGTTCCCATGCTTGACGCAGCCTCAAAATCCCAGCTAAAGACCTATCTCGAACGCGTTAGCCAGCCGATTGAAATCGTTGCCTCGCTCGACGACAGCAAAGCCTCGGGCGAGCTGCGGTCATTGCTCAAGGACATCACCGATTCATCCGCTTTGGTCACTGTGACAGAGAGCCGCGATGACAATCAGCGCAAACCCTCTTTTTCCATCAACCGCCCGAGTGAAAACCACGGCCCACGCTTTGCTGGCTTGCCCATGGGCCATGAGTTCACCTCATTGGTATTGGCCTTGCTACAAGTTGGCGGCTACCCACCCAAAGTTGATCCGGAAATCCTGACCCAAATTCGTGAACTCGACGGTGATTTTGATTTTGAAATCTATATTTCTCTGAGCTGCCACAACTGCCCTGACGTGGTTCAGGCACTCAATTTGATGGCGATACAAAACCCACGTATTCGCACCACCATGATTGAAGGCGGCACGTTCCAAAAAGAAGTCAAAGAACGCCAAGTCATGTCCGTACCGACGGTTTTTCTTAACGGCACAGAATTCGGCCAAGGCCGTATGAGCTTGGAAGAAATTATCGCCAAGATAGACACCAGTGGCGTTGAACGGGAAGCGAAAAAAATCACTGCTAAAGAAGCTTTTGACGTACTCATCGTTGGCGGTGGCCCGGCTGGTGCTGCAGCTGCCGTTTACGCGGCGCGAAAAGGTATTCGTACCGGTATTGCATCCGAGCGTTTTGGTGGTCAAGTGCTGGACACTTTGGGCATTGAAAACTTCATCTCAATTAAAGAAACCGAAGGCCCGAAATTTGCCATAGCACTTGAAGAACACGTCCGCAGCTATGACGTAGACATCATGAACTTGCAACGCGCCAAGAGCTTGGTGGCCAACAGCGGCCCAAATAATGACTTGATAGAAATTCATCTCGAAAGTGGCGCTACGCTTAAAAGCCGTTCGGTGGTGATTTCTACCGGCGCGCGCTGGAGAAACATCAACGTTCCCGGCGAAGCGGAATTTAAAAACAAGGGCGTCGCTTACTGCCCGCATTGCGACGGTCCTTTGTTCAAAGGCAAGCGTGTTGCGGTAATTGGCGGTGGTAACTCGGGTGTTGAAGCGGCGATTGATTTAGCTGGTTTGGTCGGCCATGTGCACTTGGTCGAGTTCGACACGGTATTGCGCGCCGATGAAGTGTTGCAGCGCAAACTAAGAAGTTTGAAAAACGTCACCATACACACGAACGCTCAAACCACTGAGATCGCCGGCGACAGCAAGGTCAACGCTTTAATCTACAAAAACCGGGCGAATGACGACATTCATACGCTTGAGCTCGAAGGCGTTTTTATTCAGATTGGCCTGATTCCCAATACCGATTGGCTTAAAGGCACGGTGGAGTTGTCTAAACACGGCGAGATTATTGTCGACGCCAAAGGCCAGACTTCAATTCCTGGCGTGTTTGCTGCCGGTGATGCGACTACCGTTCCATTTAAGCAAATTATTATTGCGGCCGGCGATGGCGCAAAAGCAGCGTTAGGCGCATTCGATCATTTGATTCGATCGGCAGTACCAGCATAAATTTTTCTGCGAATCCCAAAAAAACCCGATTTAAAAATCGGGTTTTTTGCTTTGTAGGGCACATATCTTGTATTTATTTTTATCTTACAGATAAGAATTATTCTTATCTGATGTAGACTAGTAACAAAATAAAACAGCCAGCCAACTCCGCCTCCGCCAGCCCCGGTCAGACCCCAGTCAGAGCCGGTGCAATGCATGATGTTTCAGAGCATAGCCAAGCCAAACCCTGAAACATCCGTCTACAGCCGAAACGGCTAGACACTGCTTGGAGGCCATCATGGCTCACACTCAACACAGCGCATCGCGCGCCAAAAAAATCCATTCATCCGCCCGCCCAACTGCGGTCAGCAAAGCACTACTGCCACTAGGCGCAATGCTGCTGCTGAGCTCGACTGCCAATTGGGCGCAAACCGACAGCAGTAACACCACGCTGGCACCAGTCACCGTCAACGGTCAACGTGATACGACTTTAGGCAGCTACCAAAGTGGTCTAACTACTGTCGGCAAAACCTCATTAGCGGCCAAAGATATTCCTCAGTCTCTGACCATAGTTAACGACAAACTGATTCACGATCAAGGCCGGGACAGCCTCAAAGCGGCGCTAGAAAACGTGGTGGGCATCAGCTTTGAAGCGGGTGAAGGAGGTAGGGTCGGTGACAACATACGCCTGCGCGGCTTTAGTGCCGCCGGCGATATTTACCTAGACGGTATGCGCGACATTGCCCAATACAACCGCGATATTTTTAATACCGAGCGCGTCGAAGTGCTACGCGGCGCGGCCTCCATGTTGTTCGGCCGGGGTTCGACCGGCGGCATCATCAACCAAGTCAGCAAGCAGCCCAGCATGCAAACGGCTCAAGAAATCAACACCACTATAGGCACTGATAACTACCGTCGGATAGAAGGCGACTTCAATATTAAGACTGGCGACGATGCCGCGCTGCGTTTAAATCTCATGGCCACAGATGGCGATGGCCGGGGCGACAATGCTGGCGCGAGTACGCACAGACGCGGCTTAGCGCTTGATTACCGCTGGGGCGTGGGCAGTGCTGACGAATTTCAAGTCAGCTTTTATCATCTCAACTACAACGACAAACCTGACTGGGGTTTTGGCTGGCTCAATAGCCGCCCTGCACCCTCGCCGGTGAATCGCTATTGGTACGGATTGGACAGCGACTTCCAAAACGACAGCGCCGACGTACTCACGCTCAAACACACACACCGCTGGAGTGATGGCAGCCAGCTAACTTCTTCAGTCAGAGAAGGTAAATACACGCGTGCCATGTGGGCCACGCAGTCGAGCTTTGCCACTGGCACCAGCATCAGCAATCTAAACGCCAACACGCAGGTCAATCGGCGTACCAATGCCAAGGCGGGCGAAGAACGGCACAGTTTTTTCCAGAGCGACTACAACACCAGCGCTAATGTTTTTGGTCTAAAGCACAGCTTTTTAGTCGGTGGTGAATATGCTATTGAAAACGCCAGCCGCTCCACTTACCCAAATTTACTTTCCGCCAAACCCAGTACCAGCGTCGGCAACCCCGACAGCACCGGTATTGGCGGCAATCTGACGGAACGTGTGGCCACCCAATTCAAGGCCACGACTTTGGGCCTGTACCTTCAAGACACGATTTCCCTAAATCAGGAGTGGCGCCTGATAGGCGGTCTGCGCATGGACCAAATCAAAGGCGACTACGACCGCAGCGGCAGCGCCGCACCCAACAACACAGCCTTATCGCGTTCGGACAATCTGCTGAGCAAACGCCTTGGCTTGATGTATCAACCGACACAAGAAGTTAGTTACTACGTCGCCTACGGAACATCTTTTAATACATCGGGCGACCTCTACCAATTCGACCCACAATCGGCCAACACGCCACCAGAGAGTAGTCGTAACCTTGAAGTAGGTGCTAAATATGAGCTTTATGAGGGCGACTTGTCGCTGCGTTGGGCTTTGGCTCGCACTGACAAATACAACGAACGCAATACCGACATAGACACGGCTAGCAACTCTTATTTGCTATCCGGCAGACGCCACACCGATGCGCTCGAATTCGAAGTCGCCGGACGCATCACGCCAGAGTGGGAAATTTTTGCCGGTTTGGGCTTTTTACGTGCTGTCATAGACCAGTCCGGCTCCAACCCAGCCGGACAGCTCGAAGTCGGACAAAACCCCGGCCTCTCGCCTAGCCATCAAGCCAATCTCTTTAGCACCTACCGCATCAATGAGCGTTGGAGAATTGGTGGCGGCATGACGGCGGTCAGCACCAACAAGCCGGCCAATAGCGTGAGTAGCCAGAACCGAGCGCAAGGTTATGTCAAGGTCGATGCCTTGCTTGAATACAAAGTCAACCCCAGCAACAGCGTCAAATTCAATCTCGACAATATGTTCGACAAGGTCTACTACAACACGCTGTACCGAGGTTTCGCAGCCCCCGGCACAGCACGCAGCTTGCATGTCACACTAAGCACTAAATTCTAGGAATAAGGCGTGCGGTTAAAAATTGAAAACGCTTTGGAGTCCGGCGAGTTAGCCCGGGTAAGGGAGCTGATACTGTCGGCCAACTGGGCAGATGGCCGACTCACGGCTGGCAGTCAAAGTGGCGCGGTAAAAAATAACCGCCAGTTACCCGAGGATTCAGTCCAAGCCCAAGAAGCCAGACAAATCGTCTCCCAAGCATTGGCAAGAAACCCACGTTTTATCACCGCTGCATTGCCAAAAACAGTTTTCCCGCCTTTGTTTAATAGTTATAGCGGCAGCCAAAACTCCTTTGGTAACCATATTGACAATGCGGTACGTACCCACGCAGCCAGCGCCAGGCATGTGCGCACAGATATTTCATGCACGCTGTTTTTAAGCCCGCCTGACAGTTACGACGGCGGCGAGTTAGTAGTGCAAGCGAGTGATGGTGAGCAACGCATCAAACTCGCTGCTGGCGATCTGATGCTGTATTCCGGCAGCTCGGTACACCGAGTTGAACCGGTCACACGCGGTGAGCGCTTAGCCTGCTTTTTCTGGATTGAAAGCATGATTAGGCAGGACGACCAGCGCCAGTTGCTCTTCGACATGGACATGGCCATCACCTCATTAAGACAAAAGGACATGAATGCCGGCCAGCCTGAAGGTGAAGAAGTCATACAGCTCACTGGCAGCTATCACAACCTGCTGCGAATGTGGGCCCATGTCTGAAGTCAAAAGATAAAAATCAAAGATTCCAAATCTAAATGCGATTTATTCGCATTTGTAACCTATACTTAGAACAGATTAACAATCAAGGCAGTGGCATTGATTGCTGCCAGACCAGTTTCACACTTGCACTGCGACCAACACACTTGGCCAGCGATAAAGCCGATTCCTTAACAATTGACCATGAACCCAACTTTTCACACCACCGGCCAGCTTGACGTGGCTCACGCCTCAGATGCAAGCCGCATGGTTTGGATTGGGCTGCTGGTATTGTCAGCGCATGCGGGTCTGATTTGGGCCATACAAAATGAGATGTCGTTCAGGCCGCCGGAAGAAATCGTGATTCCAGTCACATTGCAGTCGGCCTTTGTTACACGCTCAGCGCCGGTTATGGCGACGCCTAAGTCAGAGCCTGAAGTAAAGACTAGCCCGGTAAAACCAGTACAAAAATCAAGGCCTGAGCCTAAGCCAGTATCAGCACCCAAGCCGACACCAGTACAAACACCAAAGTCACCAACACCAGCGCCGCAACCAGCGGCAACAGCAACGCCAGCAGCCACATCAACAGCTCCCGCTCAGAGCGCACAAGCCGCCGCCAACATCGCCCCTGCTACACCAGCGCCGGCTACGGTCAGCACAGCGCCAATAGCCCCGGCTGTGCAGCTGCCATCCAGCAATGCCGACTACCTCAAAAACCCGGCACCGGTCTACCCCGCGCTCAGCCTACGCATGAACGAGCAAGGTCAAAGTTTGGTCAAGGTGTTAATCGGCAGTGATGGCCAAGCCCAACGCGCAGAATTAGCCAAAAGTAGTGGCTACGACAGACTTGACCGTGCCGCTGTGGCAGCCGTATTGCAATGGCGCTTTGTACCCGGTAAGCGTGGCGGAATAGCCGAGGCCATGTGGTACCAAGTACCCATTAACTGGAAGCTGCGCGAATAAGCCGCTGAAGTCAGCCTATCGCCGCCCTATTCCACTATTCCACTTTTCCCCTATTTTTTTGATTCCAGGAGAGACCTTTCATGAATTCCCAATTCGGCCTAGCGCACCTATGGAGCCAAGGCGACATCGTCACCAAGACCGTAGCGCTGCTGCTACTCGTCATGTCACTGGCGTCTTGGCTGGTCATCATCATTAAGACGCTAGACCTTTTCAAATACAAAGCCATGACTGCGCGTAAGCAAGCTTTTTGGGAAAGCCAAGACTTCCAAGCCGGTTTAAATAGCTTGGGTAAAGAGGCCGGCAACCCACTACGCCAGCTCGCACTAGACGGCCGCGAAGCCGCTAGCCATCACAGCAACACACAAGCGCAACTGCGCGACGTGCTAGACCTGAGCGAGTGGGTCACGCGTGCACTGCGAAGCAGTCTGGATGACTTCACCGCTAAGCTGCAATCCGGTCTCGCCATCCTTGCCTCGGTTGGTTCGACTGCGCCTTTTGTCGGCCTTTTCGGCACCGTCTGGGGCATCTACCATGCGCTGTTGGCGATAGGTAGCTCCGGCCAAGTCGGCATAGATAAAGTCGCTGGCCCAATAGGCGAGGCGCTAGTCATGACTGCGCTGGGTTTGGCAGTCGCCATTCCCGCAGTGCTGGGCTACAACGCCTTGCTGCGCGGCAACAAAGGCGTGCTGCACAAGCTCAATCGCTTTGCCCACGACTTGCATGCTTACTTTCTCACCGGTGCTCGCGTCAATGCCATCAAAAACGGTAAGACTGATTCCAGCGATCAGCGCTTGCGCAAAGCCTAAGCACGAGCGAAATAACTCAGCTAAACCCAGCAGATACGGAGCACAAGATGGCTTTTGGAAGCACGCACTTTGGCAGCGATGAGGGCGACGAAGAGGTTATGAATGAAATCAACATGACGCCTATGGTGGACATCATGCTGGTGCTATTGATAATTTTCATCATCACCATTCCGGTGTTGAAAGACTCTATCAATATCAACTTGCCCGCCGCCAGCACGCAGCCGCAAAACATCAAGCCCGACACGTTAAGACTAAGCGTCAACGCAGAAGGGGCTTACTTCATCAACGATGCGCCTTTAACGGATGCGGCATTAGCCACCAGACTCAAGGCAGCGGCCGAACAAAGCCCGCAACCAGAACTGCATATTCGCGGCGATAAAAACGTGCGCTACGAGCGCATCGCCCAAGCCATGGCCACAGCGCAACAAGCTGGCCTTGGAAAAATAGGTTTTATCACTGAACCAGGAGCCAATCCATGATAGTTAGCCACACCGCCAACCACAGCCTTCATCAAGGCCACACCGGTCAGTCGCAGCACTCAAACCGCGCAGATTGCTTAGACAGTTACGCACTTTTGCGCGGCCAAAAAGCCGTAGAGATAAACCACAACGGTGCGACTTACAAACTGCAAACGACCAAATTAGGCAAGCTAATACTGACCAAATAAGCCTATGCAGACAAGCGCAAATGTCGTCTCGCGACCTGAGACAATCGCTGCATGTCAGAAGAAACCCAATCCCCAAAATCACCACAAAGTACGGTGCAAAGTACAGCCCAAAGCACAGCGCCAAAAGAGTACCCGCTAGACCTGCTGAGCATAGAGTCGCTGGATATCGAAGCCCAAGGCATAGCCCACAGGCCTGACGGCAAGGTGGTATTTATTGAAGGCGCGCTCCCTTTTGAGCTGGTCAGCGCCAGCGTCTACCGCAAAAAAGCCAGCTTTGAAAAAGCTACGCTATTGGCAGTGCACCGCGAATCTTCCCAACGCGTAAGACCCGCCTGCCCTAGCTTTGGCATGCATACCGGCGCATGCGGCGGCTGCAAAATGCAGCATTTGCATGTCAGCGCTCAAGTTGCTGTCAAGCAGCGAGTGTTGGAAGACAACTTACTCCACATAGGCAAACTCAAATCCGACAACCTGCTACGCTCTATCGAAGGCCCGGCGTGGAACTACCGCTACCGCGCCCGCCTGTCAGTGCGCTATGTGCGTAAAAAAGGCACGGTATTAGTTGGTTTTCATGAACGCAAAAGCGCTTATGTAGCTGACATGAGCGAATGCCATGTATTGCCCAAACATGTGAGCGACATGCTGCTGCCGCTGCGCGCATTGATCTCCAGCATGGATGCGAAAGAAACGATTCCGCAAATCGAGCTAGCCTGCGGCGACTCTGTGACCGCCTTGGTACTGCGCCACATGCAAGACTTAAGTGACACCGACTTGACCCGCTTGCGCGCTTTTGCCGTGCAAACACCAGGCGTGCAGTGGTGGCTGCAATCGGGTGGGTTAGAGACTGTAGTGTTGCTTGACGATGCGACCGAAGAGTTGAACTACGGCTTGCCAGAGTTTGGCGTTGTCATGCCGTTTAGACCGACTGACTTTACCCAAGTCAACCCACACATCAACCAAGTACTGGTGTCACGCGCACTTAGACTGCTGGCAGTGCAGCCGCACGAGCGCGTGATTGACTGGTTTTGCGGTCTGGGTAACTTCACCTTGCCGCTGGCTACACGGGCTCAATCTGTGCTCGGCATTGAAGGCAGCGAAGCACTGGTGGCACGCTCGCGCGAGAACTATCTTAAAAACCAAGCAGCACGCATAGATCGTCACGCCTTAGCGCCCACCAGTTTCGAAGTGCGCAATTTATTCGAGATGACGCCGGCCCTGTTAAGCCGTGACGGCAGAGCTGACAAATGGCTGGTTGACCCACCGCGCGAAGGCGCGTTTGAATTATTCAAGTCACTCGCCGCACTGCACCAGCAACTGCTCACCGGTGTGCCTTGTGACGATGGCGTACATCAGCAAGCGCTAGCGCTGGGCAACTGGCAAATGCCAGAGCGAATTGTCTACGTCAGCTGCAACCCTGCAACCTTGGCACGCGATGCTGGCGTGCTGGTGGACAGCGGCGCCTACCGCTGCAGTTCAGCTGGCGTGATCAATATGTTTCCGCATACCGCACACGTGGAATCAATTGCGGTGTTTGACCGCATCAAACCTCAGTAGCCGACTGGATGCTTAAAATTTTGAGCATGGCTTTCACAAAATCTGACTGAGTGACTATGCCGACGAGTTTTTCGTCAGCATTGATCACCGGAATGTGGTGATGGCCTTCTAGCTCGAATAGTGTGATCAGGTCAGCCAAGTTGCTATCGGCACTGATCACACGTACGTTAGAACTCATAATCTCACCCACAGTGTTGGAGTGAACAACCTTTTTAGCGCTTTTTTTCCAGTTGCTAAAGCGCAAAACGCCGCGCAGTCTTTGCCCAAAGCTGAGGTGAAAATCAACTGCGGCATGAAGTACAAAGTCCCCCAAAGTGATGATGCCCACCACTCGGTCTTGTTTGTCCACCACCGGCATAGCCTTGATATGTTTGTCGCGCAACATTTTCCAAGCCGACTCCAATGAAAAATTGGCCTCCACACAATGCATACTCGGCGACATGATGGACTCGCAGCTGGCTTGTTTTAGCTTATTTTTGTAGGCTATTGTTTCAATTTGATCGACCAAGTTAGCCAAGTCCTGCCGGTTCACATCTACGATGCCGCCGTAGTTGGCCAGCACTCGGTCTACATCAACAAGCGACGAGCTCTCAGCGCTAGGCGCGGCTTCTCCATTTGCAAGTCTGGACAAGGCCCGGTGCGGGTAAACCTGCCGCGTAAATTTTCCGTAGATTACCGCTGTCGCAATCAACACCAACACCCCGCAAGCGACCGGAAACAAGGCGTACTCGAAGGCTTGAATGCCGCTAATCGCCACAAACAGCGCTGTCGCTGCGGCCGGTGGGTGCAAGCACCTGAGTAAAAACATGGCCAATATGGACAGGCTCACTGCGGTGGGCAACAGCAACTCTGGCACAGGAATTAGCCTGACGCAGGCAATCCCTATCAGGGCAGAAACCACATGGCCGCCCAAAGCGGCCCAAGGCTGCGCTAGAGCGCTAGAAGGAACGACAAAAATCAGAAAGCCGGTAGCACCCAGCGGTGCGAGTATCCAAACATGCATGCCCGTCATATGACCTATGGCTTTGCCGGCCAGATAAACCGCCAAGATGCCGATAAAAGCGCCTACGCAAGAGCGCAGTCTTTCTGGCCAAGCCACAGTAGATTGAACCGGGCCAAACCAAGACAAATATTTCATGTGAACGTTGGGTCAATCTTCGCGACTACAAATTCTGACGTACTAAGCGCTTACGCCCAAATCGATAAGATGACCGTTAAAAAAATACGATTGTAGGCGTGCACTATTCGCACTCGCCTTTGAAGAAAATCTCAACCACAGATCAATGCCAAGTCAGCGCTTTAAACCAGCCCAATCCATCGCTAGTACCGTCAGCTACAGCACCGCGCTTAGGTCGGTATTCACAACCCACATGACCGTCATAGCCGAGCTCATCGATTAGCGCAAACAAATACGGATAGTTAACCTCGCCAATGTCAGGCTCATGCCGCGCTGGCACGCCAGCGATTTGCAAATGGCCCACGCGACCAGTAGGCAGGTATTGGCGTAGCTTCATGGCTAAGTCGCCCTCACTGATTTGGCAGTGGTACAAATCCATTTGTACTTTGAGGTTGGGTGCATCAATTGCCTGCACAATTTCATGCGCTTGGTCTTGGCGATGGAGGAAAAAGCCCGGCATGTCGCGCGCGTTAATCGGCTCAATCAGCACGTCTATATTTTCAAGACCGGCCTGCTCTGCGGCCCACTTCAAGTTTGATATATAGGTTGCAAGCAAGCGTTCTGGGTCAATACCGTCTGGCACCAAGCCGGCCATCACGTGAATGCGTGGGCAGCCAAGCGTTTTGGCGTAGTCAATCGCCTTTAAAAATCCTTCTCTAAACTCGACTTGGCGATCTGGTAAACAGCAAATACCGCGCTCGCCTGCATCCCAGTCACCCGGAGGGGCGTTAAACAGCACTTGTTGCAACTGGTGTTGTTTAAGTTGCGCCGCTAAATCGGCGGCACTAAAGGCGTAGGGAAATAGGTATTCCACTGCGCTAAAACCGTCGGCTGCGGCTGCGGCGAATCGGTCCATAAAAGCCAGCTCGGGGTAAAGCATGCTGAGGTTGGCTGCAAATTTCGGCATTTTTTATCCTTTAAATATTTTTACCAACTGGCGCCAAAGTTATCCCGTAGCGCTTGTATTTGTTCTTCTGTCAGCGGCTCTGACTTGTGCATTAACCACAGCCGAGCAGTTTCTTCCAACTCCTCTAGCACGGCACTGGCTTGGGCCAGTGTTTCGTGCCAGACGTTAGGCCCTAGTCGAGACAGCATCACTGCCCTTATAGGTGTTTTTTTATCCGCCATGGTTTTGATTTTTTCAGCCACTAAATCGCCCACCTTGGGGTCACCCGGCCGGTGGTAATCAATCAAGGGAACGTGACCGACCTTCATCACAAAATAAGGTGTGAGCGGCGGCAATATATCGTCTGCATGCCAGACGCCTTGAAATGTGAGCGCCACCAAATGCGTGCTGTGGGTGTGTATGACGCACTGGGCATTGGGAGTGGCCGCGTAAATCGCCCGGTGCAGGGCAATCGTTTTAGAAGCGCGTGCGCCGCTTAATTGTTGGCCTTGCGCGTCGAGCTTAGCCAAGCTGAGCGGATCTAAACGCCCCAAACAAGCATCGGTAGGCGTGATTAAAAAACCTTGATCGTCAGGCAGTCGCACGCTGATATTGCCAGCGCTGGCATGCACATAGCCGCGCGCATACAAAGACGCGCCTACGCTGCAGATTTCTTGCCGCAGTTCGGACTCAGTCATGCAAAACGGCAAATGCCTGCGTGAAGAAATCCACACCGCCAAAATTGCCGGACTTAAGCGCCAGATGCAATGGCTGCTGCGCGCCATTGCTGGCAAAAGTCCAAGGTACACCGGGCGCGATTTGCGGGCCAATGGCGAGTTGCGTCACGCCAAGCGCTTGCACGACAGCGCCAGAAGTCTCGCCACCCGCGACGACCAGTTGGCGCACGCCTAGCGCCAGTAGACCTTTGGCAATACTGGCTAAGGCAGCTTCGACTAAAGAGCCGGCTTTTTCTACGCCCAATTGGGCTTGCACATCCTTCACAGCGGCGGGTTCGGCCGTCGCATAAATCAGCAGAGGCGCGGGATTCTCTACCGTCAGCAGCGGCTTAGCCCAAGCCAAGGCATGCGCGACTAAATCTTCGCCACGCGCCAAGGCCAATGCATCGACACGAAAACTGGCGCAGCCTAACTGCTGAAAATGCGTCACCTGTGCGTTGGTTGCGAGTGAGCAACTGCCCGAAATAATGGCTTTAAAACCTTTTGCAAGCGGCAACTTATCAGCAGCAGCGGCAGGACCTAAAGCGCCGTTGGCACGCCAGTTTTGCGGCAGACCAATAGCAATGCCAGAGCCAGCAGTCACCAACGGCATACCCGCCAGCGCTTGGCCAAGCGTGAGTAAATCGGCGTTAGAAATCGCATCCAAAACCGCCACCTCAACACCATCGGCTTGGAGTTGTGCAAAACGCTCACGCACAGCCTCGGCGCCACGCGCGACTACGTCGTAGCTCAACAAACCCACTTTGAGTGTGGTTTGTTTTTGCAATACGCTGACCAAATTAGCATCCAGCATGGGGGTGAGCGGGTGATTGCGCATGCCGCTATCAGACAGCAACTGATCACCGACAAAAAGATGGCCTTTAAACACCGTGCGCAGAGCCTCGGGAAAAGCCGGACAGGCAACTGTGAAACGGCTTTGCAAAGCCGCCATTAGCGCTTGCGTTACCGGGCCAATATTGCCCTCGGCAGTGGAATCAAAAGTGGAGCAGTACTTGAAGTAAATCTGCTCAGCGCCCTGACTTTTAAGCCATTTCAAAGCGGCCAAGGATTGCGCGACTGCGTCTTGCGGCGAAATCGTACGCGACTTGAGCGCCACCACAATCGCATCGGGACCTTCTTGATCGTCACTGGCTAAATCAACACTGGGCACGCCAATGGTTTGCACTGTGCTCATTCCGGCACGTACCAAATTGTTGGCCAAGTCAGTCGCGCCGGTGAAATCGTCGGCGATGCAACCCAGCAAAAGCCGGCGCTTGGCCGTCATTTCGCAGCTGGCAAATCAATGCCTGGGAATATTTTGATAACTGCAGAATCGTCTTCACGACCATGACCAGCACTCGACGCCTGCATAAACATCTGGTGCGCGGTTGCTGACAAGGGCAGTGGGAATTTGCTGGCGCGGGCAGTATCGAGCACCAAGCCCAAATCTTTCACAAAAATATCCACCGCCGAAAGCGGCGTGTAGTCACCCGCCAGCACGTGGGCCATGCGATTTTCAAACATCCAGCTATTGCCGGCGCTGTGGGTGATGACTTCGTAAAGCGCGTCAGCCGCAACGCCTTCGCGCAAGCCCAGCGCCATGGCTTCTGCAGCGGCAGCGATATGCACGCCGGCGAGCAACTGGTTAATGATTTTGACTTTGCTGCCGGGGCCAGCGGCGTCGCCGAGTTTGTAGACCTTGGCCGCCATTGCGTCCAGCGCAGCACCGGCTTTGGCATATGCCGCTGGGCTGCCAGCACTCATCATGGTCATCTCGCCAGATGCGGCCTTGGCCGCGCCGCCCGAGATAGGCGCATCGATGTAGAGCAAACCCATATCGGCCAGACGTTTTTCCATCGCGATAGACCAGTTGGGGTCTACCGTTGAACACATTACAAACACGCTGCCGCGGCGCATGGCGGCGGCAGCGCCGTTCTCACCAAACAGAAGTTGTTCGGTTTGAGCTGCATTGACTACAACGCTGACCACGATTTCGCAATGCTCAGCGACCGCCGCAGGGGTCGCGCAAGCCACACCGCCAACAGCTGCAAAAGCTTGTGCAGCTTCAGTGCGCACATCACAGACATGAACCGAATAGCCTTTTCTGCGCAGCGACTGCGCCATGCCTAAGCCCATTGCGCCAAGACCAATCAGGCCTATTTTTTCAGTCATGTGATGTTTTCCTTGCGGTTCAGCCTGCGCCAAGCAAACAAAACTTCGGCTTACAGACCGAATAATTTATAAATATTGACGCAAATTTTAAATTTGTCATACAACTTTAACAGACTCAGGTACTCGTATTACTAGGGGTTTTTCGTGCTGATGGGTTTTTACGTTTGGGTTTATCCATGACCAAGGGCAAGTCCAACTCGACCAACAAGCGGCTGGCTAACTGACTGCCTTGCACCTGCCAAAAGGACGGATCCGCGCTGCGAATACGGCGTGCGGCATTGACCATATGCGCAGCACCTGCGTCTCTTGCCGCATCACTGTCGCCGGCCACGATCGCTTTCACGATCAAATCGTGCTCAGACAATACCTGCTGCGCAAAATCAGCTCGTATCGCTTCATTGGCGCGGGTCACCCGGGTGGCATCTAGCAAAAACTGATTCAAATAGGCCAGCGTCGCGAGTAAAAAAGGATTGCGTGCGGCAGTCGCAATCGCGCTGTGAAAAGCAACATCTTGCAGCACACCGTCGCCGCCCTCGGCGACAGCGCGTTCGAGTTTTAACAACGCAGACTTGATATGCCGAATATCCTGAGCCGTGCGCCGGCTGGCGGCAAGTCCGGCGGACTCCGCTTCCAAAGCACGCCTGACTTCGACCATTTGCATCACCGCATCAATCGAGCCGTCAGGCGTCAAGACCAGCTGGGTTTTAAGTGTTGAAAGCCGCTGCATGACATAAGCACCAGAGCCTTGACGCGATTCAATCAGGCCCAGCATTTTCAGCCGCGAAAGCGCCTCTCTGACCACGGTGCGACTCACGCTAAAGCGTTCAGTGAGTTGACCCTCAGTTGGTAAGCGTTGACCAACCTCAAACTGACCATCACTGATACTGGCAGTTAAAGCATCAGCGAGTTGCTCTGAGAGTCTTGCGGTGACACGGGGAACAGGGGATTTGGGAGGGGGCGGGCTGACAGGCTTCATGTTTGGAGAATGTAACCCGTTTGCAGTTGGCGCTTGCGAGATAGTCAAAAAAGCAGCGCCCATCGCTCGTTCAATCTTGCTAAATGGCGCAATCAAAAACAAAAAAAGGACCATGAGGTCCTTTTTTTGTTTAGTGAAGTGCTGCGTTAGCAGCGACTCAATTAGTCTCTCTCACCACCAAAAATACCCAGCAGCATCAGCAAGCCTTGGAACACATTAAACAAATCCAAATACAAAGACAGCGTCGCGCTGATGTAGTTGGTTTCGCCGCCGTCCAAAATTTGCTTCAGGTCGTACAGCATATAGGCGCTGAAAATTGCGATCACGCCAACCGACAAAGCCATCATGCCGGCTGATGAGCCAACAAATACGTTGATGATGCCGCCGACCATCAGAACGATAGCGCCAACAAACAACCATTTACCCATGCCAGATATATCGCGCTTAATCACGCTAGCCAACGTCGCCATAACGAAGAAAACGCCAGCTGTGCCGCCCATGGCGGTCATGACTAAAGCGGAGCCATTACTAAAACCTAAAATCATTCCAATCATGCGCGACAGCATTAGGCCCATGAAAAAGGTAAAGCCCAGCAGTACCGGAACGCCAGCGGGTGAGTTTTTGGTTTTTTCGATAGCGTAGATAAAACCGAAAGCGCCACCCAAGAAAACAATTAAGCCAAGTCCGCCGCTTAAAGCCTGAGTGATGCCAGAAGCCAATCCAACCCAAGCACCCAAAACTGTGGGTAGCATGCTTAGCGCGAGCAGCCAGTATGTATTGCGCATGACGCGGTTGCGCTGCGCCCCAGCTGAGGCAGCGTAGTCAAGCGTGTTGCTGTTGTCATTCATGATTAGTCTCCAGAAAAAATGCGTTTGCACATATTAATATTCTATGGGCTATACACCTTTTTTCAAGCTATGTGGGCATTAGACTTCCTACTTTTTGTAAGCAGAGTTGCATCAAACCAGTGAGCAATCGAAAAGCAAAGCCACGCAAAAGGTAGCTATGCTTAAAGCTTCTTTGCAACTATGAGATGAAATACCCATGAAGACAAAAGCCTTTCTAGAATCCGCCGACATCAAACTAATTGCCGCCGCTGCCGAAGCCGAAGCCTTAAAGAACAACTGGGCTGTGACCATAGCCATCGTCGACGATGGTGGCCACTTGCTCAACCTGCATCGCCTTGACGGCGCACCACCCGTGTCCTCGCACATTGCACCGGCTAAAGCCAACACAGCGGCCATGGGTCGCCGCGAAAGCAAGGTCTATGAAGACACCATCAACGGTGGCCGCATGTCCTTTCTGAGCGCACCCTACATTCAGGGCATGCTCGAAGGGGGCGTTCCCATCATGAAAGACGGTCAGTGCTTGGGCGCTGTCGGTGTGAGCGGTGTGAAGTCGAACGAAGACGCACAAATTGCGCGTGCAGGTATTGCGGCTATCGGCCTTTAAGCTGCGTTTTATCTGCGTTTTACTGACTAAAAAAACTGCTCAGCTCAAGGCCGGCGATAAGCCAGCCTTTGCGCTGACCAATATTTTGAATTTAATGAGTCCAGCCTGACGTCACCACCGGATGATGGCGCATGCACAAACCGGTTGTCTCCGACATAAATCCCGGCATGGCCATCGCCAAAAAAGATTAAGTCGCCGGAGCGAATATCAACCCTAGCAACCGATTGACCCCACTCGCTGAGCTGTGACACGGTTCGCGGCGGCACAATTCCGGTACGCGCTTTAAAGACATAACCAATCAGGCCGCTACAGTCAAAACCTGACTCTGGCGTGTTACCGCCATAACGGTAAGGCGTACCAACCAAACCTAATGCATAAATCGTCAGATCAGCCGCTTGAGCCGGCGTTATCTCAAACGAAGCCTTACCGATGAAAGGTGAGCGCGACTGAACGCTGGGTGAAGATGCACAGCCCGTCAACAACAATAGCAAACCAACGCCGGCACACAGACAAAAGCTTTTGAGCACAGTCAAACTTTTTAATCTGTGAGCGGCAATCACTAACAATTATTTTCCTGGTAAATATTTGGCTGGGTCGACTGGCTTGCCCTGACGTCGAAGCTCAAAGTGCAACTTAACTCGATCAGAATCACTGCTTCCCATTTCTGCAATTTTCTGACCTTTTTTAACGTTCTGGTCTTCTTTAACCAGCAGCGTTTGATTGTGCGCATAGGCGGTCAAATAAGTATTGTTGTGCTTAAGAATAATTAAGTTTCCGTAACCACGCAAACCGGCACCCGAGTAAACCACGCGCCCATCAGCCGACGCAATCACTGCGTCGCCAGCGTTACCACCAATATCAAGTCCCTTATTTTTTGACTCATCAAAGCCTGCTAGGACGGTGCCCTTAGCGGGCCAAATCCAAGCTAACTCATCATCGCCACCGGTAGGCGTTGATGAATTGGAAGCTGGCGCAGCTGCTGTGGTTGGCGCAACGGGCCCAGAAGCCGGCTGTGCCGGTGGCAAAGCTTTGCTAGTCATGGCAGTGCTCGCCACTGGTGAGCTAACCGGCTTGGTGCTGGACGCAGTCACCGCGTCTGATGAAGGTGGCGACAAGCGCACGACTTGACCGACCTCTATCTGGTTAGGATTTTCAAGGTTGTTCCAGCGTGCAATATCGCGCCAGTTATGGCCGCTATCCAAGCCGATACGAATCAAAGTGTCGCCAGGACGAATCGTGTAGTAGCCCGGTTTTCCCGCATTTTCCGAACCCAATAAGGGCTTGATGCTGGCATCGATCACGCTGGCAGCACTTGAAGAGCCGGCACGAACTTCGACCGGCGCTTTGTTCAAGGATGTGCCACAGGCCACCAAAAGAGCCATGCTAGCGCCAACAGCACACGGCAAGGCTAAGCGGCGCAAAGCACTTTTGAGGTTGAAAAAGGAGAAAGGTTTGACCATGGTGCAAGCCCTTGTTGAATTCATTGCTTCTTTCAAATTCTTAAAGTAGAAGTACCGGAACAGACTCCAAAAAATGTGGAACTGCTGCTCAACGGATGCGTAGAAAATGTTTAGTGAAAGGTTAACTAATGCCTGATTTTAGGGGTACAAATTTAACCGCCTCCAGCACGCTGTGCTGAAGGCCGTTTGGGGTCTTGTCAACCACCACCAAAGCCTGCACGCCGTGACTGGTTTCCAAGGGAGCGACCAAGCGTCCACCCATGGCTAATTGATCTGTCCAAGCCGTCGGCAAAGCCGCACCGCCAGCGGCGGCAATAATGGCCGCATAGGGCGCACCGCGGGGATAAGCCAGCATGCCATCGCCAAAAATTAAATGCACATTGAGCAAACGAAAGTCTCGCAAATTGTCACGCGCCTTGTCATGCAAACCACGTAATCGCTCCATGCTATAGACCTCGGTAGCGAGTTGGCCCAACAACGCCGCTTGGTAGCCGCATCCCGTGCCTATCTCTAAAACTCGGCCTAGCTTGCCAGATTGGCCATGCAGCAAAAGCTCAAGCATGCGCGCCACCACATTGGGTTTTGAAATAGTTTGCCCCAAACCGATGGGTAAGCTGGTTTCCTCATAGCCTTGGTTGGCCAAAGCGGTGTCGACAAAACGATGACGTTCTATGCAGCCCATCGCTGCCAATACCCGTACATCAATAACGCCTTGAGTCATTAAGTTTTGCACCATACGAGCACGCAGCGCCAGAAAAGACTGTGCATCGGTATGACCAAAGCTAGGCGTTTTGGTTTTGTTGGCTAATTTAATTGCCGTGGTTTGCGCATTGATTAGCGGCCTAGGACTGGCTAACAAAGACGAAGGCGCAGTGCGCACAAACATTTTTTTGCTCGCTGACGGAGTACCGTAATCGGCCGGCATTCGCAGCGGAAAGCCGGGCCTGCTCGGGGCTTCTGGCGGTAAAGGCACGCTGCTCAACGCCAAAGGCGTGCGGTTGAGCGGGAATGCCTTTTTTTCCGGCGGTTTCATGGATTAGCGGGCGTCACGGCAGTGGCCATAGTCTCAGTCCAAAACGGTAGACGATCGTGATCGGTCAGATCTACTTGCAGCGGCGTGACCGTCACAAAGCCATGTTTAGCCGAGTAAAAGTCTGTGCCCTCGCCCTCTTCCTTGGCCGGCCCAGAAGCGCCAATCCAGTACATGGTTTCACCCCGTGGGCTGGTTTGAATAATCACGCGCTCAGCCGCATGGCGACGGCCTAAGCGCACTACCTTGGTTCCCCGAATCTGATCGTCCGGCAAATTAGGCACATTAACATTTAGCAGCCAAGGCGCTTGCGTCGGATGAGCGCCTTCGCTCACCACCTCTAGCGAAGCCATCATCTGTAGCACCATGCGTTTGGCGCGCTGAGCGGCAACATCGATATGCAACCAGCCTTTTTCGGTTTGGGAAAAGGCAATCGCCGGAATACCAAAAAGATAGCCTTCCATAGCCGCACCAACTGTGCCCGAGTAAATCGTGTCATCACCCATATTCGCGCCATTATTTATGCCGGACACCACTAAATCAGGCCTATAGCCGAGCAAACCAGTTAGCGCAATATGCACGCAATCAGCCGGTGTGCCGTTGACATAACGAAAGCCATTAGCCGCCGTTTGCACGTACATAGGAGAGTTAAGCGTGAGTGCATTCGATTTAGCACTGTTGTTATGTTCGGGCGCCACCACCTCCACGTCAGCTATGTCTTTTAAGGCCTCGTACAAGGCCACAATACCAGTTGCCTGATACCCATCGTCGTTGCAGATAAGAATTTTCATTAGATTATTCTAGGTCACGGGTGAGACACGCGCTGCCAACGCTCTACGCCTTGGGGACAAGGGCAAGGGCAAGCCATGCCTATGATGTAGTGACGAGACACGATCCGCTATAAACACCACAAATCAAGGAAAACACTATGTATGCATGGCTTTGCGAGAACCCCACAGGTATAGACGCTGTTCAATGGACAGAGCTGCCTACGCCAACGCCCAAAGCCGGCGAGGTATTGATCGCGATTCACGCCGCCAGCCTGAATTTTCCCGACCTGCTGATCGTGCAAAACAAATACCAGATGAAGCCAGAGTTGCCATTCGTGCCGGGCTCGGAATACGCCGGTTTAGTCCAAGCGGTGGGCGAAGGTGTGAGCCACCTCAAAGTCGGTCAACCGGTTGCCTGTTTGGCCGGAACCGGCGGCTTTGCCACCCACACGATTGCCAAAGCTGACATGTGCATGCCTCTGCCAGAGAGCTTTCCTATGGTCGATGCTGCCGCCTTCATCATGATTTACGCGACCTCGCACCACGCATTGGTAGACCGCGCCCAGCTCAAGGCCGGTGAAACCGTGCTGGTCTTGGGCGCGGCCGGCGGTGTTGGCACCTCAGCGATTCAAATTGCCAAAGCAGTAGGCGCCCGCGTTATTGCAGCCGCATCAAGCGATGAAAAATGTGCGCTCTGCAAATCAATAGGCGCTGACGAAACGATTAATTACAGCCGAGAAAACTTGCGCGAAGCCCTCAAAAAACTCACCGACAGCAAAGGCCCAGATGTGGTTTATGACCCGGTTGGTGGCGACTTTGCCGAACAAGCTTTCCGCTCTATTGCTTGGCGCGGACGCTATTTAGTCGTGGGCTTTGCGTCCGGCAGCATTCCGGCCTTGCCACTCAATTTGCCGCTACTCAAAGGCGCATCAATAGTTGGCGTTTTCTGGGGCGGCTTTGCCAAGGCGGAACCCAAAGCCAGCGCCAAAATGATGGCCGAGCTGGCCGACTGGTATGCACAAGGCAAGATCAAGCCAGTGATAGACCGCAGCATGCCTATGTCCGAGCTCAAAGCTGCCTACGCCCACATGGGCACGCGCGGTGTAATGGGTAAGCTGGTGATGGTGAATTAAATCATGGCTTCAACACGTAGCCGCCTGCCCCGCCTGTTTCGCGTGATCAAGGCCAGGCCCAGACTTTTCATCGCACTTCTTATTGCCTTAGGTCTAGGTTTGGCTTTGCCAGAAGCGCTAGCCGTACAGCTGGTGACGCGTTTTTTGATCGCATGGAATACCGGCACCATTCTTTATGTGGGCCTTGCCGGCATGATGATGTATCGTTCTAGCCCTAACCAAATGCGCAATCGCGCGCAATTGCATGACGACGGTCAGCTAGTGATACTGAGCTTGGTGGTGCTAGCGAGCATCGCCAGTTTAGCCGCTATCGCCATGGAATTAGCCGTTGTCAAAGACATGCACGGCGCTGAAAAAATAGCCCACATCGTGTTAGCAGGCGTGACCGTGATCAGCTCTTGGGCGTTTATACAAGTCATGTTTGCGCTGCATTACGCACACGACTACTACGCGGGTATCGCCCGAGGCGAGCGGCCTGGACTGCAGTTCCCAGACGACGATCACCCTGGATACGGTGACTTTTTTTACTTTGCAGCAGTCATAGGCACCTCGGGTCAAACCGCTGACGTGTCGTTTAGCTCCAAAGCTTTGCGCCGAGTGGGCACTACCCACTGCATACTGGCTTATTTGTTCAACACGACAGTGCTAGCACTGCTTATCAATATCGGGGCCAGCTTATTTTGAAGTTTGAAAAAACTTAGCGCAAACAAAAACTGTTTGCAGCATGACACGGACAACACCTGCGCAAAGTCAAGACTTTGCGCAGGTGTTTTAAAAACTACAAACCTAGTTGCGGCAAGACCAAAGTCCCCTCGGCTGCAACCGCTTGAAGTGTGAGCGGCGAGATACCTAGAGCCTGCAAAACGGTTGGTGCAACCTGCGTGAGGTTTACCATGGTGTGGACATTTTTTGCCACCAAACCAGGCGCCGATACCAACAAGGCAATGTGTGCGTCGTCAGCCGAATTACCACCATGTTCAGCAATTTTCTTGCCTTTCTTGGTGTAAATCACACCCGACTTTGGCTGGACGATGATGTCTGGCGTACGACCCATTGCCGGGTCGCCATACAAGGCCGTCATGGCCTCACCGGATAAAACATCCTGGGCAAAAAACGCATCCGGATTGGCCTTGATCGTAGCCGCCAAAGCCGCCGCTTTGCCGTGATTTTTCATCCAAATCATGGCGGTTGAGTCATCAACTATTAGCGCAATATCCTCTTTAAAAGAAGCAAAGGCAGGCAAAGCACTAAAGTGGCCGACATGTTGCACTTTGCGCCGATCAATGGGCGATTGACCGTGTTTAGAACTCACCACAATCATGGTCGAAGAAAACAGGTTTTGCGCTTTAAGTGCCGCTATCATTTTCCCCAAAGACGCATCGGTGTGCAGCATAGCAGTAGCGACCTGAGTATCCGGTGTAGCCGCAGCATCAAGATAGCCGCCGCCCGGGCTAGCGGCTTTTTGCGCCACACTCAAAGCTTGAAAGTTCAAACCCATGATTACCGGTACGCCGACTTTATGTATGCCAGAAGAATCTAAACCACCGATTTGATTGAGCATTGCACCGACTTTAATATCGTCATAAATCAGCGTTGTCGAAAGCACCGCTTCATAAGCTGCGCCACTGCCGGCGACGGCTTCGGCCTTGATCTCGGGCACAAACAAATCATCCACACCTTTCCCGGACGGACCGTTTACCCACTCATAAACCGTGTGCTTATCCGACCAAGCTGTACGTGCGCCAGTGCTTTGTTTGATGACTTCGAAAATCGTGTTCACGCGCAAGTAGTCGTGTGGATAAACGACCGTACAGTTGCCATTTTCTAGCTTACGCAGCGGTAGTTTGGTCAGGTCTAGCGGTGCGAACGGGTGCTTACCATCAGTGTTGCCAGGGACTTGAACAAAGCCGACTTTCTCATCAAAGCCTTGATTCATGAAATCGGTCCAGTCAACTTCAGCGCCAAGCGGGCCCTGGCAATTAGAGCCTGCGGGATAAAGCGTCGCATCATAACTTTCATCATAGAAAAAACCATGCGACTTAGCTGTACCGCCAGTCAACATAGCCGCTAAACCGGGGAAGGAATCAGACATGCCAGGCGTGAACGCTTGCTGATAAGTCACGCCACTGCTAGAGAGCTGTGACAAACTTGAATCAGGGTGACTTTTGACAAAAACATTGAGGTCTTGCTGGTGCATGCCGTCAATGCTAATGAGCAACACGCGCTTAACAGGTGCCAGTGATGGTGTTAGCGCATTCGTATTTTTGGTCTGACCTACATTACTCACTGCACCCGAGACAAGAGTCCCATCTTGCGCACAAGCATGAAGGCTGAGCACACCAATGATGACGGACAGACAAGCCAATGGCGAGCGAAATAACTTTGACTTCATGAATCACAACCTTTGAAACGTTTTGTAAAACTGAAATTTTGTATCGCAAAAATTACAAATTAGTGACGAAAGCTGAGTGAAATAAAAGTCAATTTCAAATAATTCAAATAATTCAAATAATTTTTCGGTCAAAAAAGTGAGGTGTGAAAGACTCTAAAGTCGTCAATAAAAACGTCAATGAATGCTTAGATTCAGGTCAAATTGACCGTTTCAACCACCGCCGATGCATAACAAGAAAACTAGCCTGCAACCAAGCACGCCACCGCCGCCTCTAATGCACCTGAGCCAATCGGCACGCGCTGCACGCGCAGCGCAGCTTCTACGCCGCCTAAGCAACCCAAAATCATGGGCGCGTTAATGTCGCCCATGTGGCCGATACGAAAAACCCGGCCAGCCAATTGACCCAAGCCGCCAGCCAGCGCCACATCAAAACGTTCCCGCGCCAAGGTGCGTAAAGCTTCCGGATTAGCACCTGGCCCCACCGCAACAGCCGTCACGGAGGCTGAACGACTAGCCGGGTCACTGGCCAGAAAGTGAAGCGCGCCGCCTTGACTCCAACAAGCAACAGCTGCATGCACCATGCGTTTAATAAGTTGATGGCGCGCCAAAACCTGATCGACGCCTTCATGAAAAATAAGCTCTAGCGCAGCGTCTAAACCCATGAGCAAAGTTTGCGGCGGCGTACCGCAAAATTTTCGATACGAAAATTCGCTCACGCGCAGTCGCCAGTCCCAGTAAAAACGGGGTGTGGGATTGGCCTCGCAAACCGCCATCGCACGCGCATCAGCCGCTGCAAAACCAAGACCGGGTGGGCACATCAAACCTTTTTGCGAAGCACCCAAAACAACATTGGCCCCTACCTCATGCATAGAGAACCGACTCGCCCCTAACGAGGCCACTACATCGACAACAAAAAGTGCGGGATGTTTTACCGCATCAAGAACGGCGCGCAATGCCAACAAGTCACTGCTAATACTGCTGGCGGTGTCGGTATGCACGGCAAACACCGCCACGATTTTGTGCTCAGTGTCCTCCCGCAAGACGCGCTCAACAGCGGCCACATCAATCGACAAACCCTCAACCCAAGGTGTGCGAATGACATGACCACCCATGGCCTCAGTTTGTACCGCCCAAGACTCAGAGAAGTGGCCAGTACCCGGCACCAACACCGTTTGACCTGGTGCAATCAGATTACTAATAACCGCCTCCCACGCGCCATGACCGTTGGCGGCATAAAGAAAAATATTCGCCGACTCAGTATTGAGCAAACGTTTAAGGCCAGCTTCAACCCGGTCAATGATGCCGTTAAGCCGGGGATCGGCAAGATCCATGGGTTGATTAGCCATGGCCTGCATGACGGCTAACGGCACATGCGTAGGGCCGGGTGAATGTAAAAACTGGTGACCGGGGCGGGAATGAGTCATACGGTTTTCAATCGAAGTTTAAATATTTCAACAGCAGATACGAGTCATCTTATTCGCATCTTTTTTGCTGCTTTATTTATGCATTATTTATGCATTATTTATGCTTTGATCAAAGACTGAGAGATTCACTGTCCAGCGACATTTAAAAATTTACCTAATATTGCTTTATGTTAAAAAATGCATTACTTGTTGAGAAGTAATGCGCAAAAAAAACTTTTCAAAAAAGCAAACCTGTTTGCAACAATTCTTGCCCAACTACGCACAAACGCCCAGACACGGGTCAATAATTTGAGCCTTTATTAAACCGCTCGGCATCTAAAAATAAATGCAGTCTGCACGTCCATTACTGCTTTTTTAAGAGGCGAGATAACGCACTTTTTAGCGCCTAAAAATCAACACCAAAACAGCAGCATAAATAGTCAGCGCGCAGCACTCAATCGCCAAATAACGTTCCCCACATCATCAGCCACCAACAACGCCCCACCCTTGTCCATCACCACACCCACTGGCCGACCATAAGCGTTACCGTCGGCACTGAGAAAACCCGTCATCACATCTACCGGCAGACCAGAAGGCTTGCCTTGCGAAAACGGCACGTAGACGACTTTGTAGCCGCTGTGCGGGCGACGGTTCCATGAGCCGTGTTGACCGATAAACATGCCTTGCGAATAGGCTGCCGGTAGCGTTGTACCGCCAGCCCAAGCCAGTCCGAGTGACGCGGTATGTGGTCCTAACGCGTAATCTGGCACTATGGCACTGGCGACTAAATCAGGCCTTGGCGGTTTAACACGCACATCGACGTGGTCGCCATACCAGCTATAAGGCCAGCCATAAAATCCGTCTTTCACTACCGAGGTTAAATAGTCGGGCACAAGATCACTGCCCAACTCATCGCGCTCGTTAACCACGGTCCAGAGTGCGCCGGTTACCGGCTCCCAAGCCATGCCATTGGGATTTCGCAAACCAGTGGCAAATAGCCGCATGTCCGCACTTTTTATATCTAACTTCCAAACCGCAGCTCGGCCTTCTTCGGCCGCCATACCGCGTTCAGCCACATTGCTGTTTGAGCCTACGGTAACGTAAAGCGATTGGCCGTCGGGGCTGGCAATCAAGCTTTTAGTCCAGTGATGGTTGATGCGGCCAGCTGGCAAATCAGCTATTTTTACGCCGGCACTTGAGATGCGTGTATCCCCCAGCGGGTAAGGAAAACGCACAACCGCATCGGTATTGGCCACATACAGCATGCCGTCCACCCACGCCATACCAAATGGAGAATTCAAACCTTCTAGCAGCACAAAGCGTTGATCAGCCGTGCCACTGCCCTTGCTATCGCGCAGCAAAGTAATCCGGTTTGCACTCTGGGTTGCAGCACCCGCGCGCTTCATGACTAAGCCCATGACCCAGCCGCGAATACCGCTAGCATCGTCGGGCTTTGCAGGGGCGTTGGTTTCAGCCACCAGCACATCACCATTAGGCAAAGTTAGCAACCAACGCGGATGGTCCAGACCACGTGCAAATGCGTTGACCTGAGTGCCCAGAGGACTACTGGGTTGCACACCGTCAGGCCAGCCTACGGCGGGCGCAATATTAACAGTCGGTATCAAGCTGCTACGCGGCTCTGGCAACGTAGGCGTAAGACCAGAACCATCAGCGACCTGTAAGCGCGCCATATCTCCACAGCCTATCAAACTCAAACTAGCGGTCAGTGCGAACAAGGCGAGAGCGCCACCTCGTTTGGCGCTGACGCGCAGTCCGCGCGTCGATTTAAAAGGTCTGGCTAATGCAGCATTCAACATAGTGGGTCTTTCCTGAGTCAAGCAAGTTGAAACATCTTAGGTCGCCATGGCTGATAGCGCTTATGAGCAGGACTATGTCAGTTGATTTTGCTTAATCAAGCCGCTTAGCACTCAGAACTATGGGTAACTAAGAACAATGACACGCAAAGTTAAAGGTAAAGTGTTAAGTAGAATCAACAAAACCATGCTTATATCCAGTTGAATAAAGCCAATGCATAAAACACTCCATTAAGTGGCTTTAACCGCCTAATACGTTTAAAAATTATTAAGCCAAGGTCAAGCGGTATAGTGATCTAGACCCTTTTTTTGGCGCTGAAAAATTAAGCCCATCGCCCAGCGCATTAAACAAAATGAAGCGACATTAATTTCTTATTTATTAAGCGGCAGCACCCTATCAATTTAAAGTGCTTTGCTAACGAGTAAACCTCAACAATAATTTGAAAGGCCAAACGAAATGCAAATATTTTTTTCCCCCAACTCCCCCTATGTGCGCAAATGTATGGTCGCAAGCCATGAGCTAGGACTAGAGGGGCGCATCAAACTGCTGGCCTCTAATGCCAATCCCATTAAGCGCGATGCCGACATCATCGCAAAAAATCCACTGGGAAAAGTACCTACTTTCATTACCGAAGAGGGCCAAACGCTGTACGACAGCCGCGTGATTTGCGAGTACTTAGACGATTTAGCCAATGGCACATTACATCCACGCACAGGTAAAACACGTTGGGAAACGCTAACACTGCAATCCCTAGGAGACGGCATGATGGATGCTTGCCTATTGGCACGCTATGAAGACATCGCACGGCCAGAAGCCATGCGCTGGCCGGAATGGCGTGCTGGGCAGATGGATAAAGTAGAAACTGCACTTAGCTATTTAGAAGCCGACATTATGGTTATGACAGACCGGGTGGACATAGGATCAATAACGCTTGGTTGCGCGTTGTGGTACCTAGATTTACGCTTTGACGACATAGACTGGCGTGCGCGCTATCCAAAGGTAAAAGCTTGGTATGTGAAGTTTAGCCAACGGCCTTCTATGCAGATGGCTTGGTCGCTTTAAGCAAAAAAATTTGCTAAGAATTCAGTTCGGGTTAAACCTAGTTTTAGCCTGAATCAAGTTCTAACCACTGCGCCTATACGCCATACGCAATACGCCATACGCCATACGCCATAAGCCATAAGCCTATACGCCAATATGCCTAAACCATTGTCAAACTATGTAAGCCAGCCTGGGATCATGTCCAGACAAGCGAAAAAATCTAAAACAGATTTACTCAGCGTCAAACCAAAAATTAACCTTTAATTTAATTTAATTTGACTCAAAGCATTGGCATTGGCTCTAGCAATAGCCCGTCAATAAAAAAAACGAGGCTAATGTGAGAAACTAAAATCTTAGTTTCTAACCTCAAAAAAAGGCCAATATGATCAAACAATCCATTGCTGCGAGCGCCCTCTTTCTGTCAGCATCCTTGCTCTCAATCCAAGCCGGTGTAGCCGAGCGCGTATTTTTTCAATCCCCACAAAATAACGCCAACGTAAGCTCACCAGTCAAACTCAGTTTTGGTCTAGAAGGTATGAAGATAGCCCCCTTAGGCGAGATGACAGACAAAACCGGCCACCACCACATCATCGTAGACGGCGCTCCCATAGCCGCCGGCGCCAGCATACCGGCGGACGACACCCACATTCACTTTGGCAAAGGCCAACAAGAAGCAGAAATCAAACTTGCGCCGGGCAAGCACACCTTAACCATGCAGTTTGGCAACGGCGCGCACCAGTCTTATGGGGCGGGGATGAGTCAGACTATTACTGTGAATGTTGAGGCGGCGAAGTAAGCGCACTGAGCGCTTTCCCATTAAGCCAGCTTAAGTCAAATAAACAATATTCACTGCAAACCATCGTTAGCCAAGCTGTTCATCGTGTCAACACGGCTAATCGTTTTGTCTACACCCTTCGCAGCTAACCGCTCGCCAAAGCGCACAAAATAAGCAAGCATATCGACAACGTGAGGAGTTGAGACATATAAGGCCAGTGTTTAACGCTGGCCTTTTTTTCGCCTAAATTTAAAGATTAATCAGGTACAAACTGACGCTTGAAATTTACAGGAAATCTGTGCAGCATTTAAGCGGCCACTGCGATTTATATAAAACCACCCGTTGGCAAAAGCGTAATGAGTCTTGCACACGAATCGAATCTATCGACACCAATAGCGTCGGCAAACAACTATTCAGCGTTTGCTCGAAAAAATTCAATTTCACTTAATAGCATTTCAATTCTTGCGTATTGCGTCGCATGAATTGAATGAGTTAATAAACCAGTTAATAAAGCGCACTGGATTGAGGCATCAGGGACGAAATTATTTCGCTCACTCCTCGAAGAAAACATTCCATGATCGCAGCCGTTTAAGACGCAAAGCGTTGACTTTTATTTATACAAAAGTCGATACAACACAAAACCGTAAGCATTCAAAAAAAAGAGTATTTAGGCATGTTTATGTAATGCCAACTTCATACACTTTGGCAACAATGATGTAACAATCATTCAATGCTAAGTACACGTATTAATCATTGAGTCAAAAGAGCAAAAGTTACGAACTCGTAACGCGATAAGACTTGGCTTTAGCCGACGGCAGTAATAAGAAATAAGACTAGCTAGCGAGCGAGCAAGTCAGACCGATCGGCGTTGAGGCTACAAAAAAAGGGAGTAAGAAAATGGCAACTGAAATAATCTTTGGGCATCTAGAAGACGTGTCTGTAGGAGACTCTTTCGTCAACTACAAAGCAATGAATAAAGTCGGCGTTCATCGATCATCGATGGGTGGGATTTCTGGCAGAGCAAAAGACGGTGCCGACTCTGTCGTTATTTCTGGTGGCTATGAAAATGACTCTGATCAAGGCGACGTGATCGTCTACACAGGCCAAGGCGGTCGCAACAAAGGTGGAAAACATGACAAAGACCAGACACTGACACTAGGCAATGCAGCCCTAGTTCAAAACCTGCTAAACGCTCAACCGGTTCGCGTCATACGCGGTGAAGACCGAAAAAATTCATTCGCACCAGCAAGCGGCTACCGCTATGACGGCCTTTATAGAGTGGAGAGTTACTGGTCTGAAAAGCGAGTCGATGGTTTTGCCATCTGGCGCTTTCGGCTTGAACAACTTGTTGCGACGAACACAATCCCTCAGCCAATAAAAAAATCTAGCAAGAAAGCAATACCACTTGGCAATCCATCACCCGAACGTGTAGAGACCACCGTCCAGCGTGTTGTTAGAGATTCGGCGCTTTCAAAGAGCCTGAAACTGCACTACCAACACCTATGCCAGGTATGTGACACGACTATTGAAACAAACAGCGGTCCTTACGCAGAAGCAGCACACATCACACCTTTGGGTGCGCCGCACAATGGACCGGACATTTGGGAAAATATCTTATGCCTTTGCCCGAATCACCACGTGATGTTTGACCTTGGTGTTTTTTCGGTAGCCGACGATTTGTCGCTACTCGGCATTACCGGCTTAATAACAACTGAAGAAGGCCACGCACCATCACTGGTTCATCTCGAATATCACCGGAATCATTACTACAAAAAATTGATACAGCCTTTGGACAAAGGCTGACTCAGACGACGATAAAAGGCATTTGTAAGACAATGAAATGATTTTATTTAGCAGAGCTTGGTACTGAAAAATAAGAAAAACAATAAAGTAAAATTAATGTCAATAATCTTATTACTCTTATTAAAAAGATCCTAAGGTAAGAGTTGAGAAACGCTAAAAGTGAATATCAAAAAAGATGCTCCCTACGACGTGGATGTGAAATACCGGCACAATCAGCCCGCCGCAACCACGGTCTTGACCATACCCGTTGCTGCTACAACCAATTTACGTCGCCGACCCAACCTGCGTTCAGCGGCCAGCTGGTCAAGCATTTCTTGCTGGTACGACTTAGGGCGCAAGTCGAACCAAGTTTGAAGTGCAACAGGCGGCCCGCTGGATGCGGCGTGGCGTCCACCGTGACCGCGTTCGCTGGCGAGAGCCTGAGTTAAGGCTTCGCGGTGCTTCTCGTCGCTTGGATCATAGGGCTGAAATTCACGGTCATTCCAAAGCGTTTCGAAGTTGGCCACCGCAGCAGAAAACAAGGACGTGCCACTGGCCTGTGCAAACTTCACAGTCCACTCAATGCCGCCTATCAGTGCAGATTCAGATAAATTTGCACTGCCTTCAAAGGCTGTGCCAAAGTTGGTGGCGCGGTGAAAAATCCATGCCTTGGCGTGCAAACAGGTGCGCCTACCGTCTAGGGAAATACGCAACTCAACACCCGGCAATTTGGCAAACGCATCCACCGCGCGCACTTCTGTCGCACCAATGTAAGTGGTGGTTAATATTCTGAACTTTGTCTTTGGCTTTCCATTCGCATCGAGCGCGGTCACTTGCTCCAACACATCGAGTAATTTGCGCACACCGCTCCATGTGATGAAACTAACCAAAATATCTACCCGGTCAACAGTCCGCAGTTCGGCACGCAACTCGTTAAGCAAAGACGGATCATTTCTAGCAGATGTAAAAAGCCACGGATGACGCAAACCGGTGGCGGGCATCACCACATCGGCATTTGGCGCATGAATCGACTTGAGCAGCTGTGGTGGCATGGCCAGTAAGCGCGTTCCTTGACCCAACGGTCGCAATTGAATCAACAGCTGACGAATGAGTTCAAGCTCAGCTCTGGCTTTTTCGATCGCGTCTATCTGACTATCAGTTGCAGCGTCCAATAACTCCGGCAGGCGATGTAATAGCTCAGCAATAAATTGTTCGTGGCGTTGGTGGGCAGTTGGCGCCGTCACCAGTACGCGGTGTAGGCTTGATAAGCGGATGATTTCATCAACTTCATCTTCGTATACCAGCCGGTCGTACAAGCCTTTAGGCAGAGTCATGATTTATCTGAGGGTTGAAAGTGCTATCTAATTGACAGCTAGCCAAGCAGGCTAGATGATGGGAAAAATATTTTTTTTCGGCTTACAACATAGGCAAAAGCTAATGAAGTATTTTTCAAAACAACTCACAAGCCGAACATAGTTTTGTAGCTATTGTGATTAAGTTTATCGTTATTTTTTCATTAGAAAATCAGTTTGTAAGTGGCGTTATTTATTGCACTTCAAACATGTAACTGCGAATTTAATAGTGGGTGCAAAAAGTGCGGTGACAAAGCCATAACAAAAGGCCTGCATCATCAACTGATAACAGGCCTTCACAGCAAAGAGACGAGAAAAAAATTAGTCTGCGTAAACGCCGGACTTTTTAATCACTGGGTCCCATTTGGCAATCTCGGATGTGAGCAGAGTTTTAAGGCCGTTGGCGGTAATCTTGTTTTGCGGGGCAATTTCAGAGCTGGCGTCCAACATACGTTGCTTGACCATGGGGTCTTGCATGGCTTTTTGCAGTGCGGCTGTGATTTTGTCTAATGCTGGCTGTGGCGTGCCCTTGGGCGCATACATGCCGTGCCACACGCTAACTTCAAAACCCTTCATGCCTTGCTCGTCTAGTGTTGGCACATTGGGTAGCGAAGCCAGGCGTTTAAGCGTGGTCACGCCATAGACCTTAACCCGGCCGTCTTTGATCATGGGTGCGGTTTGCGTGGTTTGATCGCAAAGCAAATCGACCTGACCGCCTAACAAATCGTTAATCGCAGGGCCTGTGCCCTTGTAAGGAATGGTGTTGAGTTCAACCCCTATCTGACTCATAAACAGCAGACCGCATAAATGAGAGACCGCACCCAAGCCAGCGTTGGCAATTGAGACTTTATTTTTATTCAGCTGGAGATAAGCTTTGAGCTCGGGAAAGTTATTCGGTGGAAAGTCTTTGCGCGCTATCAGCGTCATAGGCACTTCGACGACTTGGCCTATGTATTCAAAGTCTTTGAGCGGGTCAAAAGCCAGCTTTTTATACAGCGCCGGTGCGGTCGACATACCCATGTGATGAATCAGCAACGTGTAGCCATTAGGTGTGGCGCGTGCAACTTTGGTCGCGGCAATCGTGCCGCCTGCGCCTGCAACGTTTTCGACAATCACAGTCTGACCAAGCGCCTTACCCATGGGTATGGCGATCAGGCGGGCAACCACGTCAGTGGGGCCACCAGCGGCGAAAGGCACTATGAGGGAAATCGTCCGATCTGGAAATGGGGCTTGTGCGAAAGCTGATGCACACAGACCAGCGCTTAATGTCGCCACTGACAGCATGAGGGCAGTTTTGAGATTGAGTTTCATTTTTTGTCTCCGTTTTATTGACTCGCGGATTCAAGTCTGAAGTGCAACTTTGAAACTAACCGGACGGGTGGGTGAGATGTGAGAGCATCCAAGCTTCCCGACCACCAAGTCAAAGTTGCCCAGAATGATTTACACACACCTCACCCGTGACGAACGTTACCAGATTGCAATCCTCGCCAAAGCAAACTTCAATCAAAGTGAAATTGCAAAAATGATGGACCGTGATAAATCGAGCATCAGCCGTGAGTTGCGTCGTAACCGCGGTCTACGAGGCTATCGCCCTAAGCAGGCAAATGACAAAGCCCAAGAACGTAGACTTGCCTGCGCCAACAGTCCTAGAGTTGCTGACTCGACATGGGCTGTAGTGGAGGAAAAGTTGGCTGAGGCTTGGAGCCCCGAACAAATCAGCGGCCACCTCGAAGCTCGATGCCAACCCGGTGTTAGCTATGAGAGCATTTACCAGTACATCTACGCTGACAAACGCGCGGGCGGCAGCTTGCATAAAACACTGCGTTGCCAGAAGACGCGAAAAAAACGCAGCAGCGGCCGTGAACGGCGCGGCACCATCTCTCGCCAGGTCTCAATAGAACTGCGACCCGCCATCGTGCTTGAGCGTGCGCGCTTTGGCGACTGGGAGGCTGATCTGGTGATTGGTGCCGGGCAGAAGCAAGCCCTAGTGACGATTAACGAGCGTGTCTCTCGGTATTCAATAATTTTCCACGTGCCATTCAAAACAGCGCAAGCCGTAGGGGACGCGTTAATCACTTTACTTAAACCATTCGCTCATTGCGTGCACACACTCACGACAGATAACGGCAAGGAATTTTCTCAG
The DNA here is from genome assembly GCF_012584515.1 of Polaromonas vacuolata. Lineage (NCBI taxonomy): Bacteria > Pseudomonadati > Pseudomonadota > Betaproteobacteria > Burkholderiales > Comamonadaceae > Polaromonas > Polaromonas vacuolata. The sequence goes on along the minus strand of NZ_CP051461.1, from coordinate 1,665,861 downwards.
CATGAACGAATAGCTTCTGCGCTGAGTGCAGATTTCTTTTTCGCCCATCCATACGCCTCGTGGGAGCGTGGGGCAAACGAGAATATGAACGGTTTGATTCGCCAGTTTTTCCCAAAGGGGATGCGCTTTAATTGCATCACCGACGATGACATTGCTTTAGCGATGCACAGGCTCAATCATCGTCCTAGAAAATGTTTGGGGTATCGAACACCGCATCAGGTTTTTATGGAAGAGTTAAAGTCCAACTAACACGCTGTTGCACTTCAAGCTTGAATCCGCCACTTAAAAAATAATTAATAAGTTTGAATTTTATTTATCGCCTGCTCAACATCAATTAGCCTGCATGCTGCAACTGGTAATGTATTTTGCACAACTTATTAAGCTTTATTTAAGCGTCAAAAAAATAAAAACCGACTTATTTCTTATGCAGGAAATTGAGTCATATGACATAAGAAAAACGATTCAAACCGGAGCTTGCATAGGCCTTAAGACCGGCCTAAAAACACTCTTTACAAACTCGCTCAGATCAAAAAGTCACCCACTACAGCCGTCTGCGCAATACCCCAAAGCGCAGTGACTGCGGTGCGCATTTCATCCGCCGTGGCACCGCCACTAAAAGCCGCCAAGCGCTGCGCTTTGGCGCTGATTTCTTCGCGGCTTAGGGTGTTGCCGGGGTCGCCCTTGGGCTCATCGACGCGGCCTTGCAGCACACGACCATCGACTGTGTGGACGGTGACCTTGCCAATCCAGCGCTGGGGATAAGCGGTGTCGACTTCGGTGTCTAAAACCATGCTCACTTTGTCGCGCAAACTAATGGTTTCAGGATCGAGAAAATGCTGCTCAAACTCTGTCAATCCCGCATGACCAAAGCGCGCCACCAAAGCCAGCGTAGTGCCCATAGAAAACTTGGACTGGTGCACGCTGGCAGGCCGCACAACCGGGCCCAGCACATCAATAGCGCCTTGGTGCACGTGGGTGATGACGCGGTCAATATCCTCAGGCTTTAAGCTACTCCGCGTAATGACTTGCAGCAGTGCATCCGCAGCGGGATGGGTATGACGACAGCAGGCGTGAAACTTAAACGAGGTCTCGGCCGTGGCCCAGCGCGTGCCGAGTCCATCAGTGAGCTTGGCGACGTCGGCATCACTTGACATGCCAGCGGCCATGCCTTGTGGGCCTTCCAAAATTTGCTCTGCACCGGTAAAACCATCTTTGGCCAGATAAGCAGACATCAGGCCGGCTGCGGCCGCATGCGCGGTATGCAATTGTTTGGAGTCTGCAGCGGTTCGCAAAAACTCCCACAACCCCGCTGACTGCGTGCCGGCAGAGCCAAACGCGTGCTGCATTTGCTGCGCATTTAAACCCAATAAATGACCGACAGCTGCGGCAGCAGCTAGCGTGCCGGCGGTGCCTGTAGTGTGAAAAACTTTGTAGTGCGAGCGGCCTAAAAATTCGCCCACACGAATACCCACTTCATAACCTGCGACTGCTGCGGTGAGAAGTTGCTGACCGCTAGCGCCAATGCTTTGTGCCACCGCTAAGGCCGCAGGAAATACCACCGTCGCCGGGTGGAACACTGAGCCGTTATGCACATCGTCTTGTTCTGCCACATGCGATGCGGCGGCGTTAGCCATAGCCGCAAAATACGGACTGCTGCGGGTGCGGCTTAGCAAGACTTGAGCCGTACCTGGCGCGGCAGCAGTCATGTTTTGCGGCCCCATAGCCTGAGCAAAAAAGCCAATGCTTTGCACCGCACGCGAGCCGTTGCCGGCGATGACTGAGGCGAACCAGTCGACCAACAGGTCTTCAGTGCGTTTGACAACGCTCTCGGGTATGGTTTGAAAACGCAGATCAGCAGCGAACTGAGCAAGTTGAAACGTAGCGCTTGTCATAAAGTAAATCCTTGATTTTTTCTAACTTTTTAACGGCTTATTGCGCAATTTGAATTTAGCAAAGAACTGTTTTTTTCGTGAAGCGAATCACGACCAATTACTGATGCGAATAATTAACGCAGGTAGTTAAACTTTTTTAAATCGCAGCAGTGGCACGTAAACCAGCAATAGCCTCATCGCTCAGCCCCAACTCACGCAAAATCGCTTCTGTGTGTTGGCCTACGTCTGGCACTGCATCCATGCGGTAATCAAACGCATTACTACGCCCGGGTGGCAGCAGCGCTGGCAACTTGCCGACAGGTGAATCAACCGTGGCCCAGCGCTCACGCGCTTTGAGCTGCGGATGTTCCCAAACTTGCGCCATGCTATTCATACGGGCGCTGGCAATTTGTGCAGACTCTAGTTTGGCTTCTACCTGCGCACTGCTGAGTTGGCTAAAAACAGCCAGTATCAATGCCAGCAGTGGCTCACGGTTTTGGTTGCGCTTGGCGTTGCTGTCAAAGCGTTCATCTAGCGCTAGCGCTGCATCATCTAACACCTGAGCGCAAAAAGATTTCCATTCGCGCTCGTTTTGCAGACCCAACATGACAGTGTTGCCGTCGCCGGTTGCAAACGGGCCGTAAGGGTAAATACTGGCATGCGCGGCTGCCGTGCGTGGTGGTGGTGCTGCGCCGTCATAGGCGTAGTAAAGCGGGTAGCTCATCCACTCGGTCAGCGACTCCAGCATAGACACATCGATGTGACTGCCCTGCCCGGTTTTGCCGCGCAAAAGCAGCGCCGACAAAATGCTGCTGTAGGCATACATACCGGCTGCAATATCGGCCATAGAGTTGCCAGCTTTTGAGGGTTGCTCTGGCGTGCCGGTAACAGATAGCAGGCCGGCTTCGCTTTGAATCAATAAGTCGTAGGCTTTTTTATCGCGGTAAGGGCCGTCTTCGCCGTAGCCAGAAATATCACAAACAATTAAACCCGGGTGCGCTTGCTGTAACGCATCAAAAGACAAACCCATGCGTGCCGCAGCACCTGGGGCGAGGTTTTGCAGCAGCACATCAGCGTCTTTTAACAACAGCTTGAGCGCGCCCAGCGCCGCCGGTTGTTTAAGGTCTAGCGTGATACTTTCTTTGGAGCGATTGGTCCAAACAAAATGCGAAGCCATGCCTTTGACACGCTGGTCATAAGCGCGCGCAAAGTCGCCTGCGCCGGGTCGCTCAACTTTGATGACACGTGCGCCCAAGTCGGCTAATTGGCGGCTGCAAAAGGGCGCAGCTATCGCGTGCTCAAGCGAGACCACGGTGATGCCGTCTAAAGGCCGTAGTTTGCTCTCTTGCAGGCTAGGAGTTACGGTATTTGTCATGACTTAAAACGAGCGCGGCAGGCCCAGCTCGTGCTCGGCGATATAGCTCAAAATTAAGTTGGTAGAAATCGGCGCGACTTGATACAAACGGGTTTCTCGGAATTTGCGTTCAATGTCGTACTCAGTCGCAAAACCAAAGCCGCCATGAAACTGCAGGCAGGCATTGCCCGCTTCCCAAGATGATTTGGCGGCTAAGAGTTTTGCCATATTCGCCTCAGCGCCACAGGGCTGATTCGCGTCGAATAATGCGCAGGCTTTGTAGCGCATCAAGTTGGCCGCTTCAATCTCAATAAAAGCTTCGGCAATGGGAAATTGCACGCCCTGGTTTTGACCAATGGGCCGGCCGAACACCACGCGCTCACTGACGTATTTGGTCACGCGGTCTATAAACCAGTAGCCGTCGCCAATGCACTCTGCGGCGATCAAGGCGCGCTCGGCGTTCAGGCCGTCGAGTATGTATTTAAAGCCTTGGCCTTCTACGCCGATTAAGTTTTCTGCCGGGATTTCTAGGTTCTCAAAAAATAATTCATTGGTTTCGTGGTTCACCATATTGGCGATAGGCCGCACTGTCATGCCAGTTTTTTCTGCCAAGCGCAAATCGACCATGAAGATGGACATGCCTTCAGACTTTTTCTTCACCTCAGCCAGCGGCGTGGTGCGGGCCAGCAAAATCATCCAGTCCGAATGCTGCACGCGAGAAATCCAAACTTTCTGGCCATTGATGACGTAACGGTCACCCTTTTTAACCGCCGTGGTTTTGATCTTGGTGGTGTCGGTGCCGGTCGATGGTTCGGTCACGCCCATGGACTGCAAACGCCATTCGCCACTGGCGATTTTTGGCAGATACAAATCTTTTTGCGCTTTTGAACCATGCTTGAGCAGCGTGCCCATGTTGTACATCTGGCCGTGGCAAGCGCCGGCGTTGGCGCCTGATCGGTTGATTTCTTCCATGATGACTGAGGCTTCGGTCAAGCCCAAACCCGAGCCGCCGTATTCCACCGGAATCATGGCCGCCAGCCAGCCGGCTTTGGTCAAGGCATCCACAAAGGCTTCTGGGTAACCGCGCTCATGGTCAATTTTGCGGTGGTATTCGTCTGGAAACTCTGCGCACAGTGCGCGCACTGCGTCGCGGATTTCTTGGTATTGGTCTGGGGTATTTTTTTTCATGCGTCGCTAGGAGAAAATTAAAAATTAAAAAAATGAAGGCCTTAGTCGCAGTCAATTCAACAGGGCAACAACTCAAGCCAACTCGGCCGTGCCTTGCATGGTCAGCCAACCTTCGTGGTCTTGAGCCCATAGCTGAATTGACTTGCCGTCTTCTGATGGCTGGGCATTGAGACGCAGCGGCTGCCTATCAAAAGTGGGCCGCACGACTTTGAAGTCAAAGCTTTTAAGTATTGCTTGGGGCGCATGGCGACGTAGTAAATCGAGCAGCAGCGTAGCGATCAACGGGCCGTGCACGATGAGGCCGGGATAGCCTTCGACTTGGGTCACATATTCGCGGTCGTAATGGATGCGGTGGCCGTTAAACGTCAAGGCTGAGTAGCGAAACAGCAGTACATCGTCAGGCAAAACCTCACGCTGCCAAGCCGCACCCGTAGGCGCTGCGACCGGCACGGGCAGTGGGTCGCCTGGCTGGGCGGCGGCGCGGTAAACGATGTCGTGTTCCTCAGTAATAGCCACGCCGCCAGCGTTGTGGACTTCGTGCTTAACCGTCACAAACAACAAGTCACCGCTACGCCCAGTTTTGTGTTTGACCGACTCTATCCGCGAAACGCGCTGCACCGCATCGCCCACTTGCAAGTCATTTCCATAGGTCCACTGCAAACGCCCACCAGCCCACATACGGCGCGGCAATGGCACTGGCGGCAAAAAACCGCCGCGCTTGGCGTGACCGTCTGGGCCTATCTCGCTCTGGCGATGTTGGGGCAAAAAATACAACCAATGCCAAAGTGGCGGCAAGCGCGTACCGGTTTTCACCACCGGGTCATCACGGTCTAAAGTGGCGGTTAAAGCGCGCACCGGATAGGCGCTGATGTCGTCTTGCAAAGTCTCGGTTTTACCGGCCCAAGTTTGCAAATTACTCAGCATGGCCGCGTCAAGTGTGCGATTAGCGTCTGGTGGATTTATGTCTAGTTGGGGGGTGTGAGCGGCGTTCTGCATATAGCCACTGATAATGAAGGTAATCGCGACTTGGCGGAATCTGTTTCTCGCGTAGGGGTCTTCAGCCAAACCGAAGGCTGCTATCAAGAACTTTTCTACAACACGACGTCATTCAAAAGGTTTTTTCTTCTCATGCTTCCCGACATTGATTCACTGGCGCTGTTTGTACGGGCCGCCGAATTGCGCAGTCTGACTAAGGCGGCAGAGGCCTCCCACCTTGGCCTGGCCGCCGCCAGCCGCCGCATTGCGCTGCTAGAAGAACGCTTTAAAACCAGTTTGCTGGCGCGCTCATCACGCGGTGTAGAACTGACCCCGGCTGGCAGCGCACTCATAGTGCACGCCAAAGCCATGCTGCTGTTGATGAACCAGATGCAAGTGGAAATGGGCGACCATGCGGCTGGCCGCAAAGGCTCACTACGCATCATGGCCAGTACCTCGGCGATGAACGAATTTTTACCCGAAGATTTAGCCAGCTTTACCCGTCTAAACCCAGATGTGCGGCTGGTCTTGCAAGAGCGCTGGAGCGCGAAAATCATCCGTGCGGTGCAGGCCGGTGAAGTCGATCTAGGCATCATCGTCGAAGGCAGTCGCCACGAAGGGCTGGAAGTTTTCCCCTACCGCATGGACACACTAGCGGTGGTCATGCCTCAGGGTCATGCCTTAGCCAGCTTGCCAGAAATGCGTTTTGAGGATGTACTGGCGCACGATTTAGTCGCGCTAGAAAGTGGCTCGTCCATGATGCGGCTGTTGACCGAACAAGCCGTGGTCACCGGCCGCACATTGCAACTACGGGTGCAGGTGCGCAGCTTTGAAGCGGTCTGCCGCATTGTGCAGTCCGGACTTGGCGTAGGCCTACTGCCGTTTCAAGCCGCTAGCGTATTAGGCAAAGCCCTTAACCTTTCGGTCAAACCTTTGCAAGAAAGTTGGGCCTTACGAAGTCTGCAGGTTTGTGTGAAGAAAGACCGCGTACCTAATACCTCTCTCACGCGCATGCTTGAGCATTTGTCCAGCTTGTCGCCAACTGTCAATCAAGATTGCGCGTCATTCGGATTGCAATAGCGCTCAGCCCATCATTGAGAAAAATGCCCGAGTCAAACAACGGCGTGCAAACTAGTTAGCAGAGAGCGTTAACCGATACGAATTAAAACCTAGCCAAAGTCAAAGCCTTGGCTAACACCACAGTTACTGGGTCGATGAGGCACCAGCGCCAAGACCGCAATGTGCATAAATATCAAAACTATCTTGATAGACGTTGGTCTGCACATCCAAAAGACCGAGTACCGAGTGGAAGTAGTTGTCGTGCGTGATGTGGGTGTCAAGCCGGGAGTTAAGGCAACGCATACTAACTTGACTGCGTTTTTCAAACTCAGGTGACAACCAAGTAATCCACGGCACGTGCTTTTGTACGTCGGGGGCAATTCCATAAGGCATGCCATGCAAGTACAGATTGTCTTCACCGAGAGACTCGCCGTGGTCGGCCAAATAAATCATCGCCGGGCTGTTGCTGACAGCGCGTGTTTTAAGCCATGCAATACTGCTGGCTAAAAAGTAGTCGGTATAGACAATGCTGTTGTCGTAAGCATTCATCAAAGATTGTTTGCTACAGCTTTGCAGGGCATTGTCCTTGCATTCGGGCAAAAACTTTTTGAATTTTTCAGGCGAACGCTTGAAATAAGCCGGACCGTGACTACCCATCTGGTGCATCACAATCACTACGCCTTTGGCACTCCGTTCGGGCGGCAGCGCGGCGATACGTGCATCAATGTCCTTGAGCATGACTTCATCCAAGCATTCGTTGGCATCACACAAGCCAGGCAGTTTGAGCGAAGATGTATCAACGCTGGGTGTGACAAGTCGGTCGCAAGTGCCCTTGCAACCGGACTGATTGTCTAACCACAACACGGCAAGTCCGGCATGTTGGAGCACATCGAGCAAGCCTTCGTAATTGGCCGGCCGACCTTCATACGAGGTACGCCCAAAATTAGAAAACATGCACGGCACTGATGCCGCCGTGCTGGTACCGCAAGACCAAGCATTGCGCTGACTGGCAACTGTCTCTTTAGTAAGCAGCGTATTCGTCGGCCGAGCATAGCCATTGAGAGAGAAATTACCGCTGCGAGCAGTCTCACCCAGCACTAACAAAAGCAGTGGCGGCTTACCGGGTGCGGCAAAGTTTGCGCCGAGTTTTGCGTCTTCTCCCAAAGGCAAGATAGCCGATTCATTGCGCTGAAAAGGCTTGGCCGCCAGCATGCCTATGGCGTAAAAAGAATTGAGCGGATTCATCATGTAGCGCAACTGTGTGTAGTTACGCATACCGGTGGCAATGCTTTGAAAAAACAAAAGTATGACCAGTGCAATCAAAGCGCAGGCAATCAAAGTCGTTGCAAGATTGGAGCCAATCTGCCGCAAAGCACTTTGTTTGCGCACAGTCAGACGCAAAAGCCAAATGGTAGGCAGGCCGGCGAGCAACAAAACCAGTACGGCCATACGCCAGCTAAGCAAATCGCTGGTTTCTCTGACATCGGTCTGCATGGCGTTGACCATCATGGTCGTGTCGATGACAACGCTGTAAGTCATCATGAAGTAAGCACCAAACGCCGCCGAAAACCAAAAAATAATAATCGCAGGTTTGAGCGTCCAACGCCAAGCGAGTAAGCTGAGCAAAGCGGTGCATGCCAGCGTTATCACCAACGCCAACGCAACACCGAGAGTGATGGCCTGAGGGTTGCTAAGCCCAGGCAGACGAAAGATTTCTCGCCACAAGGCAATATTACAGATGCTGGAGAGCCAAAAACTAGACAGCAAAACTATCCAGATCTGCCTCAATCCCGGTGCTGATTTACGTGAGGTATTTCGAGGACTATCGGTTAACAAAACATTCATTAAAGATTCCGAGGCCGTCAGGCTAAAGTCAAGATGTCAACTATTGTATTGACTCAATACTTCATCCGTATGCAAAATTTCTGTAAAAGTAAGTATGCTTATCGACACGTAGTCTTTACCGCCAAGTTAAACCGCCTGAAGTTGCGCTGCATGATGGCGCAAGTGATCAGCCATAAAACTAGCAATGAAATAGTAGCCGTGGTCGTAACCGGCATGCCGGCGCAACGTCAAAACTTGGCCAGCAGACGCGCAGGCAGCTTCAAACAGCTCGGGCAGCAGTTGTTGCTGGGTAAAGAATTTATCCGCCAATCCCTGGTCTAGCAAAATACCGCCGGGGAAAGGCGCAGCTTTACTGGCCTTCATCAAAGCAGTTGCATCATGCGCAGCCCAAGCGTTTATATCGTCACCCAAGTAACCGGTAAAAGCCTTGCGTCCCCAGTCACACTGGCTGGGCGCACAAATTGCGGCAAAGGCAGAAACAGATTTAAAAATATCCGGATGACGCAACGCCAATGTGAGCGCGCCGTGACCACCCATGGAGTGACCCGAGATACCTATGCGCTGTGCATCTATCGGTAAAAAGTTAGACACCGTTGGCAGTAACTCATTGATGATATAGCTCTCCATGCGGTAGTGATTGGCCCAAGGCTGCTGTGTCGCGTCAAGGTAAAAGCCTGCGCCTAAGCCAAAGTCCCAGCTGTCGTCCTCACCCGGCAGACCCGCGTCACGCGGGCTGGTATCAGAGGTGATTAAGGCCATGCCAAGCTCAGCGGCTAGCTTTTGCGCGCCGGCTTTAACCATCATGGTCTCTTCGCTACAGGTCAAACCTGCGAGCAGCAGTAATGCCGGTACTTTGCCGCCAGCCTTATGAATACTAGACGTCGGAGGCAGAAAAACTGAAAAGCGCATGGACAAACCAATTTGCTTAGAGTCATGTCGAAAAAACCGTTGCGTGCCGCCAAAGCAGGCATGCTCGCTAATAATCTGTGGTGCGATAAGTTGGTACATTTTTAAAATAGCACCACACCACGTATCGATTCACCACGCTTCATCAAATCAAAACCTTTGTTGATGTCTTCCAAGGGCATGGTGTGGGTAATCAAATCATCGATATTGATCTTGCCTTCCATATACCAGTCGACAATTTTTGGCACATCGGTGCGGCCACGTGCGCCGCCAAAGGCCGAGCCTTCCCACTTGCGGCCAGTGACTAATTGGAAAGGACGGGTGCTGATTTCAGCGCCAGCTTCGGCTACGCCGATGATGATGCTGCGGCCCCAACCTTTGTGCGTGCACTCTAGCGCTTGGCGCATCACATTGGTATTACCAATACATTCAAAACTGTAATCAGCGCCGCCGTCAGTGAGTTGAATAATGTCATCGACCACGTTTTTAGACGTTTTTGGATTGATGAAGTGAGTCATGCCAAATTTACGTGCCATGGCTTCACGCTCGGGGTTGAGATCAACGCCAATAATTTTGCCAGCGCCCACCATTTTTGCGCCCTGAATAACGTTCAGGCCAATGCCGCCCAAGCCAAACACCACAACGTTGGCGCCAGCTTCGACTTTGGCGGTGAACAGCACTGCGCCCAGACCCGTGGTCACGCCGCAACCGATATAGCAAACCTTGTCAAACGGCGCATCTTCGCGGATTTTGGCCAGCGAGATTTCTGCAGCCACGGTGTAGTTGCTAAAGGTCGATGTACCCATGTAGTGAAAGATTGGCTTGCCGTCTAAGCTAAAACGACTGGTGGCGTCAGGCATCAAGCCCTTGCCCTGAGTGCCGCGAATAAGCTGGCATAGATTAGTTTTTTGCGACAAGCAGTATTTGCACTGACGGCATTCTGGCGTGTACAAAGGAATGACGTGGTCACCCTTTTTGAGTGATGTCACGCCCGGGCCTACATCAACCACAATGCCTGCGCCTTCATGGCCCAAGATGGCGGGGAATATGCCTTCTGGGTCAAGACCCGACAAGGTGTAAGAGTCAGTGTGGCAAATACCGGTGGCTTTGATTTCGACCAAAACTTCACCGAACTTTGGGCCTTCAAGGTCTACGGTTTCTATGGTCAGTGGTTCGCCGGCTTTCCATGCGACTGCTGCTTTTGTTTTCATTTGAGTTATTCCGAATTGATGAGTAATATTTTTTAATCCTCGGGTTAGACCCAAGGAAAATCTGGTTTGACTATAAATGAGGGTTATCACTAGGCAGCGCCAAAGGTTATTTAGTGTGTTGCTAATTGTTAGATTAAATTCATTAAAAGCCTCTAAAAACCACGAAATTAAACAAATTTGATGTACTACTAATTAAATAGCAAGGTAATTGAAAGCGCTTTAAAACGATATGTAAAACCCTCAGTCGCAGTCTAAAAACCTGAATAAAAAGCACTCATCACCAATAGACATTGCACTTTTTCCGCTTGAAGTAAAAGCATTTGACGGCTCAGATAAAGCAGACACTTTCACCTCTAGACATAAACGTCGGATGTTGGGCAAAGACAAAATCGACAATATGTAACGAGTAAGACTAAGCCGACAAATACACAAGCAGTTAAAGAAACAGATTTCAACCGCTATAGGCATTGGATAGATTCAAGCGAAAATTTTGGATGAAGACTTGATTCAATACGACTCAGTGTTGAGTGGTGAATTATTATTTTCATAGTTACCTTTCATGGCCATATTTAACCGACACTTTTTATGGGCTGGGTAAACTGCATTAACTGATTACTAAGTATGCTGACCAATACAACTAACTGAAAACACCGTGCATCAACCAAACTCTAGCCCAGCCCCGGTTTACCAAGACCTAATATTAGCCTCCGAGCGCCTGTTAGGCCACGCCCACCGCACACCGGTAATGACCTCGCGCACGATTAACGAGGCGTGGGGCGCAGAGGTTTTCTTTAAGTGCGAGAACTTGCAGCGCACCGGCGCATTTAAGTTTCGCGGCGCGTTCAATTCGCTCTCGCGTTTTGATGCCGACCAACGGCGTGCAGGTGTGGTGACTTTCTCGTCTGGAAACCACGCGCAAGCCATTGCGCTGTCTGCGCGTTTACTGGGTATTCCCGCCCACATCATCATGCCGGCCGATGCACCTGCGTCCAAGCTAGCTGCCACGCGCGGCTATGGTGCGAACGTGATTATTTACGACCGCTACACTGAAGACCGAGAAAAAATCGGCCGCGATCTGGCTGTTGAAAAAGGCCTGACCTTGATACCGCCTTATGACCATCCCGACGTGATCGCCGGACAAGGTACTGCGGCTAAAGAGATGTTTGAAGATGTCGGTGCGCTAGATTCATTTTTCGTCTGTCTTGGCGGTGGTGGTCTGCTGTCAGGCTCGGCACTGGCGACGCGGGCGTTAGCACCTAAATGCAAACTCTATGGTGTGGAGCCAGAAGCCGGCAATGACGGCCAACAGTCTTTTCGCTCAGGAAAAATAGTCCATATAGACACGCCAAACACCATTGCCGACGGCGCACAAACTCAGCATTTGGGCCAGCATACTTTTGCCGTGATAAAGCGAGATGTCGATGACGTGTTGACAGTCAGCGATGCGCAACTCATAGAAGGCATGCGGTTTATGGCTGAGCGTATGAAGCTAATGGTTGAGCCGACAGGCTGCCTAGGTTTTGCAGCTGCCAGTGCGATGAAAGAGCAACTCAAGGGCCAGCGCGTTGGCGTTTTAGTCAGCGGTGGGAATGTAGACTTGGCGAGGTTTTGTAGCTTGCTATCGGCTTAATACCTAATTTGAAATTACTCAAACCCGGGTCTGCTATTGCCTGTTAACAACTTCAAGATTTTGACTTGTAGCGACAGGCACCGACTTGAAGTCAATGCCTGTCGGTTTAAGCCGATTAACGATTAACGATTAACGATTAACGATTAGATTTTTAGACCAAGCGCGCTTTGGCTTCTAAGTATTCATGCTTAAGCTGTTTAATATATTCACCAGCCGTCTGCACCTTAGTCACCGCGCCTATGCCTTGACCGCAGCCCCAAATATCTTTCCAAGCCTTGGTTTTATCGCCGCCAAAATTCATTTTGCTGGCGTCACTCTCGGGCAGATTGTCTGGGTCCATGCCGGCAGCGCGAATCGATGGCGCGAGGTAGTTGCCGTGCACACCGGTGAACAAGTTGCTGTAGACGATGTCGTCTGAATTACTGTCGACAATCGATTGCTTGTAGGCTTGCGCCGCATTGGCTTCTTCGGTGGCAATAAAGGCAGAACCAATATACGCAAAGTCAGCACCCATGGCTTGCGCGGCCAAAACAGCGCCGCCGGTAGAGATAGAACCCGACAGTGCTAGCGGGCCATCAAACCATTGGCGAATTTCTTGGATCAAGGCAAACGGGCTTTTCACACCTGCGTGACCTCCGGCTCCAGCTGCGACTGCAACCAGACCATCAGCGCCCTTTTCAATCGCTTTGTGGGCAAATTTATTGTTGATGATGTCGTGCAGAACGACGCCGCCATAACTGTGCGCAGCAGCAAAAATATCTTCGCGTGCACCCAAGCTGGTGATGTAGATGGGCACTTTGTATTTGACGCACAACTCCATGTCGTGCTCTAAGCGATCATTCGATTTGTGCACGATTTGATTGATCGCAAACGGCGCAGCAGGCGCATCCGGATGGGCTAAGTTGTAGGCTGCTAAGGTCTCGGTGATTTCAGCCAACCAGTCTTCCAACATAGCGGCAGGTCTGGCGTTGAGCGAAGGCATAGCACCCACTACGCCAGCCTGACATTGGGCAATCACCAACTTGGGGTTGCTAATGATAAAAAGCGGCGAGCCAATAATCGGCAGCGGCAAATTATTCAGGGGTGCGGGTAGACGAGACATTAAAACGCCTCCAGTGCCAATGCGTTAACACTGTCCGCACCGGCGACTATTGAGTCGCGCATGCCGGGTGCTTTGGTCAACAAATGGTCGGCGTAAAAACGTGCGGTGATGATTTTCGCTTGCATGAAAGCGGTCTCGACACCAGCGGCTAATTGCTCTTGTGCAACCAGCAATGCCCGCGCCATTTGCCAGCCAGAAACCAAATTGCCGGCCAACATCAAATACGGCACGCTGCCCGCATAGGCAGCGTTAGGATTGGCCCGGCCATTAGCGGTCATGAATTCAACCACATCAAGGAAAGCCAGACGCGCTTCTTTTAAACGCTCGGCCACCGCCAAAGCATCTGCACTGCCCTGCTCGGTCAATTCGGATTCTGTGGTTGCTATTTGCGCGGCAATCGCTTTGGCAGTCGCACCCGCATCACGGCCAGTTTTGCGGCCAACCAAGTCATTCGCTTGAATCGCTGTAGTGCCTTCATAAATCGTCAAAATTTTGGCATCGCGGTAGTACTGCGCAGCACCGGTTTCTTCGATAAAACCCATGCCGCCGTGTACTTGCACGCCAAGAGACGTGACTTCAAGACTCATCTCTGTGCTGTAGCCCTTGACCAGTGGCACCATGAACTCATAAAAAGCCAAGTTCTGCTTGCGCACATCGGCGTCTGGGTGGTGGTGACTGGCGTCAAAAGCTGCAGCAGACACTGCAGCCATGGCGCGACAACCTTCAATATATGCACGCATATTCATGAGCATACGTTTGACATCGGGGTGATGAATAATCGGTGCGCTGGCCTTGATGGAGCCGTCTACTGGACGACTTTGTACGCGGTCTTTTGCAAAGGCGACTGCCTTTTGATAAGCGCGTTCTGCGATCGCAATGCCTTGCACGCCAACCGCGAAACGGGCGGCATTCATCATAATGAACATGTACTCTAGGCCGCGGTTTTCTTCGCCCACCACAAAGCCAATCGCGCCGCCGTTGTCACCGTATTGCAGCACGGCAGTAGGCGAGGCTTTGATGCCCATCTTGTGCTCAATGCTGACGCAATGCACATCGTTGCGCGCGCCTATCTTGCCGCCGTCTTCAACTAAAAACTTAGGCACAACAAAAAGGCTAATGCCTTTAACGCCTTCGGGCGCGCCGCTGACTCGGGCTAACACCAAGTGCACGATGTTCTCTGCCATATCGTGTTCACCGTAGGTGATATAGATTTTGGTGCCAAAAACTTTGTAGCTGCCGTCGGCTTGTGGCTCAGCGCGGGTGCGCACTGCGGCCAAGTCTGAACCGGCTTGCGGCTCGGTCAGGTTCATGGTGCCGGTCCATTCGCCGCTGACCAGCTTTTCTAAATAAACCGCGTTCATCTCAGGCGAGCCTGCGGTGAGCAACGCTTCGATAGCGCCGTCGCTAAGCATGGGGCAAAGGGCAAAACTCAGATTGGCAGAGTTCAGCATCTCGCCACAGCTAGCACCAATTAGTTTGGGCAATCCTTGACCACCATGCTCTGTTGGGTGCTGCAAGCCTTGCCAGCCGCCTTCGGCATATTGTTTAAACGCATCTTTAAAACCAGCGGTTGTGGTGACAACGCCGTTCTTAAAGGTGGAAGGGTTTTTATCCCCTTCCCAGTTAAGCGGCGCTAACACGCCTTCACTGAACTTGGCGCATTCTTCTAAGACTGCTTGGGCAGTATCAAAACCGGCGTCTTCAAAGCCGGGAATTGCGGCGATTTGGTCTATGTTGGCCAAGTGCTGGATATCAAACAGCATGTCTTTGAGGGGGGCTTTATAAGTCATTCTCACATCCAATTTTTGCATTGATGAATCACGGCACGGGTACAACACAGGCAGGCAAACCCAAGCAATTTTTAACTGCTATGGGTTTGCGCATTGCCGTGCCCCTGCTTTTTTAGCGTTTACAGTGCTGCGACCAGCTCAGGTACGGCCACAAACAAATCAGCCTGAAGGCCGTAGTCAGCAACGCTAAAGATAGGCGCTTCTGGGTCTTTGTTGATGGCAACAATGACCTTGCTGTCTTTCATGCCGGCCAGATGCTGGATAGCACCTGAGATGCCGGCAGCGATATACAGCTGCGGCGCGACAATCTTGCCGGTCTGACCGACTTGCCAGTCGTTAGGCGCGTAGCCAGCATCAACAGCGGCGCGTGATGCACCTAATGCTGCGCCGAGTTTGTCAGCCAACGGTACCAACACATCGTTGAATTGCTCGCTAGAGGCCAAAGCTCGACCACCGGAGACGATGATTTTGGCGGCGGTCAATTCAGGACGGTCGCTCTTGGCGATTTCCGAGCCCACAAAGCTGCTCTTGCCGTTATCTGCTTCGCCGCTTACTGTCTCGACGCTGGCCGAACCACCGCTGGCAGAAGCAGGATCAAAACCGGTAGTACGAACCGTGATGACTTTGACCGCATCCAAGCTTTGCACCGTAGCGATGGCGTTACCCGCATAAATAGGGCGCTCAAAAGTGTCTGGTGTGTCGACCTTGGTGATGTCAGAAATTTGACCCACATCCAAGCTAGCGGCAACCCGTGGGGCAATGTTTTTGCCCGAAGCGGTAGCGGCAAACAATATGTGCGAGTAGTTAGGCGCCAGCACCAAAATTTGTGCGGCCATATTCTCTGCCAAGCCGTGAGCGAACTGCTCACCATCGACATGAATAACTTTAGCAACACCAGCAATGGCGGCAGCTGCTTGAGCGGCGGCGGTGGCGCTCAGGCCGGCCACCAGCACATGCACATCACCGCCGCACTGAACGGCAGCAGTCACGGTGTTAAGCGTGGCGGGTTTTACGGAATTATTGTCGTGTTCTGCGATAACTAATGTGGTCATTTCAATCGACTCCTTAAATTACTTTGGCTTCGTTTTTGAGCTTGTCAACCAGCGCTGCGACATCGGCAACCTTGATGCCGGCGCTACGCTTTGGCGGCTCGCTAACCTTGAGGGTTTTGATACGCGGCGCGACATCGACGCCCAAGTCTTCAGGCTTGAAGTTATCAAGCTGCTTTTTCTTGGCCTTCATGATGTTGGGCAGCGTGACGTAGCGCGGCTCATTGAGGCGCAAGTCAGTGGTGATGATGGCTGGCAGCGTGAGGGACAGCGTCTCGGAGCCGCCGTCGACTTCGCGCGTGACTTTGGCAACGCCACCTTCAACTTCAACCTTGGAGGCGAAAGTAGCTTGTGGCCAGCCCAGCAGCGCGGCCAGCATTTGACCCGTTTGGTTGCAGTCATCATCGATGGCCTGTTTACCCAAAATCACCAGTTGTGGTTGCTCTTTATCGACCAGTGCTTTGAGCAATTTGGCAACCGCCAAAGGCTGCAACTCTTCGCTGGTTTCGACCAAAATAGCGCGGTCTGCACCAATCGCCATGGCGGTACGCAGAGTTTCTTGACATTGAAGAACACCGCAGCTCACGGCGATAACTTCAGTGACAGCGCCTTTTTCACGCAGGCGTGTGGCTTCTTCGACGGCGATTTCGTCAAACGGGTTCATGCTCATTTTGACGTTGGCGATGTCGACGCCACTGCCATCGGATTTGACACGGACTTTGACGTTGTAATCGACGACACGTTTGACGGGTACCAAGACCTTCATTGCAGCTCCAGAGTTTGTTTATTTAATTGACGTTAACGTAAAGCAATCAGTCATTCTATTGTGTCGGATTGAACCCTATGGCATTAGGCCTGCTTTGAACATTGGTAAGAACTCAAAGCACACAAGAAAATAGAACGACCGTTCTTTTTTTTACGATTATAGGGGTGAGCAGTAATAAGCGTGAAGTTATATCCCTATGCCTAACTTTTGAGCCCAAAAAAGGGCTGTATTAAAGGCAATGTATGGCTTTAGCGATAAGGTTCGGGTTTAACTGCAGCATCAGTCTTATCACCCGCAGCCGCATCTTTACCAGTGGCCACATCGGTTAACAACGTTGTTGTGCCAGTAATTGCGGGGCCGGAGCCGCCATCGGCGGGTGCAGTTGGCGAGGCCATGCCCGCGCCATTAAGCGTGCCGGGGGCAAGATGAACCACACGTTGCGGATAGGGTATTTCAATGCCATGTTCACGTAACGAGCGCAAGACATGCAAATTGACCAGCGAGCTCACGTTCTGCTGTCCATTTTCCGGATCGTTGATTGAGTAGTACAGCACAAACTCTAAGCCGTCCGCCGCAAAGTGAACCAAGTTCACGCTGGGAGGCGGCTCCTTAAGCACACGTTTCTGGGCTACTGCAGCATCTTTGAGCAAAGTCATGACCAGATCCGGATCCGACGTATAGCTAACGGTGATGGTGGTGAAAAGCACGACTTGAAGGTCAGTCAGTGAGAAATTTTCAATCCGGTTGCTGATGAAAATCTCATTAGGCACAATCGATTCACGCCCCATCAGCGAGCGCACCACGGTATATCTGGCCTTGATGTCGGTGATAACACCTTCAAAGCCGTCGACCTTGACGCTGTCACCAATACGCACGCTGCGCTCTGCCAACATGACAAAACCGCTGACATAGCTGGCGGCGATTTTTTGCAGGCCAAAACCCACACCAACGCCGACTGCGCCTGCCACTACTGAGAGAGCCGACAAGTCAATACCAACTGCCGAGAGCGCCACCATCAGCCCGACGAAAAGCAAAATCGCACGGCTAGCATTACTCAGTGCTTTGCGCAGCGAGAGCTCGCCACCCTTGACCGAACGCAACAGGCGCGACTCTATCGCAGCAGAAATCCACAGCGCGATGATGATGACTATGCTGGCGGTCACAGCGCCCTCGAGCATATTGCGCACCGACACAGTCGAGCTGCCGATCTTCCACTTGATGCTGTCTAACTCCTCTAACACCACCGGCAGCAAGCCGCTGACCCAAACCACCATGAATAGCCATGCAAGCCAAGAAAAAGTACGCTCTAGAGAACGCACTAGTGGCGCATTTTTAAAGGCTGCCTGCAACACCTTAACGATGATACGTATGACCAGCAAGGAAAGCAGCACCGGAACGGCAACCTTAAACACCGCTACCGGCATGACCTGTACGAGCAAGGTGCGTGATATCTGGGCCAACACGAACAACAGCAGCGGAAACAACACACCGTCTACGGTACGTCGGCCAAAAAGAATAGAGTACTCGTCGCGTTTACTCGCTGCCCGCCTAGCCAGCCGAATCACTAGCCAAGAAACACAGATACAGGCCAGTAACACGGCAACCTCGGTCAAGGCCGTGGGTTGGAGTAAAGCGGTAAACCAATCGTCCAAGGAGTCGATTTTTTTCGGCCCGTTTGAGCTAGCCAGCAAAGAGCTAAAGCTCCAGTCTTTTAAACCGGCCATTGCGGTGTCCTTTTTTGCACAAAAGCTTGCACGCCTTCTTGCGCTGCGGGATGCATCATGTTGCAAGCCATGGACTGGCCGGCGAGCTGATAAGCTGCCTCAATACCGGTTTCGCGCTGTCGGTAAAACAGGGCTTTACCCATCGCAATGGCTGCGCGTGGCTTGGCGAGAATGGCCTCTACCAGTTTGTCGGTTTCACTGTCCAACAAAGACAAGGGCACAACCCGGTTGACCAAACCGCCCGCCTTGGCCTGCTCGGCGCTGATAAAGCCACCGGTCAACAACATCTCCATGGCTTGCTTAGCCGGCAGGTTGCGTACCAATGGCACGCTAGGCGTGGCGCAAAAAAGACCCACATCAATACCGTTCACGCCAAAGCTTGCGCCCTCAGCGGCTACGGCTAGATCGCACTGCGCGACCAACTGACAACCTGCGGCAGTTGCCAGCCCCTGAACCTTGGCGATGACGGGTACAGACAGGTTTTGTATCGTCAGCATCATGCGTGTGCATTGGGCAAAAAGCTGTTGGTAATAGGCTAACTCGGGTTTAGCCAGCATTTGCTTGAGGTTGTGGCCGGCGCAAAACGCCTTGCCTGCCGCCGCGATCACCACTACTCGCGCAGCGTCATCTTTGGCAACGCTGTCTAACGCGACTTGCAAAGCGCTCAGCATTTCTTCGCTCAGCGAATTAAAACTACTAGGACTGTTAAGTATCAAGGTGTGCAGACCATGCCGGGTTTGGCTGTGCAGTAGCACCGGCTCTTTGGGGTTCAAGTTGTTCATGGCTTTTAGTCGAACTGATAAAAAAAGGGGCGAAAAGGTCAGTAAAGATCGGCAAGAACGCGAATATGCGCCTCTACACTTCGCGCCAGCGATGGCAAGTCATAACCGCCTTCTAGTGAAGACACAATCCTGCCCTTGGCATGACGCCGCGCCACATCTTTGACGCGCTGAGTAATCCAGGCAAAGTCTTGCTCAACCAAACCCATTTGACCCAAATCATCGTCTCTATGGGCATCAAAGCCAGCGCTGATAAAAATCATCTCGGGTTTGAATTCCTCTAAGCGCGGAATCCAGTATGTCTCAACCAAATCACGCACATCCATGCCCCGGGTATACGCCGGCACCGGTAGGTTGAGCATGTTGGGCGCCGGGTCCTCAGTGCCACTGTAGGGGAAAAATGGGTGTTGAAAAAAACTCACCATTAACACCCGCTCATCACCTTGGAGAATATTTTCCGTGCCGTTGCCGTGGTGCACATCAAAGTCAACAATCGCCACCCGTTTAAGGCCGTGGCGTTCTAAAGCATGCCGCGCACCTATGGCAATATTGTTGAAAAAGCAAAAACCCATGGCCATGTCACGGCAAGCGTGGTGGCCGGGTGGCCGGACAGCGCAGAAAGCGTTTTCGATCTCGCCAGCCATCACTGCGTCGGTGGCGGCAATGACTGCGCCCGAGGCACGTAGCGCAGCATTCAAGGTGTGAACATTGAGTTGCGTATCCGGGTCTATCTGCGCATGACTCGGGCCACCGGCCAAAATCTCTTCAGATAAACGCGCACTCATGCCGTTCAAAGAGGCAATCAAGGACGCATCGTGCGCAAGCAACACATCAGCCGAGGTGGCCAACGCGGCATCGCGGATAGCCAGCACATCGCGGACTCCGCTGGCTAGCAAACGATCCTCTATCGCGCAGAGCCGCTCTGGACACTCCGGGTGGCCAGGGCCCATCTCGTGCAAGTGGCAATCTTTGTGTGTGAAATAACCAGTTGCGTTCATAACGTAAAAAATTTGCGGTAAGGTTAACAGCATGAACGTCAAAGAAAAACTTCAGGCGCTAATAAGTCAACTCAACACGGTGATTGTTGGAAAACCGGCTCAGGTTCAGGACTGCGTCGCCTGCCTCCTCGCCGGTGGACATTTGTTAATTGAAGACGTTCCAGGCGTTGGAAAAACCACGCTAGCACATGCATTGTCGCGCGCATTTGGCTTGGACTTTTCGCGCGTGCAGTTTACGGCAGACCTCATGCCCAGCGACTTATCGGGTGTATCGGTTTATGAAAGGCAAAAAGAAAGCTTCGTGTTTCATCCCGGACCCATTTTTGCCCAAGTATTGCTGGCCGACGAGATCAATCGCGCCAGCCCCCGCACTCAAAGCGCACTGTTAGAAGCGATGGAGGAAAAACAGGTCACAGTCGAAGGCGAGACGCGCATTTTGCCAATACCTTTTTTTGTGATCGCCACCCAAAACCCGCATGACCAGATAGGCACTTACGCGCTACCCGAGTCACAGCTTGACCGTTTTCACATGCGCATCTCATTGGGTTATCCGGATCGTGCGGCAGAGCGAGAACTACTCAGAGGCCAAGACCGGCGAGAAATGCTGGCCCAGCTCCAGCCCATGCTAAGCCCCAGTGAATTAATCAACTTACAGCAACAAGTTAGCCAAGTGCATGCAGCCGAGCCGCTGCTCAACTACGTGCAGGACTTGTTGGAAGCGAGTCGATCCGGCCGCTGGTTTGTCCAAGGCCTGAGTCCACGCGCCGGCATTGCGGTGCTGCGCGCAGCCAAGGCACATGCATTTTTAAGCGGCCGCGACTATGTCGCACCCGACGACATTTGCGACATACTGCCGCAAACCACGGCCCACCGCTTGCAGCCGGTGAGTCTGGCAGGACGCGGCTCGCTTGAACAGGTGAGCGCAATGCTCAACGCTGTACCACTGCCTTGAGTAAGATCAAATAATCCTGAAACGCCGAACCAAACCTTTGTTGCTGCTTTTGTGCCCCAACTACCCAACCCCCAAGCCATTTTTCTGGCTTTTATAAGGCGCCGCTATCAGGCCTGGTGGCAAGCCAGATTGCCACTTGCTGATCAGATAAAACTAACCCAACACAATGTCTACATACTGCCCACTGGCCCGGGACTGATGCTTGTAGCGACACTCGTCACGCTGCTAATTGCCTCCATCAACTACCAGTTAAGTCTGGGCTATGTGCTGACTTTCTCGCTCGCCGGCAGTGCGCTAGTTGGCATGTTCATGGCTCACAACACTTTGCGCGGACTGGTGATGGATTTAGGCTCGCCAACTGCGCAATTTGCCGGTAGTCCAGTTGCCATGGACATACGCCTTCACAACCCTGACAAAAGCGTTCGCTACGCGTTAATTCTTGCTATAAAGCAATCACAAAAATCAAAAAATACACTCGTCAAGACAGAGCTCTGCACCGATGTCCCGGCCCAAGGCAGCTGCTCGTTGCAACTGACATTTACGACCCAGCAGCGCGGTCTGCAGCGCCTACCAAGCGTGACCATAGAGACCCGCTACCCACTGGGCAGCGTTAAAGTTTGGGCCTACTGGCGTCCAGCCGCACAGGTCATGATTTATCCACGGCCTGAAGCCAATCCCCCGCCTTTGCCTTTGTCCACAGACATGGTCAGCGCAGAAAACAGGCACGCAGAGCAAGCGCAAAACAGTGCTGACTGGGGCGCGATTCGCAGTTACAGACGCGGCGATCCGCTCAAGCAAGTGATCTGGAAAAAAGCTGCCAAAGCAGATCAATCAGGTGATGCTTTGGTAGTGCGCATAGCGCAGCCAAACGCACAAAAAGAGCTTTACTTAGATATCAACCAAACCGGTACGCTAAGCACAGAGGCGCGTATCTCTAGACTTTGCGCCTGGGTGTTGGAGGCACAAGCACAGGGGCTTAGCTATGGTCTGCGCCTACCGGGTTTAGACATTAGTCCAGCAGCTGGTTTAACCCAGCAACGGCGCTGCCTAGAGGCGCTGGCTTTATGCTGAGCCTAGCAACGCCTAAAGTCTTTAGGGTAATCAACGCCCTGCCAAGAAACAGCCGCGACACCTTGTTTTTGCTATTAGTGATCGCCTGGCTGGTAATACCGCAAGCCGCACATCTGCCACTTTGGTGTACCTTGCTGGCGCTTGCCGTGCTGATCTGGCGCGGCATTCTTGCTTGGACCGCAAGACCACTGCCCAGTCGTTGGTGGTTGCTAGCACTGATGGCAGTGACATTGGGGTCAACCTTAATTAGTTACAACACTCTCCTCGGGCGTGATGCTGGCGTGACACTGCTGGTGGTGTTGCTAACACTCAAAACACTGGAGTTACGAGCACGCCGCGATGCTTTTGTAGTCTCATTTCTTGGTTTTTTCTGTTTATTGAGCAACTCTTTTTATTCACAGACAATTTTTAGCGCCATCACTATGCTGATAGGCCTACTGGGTCTTCTCACCGCGCTGGTTAATGCGCACATGCCGGTGGGACGTCCACCCCTGTTAGCGGCAGCGCGCAGCGCCGGCTTTATGACTTTGATGGGTATGCCCATCATGGTCTTGCTGTTTTTACTGTTTCCTCGAATGTCACCCCTGTGGGGACTACCCAACGACGCCATGACCGGACGCAGCGGCTTGAGCGCCAGCATGATGGTGGGCAATATCGCCAGCCTAGCGTTGGACGAGAGCATAGCCATGCGCATCCACTTTGAAAATGGCCGCATACCGCCGCGACAAAACTTGTATTTTCGCGGGCCGGTGATGACTCACTTTGATGGCCGAAGATGGCAAGCCTCACATTTAGAGTTTGAATCTCGCTTTAGCGAGACCTCAAACCTCAAGGTGTTTGGCGCTCCGATTAACTATGAAGTCACTTTAGAGCCCAACAATCAGCCTTGGTTGCTACTGATGGACGCGGCGATTGAGCCGCCGCAGTTAAGCGGCATCAAAGCGCGCATGCAAAGCGACCTGCAGTGGCAGCTTAACCGCCCAATTACCGACTTGGTGCGCTACAAAGCGCAAAGCTATGCGCGTTTTCAACACGGGCCGACCACCTTTACACCCGGCCTACGGCCAGCGCTAAATCTGCCGCCTGGCTTTAATCCACGCACGCTAGCGCTAGCCAAACAAATACGCAGCGATCCACGCTTTCGTGCGGCAGGCAACGCTGAGCTCGTTGACCTAGTGATGGATAAATTACGCACCGGTGGCTACAGCTACAGCTTAGAGCCCGGTGTTTACGGTACCAACAGCGCCGACGAATTCTGGTTTGACCGCAAGCTGGGGTTTTGCGAGCACATTGCTTCAGCCTTTGTACTGCTTATGCGTGCGCTGGATGTACCGGCACGCATAGTTACCGGCTACCAAGGCGGCGAGCAAAACAGCGTGGACGACTATTGGGTAGTGCGCCAAAGCGATGCCCATGCATGGGCCGAAGTCTGGCTTGAGGGCAATGGTTGGGCTCGAGTAGACCCAACCTCGGCAGTCGCACCGGGCCGCACCGGCGCATTCCAGAGACTGATTGCGCCACGCGGCGTGGTGGCACAAACACTGAGCAATTTAAGCCCAGACCTGCAGCGGCAATTGCGCGCCGGCTGGGACGCCTTAAATAACGGTTGGAATCAATGGGTGTTGAATTACACCCAGAGCAAGCAGTTAGACATCTTAAAAAATTTAGGTTTTAAATCACCAAGTTGGGAAGACCTCGGTTACCTGTTGATGGCGATTGTGCTGCTAGTTAGCGCACTAGCTGCTGGCTGGGCGCAGCGATACCGCGGTGCTCAAGATAGCTGGCTACATCTGCTAAGAAAAGCGCAACAACGCTTACGCAAAGCCGGCATTTACGACAGCCGCAACCAAAGAGCAAGCCCACGTCAATTAGCTGAAACTTTAAAATCTCAGCGCGACATAAAAGAAGCCAGCATCAAAGCGATTTACGACTGGCTGATAAAGCTAGAAAGTCAGCGCTACGCCAGCGCCAGCAGCACAACAACCAAATTACAAAAAAAACGCGAGATAAGACAACTTAACCAGCAATTTAAACAACTGCAATGGCCAACAAAAAAATCTCAATCCGACCGCAAACCAAACTAACGAGCTGAATGAAAAATCTCAATCTGATGAATCGAATTAAACCGACTGCAAGACTTCTAAGCCGTTGCGCCCTTGCGCTTGCCGTCACACTCACGGGTAGCATTAGCGGCTACGCAGTGCAAAAAAAACCAGTATCCAGCGCTGCCAGCAAATCGCAAAAACAAGACCTCTCACCGTTTTATGCAGAGCGCCCAGACGCTATGGCGTTTGCCGACGAAATGGCAGCTAGGCGCGACTTAGATCCGGCTTGGGTTCGTAGCGCAATAGGCGGTGCACGTAATGTGGAACGCATCTCAAGCTTGATGCAACCGGCAACCAAGCCATTTGTAAAAAACTGGAATGCCTACCGTGGACGCTTTATAAATCCGGGTCGAATTCGGGCCGGTGTGGCGTTTTGGAATGACAACCAAGCGAGCTTAATGCGTGCAGAAAAAGAGTATGGCGTGCCAGCTGAAATCATTGTGGGAATTCTCGGCGTAGAAACTATTTACGGCGGCAATACCGGCAGCTTTCGTGTCATAGATGCACTCACAACCTTGGCCTTTGATTTTCCTCAAAGCCACCCGCGCGCAGCCGAGCGCAGTGCTTACTTTAAAGGTGAGTTAGAGCAATTTTTAAGCCTGCAAAACCGGCGCAACGCAAGCCCATTCGATCAACTAGGAAGCTACGCAGGTGCGATGGGCATGCCGCAATTCATGCCCACTAGCATCAATAAATACGCAGTTGACTTTGACGCGGATGGTCAGATTGATTTACTCAGCCCAGCCGACGCCATCGGCTCAGTTGCCAACTACTTCAAATCCTTTGGTTGGAAAACCGGCATGCCAGCTTATTACCCGGTGCGCTTTGACACCAGTATTTTGGACATGGACACGCTGATGGCGCCAGACATATTGCCCACTTTTAGCGTTGCCAGCTTTGGCGCCAAAGGCGCGGTGTTAGAAGGCCAAGCCTTACAGCATCAAGGACCACTGGCACTGGTCGAGCTACTCAACGGCGCGGACCCCGCGCAATACGTTGCCGGCACAGAAAACTTCTACGTCATCACACGCTACAACTGGAGTAGCTATTACGCTATGGCAGTGCTGGAATTAGGACAAGAAGTCAGTCGCAAAAGAAATTCAGCAGGAAATTAACTCTAGCGCTGGTTAAGCAACAGGTTTTAAAAAATCACTATTGCGCTGTTGCGAGTACTTAACCGTATACACAGCCGCACGATTTTTGATTCGCTTTGATAGTTTGAAATTGAAACCATTCAAAAAATGCTTGATTAAACAATTAGGCAAACATTGACGCGAGTATTGGTATGAACATTATCGTGATGACTAACCGCTTCATCGAAGCTGCCGTCTCAGCTAGCCATTGAGTAAGCATAAAGATGAACTTTGACGCAAAGTTTGTGACAAAGTTTTCACAATAATTTTCACAAAGATTAAAGTCGCGGATTCAAGTCTGAAGTGCAACTTTGAAATTAACCGTACGGGTGGGTGAGATGTGAGAGCATCCAAGCTTCCCGACTACCAAGTCAAAGTTGCCCAGAATGATTTACACACACCTCACCCGTGACGAACGTTACCAGATTGCAATCCTCGTCAAAGCAAACTTCAATCAAAGTGAAATTGCAAAAATGATGGACCGTGATAAATCGAGCATCAGCCGTGAGTTGCGTCGTAACCGCGGTCTACGAGGCTATCGCCCTAAGCAGGCAAATGACAAAGCCCAAGAACGTAGACTTGCCTGCGCCAATAGTCCTAGAGTTGCTGACTCGACATGGGCTGTAGTGGAGGAAAAGTTGGCTGAGGCTTGGAGCCCCGAGCAAATCAGCGGCCACCTCGAAGCTAGCCACCAACCCGGTGTTAGCTATGAGAGCATTTACCAGTACATCTACGCTGACAAACGCGCGGGCGGCACCTTGCATAAAACACTGCGTTGCCAGAAGACGCGAAAAAAAACGCAGCAGTGGCCGTGAACGGCGCGGCACCATCTCTCACCAGGTCTCAATAGAACTGCGACCCGACATCGTGCTTGAGCGTGCGCGCTTTGGCGACTGGGAGGCTGATCTGGTGATTGGTGCCGGGCAGAAGCAAGCACTAGTGACGATTAATGAGCGTGTCTCTCGCTATTCAATAATTTTCCACGTGCCATTCAAAACAGCGCAAGCCGTAGGGGACGCGTTAATCACTTTACTCAAACCGTTCGCTCATTGCGTGCACACTCTCACGACTGATAACGGCAAGGAATTTGCCCAGCATGAACGAATAGCTTCTGCGCTGAGTGCAGATTTCTTTTTCGCCCATCCATACGCCTCGTGGGAGCGTGGGGCGAACGAGAATATGAACGGTTTGATTCGCCAGTTTTTCCCAAAGGGGATGCGCTTTAATTGCATAACCGACGATGACATTGCTTTAGCGATGCACAGGCTCAATCATCGTCCTAGAAAATGTTTAGGGTATCGAACGCCGCATCAGGTTTTTATGGAACAGTTAGAGTCCTATCAGCATACGGTTGCACTTCAAGCTTGAATCCGCCAGTGAATTTGTAGTGACTACTCAATACAAAGGTTTTTTATGAATCCCTTAACACCCTCATCCGCTCGCTCAACACAACTGCAGTCCAGGCCTACGTATGAAAATAAAAATTCAGAATCTAAACACGCAATAAATCATCAGTCAGCCGTTAATATCGCGATAGAAATTAGCCAGGAAAATCCACAAAATGCACCGACAGCAGGTGATGTAGGGCAAACCAAGATACTGACTGGCATGACAAAGCTGCATGGACTGGCTAAAACCGGAAATGAGGAAGCTGTCGACATGCTAATGCAGCTAAGCGCGCACAGTAACGACGCTATTGCAGAACAAGCGCAAGCTAAAATACTAGCGCTCAATACTTCGCTAAACGTTCCACCTCACATCAAGTTGGCAGTCTCAGAATTAGCGCTAGCTCTTTATAGCGCCCAAAAAAATCAGCACGACGCCGTAAAAAGTGATCGTCTTTTGAGTGGTATTTTGTATCTCGCTGGCGCTCAGGCAAGCAGCAATGGTGAGCGATTAATAAAGAACGCTATTGAAGAAAAACTAAGCTCGCGCAATCCTCAAAAACAGATTGATCCGGCACTTGTAGACAATATTCTCAACCCTGGCCGGCTTGTTCCCAGCCATGAAATTTATAACAATGCGCAAAAATTAGGGCATTTGCAGCATATTGAAAATCCATTGCGTTTAGGCGGCGAGATCAGCAATGCGTCAATACGAAAAATCAGCGAATGTCTGCACAACATGCAAGAGAGTCCTTCAGGTCATAAAGTAGTCGAGGCGTTGATACATGGAAACAATCACTACATCACCGCCCTTTTCAGCTTAGCTAGTGATGGGAAAATCAATTGCGATTGCCTCGATACGCACAGCGAATCCATACCCGACGCAGAAAACCAGTTAAGAGCAAAACTAAACGCTGTTTTACCCGGTGAGATGGGCGCTATCACTTTTACCCAAAATGACGCGCTGCAACGCAACAATGCCTGCGGCGTGGTCAACCTCATGCTGCTGCAGCATCTCGACAAAACGTTATCCACTTTATGGCCAGACGCAACATTAAACCCTGCGTCTCCACCGCCAAGTGCAAAGCCATCTATCAAAAACATAATTGACGATTTCTCAAGACAACTAGGTCAACTCAACGACCCAGAAAAAGATGCTGTTTTCAGCGCTAAACGGGCTGAGATAATTGCGGATTGGCCAGCCGAAAAAGCGTTGTAAAGTTCTTCACAATTTTTTTAGCGCCACACAATCTTGTCATGCTAACGGCCTATTACTTGATTCATGCAAGGCAGTCTCAGCACAACGACAAGCCCTATCTAACTGACTAGTTAAGATCAGGGTTATGAATCCTCACTGTTTATGGAATTAAGACAACTGCGCTACCTAGTGCGCGTGATTGAGCTGGGCAGCATGGGTAAGGCAGCGCTGGATTTGGGCGTTGTCACTTCCACCTTGAGTCAGCAAATTAGCCGCTTAGAGAGCGAGCTTTCTACTCGACTTTTACAACGCACCTCAGCCGGCGTATTGCCAACAGACGCTGGTCTGGCTTTCTACCAACAAGCACAACTCGCACTACGCCATGCCGATGATGCAGTGCGATCTGCCCAACAGGCGCGGCTATCTGGTCATGTCAGTTTGGGCTTGGCACCCACGACTGCCGCAGTTTTGGCGATGCCTTTTTTAACCGCCATGCACAGTCGCTATCCCGACATACGTTTGCGATTAGTGGAAAGCCTATCGGGAAACCTCGCCGATCAACTCAATTCACGCCAACTCGATCTAGCAATAATTTTTGACACCGAGTCAGCCAAGCGCTGGAGCATCACGCCGCTGCTAGACGAGCGCTTATTTGTGATCGCCGCCAACAGCTTGCCGGGTCTGCCCAAACAGGGCGTGAAACGCGTGCGCATCGCACATCTGGCACACCTTGGCTTGGTGCTGCCCAGCGGCTCACACGGACTGCGTGCCATCATTAACCGCGCGTTTGCACAATCAGGCTTGGTGCCGCAAGTAGTGCTTGAAGTCGATGGGCTAGCGGTTTTAATGTCGGCGGTTCAGTCCGGCATTGCCGCGACGATTCAACCGGGCCCTGCCATCGCGCGCATGCCTGCAGGCAGCCTGCGCTTACTGGAAATCTCGGATGCCAGCGTTTATCGCCGCAACCTACTCGTCAGTTTGTCTGACAGTGAACTCTCTCCCGCCGGATTAGCCGCGCGCGTAGTGCTGCGCGAAGTTGCATTACAACTGACAAGCTCCGGCCAATGGCACGGCGCGACTCTTCACGAATCGTTAACACCTGTTGTCGCTTGAGCCACTAGCGGGCCCAGACGTAGACCAATAGACTGCTTGGATTCAAGGAGTTAGCGATGAAAGATGTTCTGGTCATAGGCGGTGGTAACGCCGCACTGTGCGCGGCGCTAACGGCCGCCGAGGCCGGCGCATCCGTGCTGTTACTGGAATCCTCGCCCCGTGAATGGCGCGGCGGTAATTCGCAACATGTGCGTAATCTGCGCTGCATGCACGATGCGCCGCAAGACGTGTTGATTGAGAGCTATAGCGAAGAAGAATTCTGGCAAGACTTACTCAAAGTCACCGGTGGTTTGACGGATGAAAAACTCGCCCGCTTAGTCATACGCGCCTCATCAAATTGCCGACCGTGGATGCAAAAACACGGCGTGCGCTTTCAGCCGCCGCTCTCTGGCGCATTGCATGTAGCCAGAACCAATGCTTTTTTTATGGGCGGTGGTAAGGCCTTGGTCAATGCGCTCTACCGCAGCGCCCAAGCCTTGGGAGTAGAAATTCGCTACGACACACCGGTCGATGCAATTGAAATCGTGGGCGGCCACTTTCTTTCAGCCTCTAGTGGCGCACAGCGCTTTGAAGCCCGCAGCTGCGTGCTAGCCGCTGGTGGTTTTGAGTCCAACCGCGAATGGCTGCGCGAGGCTTGGGGGCAAAACGCAAGCGGCGAATGGCCGGCAGACAATTTCCTCATACGCGGCACGCGCTTTAACCAAGGCGTGATGCTCAAACGCATGATGGAGGCCGGCGCAGACATGATTGGTGACCCGTCGCAATCTCACTGCGTCGCCATTGATGCGCGCGCACCGCTTTACGATGGCGGTATTTGTACGCGTATTGATTGTGTCTCACTAGGCGTGGTGGTGAACCAAGATGCCGAGCGCTTTTATGACGAGGGCGAAGATTTCTGGCCCAAGCGCTACGCTATTTGGGGCCGGTTAGTGGCCCAGCAGCGCGGGCAATTAGGCTACTCCATCATTGACGCCAAAGCCATTGGCCACTTTATGCCGCCGGTTTTTCCGGGCACGGTTGCTGATAGCCTGCCAGAACTGGCACGCAAACTCGGTCTGCCTGAGGCAGCTTTTATGCGCACCATGAACGACTACAACGCGGCTTGCAATCACGGCCAGTTTGACCACACCACGCTCGACAACTGCTTTACTGAAGGCCTCAGTCCAGCCAAAACACACTGGGCCAGAACCGTCGACACCGCACCGTTTTACAGCTACGCCCTCAAGCCCGGCGTGACCTTTACCTATTTAGGTTTGAAAGTCGATGAAACCGCTGCCGTGCGCTTTGCCGGCAAACCGAGCGACAACTTATTTGTCGCCGGCGAAATGATGGCCGGCAATGTGCTCGGCAAGGGCTATACAGCCGGCGTTGGCATGTCGATTGGTATTGCCTTTGGCCGCATCGCCGGCGCGCAAGCAGCGCGTGCAGTTAAGCAAATGAAAACAACCAGTGACACCGAATATGCAGCAGCTTGAAGCGCTAGTCCAAGACGCCAAAAATGCGGTCTCGCCTTTTTCAGAGCGTAGCGAACGCAGGGGATTGGGGATTGATTTAGTCCTAAGCGCAGAAGAAACCGAAGTCGCGCGGCAAATGCAAATTTGCAATGCCTGCCGCTATTGCGAAGGCTTTTGCGCGGTGTTTCCTGCGATGACAAGACGCTTAGATTTCGTCAAAGCCGACATCCACTATCTGGCCAATCTTTGCCACAATTGCGGTGCCTGCTACCACGCCTGCCAATATGCACCGCCGCATGAGTTTGCCGTCAACGTACCGCAAGCCATGGCCAAATTAAGACTAGAAACTTATGTTGACTACGCTTGGCCACCCGCCCTGGGCGCGCTGTATAGGCGCAATGGTTTGACGCTGGCGTTGGCACTAGCCGCAGGATTGGCGCTGTTTTTAATTCTTACTATCGCCATTAAGGGCACGCTGTTTCCGGGCCCGTTAGCCGGGAATTTTTACGCCATCTTTCCGCACAATTTAATGGCCTTGATGTTTGGTGCAGTCTTCGGTTTTGCGCTGCTGGCGCTCGGCATAGGGGTTACAAAATTCTGGCGCGATATATCACCCGGCCAAGCCACGGGCGCAGCGCTTGGCGAAGCCAGCAAAAACGCATTGAGCCTGCGTTATTTAGACGGTGGCCATGGCGAAGGCTGCAACGAAGAAGACGACCGCTTCACCTTGATACGCCGGCGTTTTCATCACCTGACTTTTTACGGCTTTATTCTTTGCTTTGCCTCCACATCGAGCGCAACTTTTTACCACTACTTTTTAAACAG
This sequence comes from Polaromonas vacuolata, assembly GCF_012584515.1. Lineage (NCBI taxonomy): Bacteria > Pseudomonadati > Pseudomonadota > Betaproteobacteria > Burkholderiales > Comamonadaceae > Polaromonas > Polaromonas vacuolata. The sequence goes on along the minus strand of NZ_CP051461.1, from coordinate 1,634,378 downwards.
CCAAGCGCCCTACTCACTCACAAGCTTGCCGGTTGTGTTGGGGACACTGGGCGGGCTAGGCTTACTCATAGGCCCTGCCGGTTTGCTCTGGCTAAACCTGCGCCGTCATCCTGATGCCGGAGACGCCGCACAAAAACCCATGGACAGAGGCTTTATCGCTTTGCTACTTCTAACCAGTGTCAGCGGCCTAGGCCTACTCGCGTTTCGGGACACTGGCGCTATGGCTTTGCTGCTAGCCGTACATCTAGGCATTGTGATGGCGCTGTTTGCCACGATGCCTTATGGCAAATTTGCACATGGCATATTTCGCTGCGCTGCACTACTAAAGTCAGCAATAGAAAAACGCCAACCGTTAAAGCTCAAGCTTGGTTCCGACTGATTCTTTTCTTAATTACAAAAATAACCTGGAGACAATAAAAATGAGATTCACACGCCGCATTATTTTTACCCGTATGGCGCTAGCCGCTGCCGTCGCTTTTAGCTTTTCAGCCCATGCGGCGGACAGTTGGCCGAGTAAGCCGATTTCATTGGTCGTGCCTTTTGCGGCAGGCGGCACAACCGATATTTTGGCGCGTGAAGTCGGCCAAAAACTCAATCAAGCGCTCAACCAGCCATTCATCATTGACAACCGCCCCGGCGCTGGCGGCACACTAGGCGCAAGCTTTGTGAGCAAAGCACCGGCTGACGGCTACACCTTTTTAATGGCCACCGTAGCGCACACCATGGCACCTGGCATTTACAAAACGCTGCCCTACGACTTTTCCAAAGATTTAGTACCGGTTGGTTTAGTTGCGCTTACGCCCAACGTGCTGCTGGTCAACACAGCTATCCCCGTCAAGACTGTGGCCGAACTGGTGGCTTACATCAAGGCCAACCCCGGCAAAGTGAACTATGGCTCGGCCGGCACAGGTAGCACAGAACATTTCTCTGGCGAGATGTTTCGCGCTATGACGAAAAGCGATATCTCGCACATTCCCTACAAGGGCGGTGCACCCATGATGACTGATCTCATGGGTGGGCAAATTCAAATGGCGATTGAAACCAGTCCGTCGGCCGCACCGCATGTGCGCAGCGGCAGAGTCCGCGCCTTAGCAGTAACCACCATGACGCGATCGAATGCTTACCCCGGTGTGCCAACGTTAGACGAATCGGGCGTCACAGGTTATGACGTAACAACGTGGTTTGCCTTAATGGCCCCGCGCGGCACGCCGCCCGCGATCACTCAACGCATGAATACAGAACTCAACAAAGTGCTCAAATCACCTGATTTAATGAAACGCTTTGAAGACCAAGGTGTGTCTGCCGGTGATATGACGCAAGCCCAACTGGCCAGTTTCATAAGCACAGAAACTACCAAATGGCACAAAGTCGCCAAATCGTCTGGCGCTAGCGCAGAATAAAAAATCTCAGGTAAATAGTGATCACAAAAAAAAGAGTGAGCGTAGCCAAGTGACTTAAGGTTTAAGCGTTATGTCCTAGGCAATACTTGCTCTATCACCCTAAGCAGTTCAGCGTCTGCAATCGGCTTGACCAACCAGCCGTTAGCACCCATTTTTTCTCCCTCAGCACGCTTGTCAGCATGGCTTTCAGATGTCAGTGTGAGTATGGGCATTGAGCGAAAATCGGGCAACGTTCTGACGTTTTGAATTAACTCAAGACCGCCCATATTGGGCATATTTATGTCGGTAATCATAAGATCAGGTTTTAGACCGGCATTGAGCTTTTCCAAGGCTTGAAGGCCGTCGCTAGCCGTTTCAACCTTAAAGCCGTTCGCCAATAAAGTAGCGGAAACACTCATTAGTATGGTGGCTGAATCGTCGACGAGGAAAATTGTTTTAGACATTGACGAGCCTTTTATTTTTTGTCACTTAATAAAGTCTCAAGCCAGCAGTGCAAATCCGTGTCGTCAGGCCAAGCTGCAATACGATTTCCTGCAGCCATTAGCACCTGTAAGTTAGCCGAATGCAAATGCGAACAAGCCGTTAAATGCACCGTAGCATGTGGCTTATGCTTCAGCCATTGCTGCAGACCTTCAGCATCATCAACCGTCGCAACACCCTCGAACAACGCTTGATTTTTTTTGTAGCGTATTGGCATCACACGATCTCCTTGACATCTAAAACCATTAGCACTGAGCCATTGCCCATTAGCGCCGATCCGGAGTAGGCATAGAGTCCTGCCAGTACGCCGCTCAATGGCTTTTGTATAACGTCTAGCGTTTCATGAAATTCGTCAACGATGATGCCGACTGATTCAGAGCCAACACGCACCACCAGTACTGCCATTTCGTTCTCGGAATTAGTCAGTTGAGTGACGGCAATGCCGAGTAAAGTATTCAAAGACTTGAGCGACAAGATCACGCCGCGTCGCACAATTGTTTGACTTTGCTTGATGTTGCGTATGGCGCTAAGAGGCACGCGTAACGTCGCCACCACATGCTCTATGGGTACGCCAAAAAGTTGTCCATCAGTGACGACAATCATGACCTTAGTCAATGCCACTGAAAGCGGCAATATGATACGAATGCGGGTGCCTTGACCAATTACGCTTTCAAGCGTGATGCTGCCTTTTACTTTTTCTACTGCCGTTTTAACCACGTCAAGACCAACGCCACGACCCGACAAATCATTGACCACGTCGGTGGTGGAAAAGCCTGCAACAAAGACTAAATTAATAGCCTCGGCATCGCTTATACGCTCAAGCTTTAGCGCATCTATCAACCCTTTTTCAAACGCTTTGTGTTTGATGATGGCGGGGTCTATGCCTTTACCGTCGTCACTGATTTCAATCAGTATCTGACCGGCGTCTGGTGCAGAGCGAATAGTCAACCGCCCTGTCGCTGGCTTACCGACTTCGCGCCGCACAGCCGCAGTCTCAATACCATGGTCAAGGCTATTGCGCACAATGTGCATGAGTGGATCAGCCAGCGATTCAATAATATTTTTATCCGCTTCTGTTGCTTCGCCTTCGAGCACTAGTTGGACTTGCTTATCTAGCTTGTGCGCGAGATCTCGCACCAAGCGCGGAAAGCGCTGAAAAACATTGCTCATCGGCATCATGCAGACTTGCATGATGGCGCTTTGCATTTCCTCAGCGATGCGGCTGATGACAAAATACTGATCCTTGATTTGACTCGCGAGTTCACGCACGCCAAACTGTTCCTCAGCGCGCTGAGCCAAATAAGGCAGCGCATTTTTTGACACCATCATCTCGCCAATTAAATCCATCAGTAAATCAATTTTTCGTTGCTCAATCTTAAGGAATTTTTGACTACTTTGAGCATCACTACGGTTGAAATTTATTCCCTCACCAACATTTGGATCACGTGTGAGTGGCAAAAATTCATCCGCACTTTCGATGCTCGTTTTATCTTGATTAAAGGACTCAAGGTTTTGAAAAATCACATTCTTCGGTGTACTTTGCGAAAGCGTATGTCCGTTTAAATGATCAGTTTGCACAGTTTTCGCCGCCACTTGTGTGACCGTTATTGGCTGACTCAGCTCAACGGTTGAAGGTTTAAGTCGCGTTGATAGCCAGTCGAGCAATGCGGCGTTGCTACCGGTTGCTAGCGATAAAGCCAATGCAACTTTAATTTCTTCGCGGGCTGACTCGTCTCCATTGGCACGACTGCAATTAGTCAAAACGCTGGCTGCGGCTTTGACTCGTCCGGCTTGCCAGACTTGCTGGTCGTCGAGCATTAATATTTGACGTTGGGCTTCTAAAATGGTGACAACCAAACTATGGGCTTGGTAGATAGGTGGCGGCAAAACCGAGGCTGAATACGCCAGAGAATTCTCAGGCTCGTGGCTAATAATTTGTCCGTTAAGAGGCGGTGCAGCAGGCGCGCTCAGAATTGGAGGCGTTAAAGATTGGGTAAAAAATTCGTCATTGTCTGCTTCATCATCGGGATGATGCGCAAGCGCGAGCAGTTGGCGCGCATCGACTTCTACTAACGTGATCTGATCAGCTACAGAACGAAAATGAGTCAGCAAAGTTTCTGGCGCAGCATCACTTAGCAACTCAAACGTGAGTATGCAGCGGTAAATATCCAGTTTAGAAATTGACGGCCAGACTTCGCGTGCAAAAATACGACCCCATAAAAATCCTGGTGTTTGTCTGACCGTGAAAAACGGATCATCGCCTTGAAGAAAACACTTTTCGTCAGGCTGAAAGACTAGCCAATGTAATCGTCCACCGCCAATGACCAAATCGGAAACAGCCAGCCGTATCGCTTCAGGAATAACTAACAGAGGCGAGTTTTCAGCATTAGGTTTGACGCTTAAGGGCGACGACCTACCTTGCTGCGCAAGGTTTAAAGACAAGCCATTTAATGGCAGTGGTTTGGGCGCAGTATGCAAGCGCAAAAAGTTTTGCAAGGCTGCTGCAAAATGCGCAGAGTCGCTCGCGCGTGAGCCATCGAGATGATGTGTCAGCTCTATGTCATCGCAAAGTAAACCAACAAAATCCATTGCACTAAGCAGCTGATCGGCCCAATCTCTTGAATAAGCGACTTGCCCCTTACGTACCGCCTCCATCAAATCTTCGCCTGCAGACAAAACTGTAGTCATTTCTGGAAAATCAAACAGCCCGCTATTGCCTTTTAACGTATGCACCCGTCGAAATAAATTATTCATCAGCTCAGAATTATTCGGTGCCTGCTCTAGTTGTATTAAATTCTCGCTAATCGACTGCAAGCATTCACGCGCCTCTGGCAGAAATTGTTCGAGTAATGAATTCATCAACTGGCCTCTCCGAGCAATAGACGAACATGGCTGAGCAGATGCTCAGAATTAATAGGTTTGACCAAGTAACCATTGGCACCAGCGTGAAAGGCACGGCTTTGATCGTGCGCGCTTGACTCTATCGAGACGATAAAAGCCGGTGCTTGCTCAATCGCCTCGGAACGCAGTTGACGTAAAAAACCATAACCATCTAGCTTGGGCATATTGATGTCGACTATGTATAAGTCATAAGGCTTGCGCAGCGCTTTTTCAAGTGCATCCTCGCCGTTGATGGCCTCGTCCACATGAAAGCCACCGGCTTGTAGTATCAATCGGTGATACATGCGCATGGTGATGGCGTCGTCAACAATTAAGATACGTTTCATCTTTTGCCCCAAAATTTTTGTGGACAATGGCTGCAAGGAATTTCTGTAGCTGGCAATATGAATAGCTAGGGTAGATATAAGCCAAGATAGTCAGCCTAAAATTAAGTAGTGGCAGGCACTCCAACTGGTTAAAAATGCGTTTTTTCATCATCGCCTTAGCTGCCTATCGACGCTAGGCTTTTAAGCTCGTCATCGTCGACCAAATGCGAAGTGTCGAGTAACTGCAGTATTCGTTTTTGCGGGCTAATATTTGCCGTGCGTGTCAGCAGCTTGCCATGCTGAATAGACAGGGGTGATGACAGCTCTATCATCGACCGGGAAACTTTCAATAACTCTGCGACTTGGTCGACGATAAAGCCGGTACGCAGCTTATCAATGAGAAAAACCAAAATGCGCTGCTCACTAGAGCGCTCAACTCTGGGTAGGCGCATACGTAAGCGCAAGTCAATTACCGGCAACACACTGCCGCGCAGATTAATCACACCTTCGATAAATGTTGGCGCACCCGGCACTTGTCTGAGCTCGTTTGGAACATGAGTAATTTCCTGAACGCTATCAACGGGTACGCCAAACTCTTCCTTATCGAGGCGAAAAACCACCATTTGCTCATCGTCGTCTGCCGGCTCTTGAAGGCCTGCGTTGACACTATTAGCAACGGTTTTTTCAACCCTATCAGTCAGACTATTTAATGTTTCTTTGATGATGGAGTGATTAAACAGCTTGTGCACCTGAATGATGCAAACTAAACGCGCACCATTATCGAGGCGACAGATTTCGGCGATGTCGGCCATGTTGCCACCATCAAAGAGCAGGCTTGGCATTGGATCCACCAGGGTTTTACCAATACGCATTACCTCATTCACTGCATCAACGACTACGCCTATGCTAGTGCCTTGCCAAGTTAACACCAAAATACGATTTTTCTCATCTAAGGCTTTGTCGGGCAAACTAAACATGCGGCGTAAACTGACTAGCGGCAAGATTCGGTTGCGCAGCGTCATCACTTTCATAACTTGAGGCAGTGAATCCGGCATATGCATGACGGTGTCGGGTAGCTGTACGATCTCCTGCACGTGATCAATAGCAAATGCATATTCTTGATCTGCAATATGAATGCTTACTAATTTCAATTCATCGTTAGCCATTAAATTTGCTTTAGCATTAATCGCAACATCACTATGGCTACCGACAGACAAACAATCAAGACTAGGCCTTTTGGTGAAAGCTGCAAGGTAGGAAAATTCACGTTGAATCAGCTTACTTAAGTCCAGCACCATGATCATGGCGTGTCCGCCCACGTCCTTGATAAAGCCCGAGAGCAAACCGCTGTCTACGCTGGAGCCAATCGGATCGACAGCTTCAACTTGGTGTGGCTCGACAGTCACCATATTGGTCACGCAGTCCACCACAAAGCCCAGCGGCTGGCCAACATTAATCACGACCGCGCGGTTGGCCTCGTCATACGCCATCTCCGCAAAACCAAATATGCTGCGCAGCGAGATGATTGGTAAAACTCTGCCACGTAGGTTGGACAAACCTTTCAGTGCTGGCGGCGCTAACGGCACTCTGACAATATCTGGCAAACGTATGATTTCTTGTACTGGCTCCATATCAACAGCGAAGACCTCGCCGCCGGCGATAAAAGTTATAAATTTTCGAAGTGCAAACGCGGGAGTATTAACCTCATTTTCAGTAGAACGCACGTTGTGTAAAAACTGAACTTGTGGTGCTGGCCCATGTTGATCGAGATTAATCTCTAACGTCATGTCAGCTCTCCTTAAGAAGCGTTTTGTAATTCGTCGGCGAGCGAAGAAATTTCCTCAATCGCCGCCGCTAAATCTTGCGCACCTTTGGACTGCTGCGAGGCAGCGCTAGCCGCTTGCGCTGCCGCTTTATCGGCCTGCTGAGCGGCGTCAGATATTTGTTCAATACCTTTCTTGGCCTCGTCGATAGCGCTGACGATTTCCCTTGAAGCGGCGAGTATTTCGCGCGTACCTTGCTCGACGACGACGATGTCTGCCTCTATCTGATTGAGGTTGGTGGTTGATACTTTGGCCTGCTCAACTTCGCCTAAAGCTGACTTGACAATGTCATTGAGATCGACACTCACCACGGCAATCTGGTCTTGCACAGCCTTAACCAAGTCCTTGATACGGTCAGCATTTTCTGCAGAGTCACGCGCCAAGTTACGGATATCAGTTGAGACCACCACAAAACCTCTGCCGAACTCATCCGCCCTTGCCGCTTCTATAGAACCGTTCACGGCCAGCATATTGGTCTGAATCGAGACCATGGTGATAGCGTCAACAATCTTATTGATGCGGCGTGAAACCTGCTCAAGATTTTTGACCTGTTGTATGCTTTCCTGCGTGCCCTTCACAGAGGCAGTAATGCCTTTGATCAACTCATCGACAGACAACTTGTTCACGCCTAACGTGGCGAGCACATCTTTCACCTTGGCACCACCAAGTGTTGCGCGTTGTTGAGCGACATCTACGCCTTTTTCAATCTGGTTAACGGCTGAGTAGGATCGCTCGCAAGCGGCGGCGGATGTTTGTGCGCCTTTGCGAATCTTTTCAATAGCGGTCATGATTTGCGAGCTATCACTGCTGATGTCCTGCACCGCAGAGGACAAAGCCTCAGCCGAAGACGCAAGGCCTTCTGCACGATTGGCGACATCAGTTGAATTTTTTAGCTCTTGTGCCATTTCAGACAAAGCCTGAGTAGCCTGTTCGGATTCAGCCAGCGCTTGGGACTGTCGTTGCATGATTTTGGCGGCGTCTTCAGCGGCGACTAACTGCTCAACTGCAGCTGCGGCAATTTCATCAGCGCCCTTTAGTGCCTGTCTAGCCGCAGCATCAGATTGTTTCGCGCCTATCGCAATTTCAGTGATACCGCGCACTACTTTGATCACGTCGGTGCGAACCGCTTCGAGTTGAACAGTGATGACTTTGCCCTTCTCAATCTCGCCATCAATTGCTTTGGCTGAGGTGTTGATACCTTCGGCAATCGCTTTGACGTCCTGTTGAATCTGAACCACTAAGTCCTGAATTTGCTTGGCACTTTTCTCCGATGTCTCGGCCAACCTTCGCACCTCCTCTGCCACCACTGCAAAGCCCTTGCAATGCTTACCGGCGCGCGCCGCTTCAATCGCGGCGTTCAAGGCCAGTAAATTAGTTTGATCGGCAATCCGAGCGACAACCTTGACGATGTCGCCGATATTAATGGCCTGCTTTTCTAGCTCTACCACTGTGGCCACAGAGGCAATCTGCCTCTGACCCGCAATAGCCACATTAGTGATTAGATTGGCGATGTCAGCAGCCGTCTTAGCCACTAGGTTCTGAGAGATTTCAGCCTTTCTTTGGCTGATGTCGGCGTTTTGCAGTTGCAATGCAATAGCGCCTATCACCACATTAAAGGCAGTCATGGATTCAAGCGATGCGCTAGACGCCACCTTGGCACCAGTGGCCATTTGATCAGCCGCATGCTTGAGTTGCTCGGCTGCGCTGGCGGCCGCATTGATGCCTGACGACAACTCACCGGTTGCTGCGGCAATGCGCTCGGCAACTTGCTGTTGCTTGCTCATCGATCTGGCTTTATCGCGCTGTAGGTCTGCAATATGCATTTCAGCAACACTAGGTTTGTACATGCCCGTTGCAATCAGACCGATTAGTTTATTAGAGAATATCTTGAGCAATTGCATAGTGCTTTTCCCTTAAGTTGGTTTCTGGGCAGTGGGTGTGTCAACTGCTTTTAAGAAAAAAACTTTTTATTAATTCAAAAATACGAACTAATGTATTAAATGTAATTGTTTGTTTCAGATGTGTTTCATAAATAGTACAGATGAATTTTGATACACATTTTATTTTCTATCAATTAGTGATTTTGGGCACGAATAATCGATAAAAATTAATGGCTATAGCCAGTTTTAGCTACTTGCAATCGGTCATTTAAATATTGGAAATTGAATGAGGAGAGCTCATCGAAGCAAAAAAAGTAACGTCTTTTCAGCCGTGTTCCGCCATCATTCGGCGCTGTAAAACTGAGCGGGAAATGCGCACGCACAGTGCCAGGCTGATCAGGTGTATAAAATTACGCCTGATCGGTTTGCACAGACGGTGCAAGCTCAAACCACTCGTAAAAAAAAGCAATCAGCGAAGGAATACCAATGGGCGCGCAATGGAAAGCAAAGGGCAAGGATTTAGCAGCCAGTGCCAAGGGCAAAATTTTTGGCAAACTGGTTAAAGACATCATGATTGCCGCGCGCAGCGGCGCTGACCCAGCGCTGAATTCCCGCCTGCGACTGGTGGTGGAGCAAGCTCGCAAAGTCTCTATGCCGAAAGAAACATTGGATAGAGCGCTAAAAAAAGGTGCTGGCTTGACGGATGATGCGGTTCACTTTGAACGCGTCATCTACGAAGGCTTTGCACCCCATCAAGTAGCAGTGATGGTGGAATGCTTGACCGATAACGTCAAACGCACCGCACCTGAGATGCGGGTGTTGTTCCGCAAGGGCCAGTTGGGTACCTCGGGCTCGGTCGCTTGGGATTTCGACCACATAGGCATGATAGAAGCGGCACCGCTCAACCCCGACGCTGACGCCGACAGCGCAGCGATTGAGGCTGGCGCTCAAGACTTGGAGCCCGGTGAAGATGGCAACACACTGTTTTTGACCGAGCCAGCCGATCTGGATTTGGTGAGCCGCGCACTACCGGCTCAGGGTTTTAATGTGCTGTCCATGAAGCTGGGCTATAAGGCAAAAAATCCAGTCAATCCCGCCGACCTGAGCCCGGAGCATTTAGAAGAAGTCGAGGCCTTTTTGGCGGCGATAGATGCCAACGAGGATGTGCAAGAAATTTATGTAGGCCTAGCAGGCTAACTTTAGCGTTGGCGAGACTTCATTGTCAAACGGTCGACTAGCGCTATGCCACCAGCGCTGGCTAGACCGAATCCAGACCTGAAATCAAGCCTGTATCCAAGCGTTTTAGCCGCATAAGCTGGGGCGCAAACCCATGATTTAGCGGCCCACTACCGGCACCGGTGCGCACTACCGCCCCAGCAGCAATGGCAGCCCTTACATAGTCACGTGCTGCATGCACCGCCGTACGTAAATCCAAACCCAGCGCCAGCTGCGCTGCAATCGCCGAAGACAGTGTGCAGCCCGTGCCGTGGGTATTTGCGCTGGCAATACGCTGGCCGCGCAACCAATGCGGCGGCTCGCCCGGCGTGAGCAGCAAATCGCTGACCTGATCACCCGGCAGATGGCCGCCTTTAAGCAACACGGCTTGGGCGCCCATCTCCAGTAGTTGCTGCGCCGCGCCCAGCATGTCTTGCTCGCTGACCAAGGGCCTAGCCACTAACAACGCAGCCTCATCTAAGTTGGGTGTGACCAACATGGCACGGCCAAATAGTTCGCGCACCAGTGCAGCGATAGCCGGATGGTCTATCAGCACCGCACCGCTAGTGGCCACCATGACCGGGTCTAACACCACATTTTTAAGACTATGCCGGTCAATCGCCGCTGCTACCGCCAGCACAATATCGGGCGCATGCAGCATGCCTATCTTGACTGCATCAACACCTAAATCACTCACCACTGCATCTATTTGATCGGTCAACATTTGTGGCGGGATCGCATGGATTGAGAGCACACCCAGCGTGTTTTGCGCAGTCAATGCGGTAATTGCGGTCGCGCCGTAGCAGCCCAGCGCAGCAATGGTTTTGAGGTCTGCCTGTATGCCAGCACCGCCGCTGCTGTCAGAGCCTGCAATGCTCAACACACGCGGGTATTCGAATTGAAAAGTAAGTGGGTTCATGCGCTTGAAATGTGAGGGGAAAGTCTAGGGCTTTAGGTTATTGCGCAATGATATATTGGGCTTTTGCTTTGGCCGCGTTGGTTAAGCGCACAAAGATTTTATTCAAGTACGGAATGCGTCAACTGACGTGTTTTTTTGCAATGTTCTGGTCAAGGTTTTATGAAGACAAACGCTTGGAAATGGTTTTTAGCGGCGTTGATTGTTTTGCTAGTCGGATTTTTCACGCTGGGAAAAAACGTTGCGTCTAGCTACGAGTCAGTGCTCAGCCGCCATCTCGGTGGTGCGCAAGACTTGGTATTTACCCAAGTCATACGCTACAAAAATGGCACGGTTTGCGGCTTGCTCAGCCGCTCTAACTTACCGCCGCAAGGCTTTATGGTGGGCGCTAAACAAGAAGTTGCGCTTGATGACGAGACCCCCGAAGGCAAACTGATTTTCAAAACGTTAAGCCAACGCTACTGCCACGATTAACGCAAACTCACTTAAATTAACCCGCTGTCAGCAACAAAGCCGATGGCAGGTAAAAATCTAAGCCTTAACAAGGACAAAATTATGGAAGAAGACGAGCGCTGCTGCGGCACCGGCACCTGCCTTATAAATGCCGACGGTTTGTGCTGGTGTGGCCAGCAGTGGGACGGCGAGAAAATGTCCCGCCCGGCCGACGAGCAAGAAAACCTTTCCACCTCCAAACCGGCAACGCCCTTAGAAGACAATTCATGAGCCAAACTGCCAACATGCAAGCGACCCAGCTCAACGCTGATGTGTCGCTGCGCGTAGTGGTTCAAAGTGAGCAACTGCCTTGGCTTGACTCGCCCTCCCCCATGGTCAAACGCAGAGTTTTGGCACGCGATGGCGGCGAAGTGGCCAAAGCAACCTCCGTCGTGAAGTACCTGCCTGGCGCCAGCTTTGCAGATCACCAACACGGATTAGGCGAAGAAATTTTTGTACTCGAAGGCAGTTTGTCCGACGCAGCGGGCGACTACCCAGCTGGCACCTACATCAAAAATCCACCAGGTTCAAGTCACGCACCTTTTTCTAAACAGGGCTGCACGCTCTTCGTCAGACTGCGTCAAATGGACCCAGAAGATAGCCAACGGGTAGTCATCAACACGCGCAGCGCGCAGTGGTTTGAAGGCATGGTTCAAGGGCTGACAGTATTACCGCTCACTGAATTTGGCAGCCAACACACGGCCATGGTGCGCTGGGCGCCGGAGACTTTCTTTAATCCGCACCGACATTTCGGTGGGGAAGAAATCTTTGTTGTCGAAGGCGTTTTCTCGGACGAGCATGGCGACTTTCCAGCCGGCAGCTGGATGCGCAGCCCGCATTTAAGCCAGCACAAGCCGTTTAGCAGTGAAGGCTGCTTGATTTTGGTCAAGACCGGTCATCTGATCTAAACCCAACTGGAACAAACCCTAGCCACTGTGTTGGCTCAATTAGCAATTTCTTGAGACTTTGGTGTTTAGTCTCATGCTGCCGCCTAACGCGGCTGTAAGACGATCACAGCCACGCCAAGCAGCGCCAAAGCACAGCCCGCTACATCCCACGCTGACGGCTTAATTTTGTCGATCAACCACAACCAGCTAACAGCCGTTGTGATGTAGACACCGCCATAGGCCGCGTAAACCCGACCGGATGGCGCATCGTGCAGCGTCAGCAGCCAGACAAACACGGTCAAGCTAATCGCTGCAGGTATGAGTAGCCAGACCGACGCGCCTTGTTTTAACCACAGGTAAGGTAAGAAGCAGCCGAGTATTTCTGCCAGTGCGGTGACGAAATATAAAAAGAAAGACTTCACGTTGGCCTAGACAGAAATGGGGGATGGACAAATGCAGGAATTGAAAAATACCATCAACTGGCACTTTAATCGAGTTCTAACTGCCAACCCGTGAGCTTTTGACATCGGCAATTACCCGAAAACCATTGGGACAGCTGCTATGCAGCTGAAGAACGCAAGCTGTGAAGCGGGTCTGCGCGACTCCTATCGGGCAAACCCGAGCAATAAATCCTATCAGGGTTAAAAACGGCAACAAATTTAATCTCATGATCTGAATCTAAAAACGATAAAAAAATCGTAAATACGCTAATAACTTACATATAAACTTAAAAGTAACAAAAAACACCACTGTGTTATGGTCACCACTTATTAAAAAGCCTGCCTGCGCAACACATCGCGCCCTACTCATACAGCTGCTTTTTCAGTCCACCTTAATCGATGAGGAGAATCCATATTGAACGATAAACACGACCCTATGGCGCCGGAGGGGAAGGTCAATCCCATCCAGACAGACTACGAGGTTGGTCAAGACAACATCGTGGCCAAGTTTGGTCCGCTTGGCCTAGACATTCACAACCCGGTGTTCGCCATCTCAGCACTAGCCATCATCGCTTTTGTGGTGATGACACTGACTTTCAAAAATAGCGTCGAACCCATTTTTGCCAGCGTACTCAGCTGGATTACGACGAATATGGATTGGTTCTTCATCAGCGCCGGCAATATTCTTGTACTGGCATGTATCGCACTGGCAATTTCCCCACTGGGCAAGGTTCGCCTTGGCGGCACCAAAGCCACGCCTGATTACAGCTATACGGCCTGGTTCTCTATGCTATTTGCTGCGGGCATGGGCATTGGCTTGATGTTCTACGGCGTCTCTGAGCCGTTGACACATTTCGGTACCGCCATGGGCGGTGTGACTATGGAGGATGGTGTGCGCACAGACTGGGCGCCATTGGGCGGCGCAGTCGGTGACGCAGTGGGCGCGCAGCGCTTAGCGATGGCCGCGACCATCTACCACTGGGGTCTACATCCTTGGGCCATTTATGCGATTTTGGCGCTAGGTCTGGCGCTATTCTCCTATAACAAAGGTTTGCCTCTAACCATACGCTCAGTTTTTTACCCCTTGTTAGGTGAGCGAATCTGGGGATGGCCAGGTCACGTCATCGATATATTGGCGATTTTGTCGACCATGTTTGGTCTGGCTACTTCACTCGGACTGGGCGCGTCGCAAGCCGCAGCCGGCCTGCACTATCTGTTTGACATACCGCTTGGCAGCACCACACAAATTGTGCTGGTCATTGGTATCACAGCAATTGCGTTGACCTCAGTACTGGCTGGACTAGATGCCGGTGTCAAACGCTTGTCCGAAATCAATATGATGCTGGCAGCATTGCTGCTGGTGTTTGTGATTTTGGTCGGCCCGACGCTAGCGATTGTTACCGGATTTTTCAGCAACATTGGCGCCTATGTTCAATACTTGCCTGCATTGGCAAACCCGTTTGGCCGCCCAGATGCTAATTACTCTCAGGGTTGGACCGCTTTTTACTGGGCTTGGTGGATTTCCTGGTCGCCATTCGTGGGCATGTTCATCGCACGCGTATCACGTGGTCGCACGGTTCGTGAATTTCTGATTTCGGTGCTCATCGTTCCTTCCTTAGCTTGCATTTTGTGGATGACGGTGTTTGGCGGAACCGCCATCACGCAACTGGTTGCTGACGGCTATCAAGCCGCGGCTAACGCTGCATTGCCGTTACAGATTTTCCTCATGCTGGACGCACTGCCTTTTGCACAGATTTCATCCTTTATCGCTATCGTGCTGGTGGTGGTTTTCTTCGTGACTTCGTCTGACTCTGGTTCGCTGGTGATTGACGTGATTGCCGCTGGCGGCAAGGTCGATGCACCCACACCACAGCGCGTTTTTTGGTGTTTATTTGAAGGCTTGGTGGCGATTGCTTTGATTCTGGGCGGCGGCTTAGTAGCCTTGCAAGCCATGGCGGTCTCGACCGGTTTACCCTTCACCATTGTGCTGTTGGTCGCCACGGTTGCAGTGGTCAAAGGACTGATGAGCGAGCCACGCGGCTAATACGCTTTAATCTTTAGTTTGTTTAGGGCCGCCGCTAAAGCGGCGCTAAACTGGCGCTAAACTGGCGCTAAACTGGCGCTATTGCCGCCTCCAAAGAAACGCTTGGTTAATCCTCAATCAGCGGTGAATCTCACTGTCGCACTAGCCGATCAATGCCAGCACTCGTATTCGACAGCAACACCAGCGGATCAATGCCAGCACTCACTTAGCAACGACTGCTGCGCTGTGTCATGATTTACTATTTTCTCTTGACAAAACTTCTCGCTTAAAAAACGCAGACTACAGAAAGATTTTCATGCTCGCAGCCAGTTACAAAAGTCTAGGTGCCGCCGATCAAGTGCTTGAATTCGGTGAACTTCCAACACCTGTGCCCGGGCCGGGCGAGGTTCGCGTCAAGCTGGTTTTTTCGGGTGTTAATCCATCCGATGTGAAGTCTCGCGCTGGCTCACGCGGTATGCCGTATGAGCGCGTGATTCCGCACAGTGATGGCGCAGGCCATATCGATGAAGTCGGCACAGACGTGAATGCCAATCGCATTGGCGAGCGTGTTTGGGTTTGGAACGCCGCTTGGAAGCGCGCTCATGGCACGGCAGCGCAATATGTGGTGTTGCCCGAGGCGCAAGCCGTGCTACTGCCCGAAGGCGTTTCAATGCAAGCCGGTGCCTGCTTAGGCATTCCCGCACTGACCGCTTTGCACGCGCTGCAAATGGCCGGTGGCGTTCAAGGCCAAAGCGTGCTGATTGCCGGTGGCGCTGGATCGGTCGGTCACTACGCGGTGCAAATGGCAAAACTACTGGGTGCAAAACATGTGGTGGCGACGGTCAGCAGCGATGTCAAAGCCAAACTGGCGCGCGACGCTGGCGCAGACACCGTCATCAATTACAAAACCCAAGACACGACAGCGCTGTGCCTAGAAGCGAGCGGCGGCGAAGGCTTGGACCGCATTGTAGAAGTAGACCTAGCGGCGAATATCGCTCTCGATCAAGCGGTACTAAAACCCAATGGTTGTATGGCGATATACGGTAGCGGCAAGGCTGAAATAGCGGTTCCGTTTTTGCCATCCATCATTAAAAACATACACATGAATTTTTTCATCGTCTATGAACTATCCCCGGCTAACCGCAGCATGGCAGTTAGTCAGCTCAGCGAATGGCTGGCAGCTGGCACGCTGCGCCACAATATCGCCAGCACGGTTGCACTGGCCGATGTCGTCAAGGCTCATCAGAGCGTTGAGCAAGGCGCAGTCGCTGGTAATGTGGTGCTTGAAATCGAGTGATCATCTAAGCAAGCTACATCCGATATGTTTGCACCTTGCTCGACAGCTTAGACACCTTTCTGTTCTGGAGATTTTTTCGGTCTTCAGGATTCGTGAAGACTCAAAATCCGTCTCCACATTGCGCTTATTTTTTGTCGTCACGCCATCGTGCGGCCTAACGCCACAAGCGCTGCGCGGCTGGAGGCAATGAAAAAAAAGGTTACGATAAAAAGTCCTCATCTCAAAAACACCAAAGCGCAGAGACCGCCTTAACCGAACCCACAAATGAATCAACTCGATCTAAAAGGCAGAGTCGCCGTCATCACCGGTGGTGCGCAAGGCATTGGCTTTGCTTGCGCAGAACGCATGCTGGCCTCGGGCGCGTCGCTTGCCTTGTGGGACGTAAACGCGACCAAGCTACAGGAAGCTGCTAGCGCACTATCGGCGATTTCAGATCAAGCTCAAGTCAGTACCGTACTGGTCGAACTCACCGATGAAGCCTCGGTACAAGCGGCAAGCCTTGCCACTATCGAGGCCCATGGGCGCATAGATATTTTGGTCAACAACGCCGGCATTACCGGCGGCAACGGCCCGACATGGGCGCTAGACCCTGCGGTCTGGCGCCGGGTGATTGAAGTTAATCTGATGGGGCCGTTCTTAACTTGCCGCGCCATCGTGCCGCATATGCTGGAAAACGGTTATGGCCGGATAGTGAATATTGCCTCGATTGCTGGCAAAGAGGGAAACCCCAATGCCTCGCATTACAGTGCCTCTAAGGCAGCCTTAATTGGCCTGACCAAGTCCCTTGGAAAAGAGCTGGCGACCAGCGGAATTTTAGTCAACGCAGTCACGCCGGCCGCAGCCAAAACTGCTCTGTTTGAAAGCATGAAGCAAGAGCACATCGACTTCATGCTGTCGAAAATTCCTATGGCGCGTTTTCTACAAGTCGATGAGGCGGCCTCACTGATTTGCTGGCTGGCGTCTGCTGACTGCGCTTTTAGTACCGGCGCGGTGTTTGATATTTCAGGTGGCCGCGCCAGTTACTGATTACACCTTTGCCCCGTCTTTAAATTTAACCAAAAATAATTTACCTATGGACAGCTTTGAATCCTTAGACTTTCAAAGTCAGCTTGAAATATTTTTACAGCTCACCGGTCGTCAGGCGTTTCTTAATCAAACACCGGAGCGCTTTACCCGGTGGTTTAAAGTCACACTGCCCGCGTTAGTGCCTTTTTTACTTGAGCAGTTACCGCCCGACCCTGAGGAAGTGAATATTTTTTTAGCCACGGCGGCCACCGCGATGTATGCAGATTTACCTATGCCGGCTAACGGACTACGCGCCCAAGCCAAGCCTAGGCAAGCGGCGAACGAGAGCTGCGCCTGCGGCTCGGGAAAACTTCACCGCAATTGCTGCGGCTCACCGTCCATGCCGCCTCTTTTTGGCGATATAAATTTGTTGCGCTACGTTTTAGACTCTTATCCACTATCGCGATTAAAAGAAGTTTGCACCACTCAAGCTGAGATTGATGCGGTCACAGACACCGCTGCGCAGTGGCTTGAAAACGGTGATGCACTTCGTGTGTGCGCTCTGCTTGAGCCGTATTTTTTGGGCACTGGGCCGCTGTCCGTTGAGCTCTCGCCACTGTTTGATCAGTTGATGAGTGCGTGGCAAGAACTGGGTCGTAAGGCCAAGCGCGAAAAACTTATTCAAACGCTTTTAAAGCGCGGCGACTCAGCCCTACAAAGCGATGCATTGCAGCGCCTGACCACCATGCAAGCCGATCGCGGCGACTATGCGGGAGCTTGGTCATCTTTTGTGCAGGCAAGCCACGCAAACCCGAATGATCCGGCGCTTAGTTTTCTAGAAATCACCATACTCATGAGCGAAAAGCGCATAGACGAAGCCAAGTCGCGCGCGGCCTGGTGGGCAAACTTTTTAGGTCTGCAGCGCGACCCAGAACTCCAGCGCTTAGTAGACAACTTGCACGAAATCGCCAACGATCCACACCTTGGCATGATGGGCATTGCCACTTCAGCCAATCAAGACCTGCAACGCCTGCATGCGCTTTTCATGGCCGCACCCGCACCCAAACTACGCCATAGTTTCGAGCTAATGATCCAGCCAGACAGCGAAGGCAAAGATCAGCGCATGGCCGCAGACTTTGAGCCAGATACGAGTTTGCGATGTCTAGAAGCCGACTGGCGCGATGTTTTCTATCAAACAAAACCCGACTTAAGCCGTGTGCAAAACCACGCGGATGATGTCTGGGATACGGCACCAAAATGGCTAGATTTACTGCAAAAAAATCCTGATTTATGGTTCAGCTTTGATGTACTGGACGACCTAGTGATGGCCTTAGACACAGTTCCCTGGGCCGGGGTTGAGCAGCGTTTGCTCGTACCCATGGCCGAACGCGTGGCCGAGCAGTTGCGCCTGACATTAGAAGCCGGTGCGGGTTCCGGTGGAGCGGTGCAGTGTCCGTGGATGATCGCTAGCCACCGGCCTATGCTGCGCAGCGTCGTGCATCTAGCTTTTCTGTGCCAGAAAGCGGACAACTGGGAACGCTTTATGGCGCTGGCGCATTGGCTGGTGTTTGAGTTAAACCCGAATGACAACCACGGTCTGCGTGGTGACTTGTCTTGCGCCTATGTGCGGTATGAGCGCTGGCACGACGTGTTGGCGCTGCAAACGCAATACCCGGATGATATGAATCCAGTGCTCAAACTCAACATCGTATTGGCCACTTTTGGTCTAGGTGATTACCAACGAGCCGCACAACTGCTGTTTCTAGCAAAGATCGAGCATCCGACTTTGCTCAGAATGTTGCTGCAAAAAATACCACCTAAAGCCGTCAAGCCTGATGGTGAATACGGCGTGCTGGTAGGCGGCCGGTATGAAGCTTGGCTTTATATAGAACGCATGCAGCAGTTTTGGGCGCGCGACAATATCTTGGGATGGGCACGCGAGGTATTTAAGTCAATCAAGTCAAAATCTGGAACTGATCTTACTTTTAAACCTAGCCAAAGCACATAAAACCTATCGCCTTTTCGAGCACTAAGTCCGGGCTACGGGTAGGTCCGCCCAGCAGGTGGTGTAGCCTGGCGTTTTGCGCTGCTGGCGCATGCTCCAAACGCGCTGCGAACCAGCTAATCCACTGCTCGCTAACAACATGGATCCACGCCCGTAACGCTGGTTGAGCGCATCCAACACTGGCATCAAACGATGGGCAGAGACGGCAGGCTCATCATCATCCAAGCTAAGCTCGCCTTGACACTGACTCGCCTCATGCAAGTCCAACAGCATCACACCGGCCTTGGCATAAAGGTAGCCAGGCAGAAAAATCCTATCCAGCCCACTGAGCGCGGCTTGCACAATCGCCCGGCTGTCATCGCTGGGCCGACGCAAGGGCACGACGATGGAGCGTGAATACTGTTTGTCCTGCGCTCGAAACGGACTGGTACGGATATAGACCAGTAATCGGGCCGTGCGACTGGCCTGGCGACGCAGTTTTTCCGCCGCACGACTGGCAAATTCGGTTACAGCCTCGCGCAAGTCATCACGCTCACTGACCGGTGCGCCAAAGCTACGCGTACAAGCGATCTCGTGCTTGGCAGTGGGTTGATCATCTAGGCCTATGCAGGCCATGCCTTGAAGCTCACGCACAGTGCGCTCTAGTACGACCGACCAGCGCCGCCTGACATTGGCCGGATCCATACGCGCCAAATCCAGCACAGTCGCTATACCGCCCTCTTTTAACTGAGCACCCAAGCGCCGGCCTACTCCCCAGACCTCGCCAACTGGGGTCGCGCCTAGCAATGCATATAGCTCAGCTTGACTCAGAGCACCTAGATTACAAACTTGTGCATATTGCGCCGGATAACTGCCGGGTTTGCGCTCAGCCGTTTTGGCGATGAAGTTAGCCAGCTTAGCCAGCGTTTTAGTCTGGCCAATCCCTATGCCGCAAGGAATACCTACCCATTGCAAGATGCGTTGGCGCACCTTGCGACTGCGCTCAGTGTGGTCACCGCGTATGCCGCTGAGGTCAACAAAAGACTCATCTATGGAATAGACCTCTTGGCGATGGCCAAGGCCAGCGGCTACGCTCATCATGCGGTCCGACAAATCACCATATAGCGCAAAATTGGCCGACAGCGCGACTAGGCCGTGGCTCTCAACGAAGTGGCGTATCTCGAACCACGGCGCGCCCATTTTGATACCTAAAGCCTTGGCCTCGTTAGAACGCGCAATTGCACAGCCATCATTGTTGGACAACACCACCAGCGGCAGAGCGTTCAGACTGGGGCGAAAGACGCGTTCGCAAGAGGCATAAAAATTGTTACCGTCAACCAAGGCGTACACGGCTAGCCTCAGATGGGAAACTGCTTGATCGCGGCGACCACCACACCCCAGACCTCTACCATTTGACCTTCTTTTGGGCTGATGTCGGCAAAGGTTGGATTAGCGGCTTTGAGCTTGATGCGGCCAGCGCGTTGCCACAGCGTCTTGCACACAAATTCACCGTCCACAACGGCCACCACCACATGGCCAGATCGAGGATTGATGGCACGGTCTACCAAGACAACATCGTTATCAAAAATACCTGCCTCACGCATAGACTCGCCGCGTATACGCAGTAAAAAAGTCGCCTGAGGGTGACGAATAAGTTGCTCCATCAAGTCGATGCGTTTGACCATATGGTCTTCGGCTGGTGAAGGGAAACCAGCAGCAACACTACACGGTAATGCGTTAACCCAACCCGGCGCATCGGTGAGCGGCAAGGGTGTATCTGAATGTAGAAAAGTTAACGGCATGCTGAAAAATAACTGTATATGCATACAGTATAGTCTTTAGATGCACGTTGATTAACATCTCTTGCCTTCTTTTTAAGCAATCTGTAGCAGCCCGCAACCAGCCTGACTTTGCGCGCTTATCCCAACGCTTATCCACAGCCTAGGGCACAGAAGCAAGGGACAACCTTTACAAAGTGTTGGGTAGCGTAAAAGACCTAACCGAGATAACAAAAGCAAATAAAACGCATACGCAATCCGCAGTGGACATTAATACTTAGATCAAACTACACTCAGTTGACATATGTTTCATTAAGAAACATTAATCTGGCGTTCAGTAAATCAGACATATTAAAAAAACTACATGAGCGACGTACAAGAAGCCAGTATTCAATCCGATCCCGTATTTTTTCGTAATTACAATCGAATTATCGGTACGGCCTACGCCAGCATATTGCTAGGAATCACACTTTTTTTTGGCATTCAATTGCAGCAGCGTTTGATGATGAAATCGACATCATTCATGGCCATGTAGAACGTCACGGCCAGTTCATGGAGTTCATGTTGGCGGCCTCCGCGGAACAACTCGAAGCGTTACGCATGATCGCCGGCACACCACAAACGGCAAACCTTCAAGACAAACCGGCGTGCACTAATCAACGTAGTCCGGACAGCCGCTATGAGCTAAGCGAGACTGTGAATGGCTTTAATCGTGATGAGGTGAGTGACCGCGATAACGGCGGCAACTTACTCGGATATGGTTCGCTCAAACAGCGCAGCGCGCAGTTTTACTGCGATGTCGATACCGCCATGGCGCTTAACAAAAATCTCCAGTCCATGACTTTCAACCTGCCACACATCGCCCGTGTGCGGTTCGTATCTGTGCATCACTTTGAGCTAATTTCACCTTGGCAACCCGCGGCAGTGCTACCACTAGAAAAATCCATCTGGTCTAACGAAACTTGGCAGCAAGCGCAAGTCAAAGCCAATCCAAATCGTCTGCGATTTTGGTCACAACCTTATTTTGCGGGCGAAGAAATTGGTCTACTCGCGCCGGTCTCCGCCCCGGTATATGACATAGACCGGTTCATGGGCGTGATCTCGGTAGACACCAGTCTTGACTACCTCAATCGCGACAATTCAGAGTTTGGTTACCCCTTGGGAACAGTTTCAATGGTCGATGCAGAAGGCCGAATTATGGCCAACCCAAAAATCTTCAAAGATCCTCTACAAGTGCGTGAACCGGGGCAGTGGAATCAAGCATTTAACCCAAAAACCTTGGCATCGATTGCCGCACTCAACGCGCTTCCAAACTCAAAAACGGCAACAGTAGGCAGTGATATTGTGCTGCGCAGGGCTTTTGTCGCCGCACCTTGGCAATTGGTTTTTAGCGTACCCCGCATAACACTTTGGGAAAAAATACTACTTGATCGTGGCGGCGATATGCTGGCTGTACTGTTGGGCTTGGCATTGCTGATGGCCGTGACCTACGTAGTGACTTCACGTGAATTTGTTAGTCCAGCAGCTAAGTTAGTGGCTTATTTAGTGGCCGAGTCCAACTTCAGGCCAGGGCCTATTCCATTAGTGCCTCAAGCTTGGCGGCCTTGGTTTGATGCAATTGCCAAGGCTTTTCGAGAATCATTACAATTAAGTAGCTTACGTCGTGAAATCGATATCGCCGCCAAACTACAGCAATCAATATTACCCAGACACTGGCCAGCAGATACACGCTTTTCACTATGGGGCACTATGCGAGCAGCGAAAGATGTGGGGGGCGATTTTTATGACCACTTTGAAATTGACGGCATGCGCAACATGGTGGTGGCAGACGTAAGCGGCAAGGGAATTTCTGCAGGACTATTCGGCATGCTATCGAAAACACTGCTGCGCACAATTGCAATTCATAGTGAGCAAGGTCTAGGTGCAATCGTTGAAAAAGTTAACGAGGGACTTTGCGAGGACAACGAAAACTGCATGTTTGTCACAACACTCTTTGCACGCTACAACCCAAAAGACGGCAGCCTGAACTATATCAACGCAGGTCACCCACCGCCTATGCTAATTCGCCAAGACGGACAAGTGGAATGGTTAGCGCCAACTAAAGGCATTGCTCTAGGAGTTATAGAAGGGAGTATTTACAAGCAAGGAATCACACGGTTGCAACCAGGTGATTTGCTACTGATGTATTCAGACGGCGTTACTGAAGCAATCAACACCACTGAAGATGAGTTTGGCAGCAACAGATTGGCAGATCTATTCAAAGGTAATGTTAGTAATTCTCCAGAAGAAGCTGTCATGAGAGTGCTTCAAGCAGTAGAAAATTTTGCACAAGGTGCAGAACAATCAGATGACATCACATGCTTAGCATTGCGCTGCGCTGCATTAGGCGAAAACCAAATCAATATGAAACACGAGTCTTCATAGAGCGTTCTGGATACGCAAACAAACCCAACACGTTTAAGCAAGGTTAAAAAAATAGAATATATAGGTGGTGCTTGTCGACAGAATGTCGAGAGCACAAAAAAGAAAAGCCCAGTCGATCACAAGATCAACTGGGCCAGTCTAGGCATAAGAGCCTGACGATGTCCTACTTTCACACGGGAATCCGCACTATCATCGGCGCTAAGTCGTTTCACTTTCCTGTTCGGGATGGGAAGGAGTGGTACCAACTTGCTATGGTCATCAGGCATAACTTTTTGATCGACTGAGTCCGTGCGCACCAGGGTTTAACCAGCAGCGCACCCTCAGCCCATCGAATCTATAGAGCAAATTAGCTTTTGTCGTAGTAAATGCACACCATGCCTGCTGCACAGCGTGTCTTTTTGTTTTCTTGAATGCGTCAACTTGGCATAACACCTTGATTCACAAACTGCCTGTGTCTCCACAATCAATTCGAGACTTTCAAAGTTATAGGGTCAAGCCTCACGAGCAATTAGTACAGGTTAGCTTAACGCATTACTGCGCTTCCACACCCTGCCTATCAACGTCCTGGTCTTGAACGACTCTTTAGGGGGCTCAAGGCCCCGGCAGATCTCATCTTGAAACGAGTTTCCCGCTTAGATGCTTTCAGCGGTTATCTCTTCCGAACTTAGCTACCCGGCAATGCCACTGGCGTGACAACCGGTACACCAGAGGTTCGTCCACTCCGGTCCTCTCGTACTAGGAGCAGGCTTCCTCAAATCTGCAGCGCCCACGGAAGATAGGGACCAAACTGTCTCACGACGTTTTAAACCCAGCTCACGTACCTCTTTAAATGGCGAACAGCCATACCCTTGGGACCGGCTACAGCCCCAGGATGAGATGAGCCGACATCGAGGTGCCAAACACCGCCGTCGATATGAACTCTTGGGCGGTATCAGCCTGTTATCCCCAGAGTACCTTTTATCCGTTGAGCGATGGCCCTTCCATACAGAACCACCGGATCACTATGTCCTGCTTTCGCATCTGCTCGACTTGTCAGTCTCGCAGTTAAGCACGCTTATGCCATTGCACTATCGTCACGATGTCCGACCGTAACTAGCGTACCTTCGAACTCCTCCGTTACACTTTGGGAGGAGACCGCCCCAGTCAAACTGCCTACCATGCACTGTCCCCGATCCAGATAATGGACCTAGGTTAGAACCTCAAACACACCAGGGTGGTATTTCAACGTTGGCTCCACCGAAACTAGCGTCCCGGCTTCAAAGCCTCCCACCTATCCTACACAGGTCTGTTCAAAATCCAATACAAAGCTACAGTAAAGGTTCATGGGGTCTTTCCGTCTTTCCGCGGGGAGATTGCATCATCACAAACATTTCAACTTCGCTGAGTCTCAGGAGGAGACAGTGTGGCCATCATTACGCCATTCGTGCAGGTCGGAACTTACCCGACAAGGAATTTCGCTACCTTAGGACCGTTATAGTTACGGCCGCCGTTTACTGGGACTTCAATCAAGAGCTTGCACCCCATCATTTAATCTTCCAGCACCGGGCAGGCGTCACACCCTATACGTCGACTTTCGTCTTAGCAGAGTGCTGTGTTTTTAATAAACAGTTGCAGCCACCGATTTTTTGCAGCCTTTCTCGGCTCCCCAAGTAAATGGTTCACCTACCAAAGGCACACCTTCTTCCGAAGTTACGGTGTCAATTTGCCGAGTTCCTTCTCCTGAGTTCTCTCAAGCGCCTTAGAATACTCATCTCGCGCACCAGTGTCGGTTTGCGGTACGGTCGTGTGTAGCTGAAGCTTAGTGGCTTTTCCTGGAAGCAGGGTATCACTCACTTCGTGTGCAAGCACACTCGTTATCACCCCTCATCTAAGCCCGGCGGATTTTCCTACCAGGCATGACTACAGGCTTGAACCAACATATCCAACAGTTGGCTGAGCTAACCTTCTCCGTCCCCACATCGCACTACACATCGGTACAGGAATATTGACCTGTTTCCCATCAGCTACGCATCTCTGCCTCGCCTTAGGGGCCGACTCACTCTACGCCGATGAACGTTGCGTAGAAAACCTTGCGCTTACGGCGAGGGGGCTTTTCACCCCCTTTAACGCTACTCATGTCAGCATTCGCACTTCTGATACCTCCAGCAGGGTTTACACCACCACCTTCACAGGCTTACAGAACGCTCTCCTACCACGTACAAATAAATTGCACATCCGCAGCTTCGGTAACTGGCTTAGCCCCGTTACATCTTCCGCGCAGGACGACTCGATCAGTGAGCTATTACGCTTTCTTTAAATGATGGCTGCTTCTAAGCCAACATCCTGACTGTTATAGCCTTCCCACTTCGTTTCCCACTTAGCCAATTTTAGGGACCTTAGCTGGCGGTCTGGGTTGTTTCCCTCTTGAGTCCGGACGTTAGCACCCGGTGCTCTGTCTCCCAAGCTGTACTCATCGGTATTCGGAGTTTGCCTTGGTTTGGTAAGTCGCCATGACCCCCTAGCCAAAACAGTGCTCTACCCCCGATGGTAATACTTGAGGCACTACCTAAATAGTTTTCGGAGAGAACCAGCTATTTCCAAGTTTGTTTAGCCTTTCACCCCTATCCACAGCTCATCCGCTAGTTTTGCAACACTAGTCGGTTCGGACCTCCAGTGCGTGTTACCGCACCTTCATCCTGGCCATGGATAGCTCACTTGGTTTCGGGTCTACACCCAGCGACTGTCGCCCTATTCGGACTCGATTTCTCTACGGCTTCCCTATTCGGTTAACCTTGCCACTGAATGTAAGTCGCTGACCCATTATACAAAAGGTACGCAGTCACCCGTTTCCAGGCTCCTACTTTTTGTAAGCATACGGTTTCAGGATCTATTTCACTCCCCTCCCGGGGTTCTTTTCGCCTTTCCCTCACGGTACTAGTTCACTATCGGTCAATGATGAGTATTTAGCCTTGGAGGATGGTCCCCCCATATTCAGACAGGATTTCACGTGTCCCGCCCTACTTCTCGCAAGCTTAGTACCACAAGTGTGTTTTTGCATACGGGACTATCACCCACTATGGTCAGCCTTTCCATGCTGCTTTGCTAACACTCTTGCTATTACTTGCAGGCTCTTCCGATTTCGCTCGCCACTACTCTCGGAATCTCGGTTGATGTCTTTTCCTCGAGCTACTGAGATGTTTCAGTTCACCCGGTTCGCCACGCAGACCTATGTATTCAGTCAGCGTTACCCCGAAGGGTGGGTTTCCCCATTCAGAAATCTCCGGATCAAAGCTAATTTGCCAGCTCCCCGAAGCTTATCGCAGGCTATCACGTCTTTCGTCGCCTATCATTGCCTAGGCATCCACCATATGCTCTTATTCGCTTGACCCTATAACTTTGATTTCTCATAAGCTATCTTCAAGGAATGATTGTGTGGTCTTACACCACACGCGTTATGCCGTATCTTCCAATTATTCAATAAATTACTATCGAAATTAAAAGTTTCTTTTGACGCAATCAAAAAATTATTTACTACTATGTCGCTAGCGGCACGGTCTGCACTAAACCTTTACGAATGTGCAGTTTCCGCTAACGACGCTAATTTAACTCTATAAATTTTTAAAGAACAGCCAATAATTGAAATGAATCA